>DASZNC010000130.1:0-14278 GCA_035551615.1 Acidimicrobiales bacterium
CGCGCACCAGCCGCTCGGAGAGGATGATGGCGTCCTCGTAGTTGTAGCCCTCCCACGGCATGAAGGCCACGAGCAGGTTCTTGCCCAGACCGAGCTCGCCCTCCTCGGTAGAGGGACCGTCGGCCAGAACGTCGTTCTTGACCACCCGGGCGCCCTCTTCGACGACGATGCGCTGGTTGAGGCAGGTGTTCTGGTTGGACCGGCGGAACTTGGCCAGCCGGTAGACCTTGCGGCCCAGCGTGACGCCGGCCCAGTCGGTCTGACCGGGCTCGTACTCCACGGTGATGAGCTCGCCCGAGGCCTCCGTGACCACGCCCTTGCCCTCGGCGATCAATACGTCGCCGGCGTCCTTGGCGGCCCGGGCCTCGACGCCGGTGCCGACGAAGGGGGCCTCCGGCTTGACCAGGGGCACCGCCTGCTTCTGCATGTTGGCGCCCATCAGGGCCCGGTTGGCGTCGTCGTGCTCGATGAACGGGATCAGCGCGGTCGAGATCGACACGATCTGCTTCGGCGACACGTCCATCAGGTCCACTTCGGCGGGCGGCACGAAGTCGACCTCGGAGGTGGTGCCGTAGCTGGTGCTGGTGGCCCCGACCCGGATGCTGGAACCCTGTGGGGCCCGGCGGACCAGGATGCGGTCCTCGGTGAGGGTGCCGTCCTCGGCCAACTTGGCGTTGGCCTGGGCGATGACGAACTGCTCCTCCTCGTCCGCGGCCAGGTAGACGATCTCGGTCGTGACCCGGCCCTCGACCACCTTGCGGTAGGGGGTCTCGATGAAGCCGTAGCTGTTGATCCGGCCGTAGGACGCCAGGTGGCCGATCAGACCGATGTTCGGGCCTTCGGGCGTCTCGATCGGGCACATGCGGCCGTAGTGCGAGGTGTGGACGTCCCGGACCTCGAAACCGGCCCGCTCCCGCGACAGACCGCCGGGGCCCATGGCCGACAGGCGCCGCTTGTGGGTGAGGCCCGACAGCGGGTTGGTCTGGTCCATGAACTGCGACAGCTGGGAGGTCCCGAAGAACTCCTTGATGGCGGCCACGACCGGCCGGATGTTGATCAGGGTCTGGGGCGTGATGGCCTCGACGTCCTGGGTGGTCATGCGCTCGCGTACGACCCGCTCCATCCGGGACAGGCCGACGCGGACCTGGTTCTGGATCAGCTCGCCAACCGACCGGATACGACGGTTGGCGAAGTGGTCCTGGTCGTCCAGGCGGTAGCCGGGCTCACCCTTGGCCAGGTGCAGCAGGTAGCTGCAGGCGGCCAGGATCTCAGCTCGCGACAGGACCCCCGAGCCGTCCTCGGGACGGTCCAGCTGGACGCCGAACAACTCCTCCAGGCGGTCGATCTCGGGGCCCAGCTTGCGGTCCAGCTTGTAGCGGCCGACGCGGGTGAGGTCGTAGCGCTTCGAGTTGAAGAAGGCGTTCTCGAAGTAGACGCGAGCGGACTCGGCGCTCGGCGGCTCGCCCGGACGGGCCCGCTTGTAGATCTCGAGCAGGGCCTCCTCCTGGGTGGGGGCGAGCTCACGCTCCTTCTCCCACTGGCCCTCGAGGAAGTCGAAGTGGCGGACGAAGCGGTCGATGAAACCGTCGTCGTTGGTGTAGCCCAGCGCCCGCAGGAGGACGAACAGCGACAACCGGCGCTTGCGGGCCACGCGCGAGCCGGCGGTGATCTCCTTGCCCGGCTTGGCCTCGACGTCGAACTCGATCCATTCACCGCGGTAGGGGTGGATGGTGCCGGTCACGACCGTCTTCAGATCACGGCCGGGCTGGAAGATCACGCCCGGGCTGCGGACCAGCTGGGACACGACGACCCGCTCGGTGCCGTTGATGATGAACGTGCCCTTGTCCGTCATCATCGGGAAGTCCCCCATGAAGACGGTCTGTTCCTTGATCTCGCCGGTGTTGGCGTTCTGGAACTGCGCCCGCACGAAGATGGGGGCGGCGTAGGTCATGTCCTTCTCTTTGCACTCCTCCACCGTGAATTTCGGCGGCGGGCGCAGATCCTGGTCGGTCGGATCGAACTCCAGAATCAACTTCAGGGAGCCCGAGAAGTCTTCGATAGGACTGATGTCGCGAAACGTGTCGGCCAGTCCCTCTTCGAGGAACCACCGGAACGAGTCACGTTGGATAGAGATGAGGTCCGGCAGAGGCAGGACTTCATCGAGGTTGGCGAAGGAGAAACGCTCCCGGGACGCGGAACGAGTCGGCAAGACCTACTCCTGAGGCAAGGCGGGACGGATGATTACCGTCGAGTCGCGCCGAACCCGCGTCGAAGAGGCAAAAGACGCAGAGCGGGGGACCACGGCAGAGGCCAGTCTAGGACTACGGGCGCACTAACGCAACCGATCCGGGACGGATCGCGATTTCTGCCTGGTTTTGCGAGTTAGGGTACGGTACAAGTCCCATTCGGTCAAGGTTTTCGGAGCAGGATTCAACCACTCCGCAACCTGGACTTCAGGTGGCCCCACCCATCGACGGATCGCCGCCCCCATCGGGATGGCGATTGTTGACGGTGCGGTCCCGCATCCGATCCCAACGGGACACGACCTTGGTCATGACGTCGGCCACCGGGCCGAGCGACAGCAGGTGGGGGTGCGGATGGGACGTGATCATCGCTTCCTCTCCATCCACCTTCTCGCCGAGCTCACGTTGCTCTTCGGGTGAAAGGAGAGCGCTGAGGCCCGGGAACAGATCCTTCTCGGACCGGGCCGCGTGTTCCTCGGACACCTGCTTCAGCTGCGACACCAGATCGGGGATGTCGGGCGAGTTGAACTTCCGGCGCTCGATCAGGACCATCAGGTTCTCCATCCGGTCGTGGTCGTCCTTCAGGGCCGCGGCCAGATCGTCGTCGAACTGATCCCGCTTGACGATCGGGGCCACCGCACTGCGTTCGGCGGCGACGTGGGCGGCCAGTTCCTGGAGCAGGGTGTGCAGGACGGCGGGACGGTCCTCCTCGGGCGAACTGACCCGGTCGAACAGTTCAGCCACCCGCTGGTGCTGCTCATCGAGTACTTCGACGACGGTGCTGGTCACGTCCATCTGATACCCAAAGCTCCCGCATCGCGAACTTCGGCCGGGTTCCGTCATTACAGAAGATCGGTTCCGCGATTTCGGCTTCGCGCGGCCAACCACAGCAATGGACGAGCGGGCACTGAACCAGCCCTCGAGGCGGGCCGTACTCTAGGTGAACGGTGTCTGAATCCCTGAAGCTCCTCCTGGCCGATTCCCGGTTCCCGTCAGGGGATCCCGCCCACTCGGGCGGGATGGAGGCGGCCTGCGCCGTCGGCCTGGTCACCGACCTCGAGACGCTGCGCTCGTTCCTCTACGGACGCCTCTGGACCGCCGGAGTCATCAATGCGGTGGCCGCGGCCGCCGTCTGCGCCCGCGCCGGGCGCCCGTGCTCGTCGTTGTTCCGGACCATCGAAGCCGAGCTCGACGCCCGCATCCCGTCGCCGGCGGCCCGCCAGGCGTCGCGCCATCAGGGCCGCCACCTGTTGCGGCTGGCCACGACCATCGCCGACCACCCGCTCCTCGACGAGCTGGCCCGGGCCACCGTCATCAACCGGCAGCGGCCCCACTACCCCACCGCCGTCGGTGCCGTCGCCGCCGTGGCCGAGGCCACGCCCGAGGAGGCGGCCGAAGCAGCCGCCTACTCGTCGATCGCCGGGCCTGCCTTCGCCGCCCAGAAACTGCTCCGGCTGGACCCCGTGGACATCTCGGACCTGGGCGTGGAAATGGCCCCCGAGGTCAACCGGCTGGCCCATGAGGCGGCCGCCACCAGCATGCGCTCGCTGTCGGAGATCCCCTCGTTCGGGGCCCCCGCCCTCGAATACCTGGCCGAGGAGCACATCGCCCGCGACCAGAAGTCGTTCGCATCATGACCACGCTCTCGTCGGCGGCGGCGTCCATCCGGTTCCGGGCCGGTATCGGCGGTGAGCCGATCGTCCACGAGATGAAGGCGTCCGCCGCCCACACGTTCCAGCCGTCCCGGTGGGGCGCCACCCTCGTCGGGTCGGCCGCCCACCCGATCGCCGGCGACCACCTGGCGGTCAACGTCGGCGTGGGTGTCGGCTGCTGCGCCGAGATCGACTCCGCCGGAGCCACCGTGGCCCGCCGCGGCAGTCGCCGGCCGGTCTGGAGCGGCCCGGCCGGGTCCACCTACAACGTGTCGGCGAACGTGGCCAGCGATGCCATGCTCACCTGGCGGCCCGAGCCCGGGGTGGCCGCCGACGCCTGCAGCCACCGCAGCGAGGCGGTCATCGAGTTGGCCGGCAACGCCCGCCTGCTCTGGCGTGACGAGTTCGTACTCGAGCGCCGGGCCGAAGCCACGCCGGGCACCTGGAACTCACGGGTGCGGATCGTGCGCGACGGCTGGCCGGTGCTGTGCACCGAGTTGGCCATCGGGCCCGGCTCACCCCTCTGGGAGTCGCCCGCCGTGCTCGAGGGCGCCCGGGCCATCAGCCTGCTGGCCGTCATCGATCCCGAGCACCCCGCCGAGCGGTGGGCGCCGGCCCGCACCACCGAGGGTTCGGCCACCGGGGTGGCCCTGCCGCTGGCCGGTCCCGGGGTGCAGATCGTGGCCTGGGGCGATGATCTGGCCGACTGCCGGTCGGCCGTGGAGCAGCTGGTGCCCCTCGCCGGCACGCCCGACTGGGCCGCCGGCCGCTGGCAGCGCACCCGGGCTCTCGACGTCGTCAGCTAGGCGCTCCCCTTCCGGGGTATCCCGGCCGACCGGTTGCCTCCGCGGTCAGTCGGTCGGCCCGGTCAGTCGGTCGGCCGGTCAGGAGGCGGCGACCAGTTTGGCCGCCCACGCGAACGGCAGCAGGGCAATGATCAGCAGGACCAGCTGCAACCAGAACGGGGCGCCGGGCCGGTTGTAGATGGCCAGGTGCAGCGCCTGCACCGCGCTCTGCGTGGCGGCGAAATGCTTGGCGAACAGCGTGGGCAGGAACTCGGCGCCGATGAGCCCGGCGCCCAGCGCCAGCGGGGCGGCGACCAGCGGACCGGTTACGGCCACGGCCAGACCGGCGATGGCGAGGGCCAGGACGAGCACCCCGGCCGCTTTGCCGTGCGGTTGGTAGAAGAAGCTGGCGGCCCCGACGGCGACGATCAGCAGGGCGATGATCGACCGGATGCGCAGGCTGGCCTTGGCCGCCACGATCATCAGGAGTGCGGTAATGCCCGGCACGACGACGGCCAGCACGCCGGCCACCCCTTGGACAACCCGCTTGGGCGCCCCGTGCTTGGCCGCACTCTTGATCAGGTCCTTGGCCCCGCTCAGGACCAGCCGCTCGGCGGTGGCGACCAGCGACCGGGCGGCGCCGGCCAGGTAGGGCACCCGGCCGGCGGCGATGGCGATGCCGACGATGACGCCGACGAACAGCCAGATGCGTCCCTTCACAGCTTCTTGAAGTGACGCGGGCCCTCCGCACCCGTCACCCAGGCCTGGAACTTCTCGTCGAAGTCCTCCTGGTTGGTCGGCATGTCCTCGGCCGCCCGCATCTCGCCGGTCTGGTCGCTCTCGTCCACCGTGTCGAACGGGCGGAAGGCGGCCGGCCACGGCATCTCGTCGACGTCGTCCTCGTCATCGTGCTGGTCGAGGACCTCGACGGCGGTGGCCTCCGGCGCATCCATCTGCGCCGGGTCCGTGTGGGGGAAAGGGGTGGTGGAGGAGGCGTCCTCCTTTGCCCCTTCCACAACCTGCACGCTTTCGATCTCGTCGCTCGGATCGACCTCGCCGGCGAGGGCGGTCATCGGGCCGGAGTCGCTGACCATCCCGGCATCGGCGCGGGCGTCGGCCTCGGCTTCCACCTCGGTGTCGTCGGACTCGTCGGCCTCGTCCTCGGCCGTCGCAACATCAGCGACAGTGAGCTCGGGGACCGGCAGCGAGACATGGTTGGCTTCGGGCAGCATCGGCGGCGGGCCGACCAGACCGAGGGCCTCGCCCAGGGCCGCCCGCAGGTCGGTGATGGTCCCGGCCACCGCATCGCGGCGCTCGGCCAAACGGCGCAGCTCTTCCTCGGCGGCGTCGCGCTTCTGCTGCTGCTCGGTGAGCATGCGGGCCTCTTCGGCCCGGGTGTGCGACACAACCTGCTCGGCCCACTGCTCTATCTGGCGGGTGCGGGCAGTGGCCCGGGCCTCGGCCTCGGACACGATCTCGGCCGCCTCGGCCCGGGCGGAGGCTTCGATGCGGCGGGCCTGTTCATCGGCGCGCACAATGGCCCCGCGGGCCTGGTCCTCGGCCTGGGCCACCTGGTCCCGGGCCGTCTCGAGCATGTCGGCCGCTTCCTTGCCGGCCTGGGCGATCGTCTCCGAAGCGGTCTCCTCGGCCGAGCCGAGCAGAATGGCGATGCGCTCGCCGAGCACCGCACCGGTCTTCGGGGTGTCGCTGCTGATGCGCTGCTCCAGATCAGCGATCCGGGCGTTGAGGCGCTCGATGTGGTTGCGCAGGCCCCGGTTGACGTCCTCCGCCTCTTCGACCTGGCCCAGGGCCTCGGCCAGGGAATCGAGGTACTCGTCGACCTCCATCCGGTCGTAGCCGCGGAGGCTAACGGTGAACGACGGGGCGTCGTGGGTCTTCGATTCCATCTGGGGCTCCTCGCGTGCGCAGTCAGGCATGGCAACCCAACCGGTCCCGCTAGGACCAGATCCCCTCGCCCTCCATCCTCCCCGAACCGGCGGTGCGGCGCAAGGACCCTTGGGCCGGCGGGGGTCGGGGCGCGCATTCGGCGGAGAACTCTGTTACTTTTCGACAACTTTGTAAGATTCTCCGATGTATTCGGCGGTTTTGATACAAAGTTGGTAAAAGGAAACAGGGTTCACGGCCCCCGGCGGTGCCCAGCTGCCTCACCGGTCGCCGGTCGCCCCCGGAACACCGCCTCCGGACGCGCCGAGGGCCCCGCCGGAGCGGGGCCCGTCGGGCGTAATGAAGGGTTCTGCTACTTGAGCTCGACGGTGGCGCCGGCGCCCTCGAGCTGCGCCTTGGCCTTCTCGGCGTCTTCCTTGGACACCTTCTCCAGGACCGGCTTGGGCGCGGCGTCGACCAGATCCTTGGCTTCCTTGAGGCCCAGGCTGGTGAGGGCCCGCACCTCCTTGATGACCTGAATCTTCTTGTCGCCGGCGCCGGTCAGCACGACGTCGAACTCATCCTGCTCCTCTTCGGCGGCGGCCTCGCCACCGCCGCCACCGGCCGGGGCGGCGGCCATGACGGCGGCCGGGGCGGCGGCGGTTACGCCGAAGCGCTCCTCGAAGTCCTTCAGGAGCTCGGAGAGCTCGAGGACGGTGAGGTTGGCGATGCTGTCGAGGATCTCTTCCTTGGTTGCCATTGGTTATCTACTCCTGAGTGTCTTCTGATTCAGCGGACGGTGTGTCTTCGGTGGCGGCCGACACCTCGGCCGCAGGGGTCTCGTCGGCGGCAACCTCGTCGGTCGCCGGGGCGCCGTCGGTCGCCGGGGCGTCGTCGGCCGCCGGCGCATCGGCGGCCGGCTCATCGTTCGCCGGCGCATTGGCCGCCCCGTCGGTAGCCGGCGCATCGGCCGCCCCGTCGGTGGTCGGCTCTTCGTCGGCCGGCTGGTCGGCCGTTACGGCCGGGGCGGCCGACGCCGGGCCTTCCGCCTCGAGCTTGTCGCGCAGGGCGGCCAGGCCGTAGGCCATGTTGCGGGGCAGGGCCTGGAGCAGGCTGGCGAACTGCTGCATGGGTGCCGCGATGGCGCCGGCCAGCTGGGCCAGCAGAACCTCGCGGGACGGCAGGTCGGCCAGTGCCGCGGTCTCCTTGGGGCCGATGACCTTCTCGCCCAGCACGCCACCCTTGATGACGAGCAACGGGTTGGTGCGGGAATAGTCGCGCAGCGCCTTGGCCACAGCCGCGGCGTCACCCTTGATGAAGGCGATGGCGGTGGGACCGGTCAGCATGGGCTCCAGCTCGTCCAGACCGGACTGGCGGGCGGCCAACGTGACCAGCGTGTTCTTGTAGACCTTGTACTCACCGCCGCTCGGACGCAGGGAGCGGCGCAAGCCGGCCAGGTCCTTCACTTTGAGACCGCGGTACTCGGTCAGGATGGCGGCGTCCGACGAGTCGAAGTGCTCGCGGACCTCGTCCACGACCGCCACCTTGTCGGCTCTCGGGTTATCCAATGGTCACCTCCTTCAGATCGGTTGCTGCGCCAGACGCGCGAGCGGCACCACCGAGAAGGAAGCACCTCTCACCTCGTCAGGCTGGGCCCGGTGGCCCACTTAGACGCACGTCGGTGCGTACCGGATGTCTACGGCTCGAGTTCGGATTCGAATGTAGCCGGTGCAGTATAGCCGTCCGGGTGCTCGGCCAGCTGGCGGGCGGCCCAGCGTTCGCCTATGAAGGCGGTGAACGGCAGCCACCCGGCCGCCACCATCACCACCACCATGGTCAGGCGCAGCCGGTACTTGAGCCACAGCTGGAGCACGGTGAACAGGTAGACGATGTAGAGGGCACCGTGGATGGGCCCGATGACCTTCTCGATGTGCTTCGAGTTGTGGTAGCCGATCAGGGACGCATGGCCCACGTATCCGAACAGGAAGACGAAGATCAACATGACGCCGACCAGGTAGGCCATCACCTGGTACCGGCGGTAGATGCCCCCCATCACAGGCCCCGGGGGTTGCGCCATGTCTTGGGCTTTCCGTGCACGGCCAGCGTGGCCAGATAGCGGTTGTACTCGGCCAGCTCGTCGTCGGGCAGGTCCTCGACGGCGAGGAGGTGGTCGGTCTCGACGGTGTCGGGGAGGGCCCCGGTCGGCACCAGCGAGGTCCCCGGGCCGCCCGCCTCGGCCCCGGTCAGAGCGGCCCCGGCGGTGCCGGTCATCCCCGCCACCCCGGCCGTCCCGTGGGCCCCGACCGCCCCCGGCATCCCAGCCCCGGACATCCCAGCCGTGCTACGGCCGGCACCGATCGCCGGCGCACCGGCCGGCCCGAGCGCCCGGCCGGCGACTTCGGAGGACTCCACCGTCAACGCCCGCACCGAGCGGGGCAGCGTGCGCGCCACGACCGCCGCGCTGGCTTCGCGCATGCGGCGGTGATAGTCGTGGCGGCGGGCGATGTCCTCGGGGGTGTCATGGAACATCTGCCACCAACCGATGCCGGCGACCACTGCGAACGCCGGCCACTCGACCGAGTACAGGTAGCTCAAAGTGTTGCCCTGCATGGCTCTCGTCACCTGCCACCAGGCGGCCAGGGAGCAGCCGGCGGCGATCAGGACGAACACCAGGTGGAGCCCCAGCGAGCGCGGCTTCACCCACTGGTACAGGCGCGGTGGCATCCATTGGGGCTTGGCCATCTCGATTGGAAGCCTACGGCTCCGGGCCGGTCAGCCCAGCGCGGCGACATCCTCGTCGGTGATGCGCAGGGCGCCGGAGTCGACGTCCACGCCCGGGCCCATGGTCGAGCTCACGGCCACCGACTTGATGTACTTGCCCTTGGCGGCAGCCGGCTTGGCCCGCTGCACCTCGTCCATCACCGCCCGGAAATTCTGCAGCAGGGCCACCGGCTCGAAGCTGACCTTGCCGATCGGGACCTGCACGACGCCGCGCGAGCGGGTGTCGGCCCGGTACTCGACCCGGCCCCCCTTGAAGTCGGTGACGGCCTTGCCCACCTCGGTGGTCACGGTGCCGGTCTTCGGGTTGGGCATCAGGCCACGCGGGCCCAGCTTCCGGCCCAGCCGGCCGACCTGGCCCATGAGATCGGGGGTGGCGATGGCGATGTCGAAGTCCATCATCCCGCCGTCGACCTGGGCCACCAGGTCATCGGCGCCGACGAAGTCGGCGCCTGCGGCCCGGGCCTCCTCGGCGGCCGGGCCGGCGGCGAACACGGCGACCCGGACGGTCTTGCCGGTGCCGGCCGGCAGGGCGACGGTGCCGCGGATGACCTGATCGGCCTTCCGGGGGTCCACGCCCAGGCGGATGGACATCTCAACGGTCTCATCGAACTTGGCCGTGGCCAGGCTCTTCACCAGCGACAGCGCCTCGCTCGGGGCGTACACCCGGGTGCGATCGAAGCGCTTGGCGGCATCGATGTACTTCTTGCCTTTAGTCGACATGTTCTGCTTCCTGTCTCCCTCGTATGGATAAGAACGGCGCCCGGGCGAGGTCGTCCCGGGCCGCCGGTAATGAACTAACCGACCTTGATGCCCATCGACCGGGCGGTCCCGGCGATCTGCGCCTTGGCCGCCTCGATGTCGTTGGCGTTGAGGTCGGGCATCTTGATCTGGGCGATCTCGGTCAGCTGCGCGTCGCTGATGGTGCCGACGGTCTCCTTGCCCGTGGACGCCGCCCCCTTCTCCAACCCGGCGGCCTGGCGGATGAGCACGGGCGCGGGCGGGGTCTTCAGGACGAAGCTGAACGTCCGGTCCTCGAAGATGGTGATCTCGACCGGGATGACCTGGCCGGCCTTGTCCTCGGTGGCGGCGTTGTACTGCTTCACGAAGTCCATGGTCTGGACGCCGTGGGGACCGAGGGCGGTACCAACCGGGGGGGCCGGCGTGGCCTTGCCCGCGGGCAGCTGAATCTTGACGATGGCGGTGACGCGGCGCTTGGCCATGAATGCTCCCTTACAGCTTCGCCACTTGGGCGAAGTCCAGCTCGACGGGCGTTTCCCGCCCGAAAATGTTCACCAGGACCTTCAGCTTCAGCTGGTCCTCGTTGATCTCGGCGATGGTGCCGGTGAAGTCGGCGAACGGGCCTTCCTTCACCCGGACCGACTCGCCGATGTCGTACTCCATGCCCCGCGGTCGACCCTTGCGGGCGGGGGCCCCTTCGGCTTCGGCCGCCACCTCGACCAGCAGGACGCTCTCGACTTCCTTGCGGGACAAAGGAGTAGGCCGTGCCCCCAGACCCACGAACCCGGTCACGCCGGGTGTGTTGCGGACCACGTACCAGGAGTCGTCATCCAGGTCGAGCCGCACCCAGAGGTAGCCGGGATACAGCTTCTTGGAGACGACCTGCTTCTTGCCGTTCTTGAACTCGATGACGTCTTCCATCGGGATGACGACCTCGAAGATGCGCTCCTCCATGTTCATGGAGGCGATACGGCTTTCGAGGTTGGACTTCACCTTGTTCTCGTAGCCGGCGTAGCTGTGGATCACATACCACGAGCCGGAACGGTCGTAGGGGCTCTCCGGCGGGGCCGGCGGCGCCTCCTCCTCGTCGTCGGCGACGTCGGCCTCGGCCTCCGATCCGGCGGCCGGAGCGGCGTCGGTGTCGGGGGCGCCGGAGGCGGCCAGCTCGTCGGGGGCGCGGTCATCGGTCTCGACCGGGGCCGCGCTCTGTTCAGGGGTGGGAGAAAAATCGTCAGACATGACCGCTACTTGAAGAGTTGGTTGGCGACGTTGGAGAAGCCGAGGTCCAGCACGAAAATCAGAGCCATGAGAACCGCCAGGGCGATGAACACCACCGTGGCATAGTTGGTCGTCTCGACTCGGGTCGGCCATGCTACCTTGCGCAGCTCGACGTTCACCTCGTGGAGGAACTCACGGGGCGAGGAGCGCCGTGACGGTGCGCCTGCGACGGGCCGCCGGGTGGCCGGCCGTTCATTCGCCTCAGGGCGGCGGGGCGCCGGCTGACCGTCCTCGGTCATCTGGCCCTGACGCTGCATCAGCCGCCTCTGTTGTCGGTTCATGCTTTCCACGATGTGGGCTCTTCTCGCTGTCGGGGAGCAGGGCAGGAGGGACTCGAACCCCCAACCGCCGGTTTTGGAGACCGGAGCTCTGCCAAATTGAGCTACTGCCCTCTGCAGGGCAACCTGCGGTGGGGTGCCCGCGAGGATAGCACCGGGCGCCGCGAACCCACCCGGCGGCCCGCCGGCGCGGCCGCGGCCCGGAGGATCACGGCCGGTCGGGCCTGACCGCTACGCCCGGAACGGATGCTCGGAGGCTCAGATGCCGAGGGTGGAGAGCGGGCCGGCGGAGACCATCTCCCGCCCGCCGCCCCCGCTCCAGTCCGGCATCAGGGTCAGATGCTCAGCCAGGATGACCAGCTGCTCGGTGGCCAGGCGGAAGGTCAGCACCCAGTACGGGCCGTAGCGGCCGACGGCGGTGAGGGGCACGGCGGCGATGTTGCCCATGGCGTCGCGGAGCTTGGCGAGGGACATGCGCGGCATCCGCCCGGCCTGCAGCCGGCGGCCGTCGAGGATCATCTCGACCGGGGGGGCGGGACGCGACGCGTCACCACCTTCGACGGTCTCCGACACCGAGGTGACACCCACGCCGGCGGCGGCCAGTCCGAGCAGGGTCGCGAGCTGATCGGTTTCGTGGTCGTGATGGGCTCGACGCTCCATCGACCGCCACGACCGCTTGTCACGTCGGGTCAGGCCATCGAGGGGATCGTGAGTACGAAGAGCGCTCATGCCGGGGTGCTTTCTCGGGGGGGCGAGTGGTATACGGCACATCTCCTGTCAGAATCACTACCCTGCCAGGAGCCTGCATTAGTCATCGTCCCCTTGGGCCCGCAGGTGTAGCGGTGCTCACCCCGGTTGGCGTCAGTGCTGGTGACACTCACCCGCTCCAGGGGGGACATACCTCCAGGTTCTCCCTTCTCGCGGCCGATTCCTACGTGTTTGTTGTCACTGAATGGAACGGACCATTTCGGACCGTCGAGGGAATCGGCGAAAGGGCCGAGCAGAGGTACTACTGCGGCATCTCCGACCGCTCGGGCCAGGCCGGAAGTCTCCTCAGCAAACCCTCAGCCCCACGGCCATTCGAGCCGGCCACAGATACCGCTCGACCTGCGGCTCTCGCCGCCAGCCGCAACGACCCGGACCTCAACGCCCGGGGTCAACCGGCGGTTCCAGCGGGCAGCCTCGGTTACCCGGGCGTCGGCGCCCGGTGGTTCAGCTGGCGGAGGAGAGCAGCCCGGGCCGGCGGCGGGTGAGCCACACGATCACCCCGGCCCCGGCGGCGGCGGTGATGCCGCCGACGTACGCGGCCCGGACCGCCCAGGTCGGGGGTAGGGCCTCGCCGTCGCGTAGCGCCTCGAATACGACCTGGCGCCGCTCCAGCGAGAAGGCCATTTCTTCGCCGCGCATGGCTCGCATGGTGGCCAGCACCCGGCGGAAGGCCGCCACCTCGGCCTGGCAGCGCAGGCAGGTGGCCACATGGTCGGCCTGCTTCGGATCGACCTCACCGTCGCCGGCGGCCACCATCCCGACGGCGTCGACGGCGTCGCGGCAGGCGGCCGTCCGCAGCGGGATCAGCTCAGCCAGCGTCCGCATCGAGGTCCGCATCCAACTCGGCTCGGGCCGCCGTGCGGGTGGCGTATCCGGCCCCGGCGTCAGTGCCCTCGGCGGCCAACAGCTCCCGCAGACGGCGTCGGGCCCGGTGCAGCCGGACCTTGGCCGCCGCCTCGGTGATGCCCAGCTCCTTGGCGATGGCGCCGTGGGCCAGGTCGTAGATGTCGCGCAGGACGATGACCTGGCGCAGGCGCCACGGCAGCTCGGCCAGGGCGGACGCGATCCGGGCCCGATCGTCCGAACCGGCCACCTTCCGTTCCGGGTCGGCATCGAGGCGCAGGTCGATCACCGGCTCGTCCTCGGAGAGGGTCTCGGTGCGGTGCCGGGCCCGCTTGGCCAGCAGGTTGGCGGAGCAGTTGGCCGTGATCCGGTACAGCCAGGTCGTGAACTGGGCGTCGCCCCGGAAGCGCCGGAGACCCCGATAGGCCCTCAGGTAGGCGTCCTGGACGACGTCGCGGGCGTCGTCCTCGTTGCCGGTCAAGCGGTAGGCCAGCGTGTAGGTGCCCCCGTAGGTGACCCGGACCAGATCGTCCAGGGCGGCCTCGTCTCCCTCGCGGGCGGCGTCGACCAGCGCCTTCATCTCGTCGGCGGCGATGGGCGCGTTGGCCTCAGTGCCGTCGCCGGCCGCCGCCCCGTCGCGCCAGTGCCGGAGGCTGTGCAGCCGGTCACGCCGGCGGGAGCGGGCGGCGTCGGTGGTGATTAGCGGGTTTCCTTGTGGAGGGTGTGCTGACGATCCCAGCGGCAGTACTTCTTCATCTCGATCCGCTCACGATCGTTCTGCTTGTTCTTCATGGTGATGTAGTTACGCCGCTTGCAGACATCGCAGGCCAGCGTGACCTTCACCCTCTTCTCGTTCTTCGGCACGTCGATTCTCTCCTGTCGGAACTACTGGTAGCGGCGGTCGGACTTGAACCGACGACAACTCGATTATGAGCCGAGTGCTCTGACCAACTGAGCTACGCCGCCGAGCCCCCTGTCGGAATCGAACCGACGACACCAGCCTTACCATGGCTGTGCTCTGCCGACTG
>DASZNC010000131.1:0-4485 GCA_035551615.1 Acidimicrobiales bacterium
AGCGAGGGCAACTACGACATGGTCGGCAACGACACGCCGGTCTTCTTCGTCAAGGACCCCATGCACTTCCAGAACTTCATCCGGTCGCAGAAGCGGCTGGCCAAGAACAACCTGCGCAGCAACGATATGCAGTGGGATTTCTGGACGCTCCTGCCGCAGACGGCGCACCAGGTGATCTGGCTGATGGGCGACCGCGGCTTCCCGAAGAGCTGGCGGCACATGAACGGGTACTCCAGCCACACCTACATGTGGATCAACGCGCAGGGCGAGCGGGTCTGGGTGAAGTACCACTTCGTCACCGACCAGGGCATCGACTTCTGGACCCAGGCCGAAGGCGACCGGCTGGCCGGGACCGACCCCGATTATCACACCAAGGACCTGTACGAGGCGATTGAGCGCGGCGACCACCCGAGTTGGACGCTCAAGGTACAGATCCTGCCGTTCGAGGACGCCAAGACCTACCGGTTCAACCCGTTCGACTTGACCAAGGTGTGGCCGCACCGCGACTATCCGCTGATCGAGGTGGGCAAGATGACCCTCGACCGCAACCCTGTCGACAACCACACCGAGATCGAGCAAGCCGCCTTCCAGCCCAACAACTTGGTGCCGGGGATCGGCCCGAGCCCGGACCGAATGCTGCTGGCCCGGCTGTTCTCGTACGCCGACGCGCACCGGGCCCGGCTCGGCGTGAATTACGAGCAGATCCCGGTCAACGCTCCCGTCGCACCCGTGAACACCTACAGCAAGGACGGTGCGATGCGGATCGTCAACCGGACCGACCCGGTGTACTTTCCGAACTCCAAGGGCGGTCCGCAGGCGGACAGCGAGCACTACATGCCGGCGAGCTGGTACGCCGACGGCGAGATCATGCGCGCCGCCTATGTCGAGCACGCTGAGGACGACGACTGGAGCCAGCCCGGAGCGCTGGTCCGGGAGGTCATGGACGACGCGGCAAGGGAGCGGCTGGTCAGCAACATCGTGGGCGCTCTGCTCGCCGGCGTGACCGAGCCGGTGCTCCAGCGCGCCTTCACCTACCTGCGGAACGTGGACAAGAACCTCGGCGATAAGGTCGAGGCCGGCGTCCGCGCCGGACAGCGCTAGGCCCGGCAGGCCGGGCCTGACCGCCAAAGACGGGGCCGGCACCCAGACAGAGATTCTGGGTATACGTGGCTATCACCCTCGACCCGGGCGTGGTGCACGCCATCGTCGGGCCCAACGGGTCGGGCAAGACCACCCTGTTAAACCTGCTGTCGGGGTTCATCACCTCGGAGTCGGGGACCATCCGCCTGGGCGACGACGACATCCGGAGCTGGTCCCCGCCGCGCATCGCCCAACACGGGGTGGCCCGGTCCTTCCAGACCCCCAGGCTGGTCCTCGGCGCCCCGGCGCTGGCGAACATCGAGTTCGGTGCCCTGCCGGTCGTCCCCTGCGGGGACAGCCAATCCTTCTTGGCCCTGCCGGCGGCCCGGGCTGCCGACCGGGAGGTCCGCCGTCGGGCCCGGGCCGCGGCAGAGCTGCTCGGCCTCGACCGCGTTCTCGACATCCCCGCCGGACTGCTCCCGCACGGCACCCAGCGACTGGTCGAGGTGGCACGGGCGCTGGCCGCCGAGCCCAACATCCTGCTCCTCGACGAGCCGGCGGCCGGGCTGAGCCAGGCCGAGACAGGTGCGCTCCTCGATGCCGTGGCTGCGGTGGCGGCCGGGGGCGTCGGCGTGGCCCTGATCGAACACAACCTTCCTGTGGTCTTCGGGTCCGCCGACTTCGTCACTGTCCTCGACAACGGCCGCGTCCTTGTGCGGGACAGTCCGGCCGAGGTGTCCGCCCACCCCGAGGTGCGGCGGGCCTACCTCGGCTCCGAGCAAGCCGGTCCTGTCCGCCGGGCGGCCTCCACCGGCACGGTGGGCGAGGAGCTACTGGCCGTTCGTGGGCTACGGGCCGGCTACGGGGGGATGACCGCCGTCGCCGGGGTCGATCTCGAGGTGCGGGCCGGCGAGCTGGTCGCCCTGATAGGCCGGAACGGCGCCGGCAAGACGACGGCGCTGCACGCCATTGCTGGCCTGCGGCGCGGCTCCAACGCCGGGGTGGTGACCGTGGGCGGGCGTGACCTGAGCAAAGCGGCGCCCTCCAAGGTGGCCAACGCGGGGCTCGCCCTCGTGCCTGAAGGGAAGCGGATCTTCACTCAGATGTCCGTGCGCGACAATCTGCTGGTTGGCTTGAGCGCCAGCCCGACCCACCACCGGGCCGAGGAGCAGGCCCGTATGGGACGGGTGCTCCAGCTCTTCCCGCTGCTGGAGGAGGCCATCGACCGGACCGCCGGGGACCTGAGCGGCGGTGGCCAGCAGATGGTGGCGATCGGGCAAGCCTTGATGGGTGCGCCCCGAGTGCTGCTTCTCGACGAGCCGGCCTCGGGGCTCGCTCCGACCGTGGTGGACGAGCTCATGGGCGTGCTGCGGACCCTGGCCGACGACGGTCTCGGCGTGCTCTTCGTCGACCAGAGCGTGGAACGGGCGCTGGCCTGTAGCGACCGGATCTACACCATGGACAACGGACGCATCGCGCTGAGCGGCAGCTCGGCCGAAGTGCTTTCGTCGGAGCTGGTGCGCATCATCGTGGGGCCGGTACCGGCGCCGGCCACGGCGTGAGCCGAAGCCGTGGCAGCACATCCATGACACCATCCGAGTAGGCCCCGGCACCCGACCAGGCACCGGTCCGACCAGAGGAGACACCATGAACCCGATAGCAGAGGTGGAGACCGGCCGGCTCGAAGGCCTATCCAACAAGGCCGGTAGGTCCGGACGCCACGTGCGGTCGTTCCTGGGCGTGCCCTACGGCGCTGACCCGGTAGGGCCCCTCCGCTTCCGGGCGCCCCAGCCCGCCGAACCCTGGGCCGGCACCCGTCAAGCCACGGCGTTCGGCCCCTCGCCCATCCAGTCGGCGTCCAGCCCCTACAGCGGGGTGATACCCGGCAACCAGGTGGCGGCCACCAGCGAGTCCTGCCTGACCCTGGACGTGTGGGTCCCCGACGGCGGTGACGGCCATCGGCCCGTGCTGGTGTGGGTCCCGGGGGGCGCCTATCTCACCGGTGGCACGAGCATCGAGACCTACGACGGATCGGGCCTTGCCGCCGATGAGGACGTGATCGTCGTCGGCGTGAACTACCGGCTCGGCGTACTCGGCTTCGGGTGGTTCGGTGACCCGGACCTGGGCGACACGAACTGCGGTCTCCGTGACCTGCTGGCCGCCCTGGGCTGGATCCAGCGCAACGCGGCCGCATTCGGCGGCGATCCGGCCAACGTGACGGTGTTCGGCGAATCGGCAGGGGCCGGCGCGCTGGCCCACATGTTGGCGTCGCCGGCGGCCACGGGGCTGGTCCGGCGCTGCATCCTCCAGAGCCCGGGGATCGACCACACCCTCTACCCAGACGACATGGAGCAGGTGGCCGAGGTCTTCATCCGGCAGTCGGACATCTCCCGGTCGCAGCTCCACCGCCTTCTCGACACCGACGTCGAGCAGCTGCTCGCCGCCCAGGAAGCGACGGTCCTGGAGATGCTCCTCGGGCTCACGTCGATGCCCTTCCACCCCTTCGTCGACGGCGACCTCCTTCCGGCCAGCCCGTCGATCGCCTTCGCCGAGGGAGCGGCAGCCGGCGTCGACCTGCTGATGAGCTGGACCGCGGACGAGATGCGTCTGTACCCCAACCCGGAAGCCGACACCGTCGGCCCGGAGGTGTTGGGCCAATGGACCCGCCGCTACCTGACCAGCCGGGCTGGTGCCGATCCCGGCCGGCAACGGGCCCGGAACCTCGTGGCGTTCTACGGCGACCTTCTCGCCGCCAAGGGCCGCACTCAGGGATCGGACGTCTGGGCGGCCATCCAGACCGACGGTGTCATGCGCCTCCCGGCCCGCCGCGTCGCAGACAGCCACGCCGGCAACGGTGGCCGCACCTTCGTCGCCGAGTTCGCCTGGAGCGGGCCACCCGCCCCGGGCGAGTGGGACCGTGGCGCCTTCCACGCCATCGACCTGCCCTTCTCCTTCGACACCCTTGACCGCGGCGGTTGGCGCCAGTTCCTCCGGGCCGGGCCCGAGGCCGATGTACTGGCCCGCCAGCACATGCACGCCTGGGCCTCCTTCGCCCGGGACGGCACGCCCGAGATCCCGGAAGCAGGTGCCTGGTCCGCCTACACCGCACCCGAGCGCCGGACCATGGTGCTGGACACACCGTGCTCGGTGACCCCCGATCCGTTGGCCGACATCGCATCGGCGTGGGACGGCCTGTGGTCCCCGGACTGCCGCCCTCCATCGCTCAGTACCGGCTGAGCATGGCCGTCGTACCGCCTGCCGTCGCCAGTCCGACTGCCACTGCACTGAAGGCCCAGCCCCTCCGTGTAGCTGTAGCGGGCCGCGCAACGCAGGAGACCTCGACGCGCCCATCCGTCGTTGTGGCCCGTCTGTCCAGTTGGGTAAACGCACCGCAGGAGAATCAGA
>DASZNC010000132.1:0-2808 GCA_035551615.1 Acidimicrobiales bacterium
ACCGACGCGATGGTGAACGTCCCAGCAGCGGCGGATACCGACGCGATGACGAACGACCCAACAGCAGCGGCCCCCGCCGGGATGGGGACCGCCAGTGGCAGAACCGCAGCGGCGGCCGACCGGCCGGTGGCGGCGGTTACCGCGGTGGAGACGGCCGCGGCCGGCGCGACGATCCTACCGGCGGCGACCGCTCGGGGGGCAGCCGGCGGGCCTTCGGCAACGATCGGCCCCCGTACAACCGTGACAGCGGGTCCCGGGGCGACAGCCGGTCCGGGGACAACCGCGGGTCTCGCTATGGAAGCGGCAACCCGCCCCGCCAGTACGGCGGCGGCGATCGCACCCGCAACCCCCGTGGCGACGATCGCGATCGGACCAGGTCGGACCGCGATCGAGATCAGGGCCCGACCGGCGGTTTCCGGGGCCGCAGCGAAAACCGCGACCAGGACCGCTCCGGCCCGCCGGTCAACCGCAATTGGGGCAGTGTCGCCCGGCGGGGGGCGCAGGAGGTAACCCACGGAGACCAGGGTCCCTCGGCGTCGGAGCTCTGGCGCCAGGCCGTGGCCCGGGCCGAGGACGGCCGCCCCGGCGAGACGACCCAATGGGAACCGGAGGAGACGTGGGTCCTCGACCCCGAACCGGAGCCGGAGGCACCGACGCCGGCGCCGGCCAAGCCGGGCGCCCCTCTGGCCCGCGACCTGGCGACCGGCCGGGAGGGTTCCCCGTCCCCTGGCGGCCACCGCAAGAAGTTGCCCCGCCCGGTTGTCGATGAACTGGCCAAGGTGGCGGGTGCCGACCGTGGGGCCAAGCTGGCCAACCGGATCGCGGATGCGACCTACGCCTACGAGAAGGAGCGTTACCAGGAGGCCCGGCGCATCCTGCGCGGCCTGTCCGACGAGGTGCCGGCCAGCGCGACGGTCCGGGAGCTGTACGGGTTGGTCCTGTACCGCACCGGCCAATGGGTCGCCGCCGCCCGCCAGCTGGAAACGTTCCGGGAGCTGTCTGGTTCCTACGATCAGCACCCGGTCCTGGCCGACTGCTACCGGGCCCTCCACCGCTACGACGATGCCGAAGCCGTCTGGAACGACCTGCGGGAGGCTTCCCCGAGCGGGGACCTGGTCGCCGAAGGCCGCATCGTGGCCGCCGGGTGCAAGGCCGATCAGGGCGACCTGGCCGGCGCCATCACCATGCTGGAGAAGGCGGCCCGCAAGGTGGCCAAGCCCCAGGACCGCCATCTGCGCCAGTGGTACGCGCTCGCCGACCTGTACGAACGGGCCGGGGACGTGCCCCGCGCCCGCGATCTGTTCAACCGGGTGGCCTCCGTCGATCCGGATGCTTTCGACGTGAGAGGTCGCATCCGGGCCCTACGCTAACCGTTATGGAGATGACCACCTATCCGCACGGCATGCCGTCCTGGGTTGACTACACCGCCTCCGACGTATCCGCCGCGCTCGGGTTCTACTCCTCCCTACTGGGCTGGGACAGCCAGGACCTGGGCGAGGAGTCGGGGCACTACACGATGGTCAGCAAGGGCGGGAAGCTGATCGCCGCCGTCAGCCCGTCCGCCCCTGGTGACCCGTCGCCGCCGCATTGGACGACGTATGTCAATGTCGATGACATCGGAGCGGTCACCGCCAAGGTGGCCGACGCCGGCGGCGCCACGCTGTTCGGACCGATGGACGTCATGACCGCCGGGAAGATGGCCGTGTACACGGACACCACCGGAGCCGTCATCGCTGCCTGGCAGCCGGGCGACCATCCGGGGGCGCAACTGGTCAACGAGCCGGGCGCCCTGGTCTGGAACGAGCTCAACACCAGGGATCTGGGCAAGTCCCGGTCCTTCTACTCGGATGTGTTCGGGTGGTCATGGGGCGGCACCGACGAATACGCCGAGGCCCAGATCAACGGCCGTACCATCGGCGCGGCCATGCCCAGACCGACGCAGATGCCGGCCGAGGTACCCGACCACTGGCTGGTCTACTTCGGGACGGCCGACGTGGACGCCGACTCCGAGCGGGCGACCACGGCCGGCGCCACGCTGGTCGTCGGACCGCAGGACGTGCCCGACACCGGTCGGTTCGCCGTTCTGGTGGACCCGCTGGGCTCCGTGTTCGGTCTCTTCCAGGGCTGATCACCAGCCCCACCCCTAGCCGATCCGGCTCCGTTTGAAGGGGTGGGGAGGCACCAGGTTCTCTCCTTTGTCCGAATTGAAGGGGATTGCGTCTTCGGCGTCGGAGGGTAACGCCGTTACGTATGGGGGAGTCAGGATGAACAGTCAAAGTTTGGCGAGGCGGTATCTGCCCCTAGCTGTGGCGTCGACCAACCACAACCGGGGCGGCCGCATCATGGCCTTCATCCTGCCGGTCGGCCTCGGAGTCGCGTTATCGCGTTGGCCGCCCAACCCGAGCGTCTGCCCCGTCTGCTCGGGCCCATGAGTGCCAATGGCCCGGCGCCGGCCGCCGCCGGTGGGCCGGCCGGGACCGGCGTGAGGGTGGCGGAGGCCGGCCCGGTGCGAGGCATCGGGCGCTTCGCTCGCCCCCGGGTGGGGCCACCCAAGCGCCTGTAGCCGGACGTGGCCCGGCGCCGCAGTCTGGCTCGACGAGCTCCCACCGCTGCGTCTAGATGGCAGTTGCGTCCCGAGATGTCAGTTGATGCCCGTATACGTACACGAACTGCCAACTCGAGCACCGAGTGACGACTCGACCACCCGGCGACCGCATCGAGATGGCAGTTGCGCCCCGAGAAGTCAGTTGGTGCCCCGTATACGTACACGAACTGTCAACTCGAGCACCGAGTGACGACTCGACCACC
>DASZNC010000133.1:0-6263 GCA_035551615.1 Acidimicrobiales bacterium
ATGAGACCTGGCCGTGCAGATGGGTCTGGGACGCTACGCCCCGATCGCGGCGACGTCGTTCGGCTCGCCCGTCAGAATGGCCGCCGCGGCGGCGACGGTGTCGGAGACGGTCACGACCCGGTCGAACCCAGTGCTGCAAAGAAGGCGGACCAAGGCGGGACGACTGCAGGCCAGGGCCACCCGACCGCCTAGCTCCCGGGTGCGGCGGATCCCGCCGATGAGCGCGCCCAAGCCGGCCGAATCAACAAATGGAACTGCCGATAGATCGATCACCAAGCAACTCGAGGTTGACATGTCGGCCAAGGCCTGGCGGAAGTCGCTGATCGTGAAGGCGTCGAGTTCCCCAACCGGCCGGCAGATGGCATAACCGTCGGGTGAGACCTCCTGGTACACCTTGAGCACGATGTGAGCGTGGCAACTCGAGCTGAAGCCGTCCTGTGCGCTTTATGAGATTTCTCGAAGAAGCCTGATAGTTTCAGGCAGCTGCGGCAATGAACCGGGGGCGATGGGGGAGATGGACGAGGAGAACGAATCCGGACCCTTTCCGGTACTGGACGAATCCTTCGTCGCCGCCGCGTCGTTCCATGAGCCCTCCATCTCGGACCGTCAACTGGCCCCCGATCGGCACAGAGAGGAGTTGGCTCGCCGGTCGGAGCGCAGGCCTCGGAGGGCGCCCTCGAACCGAACGCGTCAGATCATCGGAGTGCTGATCGCAGTGGCGGTGATAGTGGCGGCCTATGTGCCAACCCAATTCCTGGGCGGGCACCGGAGCACCTCCCTGCTCGGTCCGTACCTGGGTCCCAACACCTCATGCTCCTCGTACAAGTATCCGGCGGGAGCCCAGTATCGCTTCGAAGGGTGTTCAGGGGGGCAGCCCATCGGATGGAGCCGATGTGCCACCCTGACCGTCTCGGTCGACTCCAGGCAGGCTCCGGCCGCGTGGTCCTCGGACACGGGGTTCGCCCTCAATCAGCTGGCGGGTGCGACGGGACTGCGCTTCCGCCCCGTGTCCAGCGGGGCTGACATCGCCATCTCTTGGACGCCATCTCTATTGGCATCGGGAAACAGTCAGGCCGACAAGGCCGGAGTCACCTATGTGGCTATGCAGGAGCAGTTCGTGGGGGTTGGCCTCAAGTCCGCCGTCATCCAGATCTCTTCCCGCCTCGCAGGCGGCGCGGCTCGCAACGGCGAGGTCCCGGTGCTCCTGCACGAGCTCGGCCACGCGGTCGGGCTGGCGCACTTCACCGGACCGGACGTCATGAACCCGGTGGATCAGGGATACGGCACCTATCAGGGCGGCGACCTGGCTGGACTGGCCACGCTCTATCGCAGCACGGCGTGCCCGTAGGAATCGCTACCGACCTGGTCAGCAGAAGTCCCGGGCCCTTACCGTCACGGCCAAGTCGAGGCTTTCGATCTTTTCGGCCACTACGTTGACCACTTTGTCCGCGGTTTCGACTCGGCCGGTGACGATCATGGCGGAGGCGGACTGGGCCGCTTTGCGGAATCTTTTCCACACGCCGATGGAGCAGACGACGTTGATGAGGCCGGTTTCGTCTTCCAGGCTGACGAAGGTGATCCCGGCGGCGGTTTCGGGGCGTTGGCGGTGAGTGACGATGCCGGCGACGACGACTCGCGAGCGGTCGGGGAGGCCGGTGAGTTTGGAGGCGACGGTGACGCCGCGCCGATCCAGGTCGGGTCGAGCCAGTTCGGTGAGCGAGGTGTCGACGGTGACGCCGGTGGCCCACAGGTCGGCGATCACGTCTTCGGTCACGGTCATGTCGGGAAGGGGTGGGGCGTCGGCGCCGACGACGATGCCGGGCAGCCGGTCCGGGCCGGTGCTGGCCAAAGCTCCGGCCGCCCACAGCGCGGCGCGCCGGTTTCGTCCGTCGAGGCTGGCGGTGGCGCCGGCAGTAGCCAGGGCTTCGAGTTGGGTTCGGGTCAGCCCGGAGCGGCGGGCCAGGTCATCGAGGTCGGTGTACGGGCCGGCCGATCTCACGCGTTGGGCGGTGTCGTCGGAGATGGTGCGGACCGAGGCCAGGCCGAGGCGGACGGCCGGGTGCTCCGGGTCGCCGGTCGTCTCCAGGGTGGCGGTGGCGTCGCTGGTGTTGATGTCGGGGCGGTGGACTTCGACGCCGTGACGGCGGGCGTCGGCTATCAGGGTTCTGGGTGCCCAGAATCCCATCGGTTGGCTGTTGAGCAGCCCGGCGAGGAACGCGGCGGGGTAGTGCAGTTTCAGCCAGGCGGTGGAGTACACGATGTAGGCGAAGGAGACGCTGTGGGATTCGGGGAACCCGAAGTTGGCGAAGGCGGCCATTTTGGCCCAGATCTCGTCCGCCACCGGCCCGGTGACATGGTTGGTGGCCATGCCGGCATAGAAGCGGGCGCGGAGGGCTTCCATGCGCTGCGGGGACCGTTTGGAGCCCATGGCGCTGCGGAGCTGGTCGGCTTCGGCGGGGGTGAAGTTGGCGATGGTGATGGCCATCTGCATCAGTTGTTCTTGGAACAGCGGGACACCGAGCGTGCGTTTCAGGCACTCTTCGAGGAGGGGGTGAAGGTAGGTGACGGTCTCTTTGCCGGCCCGGCGGCGCAGGTAGGGGTGGACCGATCCGCCCTGGATCGGCCCGGGCCGGATCAACGCCACTTCGATCACCAGGTCGTAGAAGTTCTCTGGTCGGAGGCGAGGCAGGGTGCCCATCTGGGCTCGGGACTCGACTTGGAACACGCCGACGGTGTCGGCTTTGGACAACATGTCGTAGACCTCGTCATCTTGGGGGAGGGCGGCCAGGTCGACGGTGACGCCGTGGGTCGCCGCGATGAGGTCGATGGTGCGGTGGACGGCTTCGAGCATCCCCAGCCCCAATAGGTCGAACTTGACCAGGCCGGCGGCGGCGCAATCGTCTTTGTCCCATTGCAGGACGGTCCGGCCGGGCATCGTGGCCCATTCGACGGGGACCACTTCGACCACCGGCCGGTCACACATGACCATCCCTCCGCTGTGGATCCCGAGATGGCGGGGGAAATCCTCCAGTTGGGTGGCGAGGGCGATGACCTGGTGGGGGATGTCGAACGACTCCGCGGTCGCGGCGCCTACCCGGCTGTAGCGTTCGAGTTGCCTGCTCCAGGCGTCGACGGTGCCGGGGGCGTGGCCGAGGGCTTTGGCCGCGTCGCGGACGGCGGAGCGGGGGCGGTAGGTGATGACGTTGGCGACCTGGGCGGCGTGCCGTCGGCCGTGGGTGTCGTAGACGTATTGGATGACCTCCTCCCGTCGGCCGGACTCGATGTCCACGTCGATGTCGGGCGGCCCGTGGCGCTCTGAGCTCAAGAACCGCTCGAAGAGCAAACCGAGCTTGACGGCGTCGGCTTTGGTGATACCCAACGCGAAGCACACGGCCGAGTTGGCGGCCGAACCACGACCCTGGCAGAGGATGTTGGACCGGACGCAGAACTGGGTGATGTCCCAGACGACCAGGAAGTAGCCGGCGAACCCCAACTGTTCGATCACGGCCAGCTCGTGATCGATCTGGGCCCACGCCCCCGGGGTCGTCTCCGCATGACGGGGTCCGTAGCGGGCGGCGGCACCCTGGTGGACCAGGTGGCGGAGGTAGGACATCTCGTCGTCGCCGTCGGGGACCGGGAACGGCGGGAGCGCCGGTGCGACCAGCCGCAGATCGAACGCAAGGGAGGCGCCGATGTCGGCGGCGCGTTCGACCACCCCGGGCCAACGACGGAACCGCCGAAGTTGCTCGGCGGCAGAGCGGAGGTGGGCGCCCGGGCCGGCGGGCAGCCATCCGTCGATGTCGTCGAGGCCGCGGCTGGCCCGGATGGCGGCGACGGCCGCGGCCAGGTGGTGCCCGCCGGGTGTGGCGTAGTGAGCGTTGGATGTGGCGATCAGATCGACCCCGCGGCCGACGGCCAGGCGGGCGAGGGCGTCGTTGCGGGCCGTGTCGATGGGGTCGTCGTGGTGCCACACCTCGACGGCCACATTTTGCCGGCCGAAGACGTCGACCAGGCGGTCCAGGGCCCGGCCGGCTGCGGCCGGCCCGTCGGCGATGAGGGCGGCGGGGACGACGCCTTTCCGGCAGGCGGTGGTGACCAGCCAGTGGCCGCCGTGGGCGTCGGCCAAGGCGTCGAGGTCGAAGGCCGGCTTGCCCTTGGTCCCGCCCGCCAGTTGGCCCTCGGCGATGGTCCGGGACAGGCGGGCGTACCCGTCGGGGTCGCGGGCCAAGACGACCAGGTGGCGGCCCTCGGGGTCGGCGATGCCGTTCTGTCGGCGGGTCAAGCCGATGGTGAGCTCGGCCCCGAACACGGTCGCCAAGCCGGCGTCGCGGGCGGCCTCGGCGAAGCGGACGGCGCCGTAGAGGCCGTCGTGGTCGGTGACCGCCAAGGCCACCAAGCCGAGACGGGCCGCTTCTGCCACCAACTCGGCGGGGTGGCTGGCCCCGTCGAGGAAACTGAAGTTCGAGTGGCAGTGCAACTCGGCGTAGCGGTCAGTCATAGGTGGCCTCGACCCACCATTGCCCGGCCACCAACACGCACAGATGAGCATCGCCGGTGTCGGTCAACACCTGGATCCGGGCGTGACGGCGGCGGGCCTGGGCGTCCCAGAACCTCTCATCGGTAGTCCACGGGCCGCCCCAGTCGACGATGGTCGCCGCCGGGCCGCGGCCGACGGACAACCGGGCCGGGTCCGTGCTGACCAGGCCTCGGGCGCTCACCCACACCGCCGTACCTGCAGCGTCGAGCACCTCGGCCGGTAGCGGCCTCGGGTAGACGGTGGCCGGCGCGGGCGATGGGTGCCGGCCCGGCCAGGGCCGCCCCGCCGTGCTCGGAGGTGCCGGTTCTCCCCACGGGATGAGCAGTACCCGATCGGCGGGGGAGCGCCCGCCGGCGAGCGCGGCGGTGTACACCGACCCGGTGCCGAGCATGGCACTCAGCCGGTCGAGGCCTCGCAGGGCCCGGCGGTCGGCGTCGGTCCGCCCGCCCCACAGGGCCAGTTGCCGGCCCGACGCCGGGACGACCTCGTCCGCGACCAGGCGGAGCACGGCGACGCCCGCGGTCGGTGCCGTCTCGGTGCTGGTGGCGCTCAACCACCCGTCGAGCTGCCACCGGAGCCGCTCCACGATCTCCTCGACCCCGAGCGTGTCGTCATCGCCCCGCCACATCCGTGACATCGCTTCGCCGTGCTCGGTCTCCGCCTCGATGCACACTCGGGCGCAGCCATGCCCTCGCCCGGCCAGGCGCCCCAGCAGATCCTCGGCCAGGGGCCGGGCATAGAACAGGGCGGTCTCGGCCCGCTCGGCCGGCGGGTCGAGCTCTACTTGTACCGCGACCTGATCCTCCGGGGTCTCCACCCTGATGGGCTCGGTGTCGACGCCCGAAGACAGATCATGGAGGCGGGCCACGTCGCGGCCGAAGCGGGCCAACACCGCCGCCCGGGGCAGGGCCGCGAACTCCCCGAGCCGATGCACCCCCAACCGTCCGAGCAGGTCCACCAGGTCGGACTGGCCGAGCGCCGATGTCGGCCGCGGCGCGAGGAACACGCCAGTCTGGCCGGCCGCCACGATCATGTCGTGGCGCGCCGCCACGACCGCCGCGAACCGGCCGTCGGCGATCCCGACCCGAGGCGGCGGCCCACCGGCCGGCACCGCCGATCCAGCTGCCGCCAGCACTTGTTGGCGGAGAGCGATCTCCCCTCCGCAATACCGGGCCGGACCCCGTACATCCAGGCTGAGCAGGCCTGGCCTGGTTTGTTCGACCTTCGGCGTCAACTCGGCGATCGCCGTGACCACCGGCTCGAACGCCCGAGCCTCCTGGGCCACGTCCCGGCCCAAGACGGTGAGGCCGGGACAGCGAGCCTCGGCGTCGCGGCGGCGAAGCCCCACCCGGACACCCGCGGCCCTGGCCGCCACCGATGTCGAGCAGACCCGGGCCGCCTCCATGACCGCGACCGGCTCGGCGGGCTCGAACCCGGCCGCAGTTACCGGCCAATCGGGGCACCAAAGCGCCAGGACCCTCATCGGTCACCCGGCCAGGATCCGGACCGGCTCGACCGTGTCCGCGGTTTCGACCGGGTGCAGGCGGCCGTCGGCGGCGGGCAGCTCTACCCGGATCCGCCGCTCCCGGGCCGCACCCCGCCGGCCCCACGACCGCACCTCCATCTCCCGCCGCTCCAAGGTCCCGTACCCGCCCGCCAGCCCCCGCCACGCCACGCCCTCCACCTCCAGACGCACGTCCACCGGCTCCGGCCACACCGCCCGGGC
>DASZNC010000134.1:0-10144 GCA_035551615.1 Acidimicrobiales bacterium
CTCCCCCGCGCCCGGCCAGGCCGCTTGCGTCGGCCATTACGAGGACAGGAGGGGGTAGTAGGAACCGAACTCACCAGCAACCACCAGGCGCCCGAGCTTGCGGTACTCCTGCTGGGTGGCTCTGACCAGATCGAGCATCGACACCGGATGCCCGCTTTCGGCCGCCGTGTAGGCGGCGGTGATGGCGATGCTGCGGATGTTGCCGCCGGACAGCTCGAAGGCCTTGGCGCAGAAGTCGAGATCGATGTCGTCGCTTCGTGGCACTCCGACTGACAGGCACCGGTCCCATAGAGCCCGACGCAGCTCGACATCCGGGGTCGGGAAGTCGATGATCAGATCGAGTCGCCGGGCGAAGGCATCATCCACGTTGGCCCGCAGGTTGGTGGCCAGGATGGCAATACCGTCGAAGGTTTCCATGCGCTGAAGGAGGTAGGCGACCTCGATGTTGGCGTACCGGTCGTTGGCGTCCTTCACCTCCGAACGCTTGCCGAATATGGCGTCGGCCTCGTCGAAGAGGAGCACGGCGTTTACGCCGTCGGCCTCGGTGAAGATGCGCTCCAGGTTCTTCTCCGTCTCGCCCACGTACTTGTCCACGACGGTCGCCAGGTTGACGGTGTAGAGATCGAGCCCGAGATCGCCGGCGACCACCTCGGCCGACATGGTCTTACCGGTGCCGGAATCGCCGGCGAACAGGACGGTGATACCCCGGCCCCGGCCGCCACCGGGTCGCATGCCCCATTCATCGAGCACCCTGGTCCGGCGGCGGGCCCGGGCCGCCAGCTCGTGCAACGAGGCGGCGGTGGTCGGCGCCAGCACCAGATCGTCCCAGCCGACATGCGGTTGGATGCGCCGGGACAACCGTTCGAGCCCGGCGCCGTTCTGGGCGCGGGCGCCGAAGCGGAGGTGGCGGTAGTCGATGTCCTCGCCTTCCAGGCGGGCCTGCAGCCGGGCTGCGTCGACCGCCCGGTGCACCTGGTCCGACGACAGCAGGAACTGGCCGGCGACATCCGATGCGGCCAGGTCGGCCGGGGCGTCATCGCCCAGCCGCTCCATCCAGAACGCCAGCCGCCCGGCCGACGGGTCGGCATCCACCTCGGCGAACACCGGGATGGTCCGGCTCCACCCCGGCTCCCAACCGACCCGGCCGTGCAGTACGAGCGGTACCCCGGCCGAGCCCTCCAGGGCGGCGGCGGCCAGCGCCCGCACCGCCGCACCGGTGCGTTCGACCAGGTCGTCGATGGGGCCGGCGATCACGCCCCCACCCGACAGCAGCGCCTCGCGGCGGGCGATCCGGGTGACGTCGGCCGGATCGTCGGTCGGGTCCAGCCGGGCCAGGTCGATGACCACGGGGGGGCGGCCGCTGGTTTCGAGCGCCTCGGCGGCGAGGGCGACGGCGGACGCGCCCGCCTTCTCCCGGAGGTACACGAGGTCCACTCCCCCGGCCATGACCGACGCGAGCGATTCGGTCAAAGGACCGGCCGTGCGCCCCTCCGAGTCCACCAGCAGGTGGGCCACACCCGGGTCGGGCCGGTCACCACCCAGCAGGTGGGCGGCGACCCGGTCCGGGACCCGAAGCGAGCGCGACAGGTAGGGACGGTCCGGTTCCTCCACCAGCACGAGACCGTTGGTGACCAGTGGGCCGTCGGGAGAGAGGCGCAGGCGGGCATCGGCCGACCAGGGCGTCGAGCCGGCCAGCTCGATCGCCAGAGCGATCGTGGCCCGGCGCCGGGAGACGTCGTCGTTGAGATAGCCGTACAGCCGCTCGAAGCGGACATCGAGGTCGGGGGCCAGGGCGATCAGGAGGAGATCGATGTCGAGAACGTCCAGACCGGCCCGGCGGGCCAGCGTGCGCAGCCGGATCTGCTCGCCGGACTCCTCCAACCGGGCCGCCTCGGCGTCGAGCTCCTGGATGGCCCCGTCGTCGTCCCAATCGATCAGGCGTGACGCGGTGCCGTTCGACAGCATGAGGTCGACCTGCTCATCGGAGATGTAGAGCCCGCGGAACGGATCGTCCGGGGCCGGGTCGTCCTGACGACGGCGGGCGACCACCGCCCGCACGCGGCCCTCGATCAACGCCAACCGGGCCAGCAGGTACGAAGCGGACGCTTCGACTTCGCTCAGCCGGGCGGGCACGGGATCGATTATCACGAAGCGGTGTCGCCGGTCCCGGCCGGTACCTGGCGGCCGTTGCGCAGGGCACGGGTCCCGTCCTCGCCGTCGCTCGTCGTGTGGCCGTAGGTGCGCAGCCGGAGGGGGGCCATGACCACCTTGGCCACATCCATGAACGAGTCGGGCAGGATCGGCATGGTGATGACCAGGTCGATCGACGGTTTCAGATCACCGCCGAGCGACGACCACACATCGGAGACCTGCCGGTTCTCCGGCGGCGGGAAGGCGATCTGCACCATGAGGGGCATCTCCGACTCGAGGAGCAACGGCGTCATGAACTCGGTCGGGATGTTGGTGTATCGCATGATGGCGGCCAGGCAGGCCGACAGCAGACGATGCTCGTCTTCGGGGCGTTGGGTCCAGGCGGTGACCAGGTAGGCCAGCTTGAAGAACCGCGGCAACTGCTGGCGGCTTATGACCTTGCCCTCTTCGTCGCGCTTCTCGAGCATCCCGGACTCACGCCGGCGCAGGTCCTCGCGGATGTCGTAGAGGTACAGGTCGAGGGTCGGCTTGTTGCGGCGCGACGCCCATTCGCGCGTCGGTGCGTCGAACACCACATCGACGTCGGTGTCGTTGACCACCTCGGTCCGGAACACATTGCGGAGTGTCTCGTCGACTTCATTGATCATCAGATCACCCCGGAACGTAGGGCATAGGCGACGGCGTGGGCCCGGTTGCGCAGCTGCAGCCGGGCGGTGATGTCGTGGATCACGTTCTTCACCGTCCGTTCGCTGTAGGAGAGCTTGGTGGCGATCTCGGAGGTGTCCCACCCCTCGGCCAGCAGCTTGAGGACGTCGACCTCACGCTCGGTGAAACCGTTCAGCGACAGACCCCGGGGGGCCAGGACCTGGCGTTGCAGCCGGCTCACCTGGCTGAGCAGGCGGCCGAGCAGGTCGGGCGGGACCGAACCGTCGCCTCGCGCCGCCGTGATCACCGCTTCGGCGATGCGCTCGGAGTTGGCTTCGGATCGTCGGAGAATCCCGCACGCCCCGGACTCGACTGCGGCCAGCAGGCCCGAGTCCTCCAGCCGGGTGACGACGAGCACCACCCGGGCGCACCCGTCACGGTGCAGGGACCGGATCCGGGTGACGGTGATGTTGTCGACATCGTCGCTGACCAGAACGGTCACATCGGACAGCAGGTGGTCGATCGGGTCGAGCACCTGAACATCCGCTCGTAGGCGCAACTCACCGCTGATGCCCATGGCCGACACCGGGTCCGATGCCTCCACGAGCACCCGTACGCGCCCGCTGGTCAAGCTCAACTGCCACCCCCGGAAACTCAGAGCGAAGGAGAACCCCGTCCGGCTCTCCACCACGAATCGTGGCTCAAACGCTTCAACGGGCATTCAACGGGCGCTCAACGGGACAAAAATTCTGGCCCTTTCGGGCAGTTTCAGAGGCAGGAAACCTGGTCGGCCTGACCGCCGACCTCCGGTCAGACGCCCAAATCGGACAGAACGGACTCATAATCGCGGCGGGCCTGTTCGGCCTCGGCGTGGTTACCCGCCCCCTCCGCCCCGTCGATGACCAGCTTCCACAGATCGTCCCGGTACCGATCGGCGGCCAGGCCGGAGCGGGCCACCCGTCCGGCCGGTCGGGGCTCGTCTTCGTCGAGCAGGATGGCGGCCAGTCGGGCGCACACGTCGGTGTACTGGTTGACCAGCCATCGGCGGGTCTCGACCACCCAGTCGGCCGGCCCATCCGCCGGCAGGAGGGGTCCTGCGTACAGGGCGAAGGCCGCTTCCAGCGCCACCCGCTCGGCCGACCGGCGGGACCCACTGCGCGCCTCCGAAGCCCGACCGATGGCCGCCTGGAACTCGACCACGTCGACCGATGATCCCTCGGGCAGGGATATGCGGTACGAATCGCCGGCCCGCACGATGAGCTCACCGCCCGCCTTGCCCGTCAGCTTGCGCAGCGAGGACACGGCCACCTGGAGCCGGTGCCGGCCGGCTTCGGAGTCGGCCTCCGGCCACAGGGCGGCCACCAGCTCCTCGCGATGGACCGCCGACCCGGCGCGCGAGGCCAGCAGATGGAGGAGCGACCGCTCCATCGGTTTGGCCGATGCCTCATCGAAAGTGACGCCGTCGATCTCCAACTCGAAGCGCCCCAGGCATCTCATCCGGCCCGGAGGACGGCCCGCTGGGGTCGGAGCCGCCGTGGCCGGGGTCGCCGCCAGCGACCGTCCCCCATCCGGGACCGCCGGTGCGTGGGCGTCGACCGGGACCAGGTCGGCGTGCCAGGCCCAGGTGCCGAAGCCTTCGAGCAGGCGGCGGGCGTCGCCGGCGGCCGAACTGTCCCCGTCGGCGGCCAACGCCAGGGACGCGACGGCGACCGCGCCAGGAACATCGAGAGCGGTTCCAGCCGCTCGGGCGCGAAGCGCCAGGCGGCGAGACAGTTCCGGCTGCCCACTCTGAACGGCGGCGAGCGATGCGTAGGCGACCAGGGTGGATTCGATGGTGGCCGCTCCCAGCACCCGGAACGACTCGGCCGCGCCGCTCAGCGCCGCCTCCGCCCCCGGCCCGGCGCGCACCAGGCGGCGTATGCCGTCGGCGGCCAGGATCACCGCCGCCCCCCAACGATCGGCCTCCCGCTCGCATGCGGCGATGAGGTCCTCGATGGCATCGTCGCCGGACTTGTCGTTGCTGACCAGCGCGGCCCGGATCATCCTGTTCAACCAGCGGATACCCGAGGCTTCGACCTCTTCCCGCAACTGGGCCACGGACTCGGCCGCCGGCGGCCGGCCGAGCATGGTCGCGCACACCAACGTGATGAACGCGGCGCCGGCGGCGGCGATCGCCGGCGCGTCCGGGTGGGCCGACACCGATCTCAGGACCCGTTGGCCGCCGGCCATGTCCCCGGCCAGGAACAGGGCGCAGCCTTCGGCGAAGCGTCCGGTCGGGCCGGGTAGCGGCACGGTCGGGGCGGCCGCCGGCTGCCGCTGCGTGGCCCGCCGGATCCAGCCGATCCAGTCGTTGCGCATCGGTCGATTGGTTTCGGTCCAGGCCAGCACCTGCTCGCGCTGGGCCCGGCAGCGTTCGGCTACCGATACCGATGCCGCCACCGTCTCCGCCTGCCTGAGCAACGCCGCCGCCTCGTCGAGCGACCCCCGCCCTATCGCACTGCGGGCCTGGGCCATGAGAAGGAGCGGATCCGATCCGAGGACGCTCGGCGGCAACGCGTCGGCCCAGGCATCGTCGAGGGCTACCGGTTCGGCGCCGGTACGGCCGACCAGGCGGGCCATGGCCTCCCAGTCCTCGGCTCGGGCGTAGGCGGCCAACGCCTCTTCGGTCCAGCCCGCCGTCTCGAGCAGCTGGCCGGCCCGCCGGTGCTCGGCTTGGGCGGCGTCCAGCCCGAAGGTCTCGACCAGCTTCCCGTCCAGGTATGAGACCAGGACGGCGTGGTAGCGGTAGCTGTCGTCGGCCAGGTGCTCGGTGAACAGCCGGCGGCGCTCGAGCTCGGCCAGCATGGCCGCACTCCCGCTCTCCCATCCGAGGAACTCGTCGGCCAGGCGACCGCTCGGCCGGCGCAGCACGGAGGTGCGGATCAAGAAGTCCTGCAACGAGGGGTCGAGACCGGACAGCACGTGGCGGGCCAGGTACTCGCTGACCAGTCGGGTGCGGTGCTGCATACTGCCGAGTATGATCCGCCGTTCGGCCACTGGCCGGCGCGACGTGGCCAGATAGAACATCTGCAGGTAGGCGGCCCAACCGGCCGTCCGCCGGGTCAGGGCGGCTACGTCCTCGGGCACCAGTGGCTGGCCGTATATGTCCCGGAAGAGCTCCTCCACCTCCCAGGTCCGGAAGCGCAGTTCGTCGGGGCCGATGTCGACCACATCGCCCGAGACCCGCAGCCGGGACAGGTCGATCGACAGGTTCATACGGGAGGCCAGGATCACCCGCCATGATCCGGGGAGCCGGGCGATCAGAGCGTCCAGGGCCGTCTCCGCCTCACTCCCCTCGATCAGGTGGACGTCGTCCATGGCGATCAGCAGCGGACCGCTGTCGGGGCGGGCCGTGGCGATCAGATCGTCCAGATGTTCAGGCGGGTCCTCGGCATCGGACACATCCAGGGCGTTGGCCAGACCGCCCCATATCCAGGCCACCAGTGCCGGCTCGCTCCTGGGCACCGGTTCGGGGGTGTCGCACCACGCCACCGGCCCGGTGAAGAGGGCACCGATATGGGCCAGCAGGCGGGACTTGCCTGATCCGGCCGGTGCTACCACTGAGCCGATCCGATAGGCCGATGGATCAGCTAGTCGGGTGGTGAGACGGTCACGAACCAGTCCGAGGGTTGCCCTTTGGTCCGGCGGGTTCGGCTCCTGCCTGTCTAGACCGTCTGTCACGGCCCTTCACACCAGCCCTTCCGCGTTGGCCCAACCGATCCGGAACAGCCTACCTCTGCGCTCCCGGCCTACGGGATGGTGGTGGTCGTCGACGATGCCGGCTGGGTGATTGGGCCGGTGTAGTACACCCCGACGTCACATGCCGTCTGGTCACCGGAGCAGTTGACCTGCAGAGCCAACTGCTCGTCGTGACTGAAGACCATGGGCGTGTTGAAGTTGTACTCCTGATCGGTCAGGTTGTTGAGATTCTCGACCAGCAGGCTCTCGGCCGGCTGGTTGGGTACGAGGCGCTCGATGCGTGCGGTGCCCCCCGAGCCGGAGATGTTCTGCAGCACCAGATTGGTGATGGTCAGAGTGGTGCCGGCCGGTATCTGGATGGTCGCCGTCGTCGCCGTCGAACCCGGGGCGGACACCGTCTCGAGCCGGCCGTCGGTCGGCGAGGTGACCGGCGGCGCGGTCGTGGTCGGCGTGCTTCCGGTGGACACCGGAACGGTGGTGGGCGAGGATGTCTTCTTGGCCACGGTGGTCGACGTGGTGCTCGTCGACGTGGTGGTGGTGGCGACCGGCTTCTTCCCGACACCGGCCAGGGCGGCAGTTGCGTTCTGATTTGCAGCACTGGCCGATTGGGCGGCTGCGCTCACCTGGGTCTTGAGGGCGTTGGTCTGAGCCTGCTGAGCGGCGAGCGCCGACTTGTTGGCATTGACCGCCGTGTCATGCACGGCCGGTTTCAACACGAACTGCCACAGCAGGGCCAGCACCACGAGTGCCCCGATCAGGGCCATTACCCACTTGGGAATGACCGCCCGTTGCGTGAACTGCCCGTCGAGGACCAACGGCCGCTCACCGGCGGCATCGACCTGGATCTGATACGTCTTCAGCTGGGCCGGGCCCCGCCAGAAACGCTTGCGGGGCCGGATGCGGACCCGGATGAAGTGCGCCCCTCCGGGAACGGTCGTCAGTTCGGCCGGCCGGAACCGGAACTGGAGCGCGTCGGCACCGTCGCTGCCGCTGACATTGACGTCGACAGGAACGTTGCCACGACTGTCGACGGCCAGGCGCTGGCGACCGTGGACCCGGCCGTTGACCTGGCGGGGAAGGAGCTCGGCACCGACGTCGTTGAACGACCCGACGGTGATGACGCCTTCCTCGGTGACCGACTCGTCGGGTTCGTTCTGGGGCGTGACCTTGACGGCGAAGGGAACCGACCCGGCGGCGACAGTGTGGTCCCGCGGCGGCGAGAAGTGCAGCGTGACCGTCTGCTGAGCCCCGGGGAACATCGACACCCGTTCCGGGTCCGACCGGATCCACAGGGCCCCTTCGCCCAGGAACTGGATGGCGAACTGCTCGACGATCGTGCCGGTGTTGGACAGGCTCAACTGGCACGTGACCGTTTGCCCGGGCTCGACGGATAGATTCTCAGCGCCCTGCAGCGCAGCTAGGACTGGCACCTCTGCCTCACGTGGTCGAGAACGCCGAGGGGTTGGTTATGTCGTCGTTCGGGTCGTCAGCAACCAGGTCATTGAGTCCCGGACCGCCGGTGATGGTGTCGATCTGGTTGTTCTTGGTGAAGAAGTAGTTGGTCCCGGTTCCGCCGGTCATCGTGTCGCCACCCGCTGCGCTGGTACCGGCGACGGCGCATCTGTCGCTCGGGGTGACCTGACCGCTCTCGGCACAGAACGTGTCCGTGCCGCTCCCATCGCTGACCAGGGTGTCGTTGCCGAACTGGCTGGATTGGAGGAAGTCGTTTCCGTTGAGCCCGGTGACAGTGGCGTTGGCTGCGTTGGCCACGAGGGTGTCGCTGAAATTCGACCCGACGATGTTGAGGATCCCGGTGAGCTTCTGGCTGCCCCCGAATCCACCTGTCGCGCTGCTGGCTTGCAGGTTCACGGTGACGCCGGCGGTGGCCTGAGAGAAGTCGACCGTCGACGACCCGTTGCCGACGATCGTGTTGCTGCCCGAGGCCTCCCACAGGAAGGTGGGGGAGCCGGAACTGCCGGCCGTCAGCGTGTTGTTGCCACCGTCGATGACGAACAGATCATTCCCGCCATCACCGGAGATGTTGTCGCCTCCGCCGGCCACCAGGATGTCGGCGTTGGCCGAACCGGTGACGGTGGTGATCCCCGCCCCGGTCAGCGTCACGGTGCCGCCGTAGCCGCCGGTCGCCGAGTTGGCGGCCAGGGTGGTCCCGTGGTAGGGCTCGCCCGGCGGTACCGAGTAGTTGTTGTTGGTCAGGTTGATGTTGACCCCGCCGGTTGCACCGGCGTACGACAACGTGTTGCCAGTGCCGGACGAGGTCAGGGTGTCGCTGCCCAGACCGGGCACGAAGGTGACGGGCTGGGCGCCGCCCTCCAGGGTGTCGTTTCCGGTTCCACCCTCCAGGATGTCGGTGCCCCCTCCGCCGATCAGCGTCTGGTTGCTGCCGCTGCCGGCGTAGAGCTTGTCGTTGCCAGCGCCACCGATCAGGGTTGCGTTGTTGACAGCGCCGGCCTGGAGCGAACTGCCGCCCGGTGAGGCGATGGCGGTCATCATGTTGCCGGAGACCAGAGTGAGGATGCCGTCTCCGGTGTTCTGCGGCAGGTTGTCGTCGAGGGTGACGGTGGTGAACCCGCTGAGCTCGCTCAGGTCGAGCGTGTTGGCTCCAGTACCGGCGATGATCGAGGTGTCGCCGCCGGTGAGGATGTAGCGGTCGTTACCGGATCCGCCCTGGAGGACGCCCGGACTGGACCCGCCGATGAAGACGTCGTTCAGGTTCTTGGTCCCGATGACATTGCTGATGCCGTTCAGCGAGACGGTTCCGCCGAATCCACCGACGGCGGTCAGGCCGGGAACGACCGTGCCGCTGGCCACGCCGTAGCCGGCCGGGACCGTGTAGCTGTTGCCCGACAGGTTGACGACCACGGCCGACGAGGCGCCGGCATAGCTGACGCCGTCGCTGCCCCCGTCACCGTTGATGGTCACGTTCTGGGTGCCGGGGACGAACAGGTCGTTGAACGGTGTCCCGTTGACGATCGACATGCCGGTGAAGGAGAAGCTGAAGCCGTCGCCCTGCACCGATCCAGCGGTGCTTCCGTTGGGCATCGTGATGGTGACGCCCTGACCGTTGCACGGGTCGTTGACCAGCGTGCAGTTCAGTACCAGGTTGCCGGTACCGCCGCCGTTGAGGGTGGCCGTCTGACCCGGGGCCACATTGAAGCGGATGGTCCCTGACGTCAGGACGGTCGACATGCAGTAGAAGGTGTCCTGCTCGCCGTTCACACTGGCGGTGCCGCTGTTGGCACCGGCGGCACAGCTGTTGTCGGGCGTGAATGTGACGCCGATACCGCTGGTCGCGTTGGTCAGGTTGAGCGTGTCGGAGCCCCCGGACAGATAACCGTCACCGTAGAACGTTTCAATCGGATCGCCGTTCTGGACGAACGTGTCACTGCCGCCGGTGCCGTAGAAGGTGTCGACGCCGGTGAAGGAGTCATTCGCATTCAACGCCGAGCTGCTGGCGGTGCCCTGGCCGCTGCCGCCCACTGTCGTCACCGTGACCGAGATCCCGCTCGGGGAGTTGCTGGCCCGTGGCAGGTCCAGGAAGTTGAGGGTGGCCGGGGAGCCAGTCAGCTCGTTGAAGCTCTCCGTGCCGGTG
>DASZNC010000135.1:0-41669 GCA_035551615.1 Acidimicrobiales bacterium
CGACTGCGGGGCCAACTACAGCGTGGTCGACAACCCGCCGCGTGTGCCCGGTATCTGCGACGTGTGCGGTGGCGAGGTGGTCCAACGCGACGACGACACCGAGATCGCCATCCGCCGGCGGCTGGAGCTCTACGAGCGGGAGACGGCCCCGCTGATCGAGTGGTTCGAACGCCGATCGCTGCTGTCCACCATCGTCGGCCACGGCACGCCCGACGAGGTGACCGAGCGGTTGGTCAGCGAGGTCAACCGCCGGAAGCGGGGCCCGTCATTCGGCCAGTCGGCCGGCTGACGGCCCGGACCGACACCCCCGGTCAGGGTGCCGCCTGGTGATTCCCGAGATGGTTCCCTACGAGCGCGGCCGGATCCACCGGACCGGCCGCCGGGTCCGGCTGTACGACGTCGACCGGGCCGGCCGGGTCAGGTTCGATGCCATCGCCCGCTACCTGCAGGACGTGGCCACCGACGACGTCCGCGACGCCGGGGTCGAAGACGCCGTCGCGTGGGTGGTGCGCCGGACCGCCATCGCCGTGACCCGCCGGCCCCGATACGGCGAACCGCTGGAGCTGGCGACCTGGTGTTCGGGCACCGGCACCGCGTTGGCGGAGCGGCGCACGTCGGTCACCGGCGAGTGGGGGGCGGCGGCCGAGACCGTCTCCCTGTGGGTGTGCCTGGACAGGGAGACGATGCGGCCGGTGGGGCTGCGTTCTTTTGACCTCTACAGAGAGTCGGCCGGCGACCGGAAGGTCAAGGGGCGGTTCACCATCCCGGTGCCGGATTCGCCGTTGCCCGGCCGTCCGTGGCCGCTGCGGGCGTCCGACTTCGACATCCTGGGCCATGTCAACAACGCCGTTTCCTGGACGGCGGTGGAAGAGGAGGCCGCCCACCTGGCCGGCGGCGGGCGCATCGGCCGGGGACAGGTGGAGTACCGCCGGGCCATCGAACCGGGGGAGGTGGTGAGCGTGGCCGGTCGACGGGAGGGGAACCGCATCGGCGTGTGGTTGCTCGGCGCCGACGGGGCGCCGGCCACATCCGCCCAGCTCGAGCTGAGCGGGCCCGGCTAGATGCCGACCGGAGCGACGTCGGCCAGCCAGTGCTCGAGGACCTGATCGAGGGCGACGAGCAGCGAATCGAAGCTGCGGATGAGCGCCGGCAGCTCCCGGATGACCGGGTCCCCGAGAGGCGGAGTCACCGGATCCGGATCCGCAGCCGGCTCCGGCCCGGTTGTCACGCAGGTGGAGGCGGGTCCGTCGGCAGGAGGGGCCGGGTCGTCAGGAGAGACGGAGCCGTCAGGCGGGGCGGCGTCCACGATAGGGGCGGTGTCGAAGAGAGGAGCGGCGTCAACGAAACGGGCCGGGTCGGCGCCGGTCAGGGCGGCGTCGCCGACCTCGACGTCGGGGGCATCTCCGGCGTTCGGGGCCGGGGGATCGCCGAGGACATGGGCGGCGAACGCCGACGACTCGGGCGTCGGTTCCGCCTCCTCATCGGTGTAGGCCGCCCGCCGGTGCCGCTCGAACAGCGACGCCGGCGACTCCATCTCCGCCTGGACCATTTCCTCATCGGTCTCGATCCGCCCGACGGCCAGCCCGACCAACCGCTCCCCGGCCCGCACCTCCGACCCCACCCACCACTGGGCCCGCCGGCCGCCTACGGCCGTCCATTCGCAGGCGTCGCCGTGGCCGACCTGGCCGGCCGCCACCCGCGCCACCAGGTCCTCCAACGGGGCGGCGTGGTCGAGCACACCGTGCCAACCGACACCCAGAGAATCCTCGCGCGACAGCCCGGAGAACTCGGTCCATCGGCTGTTCACCGCCAGCACCCGGCCACGGTCGTCGGCGACCAGCATGGGGAACGGGACCATTTCGAGCGGGACCACGTTGGGACCTTCCACGAACGTGCCGGGCGCCGGATCGCCCTCGGGGCCGAGCACGATCTCGGCCACACGTCGTCCTAACCCGGTCCGCCTGGTTGGGTAGGAGTGGGACACCGCACGGGATCCTTCCTCACGTAGGAACTCGAAATCAATTCTACTAGAATGCCGCAAAAGGGGCAAAGTGTTCGCAGTGGGATCGGAGAGTCGGCCTCCCATGCTGCGGAAACGCCATTCTCGCCTCTGCTAAAATCAGTGGTCAGGCCTGAATGGGGAGGTTCGCCAAGATGCCGTCGAGAATGCTCGATTATCCGGTCTTCGACGTCGACAACCACCTGTACGAGTCCACCGACGCCTTCACCCGTCATCTCCCCCCCGAGTACGAGGGTCTGATCAAGTACGTCGAGGTGGCCGGGCGCACGAAGATCGCCATCCGGAACGTCATCTCCGACTACATCCCCAACCCGACGTTCGACGTGGTCGCCGCGCCCGGTGCCCAGGAGGAGTACTTCAAGGTGGGCAACCCCGACGGCAAGAGCCGGCGGGAGATCATGGGCCGGCCGATCCGCGCGCTGCCGGCGTTCCGGGACCCGGAGGCCCGCCTGGCCATGATGGACGAGCTGGGCCTGGACCGGGCCCTGATGTGGCCCACGCTGGCCAGCCTGCTCGAGGAGCGGCTGAGCGACGATCCGGTCGCCACCCACACGGTTATCCATGCGCTCAACCAGTGGATGCACGAGGACTGGACGTTCGACTACCAGGAGCGGATTTTCCCGACCCCGGTGATCTCCCTCTGCATCGTGGACCGGGCCATTGCCGAGCTGGAATGGGTGCTCGAGCGGGGCGCCCGAGTGGTGCTCATCCGTCCGGCCCCGGTGCCCGGGTTCATGGGCAAGCGGTCGTTCGCCCTGCCGGAGTTCGACCCGTTCTGGGCCAAGGTGGCGGAGGCCGACATCCTGGTCGGCATGCACGCGTCCGACAGCGGCTACCAGCGCCACCTGAACGAGTGGGAGGGCGTCCGGACCGGCGAGATGCTGCCGTTCAAGAACAGCTCCGGGTTCGCCACGATCATCGGCCACATGTCCAGGCCGATCGTCGACACGGTCGCCTCGCTCGTCGGCCACGGCCTGTGCTCCCGCTTTCCCACATTGCGGTTCGCACCGGTCGAGAACGGCAGCAACTGGGTGAGGCCGCTGATCGAAGCGTTCGCCCACGGCTACGACTTCTCGCCGAAGGACTTCGAGGAGGATCCGGTCGAGGTGTTCAAACGCAACATCTATGTGCACCCCTTCCACGAGGAGGATCCGGTCGGGCTGTGCGAGCTGATCGGTGCCGACCGGGTGCTGTTCGGGTCCGACTGGCCCCACCCCGAGGGCATGTCGGATCCGATCAGTTTCGTCGACGATCTGGACGGCCTGGCCGACGAGGATGTCCGCAAGGTCATGGGCGGCAATCTGGCCCAGCTCATGCACATCGGCGCACCGGCCGCCTGACAACCGGCGCTGGGCAGGACCCGGCCTCGGGTACGCCGAAAATTACAGGTGGCAACCGGTCGACAACGGGTGCCACCATGATCTCAAGAACTATGACGTCCGTGTCAGTTCGGGTCGCCACGGTCATCGGGGGGTTCTGCCGCACGTGCTGTTCGTCAACCAACGCAAAGGCCGCCGCCTGGTGAGTGCGGCCATGGCGGCCACCCTCTTGACCACCTCATGCGGGGCCCGCGTCGCTCCATTGCTGCCGACGGTCAGCAACGGGCCGAGCGCAGCCGGGGGAACCAGCGGCGGTTCGTCCGGCCCGGTGGCGAGCGGGTCGAGCGGCGGCGGTGTCACGAGCGGTTCGTCGGGTGGGGCCACGTCCGGTACCGGCGGGGCGACGACCAACACCGGGGGATCGTCCTCGGCCGCCCGCGGCAGTCATGGTTCCGGAACCGCGGCCGGATCGGGCTCGTCGGGGGCTTCGGGCCGGACGTCCGGCGGCGGTGGTACCGCGGCCCAGGCCCAGGCCCTCTCGCCGTCGACCTACAGCTACAACCCGCAGACCCAGGCGTCATACTGCACCGGCACGAGCGGCAACACGGCGTCCGCCCCCGGCGTCACCGCCACGTCGATCACGGCCGGCAATGTCAGCGGCATCACCGGGGCGGTGTCCGACAGCTTCACACCTGGGTCCCAGGCGGTGCAGGCGGTGTTCGATTCGATCAACCGGTTCGGCGGCATCTGCGGCCGCCAGCTGAAGCTGCAGGTGGACGACGACCAGCAGAACTCGAGCAACGACGCCTCGGATGTGCAGTCCCTCATCCCCAACGTGCTGGCCTTCGTCGGAGACCTGTCCGACGCCGACAACGGCGGCGTGAGCGCCATGGAGGCGGCCAAGGCGCCCGACCTGGGGCCGGCCATCAACGTCAACCGCTCGAACGCCCCGGTGTACTGGTCGGCCACGGGTGGCAGTGTGACTGTCAAGAACGGGCACGCCTACCTGAACAACACCTGGATGAAGGGCCTGCAGCAGTACGGCCAGATGCCCAAGTCGATAGCCGTCCTGTCCTACAGCATCCCGATCAGCGCCCAGGCCGGCGAGGAGTACGCCACCGTGTTCAAGCAGCTCGGCGTCAGCCTCTGCTACACGAACTACAGCATCCCGCCGGCGCCCGGCACGGTCATGGGCTCGGTGGTGGCGTCCATGCAGCAGAAGAACTGCGGTGGCGTGTTCACCACGATGGACGCGGTCGGCAACGCCGACATGCTCCAGGACATGCAGTCCGACGGCTACAAGCCGTCGTTGATCAGCACGACCTACGAGGGCTACACCCCCCAGCAGATCAGCCTGGCCGGCTCGTCGGCCGCCCAGAACCTGGATATCGGGCTCTCCTCGGTGCCGCTCACCGCCCCGGTGCCGGGCGTCGAGGAGTACTCGCAGGAGATGCAGACCTACGAACCGGGTCAACCGTTGACCGAGTTCGGGCTGGAGGCGTGGGCCGACGCCGAGCTGTACGTGTACGCCCTGCTGAAGGCCGGGCGCAACCCGACCCGGGCGTCGTTGACGGCGGCCCTCGCCGGCGTGTCCAACTGGGGCAGCGACGGGGCCTTCGGTGCCTACACCCCGAGCAACCGGACCGGGCCGCCCTGCATTACCAACGTGGCCTGGCAGGGCAGCGCCTGGAAGGAGACGTGGCCCAGCTCCGGCCTGTACTGCTCGGGGACACTCGTCGACGTCGGCCCGGCCAGCTAGGAGGTCGGGGTGACGGAGTTCATCATCCTCGGCATCTTCAGCGGGGCCAGCTACGCCCTCGCCTCGATGGGCATCGTCCTCACCTACAAGACCTCGGGCATCTTCAACTTCGCCTACGGCGGGATCGCGCTGTTCCTCGCTTACGTCTTCTGGACGTTGAGGGACAAGTGGCACCTGAACGAGTGGATCTCGCTGCCACTTGTTCTGATTGTGGTCGCTCCTCTGCTGGGTCTGCTCCTCGAGGCGATCTTCCGGCCTCTGGCCGCTGTCGCCGTCGAGGTGCAGATCGTCGTCGCGTTGGGGATCCTCGCCTTCTTCATCACGCTCGTACCCATAATCTTCGGCGCCACGCCCACCAACCTGCCGACGATCTTCTCCCACCGTCACTTCCGGTTCGACGGGATCACGATCCTGTTCGGAGGGGTAGCAGGAGAATCCGGGTTGTTCACTCTGCTCACGGCCGCGGGACTGGCCGTCTTTCTGTTCGTCCTGCTGCAGCGCACCCAGTTCGGAACGGCGACGCGAGCGGTTGTCGACAATCGCGAGCTGGCCGGCCTCATCGCCGTCAACTCGAACCGCGTCGGGCAGGCGACGTGGATCATCTCGACTGTTTTCGCCGCCATCTCCGGGATCCTTCTCAGCACGCAGTCGGGGTTGGACATACGGGAGATTCCGCTGTTGGCTCTCTACTCGTTGGCGCCGGCGGTACTGGGGCGCCTCGTGAGTCTTCCCCTCGCATTCGGCGGGTCGATCGCACTGGGGGTGGCCCAGGATGTCCTGCAGAAGTTCAACACGACCGGGACGGTGGCCAACATCGAATCCTCCATCCCGTACTTCACCCTGATACTGCTGCTGATGGTGTACGGGTCCCGCCTGAAGGAGGTGCGGTCTTCCCTGAGATCGCTCCCTGATCCCGGGCGGTACTTCGAACGGGAGAAGGTGAGACTGCCTTGGGGTGTCGGGTCGGCGGTGGCCGCCGGGGTCCTGATCCCGCTCATGTTCAGTGGTCCGATCCAGCACGACATAGCGGAGGCGATGGCCTATTCCATCGTTGCTCTGACGGTCGTCGTTCTCACCGGATGGACGGGTCAGATATCGATCGCCCAGATGAGCTTTGCCGCGATCGGCGCGTTCAGCGTGGCCCACATGGCCGGCACCGTCGGCTCGCGGTTTCCGCTCGGCATCCTGTTCGGAGTACTGATCGCGGCGCCGGTCGGCGTGATCATCGGGCTGCCGTCGCTCCGCTTATCCGGCCTCTTCCTCGCGCTGGCGACATTGGCGTTCGCTCTCATCATGGACACGTTCGTGTATTCATTCGGCGCCATCACGGGCGGTCAGACCGGCATCGGGGTCAGCACAGTGAGTCTGGGGCCCATCTCGCTCCGGGGCTATACCTCGCAGTTCTACCTGTGCCTGGCCGTTCTCACGGTACTGGCGGCGGGCGCGTGGCTGCTCAAGCGCGGGCCGATCGGTCGTCGTCTCAGCATGGTGCGCGACTCCCCGGCGGCCGCTTCGACCCTGGGTGCCAATCTGACGCTGACCAAGCTGGCCGTGTTCGCCGTCTGCGGAGTGGTTGCCTCTATCGGCGGCTCGCTTCTGGCCATGACCCAACAGAGTGTGGATCCGATGAACTTCGCGTGGAACACGTCCTTGCAGGTCCTCCTGCTGGTCGTAGTCGGGGGGCGCTCGTTCATCAGCGGGGCGGTGGCCGCCGGCGCCCTGCAACTGGTGCAGCTACTGCCCGGCATCCCGCCGGTCGTGCACACCTACGAGCCGCTCACCATCGCCGTGACCGTCATCCTGATCGCCAAGGGCTACCAGGGCCTGCCCCAGAACGCGTTCGATCAGGCCCGGTACTGCATGGCCGTCCTGTACCGTCTGCCCCGCCCGCCCCGGGCGGCCCGGACGGCGGCCGACCGGCCCGCCCCGGACGGCCCGCCGGTACCGGTACCGGCGCCGGAGCCGGTGACCGCCGAGGTCCCGGCCCTCAGCACGAGGGTCACCCATGGCTGAATCGACGACCGCCCGGTTGCCCGTCTCCGTCGCCGCGGGCGGGCCCCTGCTCCAGGTGTCCGAGGTCACGGTCCGCTTCGGCGGACTGACCGCTCTCGACGCCGTCGACCTGGACGTCATGCCCGGCCAGATCACCGGCCTGATCGGCCCCAACGGCGCCGGCAAGACCACGCTCTTCAACGTCATCACCGGTTTGCAGACCCCGACGAGCGGGCACGTGCGCCTGTCCGGGTCCGACATCAACCGGTGGCCCCCGCAGCGTCGGGCCCGGGCCGGGATGGCCCGTACCTTTCAGCGCCTGGAGCTGTTCGTCGGGTTGAGTGTCCGCGACAACCTGCTGTCGGCGTGGGAGTCGCGCATCCCCGGGGGCGTGTTCGGCCGGCGCAGTCGGGACGGCCGGGAGCTGGCCGACCATGTCCTGCGCCGGTTGGGCCTGCAGCACCTGGCCGACCGGCCGGCCGGCGAGCTGCCGACCGGCCTGGGCCGCATGGTCGAGCTGGGGCGGGCGCTGTGCACCGAGCCCAAGCTGTTGCTGCTCGACGAGCCCAGCTCCGGCCTCGACCACGTCGAGACCGAGGCGTTCCGTGAGGTCCTGCTCGACACGACTGCCGGAGGACCGGACTCCCCGGCCGTGCTACTGGTCGAGCACGACATGCGACTGGTGATGGAGGTCTGCGACCAGATCACCGTGCTCGAGTTCGGCAAGCGCATCGCCTGCGGCACCCCCGACCAGATCCGCAACGACGGCAAGGTCATCGCCGCCTATCTGGGCGAGCCGGCCGGCTGATGGGCGCCCTCCTCCAACTCGAGCGGCTGTCGGTGTCATACGGGTCGATGAAGGCGCTGACCGAAGTGGACCTGGTCATTCCGGAGGGCTGTGTGGTCGCCCTGCTCGGGGCCAACGGGGCCGGCAAGACGACGACGTTGAGGACGATCTCCGGACTGGTGAAGGCGGAACGGGGCCGCATCATCTACGACGGTCACGAGATCACCAACTGGCCACCGCACCTGGTCTCGAGCGCTGGGGTGGTGCACGTGCCCGAGGGCCGGGGCATCTTCCGCAGCCTGAGCGTGGCCGAGAACCTGCAGATGGCCACCTACGCGGGCGTCGACGGGAAGGGCGCCACGATCATCGACGAGGCGGTCGCCCTGTTCCCGGCGCTCGGGCCGCGCCTGTCGCAACTGGCCGGGACGCTGTCCGGGGGCGAGCAGCAGATGCTGGCCCTGGCCCGGGCACTTGTCACCAGGCCCCGCCTGCTCATGCTGGACGAGATCTCGATGGGCCTGGCCCCGCTCATCACGGCCCAGCTGTTCGACACCATCCGGGCCAGCAAACAGGCCGGCACCAGCATGCTCCTGGTCGAGCAGTACGTCGATGCCGCCCTGGAGCTGGCGGACTACGCGTATGTTCTGGAAAAAGGGAGAATCGTCGATATGGGAGAGCCCGCGGATCTCAGAGCCTCCGCTGCCCTGACCGATGCCTACCTCGGTGCGGCCCGATGAGCCCCCTCCCGGGAAGACGTCGACGGCCCGCCGTCCTGGCCGCGGCGGCCATGACGGTCGCGTTTCCTCTGGCCGCCTTCTGGTTGGCGCCGTCGGCGCATGCCGACAGCAGCACCGGCTCCGGCAGCACACCCGGCGCCAACCTGGCCGGTATCAACACGACCGGATACGCCTCCGGCATCCAGATCTCGCCGCTCACGCCCGGCCTGGTCGGCGCCGGCGATGTCGGCCAGGGCAATCTGGTCGAGGCGGCCATCCCGTACGCCACCACGTCGACATCGACCGGTCCGAGCAACTCGGCCATCGCCAGCCCGGCCTATCCCGGAGACACCGCATCGCAGATCGGCAACCTGATGGCGACCTTCGCGTCCCAGGTCCCGACCTCGGTGCAGAACCTGCTCAACTACCCGGCCGTGGCCCGCGCCGACTACCCGGCTCAGGTCTCGGTCGGCACGTCATCGAAGTACTCGCCGCCCGGTGGGTCGACGACCGGTGCCCTCAGCGCGTCGGCCAATGCCGGCCCGGCCGGGGCGACGGGCCAGGCCACGACCAACAACCTGGCCTTCGCCGCCGCGCTCGTATCGGTCGATTCCAGCACCGCCTCCTCCTCCACCCAGATCGGGGCGTCCTCGGCGGAGGTCTCGGCCCAGACCGATGTCAGCACGGTCAAGCTGCTCGGCACCGCCATCGTCATCTCCGGCATCTCGTCGCGCGCATCGGCGTCGTCGAACGGCACCATCGGGCAGGAGACGAGCGACTTCTCGATCTCATCGGTGACCGTGGCCGGCGTCCCGGCATCGATCGGGCCGGACGGGATAACGCTCAAGTCCAGCAGCACCCTCGGCGTGCTCGTCTCGGACGCCAACCAGGTGCTCGTCGCCCTCAAACAGGCCGGCATCTCGGTGCACACGATCGCGCCGGTCACAACCGAGGACGGGGCGGCCGCTTCGGTCACGAGCGGGGGACTGGTGATCGCGTTCCAGGACAGCAATGTTCCCAACCCGGGCGGCAACGTGCCGGTCAGCAGCCTCGGCCTGGACCTGAACCTGGGCATCACCGAGGCATCGGCCAACGCCACCGCCTTGCCCGCCATCACCCCGATCCCGGTGCCGCCCCTGTCGTCGGGGCTGACGCCGTCGGTCACTCCGAGCATCAGCGGCACCTCGTCGGTGGGATCATCGACCGGCCCCTCGACCCAGATCGCCACGTCAGGCAGCTCGCCGGGTGCGTCGTCGACCGGACCGTCTCTGGCGACCGGCTCGTCGGCACCCAGCCAGACGCAGCCGTCCACGATCCCCCCGGCGACGCCGGCGGCGACGGTGCTCGGGGCACCGGTCAAGGTGGCGTGGATGGTGATCGCCTTCCTGTTGTCCCTAGTCGCTTCCGGACCGCTGCTCGGCTACGCCAACTGGCAGTTGCTCCGGGGCCGCAAGTCCTGACCATGGAGGACCGCCCGATGATCGCCACTACCGCCGACCCGTTCGGCGCCGTGCCCGAGGCGCCGGCCGCTGAGGACCGCACCGAGAGCCGCCTGCAGCGCCTGCGCCAGTCGAACCTCGACTTGCGCAACACCTGGCAGATCATCGCCGGTTCCCTGCTCCTGCCCCTCGGCATCGCCCTGATACTGCTGGCCTGGAGTGGGGCGGCCCACGGCCGGGTGGATCAGCAGCAGATCCCGTACCTGGTCAGCGGCGGCATCGGTGGCCTGGCCGTGGTGATGATCGGCTGCTTCTTCTACTGGGCCCACTGGCTCTACCGGATCTACGACCAGGCCGACCTGCACCACCAGGAAGCTATGCGTGAGCAGCGGGAGTTGATGCGCGCGCTCATCGAAGCGGTGGCGGCGTCGGGCGGACGGGTGGACCTGCCGCACGAGGCCATCGAGGCGGTCGGCCTGTCGACCAACGGCATCCGGACGGCCCGGACGTTCGTGGCCACGCCGACCGGCACCAACTTCCATTCCGCCGGCTGCCCCATGGTCGCCAACCGGTCGTCGAACCTGAGGTCGCTCACTGAGGACCAGATCGGCGACATGAAGCCGTGCCGGGTGTGTGACCCGCTGGTTTCGGCCGGCTGAATCGGGCCCATGGATTTCACCCCCACGGACGATCAGGAAGAACTCCGGGCCTCGGTCCGGGCCGTCCTGGCCCGGGCCTGCCCGCCCTCGGCCGTCCGCCACGTCTTCGAGGGCAAGGACGGCGAGTACGTCCCGTCCCGATCGGGGCTGTGGAAGCAGATGGTCGACCTGGACTGGCCGGCCCTGACCATTCCCGAACAGTTCGGGGGCATCGGGCTCGGATTCGTCGAGCTCAGCCTGGTCGTCGAGGAGTTGGGCCGGGTGGTGGCGCCCAGCCCTTTTCTGGCCACCGTCACCCAGTTCGCCCCACTGGTGCGCGAAGTGGCCCCGGCGGACCGGGCCGAACCGTATCTCCGGGCCATCGCCGAGCGCGGTGCCACCGGCACCGTGGCGCTGGCCGAAGCGCCCGGCACATGGGATCCGGGCCGGGTGACGACCACGGCCCGCCCTGTCGATGGGGGCTGGGTCCTGGACGGGACCAAGAGCTGGGTGTGCGACGGCGTCGGTGCCGACCACATTGCGGTGGTGGCGAGAGCCGAGCACTCCTCCGGAACCGACGGGTTGGGGGTATTCGTGGTGCCCGGCGATTTCAGCCCGGGCCGGGTCCTCCCTGTCTTCGACCCGACCCAGCCACTTGTGGAGCTCGTGTTCGACTCGGTGATGGTCCCGGCCGACGCGGTGCTGGCCGAGCCCGGTCGCGAAGGCGTCCACGCGTCGATCACCCGGGCGCTCGAGGAAACGACGGCCTGCCTGGCCGCCAGCACCTGCGGCAGCTGCCGGGTCATCTTCGAGACGACGTTGCAGTACGCCAAGGACCGGGAGCAGTACGGCCAGCCCATCGGCTCGTTCCAGGCCCTGAAGCACCGGCTGGTCGAGATGTACCTGCTTTTGGAACGGGCCAGTGCCCTGTCGGCGTACGCCGCCCTCACCATCGCCGAGGACGACGAACGCCGATCGGTGGCAGTGGCCATGGCCAAGGCGGCGGCCGGCGACTGCCAGCGCCTCCTCGTGCAGGACGGCATCCAGCTGCACGGTGGTATCGGATTCACCTGGGAGAACGACCTGCACATGTTCGCCAAGCGGGCCAAGACCAACGACTTCCTCTTCGGCGGGGCCCGCACCCATCGGGCCGCCGTGGCCCGGCAGGTGGGGGTCTGGACGTGAAGCTCAGCTTCGACGAGACGGTGGAGGAGTTCCGGGCCGAGTTCATCGCCTGGCTGGCCGACAACCGGCCGACCGCCGAGGAGATGGAAGCCGATCCGGCCATGTCCTCCGGCCACGCCCCGGGCTGGGCCCGGCGGTGGACCCGCCGGATGTTCGACGCCGGGTGGCTGGTGCCTGGCTGGCCGCCCGAGCGGGGCGGGCGCGACGCCACGCCCACTCAGCAGCTCGTCTACCTGGAGGAGATGGCCCGGGCCGGCGTTCCCCGCACGACCAACCCGCAGGGCCTCGGGATCGTCGCCCCGTCGATCCTCGACTATGGCTCGCCGGAGCAGATCGAGAACTACGCGCTGCCGATCCTGAGGGGGGAGAAGAGCGCCTGCCTGGGGATGAGCGAGCCGGGCGCCGGCAGCGACCTGGCCGGGCTGACCACCCGGGCCGTGCGCGACGGCGACACCTTCGTGATCAACGGCCAGAAGCTGTGGACATCAGGAGCCGGCCACACCGAGTTCTGCTTCCTCTTCTGCCGGACCGACCCCGATGCGCCCAAGCACAAAGGGATCAGCGTGATCCTGGTGGACATGAACACGCCCGGCCTCACCGTGCGGCCGGTCCCCGAGATCGTCGATCCTCGCCACGCCGAGCTGAACGAGGTGTTCCTCTCCGATGTCATCGTTCCGGCCGACAACCTGGTCGGGACACTGAACAACGGGTGGGCCATGGCCAACGGGTCCCTGGCCCATGAGCGGGGCATGGTGTGGGTGCAGAGCGTGATCGAGCTGGAGAACGCGACCCGCCGCCTGCTCGGTGAGGCGCCGGCGATGATCGCCGCTCTGCCCGCCGACGAACAGGCCACCGCGGCCGACCGGATCGCCGATCTGTACATCGATGCGCAGGCCGCCCGGTGCCTCGGTTACCTCGGATTCGGCAAGTTGCTGAAGGGGGGCAGCGCGCCCGAGCAGGCGCTGATGAAGATGTTCTCGAGCGAGACCCGGCAACAGCTGTCGCTGGTCGCCGCCGAGATCCAGGGTCCGGAGGCGCTGAGCCCCACGGTGAACCCCGGCGTGGTGCTGCCCCTGTCGACCCAGGACCCGACCACCTGGATCGAGCAGTACCTGCGGTCGTTCGGCGTGACCATCTCGGCCGGATCGTCGGAGATCCAGCGCAACATCATCGCCGACAAGGTGCTCGGCCTGCCCCGCTCCTGAAGCCGGCCCGGTTCACTGCCGGTCCGGCTGGAGTGATCAGAAGGCCGAGCGCACCGTCCCGCCGTCCACGGTGATGGCGGCGCCGCTCACCCAGGCGGCCGCCTCGGAGCACAGGAACGCGACCATGGCCGCCACCTCATCGGAGGTGCCCGGCCGGCCCACGTCGATCGGCGCCCGGGCCAGCATCCGGGTCAGGATCTCGTCGTGCGATCGGCCGCTGGCGGCCGATGCCTCGTCGAAGCCGCTGCGGACGCCCTCGGTGTCGGTCAGCCCGGGCAGCACGCTGTTGGCTGTCACCCCCTCGCCGGCATAGGCGCGCGACAGGTTGCGGGTGGCGTTGACGATGGCCGCCTTGGCCGCCGAGTACGGGGCGCAGAACGGCTCCGGGACCCGGGCCGTGTACGACCCGATGTTGACGATCCGGCCCCACCGGTTCGCCCTCATCGAAGGCAGGCAGCCCACGGTCAGGCGCATCGGGCTGACCACGTACAGGCGGTAGGCCCATTCCCAGTCCTCGTCGGTGAGGCGGTCGATGGGCAGGTAACCGCTGTCGCCGCCGGCGTTGTTCACCAGGATGTCGACGCGGCCGTGGCGGTCCAGGGCGGCGGCCACGAGGGCGTCGGTCGCGTCGGCCGACATCATGTCGCCGGCCACGGTGACGACGTCGGCGCCGACCGCCCGCAGCCCGGCCGCTTCCGTCTCGAGTAGGGCACGGCCGCGGGCCGACAGGACCAGGCGAACGCCTTCAGCCGCCAGTAGCCCGGCCACGGCCCGGCCGATGCCCCGGCTGGCGCCGGTGACCACGGCGACCCGTCCGTCGATGCCGAGGTCCACGGAGGCCGACCCTAATATCTCGGAGAATGAAGCTGCGGATCGACGAAGAGGCCTGCACCGGGCACGGGCGTTGCTACTCGCTCGCCCCTGAGCTGTTCGACGCCGACGATTACGGCCACGGCGTGCTGATCGAAGCCGGCGGCGCGGTGGCGCCGGCCGACGAGGAGAAGGCCAAGCTGGCGGTGGCCAACTGCCCTGAACGGGCGATTTCTTTCGACGCCGAATAATCTGGCGCCGACCACGGGAGGGAGACACCGGTCATGACATCAATCAAGGGCGAGTCCCGGCTGCTCATCGACGGCAAGCTGGTGGAGGCCCAGAGCGGCCGGACGTTCGACAACATCAACCCGGCGACCGAAGAGGTCTTGGGCGATGTCGCCGACGCCGGCGCCGAGGACATGGACGCGGCCATCGCCGCCGCCCGCCGGGCGTTCGACGAGACCGACTGGGCCACCAACCACAAGTTCCGCCAGAAGTGCATCCTGCAGCTCCAGGAGGCCCTCGAGGCCGAACAGGAGGAGCTGCGCTCCGAGCTGGTGGCCGAGGTCGGCACCCCGGTGCTGCTCACCTACGGGCCCCAGCTCGACGCCCCACTGGCCGAGGCGCTGCGCTGGCCGGCCAACTACATCGACGAGTTCGCGTGGGAGCGGGATCTCCCCAACGGCACCGCCTTCGGTCAGAACAGCTGGCGCAAGGTGCTGAAGGAGGCGACCGGTGTGGTCGCCGCCATCGTCCCGTGGAACTACCCGTTCGAGGTCACGCTCAACAAGCTGGGCCCGGCCCTGGCCACCGGCAACACGGTGATCCTGAAGCCGGCGCCCGACACCCCCTGGAACGCCACCCGCATCGGCCGCCTGGTCGCCGAGCGGACCGACATCCCGGCCGGTGTCCTGCAGGTTGTCGCCACGTCTGACAACTCCGTGGCCGAGCGGCTGGTCACCGACCCGCGGGTTGATCTGATCTCGTTCACCGGTTCCACCGGTGTCGGTCGCCGCATGATGGAGAAGGGCGGCCCGACCCTGAAGCGGCTGTTCCTGGAGCTGGGGGGCAAGTCGGCCGACATCGTCCTGGAGGACGCCGACTTCGAAGCCAAGCTGTCGTTCGGGTGGACCATCTGCACCCACGGCGGCCAGGGCTGCGTGATGCTCACCCGCATGCTGCTGCCCCGCTCCCGCTACGAGGAGGGCATCTCCATACTGGAGGCCGGCTTCAAGACGGTTCCCTACGGTGACCCCACCGACGCCTCCAACTTCCAGGGCCCGCAGATCAACGCCCGCCAGCGCGACCGCATCCTCGGCTACATCGACTCGGCCCGCGAGGAGGGCGCCCGCGTGGTCGTGGGTGGCGGCCGGCCGGAGCATCTGCCCAAGGGCTACTTCGTGGAGCCCACCCTGCTGGCCGATGTCGACAACTCGATGAAGGTGGCCCGCGAGGAGATCTTCGGGCCGGTCCTGGTGGTCATCCCCTTCGACGACGAGGAGGACGCCATCCGCATCGCCAACGACAGCGAGTACGGCCTCGGTTGTGCCGTGACCGCCGGCTCGGAGGAACGGGCCGTGGCCATGGCCCGCCGCCTGCGGGCGGGCACGGCCATGGTCAACGGCGGTCTCTGGTACGGCGCCGATTCCCCCTTCGGTGGCTACAAGGCCAGCGGCATCGGCCGCCAGGGGGGCCTGGAAGGCTTCGAGCAGTACACCGAAACCAAGGCGCTGGCCGGCCCGTTGGCCACCTGACCGTCCGCCCCGACGGTGTCCCGGCGGGTTGAACCCATCGGACTCATGTGACAATATGAGGTCATCGTGTTCCATGGGCCTCCGGGCCCGCACGACAACGGGAGGGTAGCGATGACCGACACCCAGGCCAAGCCGTCCGCCATCGATACGAGCCGCGCCGGCTGGTCGATGGAGATGATGGTCGACCCGGCCTTCGCCACCGACCCGCGACCGTTCTTCGCCGCGCTGCGGGACGGCTGCCCGGGCCGTGACGACCTCCAGGTGCCGGGCCACAACCCGACCGTCTTCGTCACCCGTTACGAGGACGTGCAGAGCACGCTGCGCAACGCCAAGGTGTTCTCGTCGGCCTTCGGCGAGGGCCTGGGCGGCCTGGGCAACGACCGGCCCATGATCCCGCTGCAGATCGATCCCCCCGAGCACAAGAAGTACCGCAAGCTGCTCGACCCGTTCCTGGAGCCGCGGACGATGGCCCGCCTGGAGGGCGACATCACCCAACTGGTCAACGAGCTCATCGACAGGTTCGTGGACAAAGGAACATGCGAGTTCCTCCAGGAGTTCGCCGTGCCCTTGCCCTGCACGGTGTTCCTGCGCCTGCTCGGCCTACCGGTCGAGGACCTGGATCTGTTCCTCCGCATCAAGGAGGGGATCGTCCGCGGCGACAGCGAGCCCACTCTCATCGGCCAGCAGGAGGCCCGGGTGGCCGCCGGGAAGCTCTGCTACGACTACTTCGGGACGGCGCTCGACCGCATCCTCGACGAGCGCATCGAAGGCCTGCTGCTCGACCTGCTGGAGGCCGAGATCGACGGCGAGCGGTTGACCCGCGACGAGATCATGGACATCTGCTACCTGTTCATCATTGCCGGGCTCGACACCGTCACTGACAGCCTGGTCTGCTTCTGGACGTTCCTGGCCGGCAACGACGACCATCGCCGCATGATCGTCGACGACCCGAACCGGATACCTGCCGCGGTCGAGGAGCTGCTGCGGTGGGAGTCACCGGTGAGCGGCGTGGCCCGTGTGGCCGTGGAGGACACCGAGATCAACGGATGTCCCGTCACCAAAGGTGACACCGTCTTCGCCATCGTGGGGGCGGCCAACACCGACCCGACCGGCATCGACGACGCCGGCCACGTCGACTTCGGCCGCGACTCCAACCGTCACTTCGCGTTCGGCAGCGGCATCCATCGCTGCCTGGGCTCGCACCTGGCCCGCCAGGAGCTGCGCATCGCCATGCGGGAATGGCACCGCCGCATCCCGAACTACCAGGTCGCTCCCGGGACCGAGCTGATCTGGACGCCGATGCTGCGCTGCACCCTCGAGCTGCCGCTCGTTCTCCAGCCGGCCGACTGACGTCGTCCCGGGGCCGGGCGGTCCGCACCCCCGGTCCCGACCGGGCGCTAGCGTCGGGACCCCGTGCCCGAATTCGTCCCCGCCACCCGTGACCGCATCCTCGAGGGCGCCCTGGCCGCCCTCGGCCGGGTCGGACCGCGCCGGCTGACCATGAGCGACGTCAGCGACCGGGCCGGGTTGTCACGGGGCACCGTCTACCGGTACTTCCCGACCAAGGAGGACCTGCTCGCCGTCCTCGCCGAGTACGAGCAGGATCGCTTCGCCGAGGGTCTGCGCCGGGCTCTGGCCGCGACCGAGGGGGAGCCGACCCTGGCCTCGGTGATCGGCTACATCGTCGGGTACCTCCACCAGCACCCGGCGCTGCCGTTGATGATCGATGTGGAGCCGGAGTTCGTGCTGGCCTTCCTCCGCCGGCAGATGCCCGTCTTCCACCGGATCACCGAGGAGCTGCTGGGTCCGGTCATGGCCCGGTCCCGGCCGGTGCGGGAGGGTCTGGTCACCGTCCGCGAACTGGACGAGCTGTTGCTGCGGGTGGTCCTGTCGGTGTTCCTCGTCCCCGGCGAGGGCGAAGTGACGGTGGGCGTCCTGGAAGGCGCGCTCGAGAGCTTCCTGCGATTGGCCGAGGACCCGACCGTCCCGGCCGTCGCCACCCGGCGCGCGCCGCGCCGCCGCCCAGCCTGAGCCGGCCGGCTCGCCGGCTACTCGGTCGGCAGGGCCACGTCGACCGTCCCGGTGGCCAGCACCTTGCCCTCCTGGTTGGTCATCTCGACGGCGATGGTGGCCACGTAACGGCTGCGCCGGCCCCGCCGCTCCTCAGCCGTGCCGGTCACCCGGCCCCGGAGGTAGGTGGCGTCGCCGGTGTAGGCGAAAGTTCGGTAGGACGCGTTGGCGTGGGTGATGAAGCCCCACTCGCCGGCCCAGGCGGCGACATAGTCGAGCACCCAGGCGCCCATCGATGCGCCGTAGCCGTAGCCCCGGGCGGCACCGATGTGGCGGGCCCACTGGGGCTGGAGGTGGCCGCGCGACGGACCGTAGTAGGCGCCGTCGGTCAGCTCCGGGTTCAGTCGCTCCATGCGACGGTCCCCTTCGAAGCCCGACATCTCCTTGGTGTACCCGAGCTCCTCGGCGGTCTGGGTCGACGGTCCCTTCCTCGTCGCCCCCCACACCGTCATCGGGTAGGCCCGCCACTCGGTGGCGAAGCTGGCCAGGCTGTGCGGGCCCAGCACGTTGGTGGGTAGCTCGACGCCGACCTCGACCGACGAGAACAGTCGCTTCTCGTGCCGCATGGACTGGATCTGGTCGATGAAGCCGGCCTTCGTGGCCTCCAGCTCGCGCAGTTGCTCCTCGGTCCACTCCGGGTCGCCCTGCATGTCGGCCTCAGCGGCGCCCGACTTGTTCTCCTTGGCCTGCGTCACCCGGTAGCGGATCGAGGTGGACCGCTGCTGGGCCACCGTCTCGCCCTTCTGGTTGATGTAGAGCGTGTCGCCCCGCTGGAAGCAGGTCGGTCCGGCGAACTTGGTCTGCGTGACCTTGTAGTCGTAGGGCATCCGGTGGCAGATCAGATGATCGCCCGGCTCGATGACCGGCCCGAAGAACCACCACTCGTCCCCGCCGAACAGGAAGTGCGAGCCCGGGATCCTGCCGACCTGGGCGGGGGCGGCGCCGTGGCTCGTGTCGCAGGCGACGGTGAACGACTGAGGCGCCACGATCCGGCCGTGCCGGCTCTCGGCCGCCCAGGTCTCGTCGTAGTGGAGCGGGTTCGGGTAGTGCATGGCCTGCACCCACCGGCGGATGTCGTTGAGGGCGACCGGATCCTTGAGCTCGCCCGGCATCATGGGCACCCCCATGTAGCGGTCCAGGTCCGAGCAGTCGAGGCCGGCTTCTTCTTCCAATGCGGTCAAAGCTTCGCTCCGTTCGTCGTGAGCCGGGATTCGACCAGACTCAGTAGCTCCCGGTCGCGCACCTTGGTGTCGCTACCGGTCATGGGGATCTCGCCGTCGGCGAAGAACAGGATTTCCTTGGGCACCTTGTAACTGGCGATGCGTTCCTTCAAGAAGCCGGTGATGTCGGCGCCGGCCGCTTCCGCACCCTCCTTCAGGACCACGCACAACACGACCTTCTGGCCCAACCGGTCGTCGGGTACGCCCAGTACTCGGGCCAGCTTCACCGGTGGGCAGGCCCTCAGCGCGACCTCGATCTCGGCCGGCGAGACACTCGCCCCTGCGGTCTTGATCATCTCCGACCGGCGGCCCGTCCAGTGCAGGTAACCGTCGTCGTCGAACCAACCGACGTCGCCGGTGCGGAAGTAACCGGCCTCGTCGAAGCAGTCCTCGCGGTGGTAGCCGACGTAGCGCATCATCACGGTCGGCCCGGCGATGGTGATCTCGCCCACCTGGCCGGCCTTCAACTCGGCGTTGGTGTCCGGGTCGACGATGCGCAGCCGGCTGCCGGGTATGAGCCGGCCGGAGCTGGCCTTCAGCTGCTCGCGCGGCGTGGACGACCAGTGGCTGGCGAAGCCGGTGCAGGTCTCCGACAACCCGTAGGCGACCGGCATGTTCCAGTTGGTGTCGCCCTCGACGGAGGGATGGCGGGCGAACGCCGACTTGCCGAACACGCACTCGAGGGACGACAGGTCGGTGGTGGCCCAGTCGGGGTGCTCCTCGAGGGTGGCCGTCTGGTGGGGGAGGGTGTACGGCTCGGTGACTCGCTCGGCGGCCATCAGGGCCAGGGCCGGCCCGGGATCGAACCACTCCTGCATGACCCAGCAGCCGCCGGCGCCGAGGGTGGCGCCGAGCGCGGTGTTGAGGCCGGCCGTCCAGAACATGGGCAGGCTGGTCCACAACCGGGTGCGCTCGTGACGGCCGAAGAAGCCGGCCTGCAGCCAGAACTGCATGGTGGGGGCCCGGTGACAGTGCAGCACACCCTTCGGCTGACTGGTCGTACCGGAGCTGTAGATGATCAGACCCTCGTCGGACGGGGAGATGTTGTCGAGGCGGGCGGTGAGGGCGGCGGGCGGGATCCTTTGACCGGAATCGAGGAACCCGTCCCAGTCCCGACCGACGGCGACCGACCGGCGCAGGAAGGGCAGGTCGGGGGCCAGTGCGTCGATGTCGTCGGCGTAACGCCGGTCGCGCATCTCGACCTGCGTCAGCACGGTGTCGATGGCCGAGTGGGCCAGGAAGAACCCGAGCTCCGGCCGGGGCGAGAAAGTTGACATGGGAACTGCCACAGCGCCGGCGAGGGCGGCACCGAACAGACCGGCGACGGCCTCCGGACGGTTGCCCATGAGGATACCCACCCGGCTGAACTTGGCCGTGCCGCCGGCAATGAGAGCGGCCGCGACCGCCTGGGACCGACGCAGCAACTCGGTGTAGGTCCACCGCTCGTCCTCGAAGACGAGGGCCTCGTTGTCCGGGTAGCGCCCGGCCACCTCGACCAGGAATCCGCCCAAGGTGAGGGCACCGACGCCGTCGGTTGCGTCGAGCGGGCGCCCCCGCAGGACGGTCACGACCCAACCGCCGGCCGTCCGCCCTGGGCGAAGAGGGCATCGAAGCCGTCGCGGGCGACCGCATCGAACAGCCGGCTGGCGGTCTGCTCGGCGCCGAACGGCAGCCGCAGCTCGGGTTGTATGTGGCGCACCAGGATCGACACGTCGTACTCGTCGCACAGGCCGGCCGCCCCGAACAGCTGCTGGCACGTCCGCAGCGCGGTGCGGGCCACGTCGATGGCGTGCAGGCGGAGGGCCAGCGGATCCACCCGGCGGGCGGAGGGCTCGGACAGCACCCGCCACAAGGTGAAGCGGGCCAGTTCCCGCAACCCGTCGGCGCCCACGGCGGCGTCGGCCAACTGGAACTGGACGGCCTGGAACTGGGCCAGGGCCTGGCCGAACTGGTGGCGGTCGCGGACGTGCGCGACGGCCAGGTCGATGGCCCGCTCGACGGCGCCGAGGATGCGCCAGGCGCCGAGCGTCAGGTGGAGGGCGACATCCAGGTCGTCGACCGTGGCCGGCCCGTCGCCCGCGCTGGCCGTGGCCGGTTCGAGAGCGCCGACGAACGGGCCCAGCTTGGTGCCCATCCGGTGCCCCACCGGGTGCACCGTCACCGCCGACTGACCCAGCCCGGCCAGCCGCCACTCGGGGAACAGATTGGCGTGATCGACCCGGTGGCCGTCGCCGTCGACGGCCAGCGGTCGACCCGATCCGTCACGGAGGACGGCCGCGGCCACAGGGTAGGGAAGGGCATAGCGGCCGGCGACCCGGCACAGCTCGGCGGCCGCCGCGGCCGTGTCCGGATCGGTGCGGGGGTCGAGGTCGTCGAGCCCGAGCCCGACCAGCAGCTGGGCCACCTCGGTCGTCCGCACCCGGTCGTCGACTTCCGCCCGGCGGGCCAGCTCGGTGCCACCGGCGGCGACGATGGCCTTCTCCGCAGTGGACGCGAACTCGACGGCCAGATCGGGAAGGGTCGGGTTCACCTGGCGGCTCCGAGCAGGGCCCGGGACACGATCATCCGCTGGATCTCGATGGTGCCGGAAGCCACCGTCGCCGCCTGGGCGTAGCGCCAGTGGTCCTCGATGGCGCCGTCGAGCGGGGCACCGGTCTTCGCCTCCAGGCTGCGGTGCTCGACCGCCTGGAAGAGCAACTCGCCCACCAGTTGATCGCACTGGGTCACCGCCAGGCGGGCGGCACTGGCCGACACCTCGGCCGGCCGGTCGGCTTCCTGGTCGGCCACCGCCTTGTAAGCCAGGAGGCGTGACACCCGGGTGGCCACGAGGGCACGGACCCACTGCTGGTGCAGGGCCCCGGGCAGGTCGGTCAGCCGATCAGGGTCGCCGGCCCAGCGCGACATCAGCCGGTCACAGCGGGCGTAGCGGGCGATGCCGACGCGTTCATGGGCGAGGGCCCGGCGGATGACGTTCCATCCCTGTCCCACTCCACCGAGCACGTCGGCGTCGGTGGCGGGGACCTGGTCGAGGAACACCTCGTTGAGGTGGTGGGGGCCGAGCATGCTCTTGATGGGCCGCACGGTGATGCCGGCCCGGTCCATCGGCACTAGGAAGATCGTGATGCCCTCGTGCTTCTTGGCACCGGGCGGCCCGACCCGGGCGGCCAGTACGCACCACTGGGCCATCTGGGCATAGGAGGTCCAGATCTTCTGCCCGCTGATGCGGTACCCGCCGTCGGCGTCCGGTTCCGCCCTGGTGGCGAGTGACGCCAGATCGGAGCCGGCACCGGGCTCGCTGAAGCCCTGGCACCAGATCACCTGGCCGGCGGCGATGGGCGGCAGGAACGTCGCCTTCTGCTCGTCGGTCCCGAACGCCATAATGGCCGGACCGACCCAGTTCAGCCCCATGTACTGGGCGCCGCGCGGCTCGTGGTGGGCCCACATCTCCTCCCGGACCACCGTCTGCTCCCAGACCGAACCGCCCTGGCCGCCGTACTCCTTCGGCCACGCCCACGTGAGCAGACCCTCCTCGGCCAACCGGCGGCAGAAGCGCTGCGCGATCTCGAGATCGGCCGGATCGTCGGTGAAGGCCCCGAGGTAACCCTCCGGGATCTCCTCGGCGATCAGGTTCCGCAGCCGGGACCGCAGTTCGGCCGCTTGCTGCCCGAAGTCGAAGTCCAAGGCGCGCTTCCCCCTTCCGGTCTGACGATCGGCAAATTACCGTAGGAGCAGCAACGCTCACCCAGCGACTGCCATCGTAACCGTGCGACAATCTCTGTGCTATTTGCGCGAAAAGGGGAGGCTGACTGATGGCCGATGGCGAGCGCCCACACCGTGGCTGACCTGGTCATCACCGGCGGTCTGGTGATCGACGGCACCGGTGGGCCCGGGGTGATCGCGGATGTCACGGTCGACGGGGGCCGGGTGGTCGCCGTCGGCCCGGCCGGATCGGCGGCCGGCGGAAAACGTGAGATCGACGCGACCGGGCTGATCGTGGCGCCTGGATTCGTCGACCTCCACACCCACTACGACGCCCAGCTCGACTGGGACCCGGCCGCGTCGCCATCGCCGCAGCACGGGGTGACCACGGTGATGGGAGGCAACTGCGGGTTCGGGTTGGCGCCGGTCGGACCCGGCGACACCGACTACCTGACCCGGCTGATGTCACAGGTGGAAGGCATCCCGCTGGCGGCCATGGAGTCGACCCTGAAATGGGACTGGTCCACCTTCGGGGAATGGCTGGGCCGCTTCGATGGCCGCATCGGCGTGAACGCCGGCTTCCTCGTCGGTCACTCGACCGTCCGCCGGGCGGTCATGGGCGACCGCAGCCACGAGCCGGCCGGGCCGGAGGAGGTGGCGGCCATGGTCCTCCTTCTGCACGCTGCGCTGGATGACGGCGCCATCGGCTTTTCCACCTCCCAGGCGCCGACCCACCGTGACGGAAACGGCGACCCGGTGCCGTCCCGGGGCGCCGAGCGCTCGGAGATCATCGACTTGGCCCGCACGCTGCGCGCTCACGCCGGTACGCAGGTGGAGTTCATCATCCCGGGCTGCCTGTCCGGCTTCACGCCCGACGAGGTCGAGTTCATGGGCGACCTGTCCCTGGCTGCCGGCCGCCCGGCCAACTGGAACGTCCTAGCCGTTTCGTCGATGAACCCGACCGGTCACCTCGATCAGCTGCGGTCCTCGACGGCGGCCGCCGAGCGGGGCGCCCGGGTCGTGGCCCTCACGCTGCCGCACTCGATGGGCGTCCGCCTGTCGTTCCTGACCGGCGCCGTACTGAGTGGCCTGCCGGGGTGGGGGACCGTGCTCGGTCAGCCGGAGGCCGCCCGCCTGGCCGCCCTGGCCGATCCGGCGGTGCGGGCGCTCATGGCCGCCGGCGCCCAGTCCGACGAAGCCGGTGTCCTCCGTTTCCTCGCCGACTGGCGCCGGCTGCGCATCATCGAGACGTTTGCGCCGGCGAACGACGGGCTGGCTGGACGCGCCGTCGGCGACGTTGCTCGGGAACGCGGATTGGAACCGTTCGACGCCCTCCTCGACGTGGTCATCGCCGACCGGTTGCGTACTGGCCTGAAGCCCCCGATCCCGGAGCCGACCGAGGTCGACTGGCGGCTGCGGGCCGAAGCCTGGCTGGATGGGCGCACCATCGTCGGTGGCAGCGACGCCGGCGCTCATCTCGACATGATGTGCGGCGCCGTCTATTCGACCAGCCTCCTGGCCAGCGTGCGCGATCACCACACCGTCACGTGGGAGCAGGCCGTGCACCTGCTCACGGATGCGCCGGCCTCCCTCTACGGACTGATCGACCGGGGGCGCTTGGCGCCCGGCTATTCGGCCGACATCACCATCTTCGACCCGGCCACCGTCGGGGCTTCGGCCGAGCGCACCGTCGACGACCTGCCGGGGGGAACGTCACGGATCTTCGCCGACGCCACCGGAATCGAGCACGTGCTGGTCAACGGCACCACTGTCGTCAGCGAGGGCCGCCTCACCGGATCGCTTCCGGGCGCGGTCCTGCGCAGCGGCCGCGGTACGCGAACGGTCTCTGTACCGGGTTCGGCGTAGAGGCCGGAGTCGGCGGCCGGAGGTGGGGTGGCGTCGGCGGCCGGAGGTGGGGTGGCGTCGGGGGGCCGGCCGGGGGCGCCTGCGGGCGATAATCGCGTCAACGCGCGCAGGGTCGGAGCCGGGGTGACGCGCAGAACTCCCGAATTGGACATCTGCGCGTCAGACGATTTCGGGCCTCAGCTGGATTGACGCGTAGAACTCCCAAACGGGCGATCTGCGCGTCAATCCAGCTCGGACCGTCGCGCGCGTTGACGCGTAGAGCTCCGGGTACCGGCGGCGACCGGAGGACCTCTCTAGGTCTCGGGGTCGCGAGGCAGCCCGAGCAGCCGTTCGCCGATCACGTTGCGCTGCACCTCGCTGGTCCCCCCGGCGATGGTCAGGCACCGGTTGGCCAGGAAGCCGAAGGTCCACTGGCCGGCGGCGTCCTCGGTGGTCGCCCCCTCCGCGCCCAGAATGGCCAGACCGAACTCCTGGGTCCGCTGGTCGTGCTCGGCGCCGAGCAGTTTGCGCACGCTGGATTCGGGGCCGGGACCGGCGCCGGCCACCGCCCGCAGGGCGGTACGCCGGCCCATCACCGACAGGCAGTGCGACTCGCCGAGCAGCAGCCCGAGGCGATCGACGTCGCTCGGGTCCAGGTGGTCCAGACCGATCGTGTCGACCAGGCCGAGCAATGCTTCCATGCCGCCGCCGAAGGAGGCCCCGCTGCCCATCGCCACCCGCTCATTGGCGAGGGTGGTCCGGGCCAGTGCCCAGCCGCCGTCGACTTGGCCGATTACGTGGTCGTCGGGGACGAAGACGTCGTTCAGGAAGACCTCGTTGAACATCTCGAAGCCGGTCATCTCTTTCAGCGGCCGGATGTCGATGCCCGCTCGGGTCATGTCGACGATGAAGTACGTGATGCCCAGGTGCTTCGGTGCGGTCGGGTTGGTGCGGGCCAGGCAGATGCCGAAATCGGCGTCGCGGGCCATCGAGGTCCAGACCTTCTGGCCGTTGAGCCGCCAGCCGGACCCGGCGTCATCACGGGTGGCCCGGGTGGTCAACGAGGCCAGGTCGGACCCGGCCCCCGGCTCGCTGAACAGCTGGCACCACTTGATCTGCCCGAGCAGCGTCGGACCGACCCAACGCTCCTGCTGGGCCGGGGTGCCGTGGGCGGCGATGGTCGGGGCGGCCCACGCGCCGACCGCCATGTTGGCCCGTCGAACTCGAGCCCGGTCGAGTTCCTCATCGATGATCAGCTGCTCGATGGCGCCGGCCGAGCGACCCCATGGCTCGGCCCAGTGGGGCACGAACAGCCCGGCTTCGACCAGCGCCGACCGGCGCTCGTCCTTGGGCCGGGCGGCGATGGCCGAAACCTCATCACGGATCCGGGCCCGGACCTCCTCGTGTTCGTCGCCGATGGCGGCGCCGGTGCCGGTCCGGCGCACCCCGGTCAGGGCCAGACTGGCCGTGGCCCGCCTCCACCGCGACGGCGGTCCCATCAGCGCCTGCAGAGAAAGCGCCCGTCGCAGGTAGCGGTGGGCGTCGTGCTCCCACGTGAAGCCGATGCCCCCCAGGACCTGGATGCAGTCCTTGGCGATCTGGACGAACAGGCTCGGGGCCACGGCCGCAGCGATGCTCCCCGAAAGCACCCGCTCCGGCTCAGCGCTCTCGCTCCCGTCGCCGGCCCAGGACATCGCGGCGGCTGCGTCCCACGCCGCCGCCCGGATCTGCTCCAGAGCGATGAGCATGTCCGCGCAGCGGTGCTTCACCGCCTGGAACTGGCCGATGGGCCGACCGAACTGGACCCGGACCTTGGCGTACTCGCTGGCCGTCTCCACGCACCAGGCGGCGGCGCCGGCACATTCGGCCGCCACCAGTGCGCTGATGAGAGCCGAGGCCAAATCGGGGGACAACGTCAACTGGTCACCCGGCTCGATCACCACGTCGTCCACCCTGAAGGCACCGACCGGGCGGGCCGGGTCGAGGCTGGCCAGTGGTTCGATCCGGCCGGATGCGGCCGGCACCACGCACCACCTGACGGTGGCATCGACGGCGGCCGGTACCACGATGATCTCGGCCAGACCGGCGGACAGCAGCGGTCGTAGCGTTCCGGTCAGTACCAGTGCGTTGCCGGACCGGGTGGCGGAGACCGGCGTCACGCCCGGGAAGGCGACCGTCGCGACGGCCGTCCCGGACGCCAGGCGGGGCAGCCATTCCCTCCGGATTTCCGGCCCCCCGCCAGCCGCGATCAGGGCTGACGCGACGACCGTAGCCAGGAACGGGCCGGGGGCGGCCGCCCGGCCCAGCTCTTCCACGATCAACGCCAGTTCCCCGATGCCGTAGCCCTCGCCGCCGTGATCCGGGTCCAGGTGCAGGCCGGCCCAGCCGAGCCGGGAGGCGTCGGCCCAGAACGGCGGCAGTTCGTCGCCGTGGCCGTCGAGGGCGGCCCGGCCGATGGCCGGGGGGCAGTGACTGTCCAGGAATCGCCGGGCGGACGCGGCCAGCGCGGCGTGCTCGTCGTTGATGGCCAGGCTCACTCGGCCTCCTGGGGACGGTCCGGCGGACCCGACAAGTCGAGGAACCGTTGATAGCGCTCAGCGGCGGCGTCCGCCCAAGGCCGGCGCGGTTCGACGACGGAGCGGGTCGAGGCCCAGCGGGCCGCTTCGTTGACATCGGTGTCCAGGCCGGCGGCCAGCCGGGCCAGGAAGGCGGCGCCCCGAGCGGCGCCTTCCGGTTCGGCGGCGACATGCACCGGAAGCCCGGTCGCATCGGCCATGGCCTGCATCCACCCGTCGACCTTGGTGCCCCCGCCGGTGGCGATGATGCGCCGGGCCGGCACCCGGCCCAGATCCAGGTGATGACGGACGACGAACGCCGACGCCTCCCATGCCGCCCGCCGGATGGCGTCGGGACCGTGGGTCAGGTCCAGGTCGTGGAGCGCCGCCCGGCGCCCGGGGTCGTGGTAGGGCGTGCGCTCACCACGCGGGTACGGGACCCACACCGGCACGTTCGACGGATCCAGATCGGCGCCGGTTGCCCGCCCGACCGTGCGGTTGACCCAGTCGAGGAACAGGCCGCCGGCATTGCTCGCCCCGCCGACCATGCGGTGCCCGGGCAACGCGTGGGGCACTGTCCAGATGGCCGGGTGCACGGGCCCCCGGTCGGCGCGGTCCACTGCCCACACGATCAGAGTGGTGCCGCAGATGACGTGGACGTCGCCCACCTCGGCGGCGCCGGCCACCATCTGCTCGCACCACACATCCACCGTGCCGGCGGTGATCGCCGGGCCGTCGGCCCGGCCGTTGAGACGACCGATGGGGGCGCCCGGCAGCTCGACCTCGGGCAGCTGGTCCGGGGAGATGCCGCAGCTGGCGCAGATGTCGGCGTCCCAACCGGAGTCGCCGTACACCGGCGAGGCGATGAACGCCACAGCGAAGTCGACGGCCGGACGGGCGCCCAGCGCGGTGTTGGCGACCGCCTGCGCCGGCCAGTAGCCGTGGGCGTCGGGGGCGGCGCCGGCCGTCCAGCGGATGAAGCCCTCCACCTCTCCGCCACTGGTCGGGATGTCCGAACCGGTCGGCTCCTTGCCACCGCCGGTCGGTTCTGCGCCGGTGCCGGCCGGCTCCGCGCCACCGGGGTCCGCCGCGGCGGTGAGGGCCCGGCCGTCGCCGTAGAGCAGACCGGGGGTCAGCGGTCGGCCGCGGCGGTCGACGGCGGTGAGCGACGGGACCATGGCCGTCACCGCGATCGAGGCCGGGCGGATATCACCCAGGGCGGCCAGGGCCCGCTTGGGTCCCCGGCGCCACGCCCGCTCGGCGTCGTGCTCCATCAGGTGCGGCTCGGGGACTATGACCTGGTGCCGGATCCGGGCCCGCCGCAGCACCTGGCCGGAGCTGTCCACGGCCACTGCTTTGATCGAAGTGGTGCCTATGTCGAGACCAACGGTGACCGCTTCCATGTAGGATCATCAGAATATGACACGAGCGTCAGAGTTCGCAGGCTGGCGGCCGAAGGCCCTGGTCACGGCGCCCCTGCGAGGCGAAGGGATGGACCGTCTGCTGGCCATGGCGGACGTGATCTACGACCCCTGGATCGACCAGCACCCCCTGCGCATGTACAACTCCGCCCAGCTGGCAGAGCGGGTGACAGCCGAGGGTGCGGATGCCCTGATCGTCGAATCCGACCTGGTCGGTCCCGAGGTGTTCCAGACCGGCGTCCGGTTCGTCGCCGCCACCCGCGGCGATCCGGTCAACGTCGACATTCCGGCGGCCAAGGAGGCCGGGATCCCGGTCATCTGCTGCCCCGGCCGTAACGCCGACGCAGTGGCCGAGATGGCCGTCGCCCTGCTCTTCGCTCTGGGCCGTCACGTTCTGCGGGCCGATGCCGATGTGCGGGCCGGGCAGGTGTATCGCGACGGCAGCATCCCCTATCAACGCTTCCGGGCATGGGAGATGAACGGCAAGACGGCCGGGCTGATCGGCCTGGGCGCCGTGGGCCGGGCGACCAAGTGGCGCTTCGAGGGGCTGGGTATGCATGTCATCGCCTACGACCCGTACGCGGCCGACGCCACCGCCGACCTGGACGAGCTGCTCGCCCGGTCGGATGTGGTCTCGATGCACGCACCAGTCACGCCCGAGACGACCGGCATGATCGGAGCCGACCAGTTCGCGGCGATGAAGGCGGACGCCTTCTATGTCAACACCGCCCGGGCCAAGCTGCACGACACCGACGCTCTGGTGAAGGCACTGCAGTCGGGCCACCTGGCCGGCGCCGCCCTCGATCACTTCGAAGGCGAGCACCTGCCCGCCGATCACCCGCTGGTGTCGATGGCCAACGTCGTCCTCACCCCCCACGTCGGCGGCGCGACCTGGGACACCGAATGCCGCCAGGCGACGATCGTCGCCGACGAACTGACCCGCCTCATGGCCGGAGACGCCCTCCGCCATGCCGTCACCCCGGAGGTTCTCCCGTGAGATACGTCGATCAGGCGGCCGAGGCCGTGCTGGCCGCGGCCAAGGACATGCTGAAGCGCAACCTGGTGGAAGGGACCGCCGGCAACATCTCGGCCCGGCGGGAGGATGGGAGCATCGTGATCACCCCGTCGTCGGTGGACTACGCCGACATGCGTCTCGAGGACCTGTGCGTCATCGACCTGGACGGGACGACCCTGCAGGCGGCCGACGGCCGCTCGCCCTCCTCGGAGAAGCTCCTGCACCTGGCTTGCTACAAGGCGTTCGATGACGTCGGTTCGGTCATCCACTCGCATCCGGTGTACGCCACCATGTTCGCCATCACCCACCAGGACATCCCGAGCTGCATCGACGAGTTCTCCATCTACGTCGGCGGCGCCGTCCGCTGCACCAAGTACGCGGCCAGCGGGACGGCCGATGTCGGCGGCGCCGCGGTCGAGGCCCTGCAGGGCCGGGGCGCGGCGCTCATCGCCAACCACGGGATGGTTGCCGTCGGCCCCAATCCGGACAAGGCGCTCCACATCACGGCGCTGGTCGAGCGGTCGGCTCAGATAGTGCACGGTGCCCGGGTCATGGGGACGGTCGTGCCCCTGCCGGAGAAGGTGGACGCCGGTTTCGCGTCGATCTACGAGTACCTCCGACAGAACCCGATGTGATGGCCGAACGCGAAGCTGTCATAGTCGATGTCGCCCGCACCGCGTTCGGCAAACGCAAGGGGGCGCTGTCGGGTTGGCACCCGACCGACCTCCTGGGGTTCACGTTGAGGTCGATCCTCGATCGCACGGGTCTCGATCCCGAGTTGCTCGATGACGTCGTGTGCGGTTGTGTCACCCAGTCGGGCGAGCAGGGCTGCAACGTGGCCCGCAACGCGGTGATCGCCGGTGGCCTGCCGTGGACGGTCCCGGCCACCTCGGTCGACCGGCAGTGCGGATCGTCGCAGCAGGCCATGCATTTCGTCGCCGCCAGCGTGATGAGCGGCATGTACGACGTGGCCATCGCCTGCGGGGTCGAGACCATGACCAGGGTGCCGATGGCGGCCAACGCCAGAGGCGGCACCGGCCCCTTCTCGCCCTCGTACATGAGGGCCATCGACGACCGGCTGTGGGCCCAGTTCCGGGTGGCCCAGGTGCTGGCCGAGGAGTGCGGGGCGACGCGCCAGGACATGGACGCCTATGCCCTGCGCAGCCACCAACGGGCGGCGGAAGCCACCCGCAACGGGCATTTCGCCAAGGAGATCATCCCGGTCCCGATCAAAGGTGAGGACGGCCAGCCGACCGGCGCCACCCTCTCGACCGACGAGGGCATCCGCTACGGGGCCACGGCCGATGCCCTGGCCGGCCTGCCGCCGGCGCAGTCGTGGGAACCGGAGACGGCCAAGGACATCACCGCCGGTAACTCGTCCCAGATGACCGATGGCGCGGCCGCCATGATCATCGCCGACCGCCAGTTCGCCGAGCGGATGGGGCTGCCCATCCGGGCCCGCTTCGCCGGGTTCGCGGTCGGCGCCGAGGATCCGGTGCTGGTGCTGTCCGCCCCCAACCGGGTGACCCGCCGCCTCTTCGACCGGACCGGCATGAAGGTCGACGAGTTCGACGCCATCGAGTGCAACGAGGCGTTCGCCTCGATCGTGTTGCGGTGGGAGAGGGAGTTCCGTCCCGACCCCGAGCGGCTGAATCCGAACGGGGGCGCCATCGCCATCGGCCACCCGCTGGGTGCGTCAGGGGTACGCATGACGGCGACGCTGCTCAACCAACTGGAGGCGACCGGCGGCCGCTACGGGTTGCAGACCATGTGCGAAGGCGGCGGCCAGGCCAACGCCACCGTGATCGAACGCCTGTAACGCCGGCCGACGACCGGGCGGCCCCATCGCCTGATCGCAGCGATGACGCCTACCGGTGGTCGAAGGCGACCTTGACGGCGCCCGTCTCTCCCTGGGTGGCGATGGCGAAGAGAGCGTCGCGCCACTCCTCCAGGCGGAACGTGTGGGTCAGCATCGGGCGCACCGAGACCCGGCCGTCGCCGACCAGATCGAAGTAATGGTCGATGGCGTGCTGCCGTTTGCCCTCCACGGTCTCGATACCGAAGGCGTTGGACCCGACCCACGAGATCTCCTTGAAGTACAGCGGGCTCCACTCCCAGCGGCCGGGCGCGTGGAAGCCGGACTTCACGAGCGTGCCGCGGGCCTTGAGCAGACGGACACCGACCTCGAGGGTCTCCGGTTTGCCGACGGTGTCGTAGACGACGTCGATGCCGCCGGGATGGCACATCGGCAGTCCGGTCGTCCCCATCACCAGTTGCCCGCCCGACCAGCGGGCCAGCTCCTCGATGATGGCCAGCCGGTCGTCGGGGCGCAGCACCACCGACGCGCCGAACTTCCTCGCCAGTTCGGCCTGGCCGTCGAAGCGGGCGACGGCGGCGATCTCGACGTCGGGATACAGCGCCCGGAGGATGGCGACGGCGGCGCTGCCCAACGCGCCGACCCCGTAGACCAGCACCTTGCCGCCGGACGGGGGCGGATGGTTGATCACCGCATGCAGTGACACGGAAAAAGGATCGGCCAGGACGGCGTCCTCGTCCTCTATGCCGTCGGGCACCGGTAGCAGCATCTGCGTGTGGGCCGGCATCAGATCGGCCCAACCGCCGGTGGCATCGCTGGACAGGCCGGTGTGCAGACCCGGGGCGATGGGGCCGGCGGTGAAGTTCCAGCACAAGCTGTAGTCACCGGCCTGGCACGAGGGGCAGGGCGGGTCGATGCCGCGGGGGGCGCACGACAGCCACGGGTTGATCACCACCCGCTGGCCGGCCTCGAACCCCTCGGCCTCCGGCCCGAGCGCCTCGATGATGCCGACCACCTCGTGGCCCATGACCTGGGGGAAGCTGCACAGCCCGGCCATGGCGTTGTCGGTGTCCTCGTCGCCGAAGTCGAGGAGGGACATCTTCGAGTCGGAGCCGCAGATGCCGGCCAGGATGGGCTTGACGACGGTCCAGTCGGGGCGCAGGAAGCGGGGGTCGGGTACGTCCATCAGCCGCATCGGGGTGACCGACAGGTTGTTGACCAGATGGTTCTCCTGGTAGCCGGCCGGCGGGGTCCACGGCTCGGCGTCCACGCCCCACAACAGAGCCTTCATTGCTGCCCCTCCTCGGGTTGGGCCACCATCGACGCGGTCATGGCTATGTAACCGTCGATGTCGGACTGCTTGTAGTCGACGACGCCCGAGAGGTCGGGCAGGTAGTGCTCGAACCGGTCACTCGCGATGGCGTCGAGTATCCCTTTCGCCACCAGGTCCGGCGGTTCCTTCGGCACGTCGATGGCCGCCGGCCGGTTCCCGGGCCGGTCCCATATGTCGGTGTCGATCGGCCCCGGTTGGATCAGCCGGACGTTGACGCCGCGCCCGTGCAGATCGATGGCCATGGCTTCCGACCAACCGGTCAGGGCGAACTTGCTGGCGCAGTAGGCAGCCTCGTGGGCGATGCCCAGGCGGCCGCCCATGCTGGCCACATTGACGATGGTCCCCGAGCCGCGGGCCAGCATGGCCGGCAGCAGTCGCAGGGTGAGACGCACGGGGGAGAGAAAGTTGACCCGCATCACCTCCTCGACGGTGGCGGGGGTCAGCTCGGCGAGCGGCATCCGCATCGGTATGGCGGCGTTGTTCACCAGTACGTCGATCCGGCCGAAGCGGGCGGCGGCCTCGTCGGCTAGGGCCTCGGTCGCGTCCAGGTCGCCCAGGTCGATCACCCAGGCGTGCGAATCCGGTGCCGTGGCCCGGCAGTCGGCCAGTACCTCGTCGAGGCGCGCCGCCCGCCGGCCGACCAGGCCGACCGTGTGGCCGGCCCGGGCCAGCAACCGGGCGGTGGCCGCGCCTATACCGGACGACGCCCCGGTGACCAGGACGGGCACGGGGCTCAGCGCTTGGGGAGCTGGATCGCCTTGTCGGCGATGATGTTCTTCTGCACCTCGGTGGCGCCGGCGCCGATCGACGTGTAGCGCTGCCAGGGGTAGTTATAAGCGGCGTGGCCGCCCTCGACCGCGTCGGGGGCGCCCTTGGCCAGCAGGCCGAGCGGGCCGAGCATGTCCAGGTTCAGCTCGGCCAGGCTCTGCGAGAGGTGGCTCCACTGGAGCTTGGCCAGCGGCACCTCCGGCCACGTCTTCTCGCCCTTCAGCACCTTCGACAGCGCCCGGGCGTTGAGCAGACGGGTCAGCTCGATCTGGGTCCACGCCCGGGCGATCCGGTCCCGGATGTCGGGGTCGTCGAGGGCGGCCGGGTTGTGCTTGCGGGTGGTCTCGATCATGCCTTCCAACTCGGCCTTCAGGCCGATCGACATACCCGCCGTCCCGACCCGCTCGTGGCCCAGGGTGCCCATGGCGACCAGCCAGCCGGCGCCCTCGTCCCCCAGCCGGTCGGCGGCGGGGATGGCGGCGTCGGTGAAGGTCACCTCATTGAACATGCGCTCGCCGGTCACGTCGCGGATCGGCGTGCACTCGACGCCGGCCGACTCCATGTCCACGATCAATGCGGTGATGCCCTCGTGCTTGGCGCGCCGGCTGATGGCGGTCGGATCGGTGCGCACGAGGAACAGGCCCCAGCGGGCCAGGTGGGCCGACGAGATCCATATCTTGCGGCCGTTCAGTACGTACTGCTCGCCGTCGCGGACGGCCTGGGTGCGCAGGTTGGCCAGGTCGCTGCCCGCCTCCGGTTCGCTAAAACCCTGGCACCAGTGCTCGTCGGCGTTGAGGATGCCGGGCAGCCATTTGTTCTTCTGGTCCTCGGTGCCCCAGCGGATGATCATCGGGCCGATCTGCCAGATGCCGTTGGCGTTGTAGACGCCCGGCGTCCGGGCCTTGGCCATCTCCTCGGAGTAGATGAAGTTCTGCATGATGGTGGCCTCGCGGCCGCCCCACTCCTTGGGCCAGTTGATGGCCGCCCAGCGGCCCTCATTGAGCCGGCGCTGCCAGGCCTGGCGCCGCTGCATGGTGCGGAGCGTGGGGTCCTCCTGCGCCGGTCCGATCTCGCCCTGGTCCAGGAACTCGGGCAGGTTGTCGTCCAGCCACGTCCGCAGCTCGGCCCGGAACTCCTCGTCCTCGGGTGCGTAGGCGAAGTCCACCCGAAAATCGTAGACCATTTCCTGACACGCGTGTCAGGGTCTAGTCTCTCGGGCGTGGATTTCACCTTCAGCCCCGAGCAGGAAGCGCTGCGTGAGACGGTCCGCTCGTTCCTGACCCGTCAGGGTGCCGACCGGTACTACCGGGACATGATCGACGATCCGCGCGGCTACCGCGAGCAATGGTGGTCGGAGATCGCCTCACTCGGCTGGCCGGGACTGCTGATACCGGAGAAGCACGGCGGCACCGGCCTCGGTCTGGTGGACGCGGTTGTCCTGCAGGAGGAGATGGGGCGGGTCGCGCTGCCGGGCCCGTTCTTCTCCTCGGCTCTGGCCGCCACCATCGCCGCCCGGCGCCTGGGCGTGGAGGATCTGCTGGCCGGACTGGCGTCGGGGCGGCGCCGCGGCACGGTGGCCATGGAGGAGGCCGGGCACGGCGACCCGGTGCAGTCGGTCACCGCCCGGGCCACCCGGCGGGGAGGTAGCTGGCTCCTGGACGGCGTGAAGCAGGTCGTGCTCGACGGGCACAGCGCCGACTTCGCAGTCGTCGTTGCCCGCACCGGCGACGGCCTGGCGTCGTTCATCCTGGACGAGCCGGGCGGCGAGCTGGTCCCGTCGCTCGATGTGACCCGCAAGACGGCCCGCCTGGAGCTGGCCGGACGTGCGGCCCGGCGGGTCGGCCCGGACGGCGACCAGTCGGCCGTGCTCGACCGGATCCGCGACGACATAGCGGTTGCGCTGTGCGCCGAGACGGTGGGGGCCGCCGAGCGGGCCCTGCAGATGGCCATCGAATACGCCAAGCAGCGGGTGCAGTTCGACCGCCCGATTGCCACGTTCCAGGCCATCAAGCACAAGATCGTGGACATGCTGCACCAGCTCGAGCTGGCCCGGGTCGGCACCCACTGGGCGGCGTGGTGCAGCCAGGTGGACGACCCGATGCGGGCGCAGGCGGCCGCCGCCTGTAAGGCGTTCGTCGCCGAGGCGGCGGTGATGGTGACGGCCGAGAACATCCAGGTCCACGGTGGTGTCGGGTTCACCTGGGACCTGGACTGCCATCTCCTGTTCCGCCGGGTGAAGCAGAACGACATCCTGTTCGGCAACCAGGCGTGGAGCCGGCAGCGTCTGGCCGATCTGATCCTGCAGCCGTAGTCAGGAGTTCAGCCGGTAGATCCGTTCGGCGTTGTCGGCGAACAGCCCGGCCCGCGCCGGGCCGTCCAGCCCGGCGGTGACGGCGGCGAACGTCGAGTACAGCTCGTCGAAGGTGCCGTGCACCGAATCGACCGGGAAGTTGCTGGCGAACAGGCAACGTTCGGCTCCGAACAGGTCGATGGCCTCCTCGATCCAGGGGCCGAGCGCTTCGGCGGACACGGATTCGAAGGGCATGGCCAGGCCTGACAGCTTGCAGGCGACACGGGCCCCCAGGCCGGCCAGCGCCCGCATGCCCTCCCGCCACAGCGCCCTCTCCTCGGCGGTGTCGGCGCGCGGCCAACCGGTGTGCTCGACGACGACGGCCAGCCGGTCGGTTCTCTCCAACCGGTCGGCGGCGGCCCGTAACTGATCGGGGCGGGCCATCAGATCCAACACCAGGGACCGTTCCTCCATCGCCCGCAGCACATCGGCATCGGGGACCGGACGGTCGAGCCCGCCCATGGCCCGCACCCCCCGGAACCGGGGGGCGGCCATCTGCCGGTCGAGCAGGTCGATGGCCTCGCTCACGGATCCGGTCGGTGGCAGACCGCCGATGATGGCGTCAGGTCCGCCGCCCGCCTCCGCCCGCTGGTCCAGGTCGATCGTCTCGGCGACCGAGTTGAGCCCGGTGGCGGCGGCCACATTGATGACCTTCTCGACGTTCCAGCCGGCCGCCTCCTCCCGGTAGGTGGCCATGTCGAAGCGGCGCCCCATCCTGGGTTCCGAGCGGGCCAGGTACGGGTACCAGTCGGTGCGTTCGGGATCCCAGAGGTGAACGTGGGCGTCGATGACACGGGGCGGGCGGTCGGTCACGTGGCCTCCTCGGAGGAACGTCCGGTGATCTCCCGGAGCGCGGTGTCGAGCCAGGTCGGGATGGCCGGCCCGCCGTAGGCGACGCCGCCGAGCGGGCGGGGATGGCTGCGCAGGCCGATCCATCCATCGCCGACGGCCAGCTCGGCGCCGGCCAGGCCGCCGGCCTCCGGGTGGGTGAGCAGCTGGGCCACCAGCTCGCCGGTCGCGTCCCCGCCACCGCCCTCCACGCTGACGGAGAACGCGGTCACCCCGCCCTTGGTCGATCCGCCGGCGACCCGGGCTGCCTGGGCCGAGGACTGGGCCCGGCTGGTGCCGCCGGCCGTGGTGGCGTCGGTGAGGGTGACCAGGCGGAGCGCTCGGTCGCTCGCCTTGGCCGTGTCGGCCGCGGCGCGCGACCAGGTGCTGTCGGCGTGGATGGCGTCGACCAGGCCCCGGTGCTCGTCCAGGATCCGCTCCCATGGTTCGCCGGTCGCGGCGGGCGGGCCGCCACCCAGCGCGACCACGACGGCGTCGATCCCCTCCAACCGGCCCAGGGCCCGGCTGGCGGCATCGAATCCGGCCGTGTGGTCGAGGCGGTGGCAGGCGATGGACCGCTGCTCGAGCGCAGCGACGACCGCTTCGATCGAGGTGGCACCGTCGGTGACGACGGCGCAGGCGCGGACCGGGCCGGGCTCGGCCGCAGTGGCGGGGCCGGCGGCAAAGGCATCACCGAAGCGGGCGTTGCTCCCGCCCTGGTAGGCCTGGCCGGCCTCGGCCGGCCCGAAGGCACGGGAGATGACGTCACCCAGCAGGGGGCCGAGGGGCGCGGCCGTGCCGGTCGACACCACCTCGAGCAGGCGGGGCTCGTCGATCACCGCCACCTCCGACCCGGCGGCGAACAGCACCCGCCCGTTGCACCAGGCGAAGCGCTCCGATGCCATGTGAGCACCGAACGGACCCAGCTCCTCGGGCGGGGGCATGGAGGCCAGCGACAGGCCACCGGTCGCCTGCGGGGAAGGGGTCCCGGTCGCCGCCGGCGCCCGGGACAGCGCACCGAGCACCATCCGGGTGGCGGCGATGGGGGACATGGCATTGATGGTGACACCGGCCGGCGCCTGGCGGCTCAACTGCCAGGTCAGGGCGGCGACGGCCCGCTTGGCCCGGCTGTAGGCCCCGGCGTCGGCCGCCCGCCAGCCCGACCCGGACGTCACGCCCACAATGGTCCCCCGCCCGGCGGCGGCCATGATGGGCAGGGCGGCGGCCAGGACGTTCAGGTACCCGTTGAGATGCACGTCGAGGACGGCCCGCCAGTCCTCCTCCGAGCCCCGCCCGTACCCGGTGGGCCGGCTGATGCCGGCCACGTTGACCACTGCATCGAGGCGTCCGTGTTCGGCGACCACATCGCCGAACACCGAGGCGACGGCCGGCCCGTCCGTGACCGACGCCGACGAGGCCCGGGCGGCGCCGCCGGCGGCCACTATCCGGTCGGCCGTCGTCTCCGTCTGGTCGGCCATGCGCTCGGCTCCGTCCACGGTGACGAGGGGGTCGATGGTGACCACGAACCAGCCGGCCCGGCCCAACTCCGCGGCCACCGCCGCACCTATCCCGCCGCCTCCGCCGGTGACGACGGCCACCTGCCGGTCGGTCACGCGACCGGGGACCGGACGTCGATCTCCAGGCCCTCGAACCCGTCCTCGGCCAGCCACTGTTCCAGCCGGTCGCGGTAGCCGAACCAGTTGCCGAAGCCCCTACCGAAGTTCCCGTTGCGGGGGTTGAGCAGCTCGGGATGGCCCTCGTTGTTGATCCGTGACGGGGTGCACGTCGACATCAGGGCGCTCCCGTCGACGAAGGAGTCGACCACCTGCTGGGTCCAGGCCGCTTCCGCGTCGGCGCCTACCTCGAAGGCCTCCACCCGGGCGTCGCTCAGTTTCCTGATCGCGCCTCCGACGAACTCGGCCCCGAGGACCGCCAGCTGGGTGTAGTTGACGGTGACGACGGCCTGCTGCCCGGGCGCGGGCATGACGAACATGTTGGGAAAGCCCCGGATCATCATGCCGAACAGGGACGCTGCGCCCGGCTCCCACCTCTCGGCCAGGGTCACGCCCCCCCGCCCGACGATCTGGTGCCCGACCCGCCGGTACAGCGGGGTCAGTTCGGCTTCGAAGCCGGTGGCGTAGATGATGCAGTCGACCTCGAACTCCCGACCGTCCAGCACCGGGCCCCGCTCGCCGATGCGGTCCAGGCCGGCCGGGCAGTCGACCAGAGTCACGTTGGGCCGGTTGAACACGGGCAGGTATTCGTCGTGGAAGCACGGGCGCTTGCACAGGTAGCGGTAGTAGGGCTTGAGGATCTCCGCCGTCGCCGGATCGGATACCTCGGCCTCCACCCGGCTGCGGTGCTCCTCCATCACGGAGAAATCCACTTCGGCACCCGCCTTCAGGTAGTCGGCGACGGACATGCCCTCGGTCCTCGGCGGGTGGTGCACGGGCGCGTAGTGGCGGGTCCAGCCGTCGTCGACCAGGTCGCCCTCGGTGGGCCGGCCCAGCATGATGGCCTGGAAGTTGTCCATGCGGTCGCGCTGCCAGCCCGGCTCGAGGCCATCGGCGAAGCCGGCTTCGGTCGGCCGATTGCCCCGGACCCCGACGGCCGACGGCGTCCGCTGGAAGACGTACACGTGGCCGGCCGACTCGGCCAGTGGGGCCAGGATCTGGATGCCGGTGGCACCGGTGCCGATGAGGGCCACCGACCGGTCGGCCAGATTAGTCATCGGTTCGTGCGGGCCGCCGCCGGTGTAGCCGTAGTCCCAGCGGGCGGAATGGAAGGAGCGCCCACCGAACGACTCCATGCCGGGGATGGCCGGGAGCTTCATCAGGTTGAGGATGCCGGTGGCCAGGACGTACCAACGGCAGGTGACGTGATCGCCCCGATCGGTCCGGATGCGCCACCGGGCGGCGTCGTCGTCCCACTCGGCGCCGACCACACCGGTGTGGAACAGGGCGTCCCGGGTGAGCTGGTGACGTTCGGCGATGGCCTCGAGATGACCGAGGATCTCCGAGCCGAACGCGTAGCGGCGGCTGGGGATGTAGTCCATCTCCTCCAGCAACGGCATGTAGGAGTACGACTCGATGTCGCACATCACACCCGGGTAGCGGTTCCAGTACCAGGTGCCGCCGATCCCGCCGGCCTGGTCGATGATGCGGATGCCCGAAGTACCGCTCTGGCGCAGGCGCACCCCGGCCAGGATGCCGGCGATCCCGCCCCCGACGATCACCACGTCGACCTCGTCCTCGACCGCCGGTCGTTCCTCGTAGGCGGTAAAAGGATCGGCCCGGTATCCGGAGAACACGTCGTCGGTCCGCAGGTCGCGGATGGCTGCTCGCCCGGCGACCAGCCGCTTGTCCCGTTCCGCCAGGTACTTGGCCTGCACCGCCTCGGGATCGAACGTCATCGGCGCAACGCTACCAATCTATGACACCCGTGTCAGCAAACTCCGGGCTAGAGAACGAGCTCGTTCTTGACCACCTTGCCGGTGGCGTTGCGGGGTAGGGAATCCACGAAACGCATCTGCCGGGGCACCTTGTAGTCGGACAGCCGCTCGGCCAGGAACGCCTTGAGCTGGTCGGCGTCGACCTCCTGGCCGGGCACGGCCACGATCCACGCGGCCACGTCCTCGCCGAGCACCTGGTGCGGGACCCCGGCCACCGCCACCTCCTGGACGCCGGGGTACTCCATGATCACCGACTCGACGTCGCCGGAGTGGATGTTGTTGCCGCCGCGGATGATGACGTCCTTCTGGCGGCCGACGATGTACAGGTAACCGTCGGCATCGATGCGGGCCAGGTCACCCGTGTGCAGCCAGCCGTCCTGCCAGGTCCGGGCGGTGGCCTCGGGATCGTTGAAGTACTCGCGCTCCTTGCCCGGGTTGCGGACGAGCAGCTCGCCCACCTGGTCGGGACCGAGGGTGGTCCCATCCTCGTCGATCACCTTGATCTCCGTCGGCGGGACCGGTTGGCCCACCGACCCGATCCGCCGGCCCGCTTCCTCCGGCGGGAGCACGCAGTAGGCGGAGCCGGCCTCGGTCATGCCCCAGTTGTTGGACACCCACGCCTCGGTCATCTTCTCCCGGAGCCGGCGCATCGTCTCCGGCGCGAGCGGGGCACTCCCGAGGGTGGCCATCTTGATGCTCGACAGGTCGGCCCGCTCGAAGTCCGGGTGGTTGATGAGCAACTGGGCCATCGCCGGCACCAGGAAGGCGGCCGACGGCCGGCGGGTCTCGACGACCTGCATCCATGCGGCCGGGTCGAACCGGGGCTGGTACAGGCCGGTCATGCCCAGCTTCATCGGGTTGTAGACCGAGGCGATGCCGGCGAAGGTGAAGAACGGTGAGGCGTGCAGCCAGCCGTCCCCGCTCCAGTGGGGCATCCCGTTGGGGATCATCGAGACGTTGCGGTGGCGGACGACCACGCCCTTGGGGCGGCCAGTCGTGCCGGAGGTGTACATGATGTCGGCCACGTCATCCGCGTCCAGCGGGACCTGCACCGGTTCGCAGCCGGGATCGCCGGCGTCGGACCATGCGGTCCATCCGTTGCCGGCGGCCGGACCGGTGGTGATCACCAGCCGGAGGTCGGGTAACGAGGCGGCGACCGACGCCAGGGCCGTCTCGGCCGATCCGGTGAAGGCGGCGACCGCCCCGGCGTGGGCGAGCACGTATTCGAGTTCGCGAGGTGCCAGGCGGCTGTTGGTCGGCACCGCGATCGCCCCGGCCTTGTGCACGGCGGCGTAGGCGACGATCCACTCGAGGGGTTCGGCCGGGGGGAGGTAGACCGCCACCCGGTCGCCCTTCACGATTCCCTGGCCGACCAGGTGCCCGGCCAGCCGGTCCGATTCCCGGTCCCATCCGGCGAAGGTGATGCTCCGGCCGCTGGCGACGTCGGCGTAGCCGGTCTGGTCCGGAAGGTGCTCGGCCATCATCCGGAGCTGGTCGGTGAGCAGATGCGAGTCTGACGCCCGTGTCATATAAGCTCAAAGGGTATATGGTCGCCGAGATCCCCGACCGGTCCTGGGCCCCGGCCACCTTCCCGGAGTACGTACCGACCGTCGCCCACCTGCTGGCCGACGGCGTGTCCCGGTTCGGGGGGCACGATGCGGTCGTGACCCC
>DASZNC010000136.1:0-14146 GCA_035551615.1 Acidimicrobiales bacterium
GCCGGGGTGCGGCCGACCAGAAGTTCGGCCACAGCGGGGGCGATCAGAAGCGATGATCCGATGGCGAGGGTATCGGCCATCAGGAGTACGGCCAGACCCCGGTGGCTCGAAAGGGCGGTCCGCGGCACCTCCCTGATGGCCGATATCCCGCCGTCGATCGTCCGCAGGCCGAGAGTCCGGTCCACTGCGGGCAGGCCGGACGGCTGACCGTCGTCTTCGAGATTGAGCGCGATCTCCGACATTCAGCTGCCCCGGTGCTGTTGGAGATCCAAGACCGACATCGTCCCCAGGCTTCCCTTCTGGTGCTGCCTCGTATGGGTGTCGGCAGCGAGAGAAATTACGCTTCTGTGTAGGCAGCCCACACTAGGCCAGCCCTCGGCGCCACGCGCGTCACGATTACCTATTTGACCGTTAAAGTCCTTTTTGCCCACATTCATGCCCACTTCGGCCCTACTCCGGTTCTTGCGTGGCATCTATACCCAGTTCCCTCAGCGCCTCAGAAATGTTGGCGACCGATCGAAAGGTCGTTTTGGTCAGCATCTCGGGCGGGAACTCGAAGTCGAACGCCTCTTCGAGGGCCAACATCACGTTCACACTGGCCTGAGAGGTCATCCCGGCGGCATACAAATCCTCGTCGACCGGCACGGTGGCCGCGGCGACGTCCAGGCGGGCGTTGTTGTCCAACACCTTACGTATGGTCGATTCAGTCACAGCAGTCCCATCGGCACGTTGCCCAGCCGGCAAGAGGACTACGTGCCGATGACAATGGCGGCCGCCAGATGGCCCTCGCAGGTGAGAGAAACGAGCCAGTCGTCTATACCGGCAGCCGTAGCCAGTGCCGCCACTGAGGGGCCCAGGTGCAGCGTGGGACGCCGGTCGCTGCCGCGCACCTCGATCTGGCGCCAGTCCACCCCGAAACCCCTGGGCACACCGAGGGCCTTCAACGTGGCCTCCTTGGCCGCGAAGCGGACCCCCAACTGCTCAGCCGTGGCCTCCGTCTCTCCCCCACAGTCGGCCAGCTCGCGCTCCGAGTAGGTCCGGCGCACGTAGCGTTCACCGAACCGGGACATCGAGTCGGCCACCTGATCTATCTCAGTCAGGTCGATCCCAACCCGCATTTGCCCCTCTAAATCTGCGACGCTTCAGATGTCTGATGCTGGTTCCGACAAGGTCAACAAGCTGGTCGAAGCCTATCGGAGGGCGGGCATTGCGGACAACGACTCGGATTTGCGAAAAAGGCGAATGGTGACCGGGCCCACGGCAATCCGGCCGGGGATCGTGATCGGGGTCTGCACCTCTGGACGACTCGGCCTGCTCGGCGAGCTCCTCGACCACCTGGGCCGCCTCTCCCTGGTCGAACGCGAGCCCGAACGGGTTCATCTGATGGTGGTGGACAACCACCCGGCCGGGTCGGCCGAGGCCCTGGTCAGGGAGTTCGGAGCCCGGGGTCGGGTCGAAGTCGTATATCGGCACGTACCCGAACGGGGATTGGCCCTCGCCCGCAACGCGGTCTTGGACGGGGCCACCCAGATGGCCGACCTGCTCGCCTTCATCGATGACGATGAGGCACCGGAACCCTGGTGGCTCGACGAGCTGCTCCTCTGCCGGACAGAGACCGAGGCGTCGATCATCACCGGACCCGTGTTTCCCCGGATCCCGGTCGGGGCCCCGGAATGGCTCGTCGACGGGGGTTTCCTCGAACTCGACGTCCACCCGGACCGGACGACGCTCAACGAGGCCATCTCCGGAAACGCGCTGCTGCACCTACCCACGGTGAACCGCCTTGGACTCCGCTTCGATCCGCTGTACAACCGCACCGGCGGGGAGGATCAGCTCTTCTTCCGCCAGGCGCATGCCGGGGGCGCCGTCATCCGCTATGCGGCCAGGGCGACGGTGTACGAGGCGGTCCCTCCCGAGCGGACCACGTTCCGCTTCTTGGTGCGGCGTGAGCTACGCAAAGGCAACACATTGGGACTCATCGCCCGCGATCATCCGGAACTGGGAGAGGGCAGGTTCTACCGGTCCATGGCTGCCGCCAAGTGGTTCACCAGGGGAGCCGGCGTGGGTATGCTCGGTGTGGTTGCGGGACGGAACGTACAATCACGCCGTGGGTTCCTCAGCGCGGTGAGGGCCATCGGAATGATCGGAGGGCTGGTCGGTTGGCGATACGCCCTGTACTGAGATCGGAAACCGGCTGAATGGAGCTCCGACTCTTCCTAGGGGCCATCCGCCGGAACCTCCTACTGCTCCTCGTCCTCACCCTGGTCGGCGTCGTGGGCGGCGTCGGCTTGGCGCTGGAACCGGCGGCCAGGTACTCGGCCACGGCGAGCGTGTCGGTGGCCCAGCCCAACCTGTCCGCCATCAGCGGAACGAACAACCAGCTCGATCCCGCCACGTACGTGGCTACGCAGGTCGGCGTCATCGACGGGACCAGCATCTTGAACGCGGCCGCGGCCAAGGCCAGTACCTCGGCTGATGCCCTCGAAAACCAGATCAGCGTCGGTCAACGGCAGACATCCGACATCATCGACATCACAGCCACTGCGAGCTCGCCCGACGGCGCATCCAGCCTGGCGAACGTCGTCGCCTCGACCTATCTGGCTCAGTTGAACTCGAACGTGAACAGCATCATCACGGCGGCCGAGCAAAGCCTGCAGCAGAGGATCAACGCCCTCAACAGCCAGATCGCCACGGCCGGATCGACCGAAGCCACCGCCTTGCTCGCCGAGGTCTCCCAGCTGGAGGGCCAGTTGTCGGCCGTGGAGACGGCCGCGGCCGGGGCCCTGGCCAACAACAAGATCGTGAACATCGCCGATCTGCCGACGTCACCCCTGCCGCGTCACACGGCAATCAAGGCGGCCCTCGGGCTGGTCCTCGGTCTGGCTCTGGGCGTGGTCATCGCCGTCCTCGTGGCCGCCGCCCGGCCGCGCATGATCCGGGCCCGGGACGTCGAGCAGGCCATCGGGATCACCCCCGCTGCTGAACTGCCACATATCGCCGACTGGCGTCACGAACTGCCGGCCGGCACTGTCCAACGGGATCCGGGCCGGGAATGGAAGGAGCACCCGGCTTTCGCCGACGAGGTCACCAAGATCGCCGTGTTCGTCGAAGCGGCCCGATCGGTCCGCAACTGCAAGACGGTGCTGGTCGCCAGCCTGGAACCGGGAGCCGGGGTGTCCACCGTCACTGCCGCCCTGGCCGCCATCTTGCGCGAGGGCAGCCGAACGGTCCGACTCGTGAGCGTGGCCTCCGACGACGAGACACCGGCCGACGCCGAGCAGAACGTCGGCTTCTACGGCGATCGCGTGATCGCCGCCGGGGAGAGCCCCTGGACGGGAACGACCTTCTCCCGGATGGGTCGCGGGGCGGGCGCCCGATCGGCCGACTCGTTCCGCCGACGCGACGAACGGACCTCCCTGCTGAGCGACGATGACTTCGACGCCGACATTCTCGTGATGGACGGCGGGAACATGACCCAGACGGCCTCGGTGGTGGCCATCGCCCGCGCGAGTGACGTCACCGTGCTGATCGTGCCGCTGCCGGCCGCCAACGAGCGTTACCTGCACACGCTGACGCGGGCCATCTTCTCGGATGCCAAGGGACAACTGCTGATCGCCACCAACCATCTGTCGGCTCCCCGCATCCGCCGATCCTGAGCCGATCCCGACGCCCCGTGACGTCATTCCCCCGCTACCCCATCCTCGGCTCGTGGGTCGATTCCCTGGACCGAGCCGAGTTCCTGTCCGCCATCCGGACCGCCGCCCTCGAGCACCGTCGCTACATGGTGCTCAACCACAACATGCACTCGCTGGCGCTGTGCCAGACCGACGAGCCGTTCCGGCAGTACTTCGAACGGGCCGACATGATCTTCATCGACGGAAGCCCGGTCGTTGCCGTCGCCCGGTTTCTCGGTCAGCCCATCACCTTCGAGGATCGTCATGCCGTGCTGGACTGGTTCTGGCCCCTGCTGGACACGGCGGCCGATGACCGTCTGCGCGTCCTCCACGTCGGGTCGCATGACGAGGTGACGGCCCGGGCCCGGAACCGGATTGCGGCTCGCCGACCCAAGGTCGACTTCGTCACTCTGACCGGATTCTTCGATCAGACGCCGGGTTCGGCCGGTTCGGATCAGATGATCCGGGACATCACCGATGCTGCTCCCGACATCATCCTTCTCGGCTTCGGCATGCCCCGCCAGGAACACTGGCTGGCCGCCGTCTACGACCAGTTGCCCGCCTGTCCGATCATCACGGTGGGAGGGATACTCGGTTTCATCGGTGATGAGCGCCCTCCGGCACCGCGGTGGATGGGACGCTTCGGAATTGAATGGACCTGGCGGCTGGCCACCGAGCCACGCCGGCTGTGGCGCCGGTACCTGGTGGAACCCTGGGTCCTCGTCCGCCCCTTCGGTCGCGAACTGGCCGAGCGCCGGCGGTCGGCCCGGAAACCGGGCTGACCGCAGCCGGGTCCGAAGCCGATGTCCGTACCCTCGCCGGCGCTCGTAGACGCCCGCACTCTGGCCGAGACCGCCGGTCGTGGGCCCCGCCCCCGCCGGGAGTGGCCGCCGCTCATGGTGATGTTCACGGCCGCTGCGTACGTCGTCAACTATCTGACGATCATTCATTTCCTGCGGCGGGTGCTGCTCGTGTTGCCCGTCGTCGCTCTCGTCGTCGCCTTCCTGCACTGGCGGACCCGGCGCCGGGAGACGACCTACGTGATCCCGATCGCCCTGATCGCTTACGTCGTGTGGTGCATCGTGTCCTACGGGTGGTCGGCCGACCCTCACGACACGGCCCACCAGGCGCTCGAGTACATCGGTGTGGGCCTGACCGGCTTGATCGCCGGTCTGGTTCTCGATCGGCGCGACCTCATTCGGTCGTTCTCGTTGGGCAGCAAAGCCCTGATCCTGATCATGCTGGCGTCGCTGCTCGTCGCCTACCACAGCTCGACCACCCCGCCGGCCATCGATCCGGCCCCCGGATGGCACGGCCCTCTGGGCGGCAAGAACGGCCTCGGACTGCTCATGGCAGTGGCCCTCATGACCCTGTGGTGTGAACGGCCGCAGCGAAGGCGGGCCTCGTGGTGGCTGCTGGCCGCCGTCGTACTGCTCATCGGCAGCCGGTCTGGAGCGGGACTGTGCGTGACTCTGGTGGCGGCCGCCATCCTGCTGTGGCGGCAGGCCCTCCGGGGCGTGACCACATCGGTCAACCGGGTCGTGTTCAAGGTCGGCTCGCTGGTGATGATCGCAGGCGGGGCGCTCTTCCTGGTCACCGACTTCCCGGCCGCGACCGGACTCCTCGGCAAGAACGCCACCCTCACCGGCCGGACGAGAATCTGGTCGACGGTTGTGGACGCCATCCCCCACCACATCTATATCGGCGTCGGCTACGGCGGCGTCTGGTTCAACAAGACGGGCGCAACGGCCGCGCTCTGGAAGGGCATCGGGTTCCAGGCCTACGAAGCCCACGACAGCTACCTCGACCTTCTGTTGCAGCTGGGCATCGTCGGCGCCGCCCTCATGGTCCTCACCATCGGGGGGGCGCTGTACCGGCTGCTCCCCGATCTGAGCAGCCGGGACCTGGCTCTCGTCTGGGCGCCCCTGGTCCTCATCGGTCTCCTGGTGGAGGGCGTAGTCGAGTCCGACCTGCTGTCGGGCGACATCCTGCTCCTCGGCGCCGTGGTCGCCTGCTCGCTGCAAGGAAGGGAGTCGTTCCTACGCGGGCGCCACCGCTCATCGGGACGGCCCGGGCGCCATGTTCCGTGGACGGAGCGGCTTGTCCGGGTGCTTCCGGCCGGCGCCGTCCGCGACGCCGGCTGGAGCGGCATCCAGCAGGTGGCCACCGTCGTGTCGCTGGCCTTCATGTTCCTGGTCCTGGCCCGGGATCTGGGTCCGACCCGGTTCGGGTACTACGCCGCTCTCGCCGGTGTGACCGGACTCATATCCGCCGTCGTCAACGGATGGGCGGGTCTCGTGATCACCGAGCGGGTGGTGCGCGAGGGAGACCCACCTGGTGAGACGTTTGCCTCGGTAGCTTCGTGGTTGGGGATCGGTGCGGTGCTGTCGGTGGTGGTCGTATCGAGCGTCGGACATCAGCTCGTCCCCCAGATTCCGGTCACCACGACAGTCATTTACGTCGCCAGCTCGGTCGTCGGTTACTCGGCCCTCACACTGGGCGCGGCCACCATCCAGGCGGTACACGGATACGGGGAGTCCACCAAGGGCCCCCTCATACAGCAGTTGAGCCTGTTCGGGCTCCTGGTCGTACTCTGGACGAGCCACGACATCACACTTGTGACCGTCGGCTTGTGCATGCTCGCCACCAACCTGGTCGCCGGGGCCTGGTGCCTGAGGCAGGCGTCCCGGACCTGCGATGTGGCTCTGCGATTCGGGCGTCCGCAGGGCAGCGACATCCGCCGGGGTGTCGTCTACGCCGCCAGCCTGCTCTCCTTCGCCGTCGAAGAGGATGTCGACAAACCCCTGCTCGTCCGATTCGGGTTCGCGCGGGCCGCCGGCGTGTACTCGGCGGCCTACAACATCGTCACGATGGGCCTGGTTCCGCTCAATACCATCACCTACGCGACCCACAACCGCTTCCTGGTCCATGACCCCGACGCCCTCGGGCAACACCTACGCCGGTCGATCCGGATGACGGTTGCGGCCGGCGCGTACGGGATCGTCGCCGGCGTCGCCGCATGGCTGGGCGCCCCGCTGGTCCCGCTCATCCTGGGATCGAGCTACAACGGGACCCCGCAGATGATCCGCTGGCTGAGCGCCCTGATATTGCTCAGAACGCTGACGATCTATCCGTTCAACGGCCTGATGGGCCTCGGGCGGAGAGGGTGGCGACTGTTCGTCCTCGCCGTCAGCGCGGCCGCCAACATCGGGCTGAATGCGGCACTGATCCCCAGCCTGTCATGGAAGGGAGCGGTGCTTGCCACCGGCGCCGGAGAGGTGACCAGCATGGTCCTGAGCTGGTACGGCCTGGTCCGCTATCAACGCCTCCACGACGAAGAGGTGCTGGCTCGGATCGCAGGTCAGGACGCCTTTTCCGTTTGACGCTCAGATGCGGTCGGGCGTGGAGACGGTATGGGGCGCCGGGAGGATCTCCGCGATCAGAGCCGACCGGATGATCTCCCGCTCGGCTCTGGACAGCGCCGAGTGCCCCAGACCGGGCTCGACCCGGAAGGCGAGCCCGTGGCCCTCCAGCCGATCGATGATCCATCCCCCTTTGCGAACCAGGCGCGTCGCGTCCTCCGCCCCGCACAGCACCACGACCTCGGTCCCACTCTCCACCGCTTGGCTGAACAGGCTCAATGGCGAGCCCTGGCCCAGCCGGCCGAAGGTCCGCCACCCGAGGGCACCGAGCCCGTTGCGGATCTTCCGGGTCAAGGAGTGCCCGCTCAGGCGGCCGAGCCGGAGAGTGGCGATCATCCTGCGTCGGCGCGGCACCAGATTGACAGACCCGACGGGTGGAATCTCGACCGACGGGCTCACCCCGATGACTGTGGCCAACCTGGTCTTCCGGGAGGCTTGGAGGGCATGGAAGGCGCCAGAGCACATGCCGACCACCGTGACGTCGTCGGTGTGGTCTCCGGTCAACGCCCGTAAGCCCCGCACCAGATCGGGAGCGGCCTCTGCCGGATAGCACGTATCGCGGAACTGACCGGCGCTCGGCGGGCTGTCGCCGAATCCGCCCAGATCGAGCCGGATCGCCGGCCGACCGTGGGCGGCCAGTTCCCGGGCCACCCGCACGAACTCCCGTCCCGGTCCGATGGCTGGTTCGCACGATGTGGTCACGAACACGACCGGGGGCAACGCGCTACCGCGGCCGGGTTCGCTGACCACTCCGAACAGCCCGAGGGCGTCGACATCGAGAAACCGGTCGCGAATGTCAGCGGCGCCATTGGTCGACTTGAGGGGAAACGAACCGGGCTGCTCGGGAACTTCGATTTCGACACCGGTCTCGGAACGGAACTTCGACAGCCATTCGACGATCGCCCGTTCGCTGCTTGCCGGGTGGGCATCGCCGAACAGGAGATCGTCGGTATCGTCCGCTTCGATGAAGTCCACCGACGGCGAGTCCGCAAGCCGGCGGGCCGGCGAACCGGGGCGGGCCACGATCAGAGTGCGGCTGGCCAGATCGGTTGTGTCCTCCAGTTTCATGGACTGCATCAGGGTGCGCAGGTCGGCCGGCACCGAGAGGCCGGGCACCTCGTCATCGCCTGTGCTACCCGCCTGCAGTCCGACCCGCAGGAGCGCCCCCTGCTCCCGCAGCCAGCGTCGCCCCGAGATGGCCGGCTCCCAGAGCACCAGGGCGTCCAGCGCTCGGCGCCCCTCCTGGGCGGCGGCAAGAAACAATGACCCGGCTCCGAAGGCCAGCGCCTGCGGCCTGAGACCTGTGACCGACTCCAGGAAGCCACCGGCCGTCACGATGTCGTCCACCAGATCGGGTGCATCGCCGCGTTCGATGTCTCCGGCCGAGTGACCGGTGCCGGCGTAGTCGAAACGTAGGCAGGCGAACCCGAACGCGCTCAGCTGGTCGGCGACGGCCCGCAGGCCCCGGTAGGACCAGGCTTGTTCTGATCCGAGCGACGGGCAGAGCAGGAGGGCGCCGTGGATGGCCAGATCCTCCGGGACGTGAAGGAAGGCGGCTACCCCTTGCCTCCCGATCCACGTCGGAATGACTGCCATCGGTCGCGCCCCGTACTCCTCTCAAGCGTCCTTCATCAGTTCTGATGATGAGGACCGATGCAGGTTACCGGTGAGATCCCCGCGCAGCGGGGAACCTGTACCGGTTTCTTGAAATGCGCGCTCAATCCAGCTGGCTGTCGTCCACGAACGGGATGGATCCGAGGGGAGCATCGTGGAGATATGAAGCCATCTCTACCGACTTGGTGGCGACGTTGCCCCGTCGCACGACCTCCCATGCGCTCGGCACGCGAGACCCATCGGTGACGACGGCCGCCCGTGGATCGATGGTCTTGAACGCGTGGCCACCGTTGCGTTCGATCAGGCGGGCGACGGCCAGATCCTCGCCGGGCCAGAACGGAGGTAGGTCGAGTATCCGCTCGACCATGGCCGCGTTCTGGGCGTGTACCAGCATGTTCAGACCGCGGAACTCACCCCGCTGCACGTCCCGCCGGGAGCGGTACTGCTTGAGGTTGTACCAGGTGGTGCGCACCGGCATGGGCAGCCCGTGCCTGATGAAGATGCTCGGGCCGACGATCACGGCCGGGCGCTCGGCGTCGACCCGGCGACGGCCCGCCCGCAAGCCGCTCAGCCAGAGCCGAGGACTGAGAGGACGGGTGTCGGCATCGATGGTCACGAACGGCTCGATGGCCGCCGGGCCCAGTCGCCGGATGCCCGCTTGAACCGCCTGCATCTTTCCGGCGTCGGCCATCTCGATCACCTCGGCGCCCATGCCCCGGGCCACCTCGACGGTCCGGTCGTCCTCATCACAGCCGTTGGCGATGACTACCGGGCGGGTGCCGGCCGGAAGGTGTTTGAGCGTGACACCGATGTGTTCGCCCTCGTTACGGGCGGAGATCAGCACCGGAGTCGTCATGGGGACTGCTCGAAATCGACTGTGATCGTCCGCTCGATCGCCTGATCGACCTCGGCCAGTTCGGCGTACGAGCCAGTGGTGCCCTCAACGGTGGCCACCCGGGCCAAGAAGCCTTCGCCCATCGGGTCGACCGGTCCCGAAGTGCGGGTGGCGGCGACACCCTCCACGCCGGCCAAGGCCTGCACGTCTTTCAGGCCGTGGACGGCGACGATCCGCCGCGCCGTCAAAGGGGGCACCTTCCACTTCAGGAAGGCGATCCGGTCGGGGCGCCAGTCGGTCCGGCCCACCGGGGGCATCCCCAACGCGACACGCAGCGCATCGGCGAGCAGAGGCGGGCCGCCCAACAGAGTCATCAGGCGATGAATTCCGCCGCCCGGGCGCCCGTTCACCTCGATGAGAACCGGTCCACCCGACGACAACTTCACTTCCGTGTGCATCACGCCGAATTGGACACCGAACGCCTTCAAGCTGCCTGCGGCCAGGTCCAAGACCTCGGCCAGCTGCGACCCCCGCAGTTGGCTGGGCATGAAGCTGCCCGTTTCTCTGAACGGCGGTGCGAAGGGCAATCGGCCGGTCGCCGCCAGATGCCGGATGTCTCCCTCGACGACCACCGACTCGACCGACAGCACATCCGACCAGGGACCGCCTGCGCCGCTCCCTTCGATGAACTCCTCGACGGTGAACTCGGCGTCCGGTGCAGATGCGAGCGCGGCGGCCAGGTCGTCCTCACCCCCGATCCGCCACGTCCACATGGAACCGCTGCCCCGACGGGGCTTGAGCACAGCCGGGCATCCCACTGCGGCCAGCGCCGGGTACGGGTCGGCCCGGTCCACGGTGGCGAACCGGGGACACCGGAGTCCGGCCTCGGCGGCCGCCTGTCGCTGGGCCAACTTGTCACAGAGAGTGGACGTCACCCCGATCGGATTGTGGATGACCCCGAGCTCGCCGGCCAGCTGCCCGGCGAGCGGTAGTCCCTCGTCAGTGAAGGCGATCAGTCCGCTGACGCCCAGCTCCCGGAGGCGGTCGACCGTACCGTCCACCTCGATGCCACGGTGTTCGACGACCGTGCCGAGGCGGCCGAGCAGCCGGGGGGATACCGGATCAGCCTCCTCGAGCCAACCGGTGATCCAGACAACATCAGCGAGGTCCTGGGCCGCCGCCGCCAACTCCATGGCCGAGGTTCCGAGCGAATCGAAGACGATCCCCACCACCGGCCGTCTCCCGTTCACGTGGCGAGTTCTTAGCATTTGAGTGTCACCGCCCGGAATCAGGCACCGGTTACGCTCACCGGCGCGTGGACCGGAAAGCGAGGGCGATCACCGAACGGGCGTCGGCCAACCGCATCCCCGGCTACCTGACACTCGGCCTGGCACTGGCGGCCGCCGGGGCGGCGGTCACCGCCGGTTGTCACCCCACGGGCTACCCGGCCGTCGACTATCTCTACGTGGCCGTTTTGGCCGGGGTGGTCACTCTGGCCGCCTCCCTGACGCCGCGAGGCGTGCTGCTCGTAGTTGCGGTGGTCGGGGTGGCCTTCAGCCGAGGCTGGCTGCTGATCCCCGGCCTGGTCGCCGTCGCCGGGGCGTTTGCCTGCGCTCTGCCCGTCCGAGCCCATCGTCCGGCCGCGGCCGCCATTGGTGCGGTCGAGATTCAGGTGATCCTCCGCTGGCCCGCCTTCGGCTTCCACGGTCTCACCGCTCTCGTCGCCGGTGCCGCTGTAACGGCTCTGTTCCTCGGCGCCTGGACCAACCTGGGCAGTGCGGCGCAGCGGTGGCTGGGCGCCGGCATCGGGGTGCTGGTCCTCGTGGCTGTCGTCGTATCTGTGCCTGCACTGGCGGCCGCCTATCGGGCCCGAGCCGCTGCTGACTCGGCCGAGACCTCGGCCAAGTCGGCCCTCAGCGAGATCGAGGCGGGCCAAGCCCCGCAAGCGGCCGGTCATCTCCGAACAGCGGGTTCGGAGTTCGGGATCGCCCATGACCGAGCCGATCCATGGTGGAGCTGGGGCGCCGTGCTGGTTCCGGTGGTGGCCCAACAACACCACGCGGTAGCGGCGCTCACCGAGGCCGGAGCCGCCTTGGCCCGAGAAGGGGCCCGTCAGGCTGCCGCCATCGACTTCCACGGGATCCGCGCCCAGCAAGGACGGGTCGATCTGGCCGCCGTCGAGGCGCTCACCCCGCCCCTCGAGGACCTGCAGAACCAGATTTCGGCGACGCTGAAGGTGGCGGCCGACCGGGACACCGGCTGGCTGTTGGCCCCATTGCAGCATCCCCTGAAACGCCTGAGCTCGGACCTGACCAGAGCCGATCAGAGCATCGACCTCGCCCTCCAGGCCAGCCGTCAGGTGCCGACGCTGCTCGGCGCCGAGGGCGAGCAGCACTATCTGGTCATGTTCATGACGCCGGCCGAAACGCGGGGGCTGGGTGGATTCCTGGGCGCGTACGCCGAGGTCGATGTCGACCAGGGCCGACTCACGGTGGCCCGAACCGGCCAGCCCAAGCTGCTCGTCGATCCCTCCCGCCCACCCAAGCTGACCGGCCCGGCCGACTATTTGGCCCGCTACGGAGCATTCGACCCGCAGGGCCACCTCGAGGACGTCAGCTATTCACCGGACTTTCCGAGCGTGGCCGAAGTGCTGGCGCAGCTCTACCCACAAGTAGGAGGCGATCGGATCGACGGCGTCCTGGTGCTCGATCCCTACGCCCTCGGAACGCTGCTGCAGTTCACCGGTCCGATCACCATCCCCGGATTCCCTGAACCGTTGGATTCGGCCAATGCCGCCCAGATTCTGTTGAAGTCGCAGTACCTGATCTCAGAGCCCGGCGGCCAGCAGGGTCGCCACGATCTCCTCGAAGCGGCGCTGTCCGTCGGGTTCCAGCGCCTGACCAGCAGCTCGCTCCCCGCCCCCAAGGCATTGGGACAAGCCATGGGCGCCGACGTACACCAGGGCCGCCTGCTGTTCTGGTCATCGAATCCCGATATCGAAGCGCTCATCAACCGTCTCGGGCTCCGCGGCCAGTTCCCCGCTCCTCCGGCCGGGCCATCCGACCTCACCGCCGTGACGATCGCCAATGCGGCCAACGACAAGTTGGATGCCTATCTGACGCAGCGCACCGACGAGGACGTGACCTTCGACCCGAGCACGGGTGCCATCCAGCAATCGGTGACCATCTCGCTGACCAACACCGGTACGGCGGCTCTGCCGTATTACGTCTCGGAGAGCTACGTCGGGAGCGGACTCCCCCTGGGCACGAACAAGACCTGGGTGTCCCTTTATACGCCGTTCGCGGTGACCGGAGCGAGCCTCAACGGCCAACCGGTGGCGATGGGGCCAGCTACGCCCGAAGTCGGCGTCAATGCCTACAGCATCTTCGTCACGATCCCAGCCGGGGCCACAGATGTCCTCCGGGTCACCATCAGTGGGCAGACGCAACGAGGTCCCGATTTCTCGGACGCTGTCCGGCTCCAACCGCTGGCCAACCCGTCGTCCACGGTGATCACCGTGCGACCAACCGACGGTTGGCGCCCGGTCGACCCCCAGCCGGCGTCGTGGACGACCGGACCTGACCAGATTCAGACCCATACCTGGAAATTCACGAAATAGCGGAAATGGGAGTTGATGAGCGCGGAGCGGCGTTCAAGCTGCGGTCCCGAAGAACCGAGAAGCGTGTGGTCCGACCCGAAGATGGTTATGATTTGCCCATACACCTCGGATATGGAGTAGCAAGATGCGCGTGGGCACCAAACTGGCGGGGTCGGTCGTAGGACTAACGATGGCCGGCGGCAGCCTTTTCATGGCGACCGCCCCGGCATTCGCGGATACATGCCCGCCGTACGGCCCGAGTGACTGCACCACTACGACGACCGTGGCGACCACGACGCCGACGACAGTGCACTCGCCCAACTCCGGATCCAACTCCGGCAGCACCGTCCCGAAAGCGGTGGCCGCTTCCGCGTCGTCGTCCTCGAGTGAGGGCCTGGCCTTCACCGGCGCCGATGTGGCGGTGACCTCGACGGTCGGTGCCGGCGCCGTAGCGATGGGCGGCCTGCTCGTGCTGGCCAGCCGCCGCCGGCGGTCCCAGGCCGACCAGAACTCCTAAGGTCGGCTCTCCCAGGGCGGTCGGCGGGCCACCGCACTGTCGACCACGGCCCGTACTTCGTCCAGCGAGTGGAGCATGTCCTCCACTCTGGCGAACAGCCGGCTGACAGAACTGTCCAACTCGGCGGCCGCTACCTGCTCGGCCGGCTTCTGGCCAAGTTCGACCTCGACGGAACCGGGCGGCAGGGCGGCGACGTTGGTGATGCGCCCGGCCATCACGCCGGCGATAGCCACGGTCTGATCGATCGCGCTGAGCATGTCGGCGATCGTGTCGGCCAGGCCCTCGACGCGGGCCATGACCGACCGGGCGTCCACCAGGCCGTCAGCATCGGCCCGGCCCGGTTGGGCCGGGCCCGGCTCCGCCCTCGCCTCGTCTACGACCCGGCGGGCGAAAGATCGGGCCCGGAAGACGATTTCCGATGCCTCGTGGTCGGCGTCGGCCAGGGTCTGGGCGATGATGCGGTCGGCTTCGGCGAACCAGTCGTTG
>DASZNC010000137.1:0-33789 GCA_035551615.1 Acidimicrobiales bacterium
ACCCAGTTGGCGTCGGCCAACTCACTCGTGTCCGCCGGGACCGCCTCGTCCCAGTCGCAGGTGGTCACCAACCGGAGCGATCTCCTTCTCTCCGAAGGCGCCAACCAGCTCGGCTTCTCATCGCTCGCCAGCGCCGGTGGCGTCGCCCTCGGTACCCACAACATCAGCGTGACCCAGTCGTCACAGGCGGCCGAGGCGGTGGGCACCACCGATCTGCAGTCGGCGGCCGGCACCACGATCACCACGGGGTCCAACGACACCGTCGATGTCACGCTCGACGGGACGGCCTACCAACTGACGCTCGGGGCCAGCCCCACGGGCGGCTACACCTCGTCGGGCCTCCTCGCCGCCGTCAACTCGGCCATCAGCGCCCAGGGCATATCCGGGCAGCTCCAGGCCGGCTACAACAGCTCGGGCCAGCTGGTGCTGGCCACCACCGCCCAGGGCTCGACCCAGTCGCTGGCGGTGACCGGCGGGAGCGCCCTGGCCAGCCTCGGACTGGCCACCGGCTCATCCACCGGTGCCGATGCGGTCGTCAGCGTCGATGGCAACAGCACCACGTTCAACGACATCACCGCCGGTTCACCGATCACCCTCTTCGGTGCCTCCGGGGACCAGTACACGGCGACCCTCCCGGCCAACGGGCAGCAATACGCCGACAGTTCGCTGATCAGCCAGGGTTCTGTCACGGCAACTGACGTATCTGCAGGCAGCGGGTCGTTGGCCGATGTGGTCAAGAACATCAATGCCGCCGGTTCGGGCATCATCGCCTCGGCCGTGCAGACCGGGACCAACCAGTACGTGCTGCAGCTGACCTCGACCACCACCGGCGCCAAGGGCGACGTCAGCCTGGACCCGACCGCTTTCGCCAGCTCGTCGCTGGGCCAGATGAAGACGGCGGTGGCCGGACAGGACGCCCAGCTCCAGGTGGGCGGGGCCAACGGCTACACGGTGTCGTCGGCCGACAACACCTTCGCCGGGCTGCTCCCGGGGCTGACCATCAACGCCCAGCAGGTCAGCTCGAACCCGATCACCGTCACCGTCGGCGCCGACGTCGATTCCATCGCCGGTTCGGTGGCGAGCTTCGTCAGCGACGCCAACACGGTGCTCAGCGACCTGCAGAAGTACGCCGGCTACAACTCCACGACCAAGGTCGCCGGCCCCCTGATGGGCTCGGCCGTGCTGCAGAACCTGACCAACCAGATCCTCCAGGCGGTGGCGTCCGTCACCGGATCGTCGACGTTCGGCAACGCCTCGAACGTCGGCATCTCGATCAGCAACGGCTCCCTGAGCTTCGACAAGACGGCTTTCGAGAACGCCTACGACGCCAACGCCACCAATGTGCAGAACCTGTTCACCCAGGGTGGCAAGTTCTCGGCGTCGTCCTCGCCGTACACCGGTCAGGTCGGGTTCTCCTACGCCACCACCACCACCAAGCCGGGCAGCTACGACGTCAACGTCAGCCACTCGGCCACCCAGGCGTCGACCCTGGGCTCGGCGCTGTCGGGGAGCGCGGTCAGCGCCGGCGAGACCTTGAGCATCGCCATGGGCGCGGGCGCGGCGTCGTACACGACCAGCGCCGGCCAGTCCCTGAGCTCGATCGCCACCGGGCTGAACTCGGCCTTCGCCGCCCAGGGTATGAGCCTGACCGCCCAGGTGGTCGACGGCAACCAGCTCCAGCTGATCACGTCCTCGTACGGTTCGGAGACGTCGTTCTCGGTGTCCACCGACAACAACGCAACCGGGACCCTCGGGCTGACCGGCTCGTCCACCGCCGCGACCTACGCCGGCACCGACGTGGTCGGCACGATCAACGGGGTGGCGGCGACCGGCGAGGGCCAGTTCCTCTCGGCCCCCACGACCGACCCGACCCTGTCCGGCCTGTCGCTGCAGGTCACTGCGTCGGGTATCAACTCGGCGACCGACCTGGGCTCGTTCAGCTACCAGCCGGGGCTGGCCCAGGTGCTGGGCTCTCTGGCCGACGCCATGGCCAACCCGGTGTCCGGTGCCATCACCACGACCGTCCAGAGCATGCAGACGCAGTCGATCAACCTGAACCCCCAGATCGCCATGTACAACCAGATCGTCCAGTCGCAGCAGAAAATCCTGATGGCCAAGTACGCCACCATGGAGTCGAATCTGGAATCGCTCAAGAACCAGAGCTCGTCGCTGACCAGCGAACTGGCCTCCATAACCGCCAACGGCTGAGCAGGAAGATTCAATGACCCCCGACCAACAAAGGGCCGAGGAAATGCGCCAGCGGTACCTGGCCGAGGCCGTCCAGACGGCGACCCCGGCGGTCCGCCTGACCATGCTCTTCGACGCCCTCGAGATGTTCCTGATGAAGGCCGACAAGGCGTTTGCCGACGGCACCGACCTCAAGGCCATCAGCGACCCGCTGATCTACGCCCAGGACATACTGCTGGTGCTGCGCGAGACCATCGACGTCAACGCGTGGGAGGCGGCCGGCCGCCTGCAGGCGCTGTACGACCACCTGTACAACGAGTTGGTGCAGGCCAATCTGCTCAAAGAGCGGGCCCGCGCCGCGGACGTTTTGACGCATGTTTCTCGTCTCGCGTTGGCCTGGCGGGAGGCGGCCAACCAGGTTGCTCAACCGGTGGGAGCGGGCACCCGATGACTGATTTTCGAGCTACGAGTGACAGCAGGAGTGACGACGTGGAAACGAGCGGTTGGACGGCTGTCCTCGACAAGATGGAACTGCGGCTCGCAGAGGCCGAGCGGTCTCTCGCCGGCGAGAACGTGAGTATCACACCCTTCGAGATCCCGGAGTCCGCCGGACGTCTGCCATGGTACGAGCGGGACCGGGCTCGAGCGGTGCTGGCCGCCACCAGGGTTATGGAGGAGCGGATCGCCGTGGAGATGGGAACGATGTCCCCCCAGCTGCACGCCCGCCCCCAGGCCCCGGGGCGGCCGGCGCCGAGCTTCTTCGACCAGAACGCCTGAACCGGCGTAAGGGATCTACGCCCCAAGTGGGGCGAGCACTCGCTTCGGCGAACGGCGCCGCGACTTGAGCCTCAAGAAAGTGGCGCCACTGGACGAAATATCCATTGGCGGTGCTAGGACGGCACAGCTCACCCAACTCGCCCAGGACGGGCTCCAACCGAGACAGGGTCGCCCAGCGGGCAGCTGGCGTGAACCCCGGAGGAGATCGCCCGCCCATGAGCGGAATCGTCAACGTTCTACAGTTCGCCGTTGATGGCCTGACGCAGCAACAGCAGGTCATCGCCAACAACCTGGCCAACTCAGAGACGCCGGGCTACACCGCCCAGGACGTCAACTTCCAGAACAGCCTGGCCCAGGCCCTGTCCAACAGCAACGGGGCGACGGCGTCGGTCACGACCACGCCCGACTCGGCCGCCCCGGCCACCGACGGCAACAACGTCGATACCGGCAACCAGATGATCAACGCCGAGCAGAACACGCTGCAGTACCAGGCGACGGTCGAGTTGCTGAATGCCCAGTTCCGTCTGGTCCAGGGCTCGGCCGGCGGGAGCTTCTCGTGAGCGGCTTCAGGAGCGAACCGACCAACACCGGTAGGGGCGGCGTCCGCAGGACGGTGCACCAATGAGCCTCTTCGGCGCCATCGGGATCTCCGGATCGGGGATCGACGCGGCCCAGTCGTGGATCAACACGGCGGCCGGCAACATCGCCAACGCCAACGACGTGGTGCCCACCAGCCAGGCCGTATACGGCCAGGAGACACCGATCTTCACACCGCAGGGTTCACTGGGTCAGGTCGGCGACGGCGTTGCGGTCAGCGGCTACGACGTGGCCGACACGGAAGGCGTGGTCGAGTACCAGCCCGACAACCCGATGCATGACAACCAGGGCGACGTCCGCGTCGCCAACATCGATCTCGGTTCACAGATGGTCGGGCTGATCTCGGCCCAGACCGACTACCAGGCCAACGCCTCTGCCCTGTCCCACGCCAAGCAGGCGTACCAGTCCGCTCTGACGCTCGGGAGCTGAGTTGATTCCTCCGGTTTCTGCCCTGCCGTCGCTGCCCTCGCTCAGCGGCCCGTCGGCCATCGGCTCCTCCGCAGGTGGAGCCGGCGGCGCCGGTGCCGCTGGTGGCGCGGGATCGGCTGGCGGCGGTTCCTTTGACAACGCCATCAGCAGTGCGCTGGACAACCTGCAGCAAGTGCAGAGCACGGCGTCCAACGACGCGGTGCAGGCGGCCGCCGGTCAGGGGAACATCGCCGACGCCATGATCGCCTCGACGCAGGCCTCCGTCGCCACCCAGGTCACCACCGCCGTGACCAACAAGGCGATCGACGCGTTCACCCAAGTCATGAATATGCAGGTCTGAGATGGCGCTCGTACCCACCAACGTCGTAGATCGGGCCCGCAGCCAGGCCACGCAGTTCTACCGGGGCTTCACCCCCGGCCAGAAAGCGGTGACGCTGGCCGCCGTCGTGGCCGCCGTGATCGGCGGCTACGTGCTCATGTCGATGACCGGCAAGCCCAGCTACGCCCCCCTCTTCACCAACCTGCAGGCGTCCGACGCCGCCACCATCACCTCGAAGCTGGCTTCGGCCAAGATCCCCTACCAGCTGACCAACGGCGGCACGACCGTCATGGTCCCGTCCAACGACGTCAACCAGGAGCGGGTGTCCCTGGCCCAGGCCGGCCTGCCCTCCGGCTCGACCGTCGGACTCTCGCTGCTGGACAAGGAGGGCCTGACCACCTCGAGCATCAGCCAGCAGGCCGACTACCTCCAGGCCATCCAGGGCGAGCTCGAACAGACCATCGACTCGATCAGCGGGGTCTCCAGCAGCCAGGTCAACGTGGCCCTGCCGGCCAACCAGGACTTCGCCCTCACCAACGACGCGCCGACCGGCGCATCGGTGCTGGTCACCATGCAGCAGGGCCAGCAGCTGAGCAACGGCGACGTGGCCGCCATCGTCCACCTGGTCTCCTCCAGCGTGCCCAACCTCGACAGCAAGAATGTCACTGTCGCTGACAACACCGGCAACCTGCTGGCCGGGCCGGGGGTTACCGCCGGCGCCGGCGCCGGTGGCGACGCATCCAGCTACGACGCCACCACCCAGGCCAAGGTGGAGGCCTACCTGGCCAGCGTGGTGGGGGCCGGCAACGCCGACGTCCAGGTCAACTCGGCGCTGGACTACAACCAGGTGTCGACGACCACCAACAGCATCATCGCCGGCAAGAACGGCCAGCCGACCTCGTTCTGTACGCAGACGTCGAACACCAACGAGACCTACAGCGGGGCCGGGGCCCCGGCGACCGGAGGTACCGCCGGAACCATCATCGCCAACAGCTCCTCGGGTACCGGCAACTACAAGAACACGTCGACCAACCAGACCTGCACCACGAGCACCGAGACCCAGACGGTCCAGCAGGCGCCGGGCACCCTCAAGTCCCAGCAGGTGGCCGTCCTGGTCAACTCCAAGGCCATCCCGGCCGGCGTCAATCTATCCGCCCTCCAGTCGGGGGTGGCGGCCGCCGCCGGTATCCAGACGGCTCGCGGTGACCAGCTGGCGTTCAGCACGATGCCGTTCAATCAGACCGAGGCCACCCAGGCGGCGGCCGCGGCCAAGGCGGCGGCGGCGGCGAACAAGTCGAAGGCCATGTCCTCGCTGATCCGCACCGGAGTGGTGTTCTTCATCATCATCCTGGTGCTGTTCCTGATCTGGCGCTCGTCCCGCAAGGCCCGTGTCGCCCCCACCGTCCTGTCCCCGTCGGACATCGAGCAGCTGCGGGCGGCCCGCCAGCTCAACCAGACGACGGCCATGCCGGTGGTCTCCCTGCCCGACGTGGCCCCGCCGGTCGAGCAGATGACGATCAACCACTTCATCGACAGCCAGCCGGATGACGTGGCCAACATGTTGCGCTCCTGGCTCCAGGACACCCCGACGAAGGCGCACAGCTGATGGCCGGACGTTCTGCTCTGACCGGCGGCCAGCGGGCCGCCATCGTGATCGCCCAGCTGGACGAGGACCGGGCGGCCAAGGTCCTGCGCTCCATGAGCGAGATCGACGTGGTCGAGATCATGGGCGCCATGGTCGGGCTGCCGTCACTTGACAGCGAGGATGTCAAGAGTGTCCTGCGCGAGTTCAACACCCAGGCCGAGCAGTTCCTGCAGGTCTCGCAGGGTGGGGTAGAGCAGGCCCGCAAGCTCCTGCGCGACCGTCTGGGCGGCGAGCGGGCCGAGGCGGTTCTGGGCGATCTGGCCGCCGAGCGCGATTCCCACCCCCTGGCCTTCCTGCAGCGCATCGACGTGCGCCAGGTCGGCAACCTGGTCGGCGAGGAGCACCCGCAGACGATCGCCGTGATCCTGGCCCACATGCCGGCCGAGTCCAGTGCCCAGCTGCTGGCCGACTGGGAAGAGGAGACCCGGGTCGAGATAGTCCGCCGTCTGGCCACCATGGGCCGCATCAGCCCGGTCGCCATCCGCCTGCTGGCCGAGGTGCTCGAGCAGAAGGCGGCCTCGCTGCTGCGCAGCGGCTCCAGCGGCTCGAGCGCCGTCGGGGGCATGAACTCGACCGTCGCCATCCTCAACCTCACCGACCGTTCGACGGAGAAGCAGATCCTCTCCCAGCTCGAGCAGAACGACCCGGCCCTGGCCGAGTCCATCCGCAACGAGATGTTCGTCTTCGACGACCTGCTCGGCCTCGACGACCGGGCCCTCCAGCTCATCCTGCGTCACGTGGTCCCGAAGGACCTGGCCGTGGCGTTGAAGTCGGGAGGCGAGGAGATCCGCCGCCGCTTCATCTCGAACATGTCCGAGCGGGCGGCCGACGACCTGAAGGAAGAGATCGAGTCGCTCGGACCGGTCCGCGTCTCGCAGGTCGAGTCGGCGCAGAGCGCCATCGTCAAGATCGTGCGCGACCTGGAGTCGTCGGGCGAGATCGTCCTGGCCCGGGGGGACGACGAGTATGTCTGACACCCACCGCCGGCGGATCCTGCGCCGCACCGAGGGTTTCGGTGAGGTGACCCATTCGGCCGCCCTCCTCGTCGACGTCCCCGTCGGCATGCGCGAGACCGGGGGCAACGGCCTGCAGGAGATGCTCGACCAGGCCCGGCGCGAGGGACACGACGAGGGCTACCGGGCGGCTACCGCCGAGCTGGCCGCCGCCGAGGCGAGCGGCCGCTCGGCGCAGCTGCGCCGCATGGCCGACGCCCTGGTCGCCGCCGCCGCCCAGATCCACGACACCCGCCGGCAACTGGCCGACGAGGCGGCGGCTGACGCCGCCCAGCTGGCCTACTCCCTCACCGAGGCCTTCCTGCAGCGGGAGCTGGCCGTGCAGGAGTCGATCGTCGACGGCGTGGCCCGGGCCCTGTCGCTCATCCCCGAGGAGCAGGACGTGGTCGTCCGGCTCAACCCGATCGACCTGGTCGACCCGTCCGAGCTGCAGAGCCTGGTCCCGGACGCGTCGGTCAAGGTGCTGGCCGATCCCCGCATCGAGATCGGCGGCTGCGTGATCGTCGCCGGGCCGTGCCGGATCGACACCCAGGTCGGGCCCGCCCTGGAGCGGGCCCGCCGGGTGCTCGACGAGATGTACCCGGCGGCCCGGACCGCCGACAAGGCGGCCGTGGCGTGATGGTCATCCCCGACACCCTCCGGTCGCGCCTGGCGCAGGCCGTGGCGCCGCGCCCCTGCGGCCAGGTCACCCGGCTGCTCGGCCTGCGCATCGAAGTGGACGGGGTGCAGGCCGCCGTCGGCGATGCCCTGCACATCTTCCGGGCTGGCGGCGTGCTCGACGCCGAGGTCGTGGCCGTCGAGGGCTCCTCCCTCGCCTGCATGCCCCTCGGCGACCTGACCGGCGTCCGCTACGGCGACCGGGTCGAGTCCGTCGGTGGCCCGCTGCCGATCATGGTCGGGCCCGGCCTGCTGGGCCGGGTCGTGGACGGCCTGGGGCGCCCGATCGACGGCCGCCCGCTCGCCGGCGAGTGGGAGACCGTCTCGGTCGAAGGGGCGCCCCCCCACCCGCTGCGGCGCGACCTGGTCGACCGCCAGATCGGCCTGGGCGTCAAGGCTCTCGACACGATGGTCCCGTGCGGGCGGGGCCAACGGCTCGGCATCTTCGCCGGCTCCGGTGTGGGCAAGTCCAGCCTCCTGTCGATGATCACCCGCGGTACCGATGCCGCCATCTCCGTGCTGGCCCTGGTGGGCGAACGGGGCCGGGAGGTCAACGAGTTCATCCAGCACGACCTCGGGCCCGAGGGCCTGGCCCGGTCGGTGGTCGTCGTGGCCACCTCCGACGAGCCGGCCATGGTCCGCATCCGGGCCGCGTTCACCGCCACCCGCATCGCCGAGTGGTTCCGCGACCAGGGCCAGGACGTGGTCCTGATGATGGACTCGCTCACCCGTTTCGCCATGGCCCAGCGGGAGGTCGGCCTGTCGGCCGGCGAGCCGCCCGCCACCCGGGGCTACCCGCCGTCGGTGTTCTCGATGCTGCCCCGCCTGCTCGAGCGAGCCGGCGCGGCCGAGGTCGGTTCCATCACCGGGCTCTACACCGTCCTGGTCGAAGGCGACGACATGAACGAGCCGATCGCCGACGCCGCCCGGTCCATCCTGGACGGCCACGTGGTGCTGTCGCGCCGGCTGGCCACGTCCGGCCACTTCCCGAGCATCGAGGTGCTCGACTCCATCTCCCGGGTCGAGGGCATGATCACCCAGCCCGGCCAGCGGGCCCTGACCGCCGAGATGCGCCGGTTGCTGGCCGCCTACCGCGACACCAAGGACCTCATCGAGATCGGGGCCTACGTGTCGGGCGCCAATCCCCTGGTCGACCGGGCGGTCGCCATGAAGGTCCGGCTCGACCAGTTCCTGCGCCAGGACAAGATGATCACCCCGCCGGCGGCCGAGTCGTGGCGGATGCTCGAAGAGACGCTGGTCGCCGGCGGCGCCATCGAGGTGGCGGTATGAAGCGCTACCAGTTCTCGCTCGAGTCCGCCCTGCGTGCCCGCCGGGCCCAGGAGGAGGTAGCCCGCCAGCGCCTGGCCGAGGTGAACCTCCGGCTGCAGCGGGCCCGGGACGCCCACGCCGCCGCCGTCCAGGCCTACCGGGCGGTAACCCTGTCCTCGTCCCCCCTGACCAGAGAGTCGTTCGTGGCCCACCGCAGCCGGGAGCTGTTGATGGCCGAGGCCATCGAGCGGGCCCACCGCCTGGTCGCCCAGGTCGAGGTCGAGGCCTCGATGATGTACACCACCTGGGTCGACGCCGGCAAGCAGGTCGCCTCACTGGAGCGCCTCGATGAGCGGCGCCGGGGCGAGTGGGAGATCGAGGTAGGCCGCGACGAGGCGGCCGCCGTCGACGATGTCGTCAACTCCCGGTGGAAGCTGGCCGGCGCTGATCGGGGGATGCTGTGACCAGCGCCCTCACCGAGATCGGCGGCATCCACCAGCTGGGGGCGACCCTTTCCAACCTGGGCAGTCAGCTGTCGGCCGCCGCCCCGAACGGCGGCTTCGGCGACGTCCTGGCCCAGGTCAACTCGGAGCTGGCCGCCGTCAACAACGGCGGGTCGCTCCCCTCGACCGGCTCGTCCTCGTCGTCGGGCCTGCTGGGCTCGTCGTTGGTGGGCGCCTCGTCGACTTCATCCTCTGCGGCCGGGTCACAGCCGACCGGCCAGGACGTGGTGGCCGACGCCGCCCAGTACCTGGGCGTGCCCTATGTCTGGGGCGGGACCTCGACCAGCGGTCTGGACTGCTCCGGCCTGGTCCAGAAGGTGTACGGCGATCTCGGGATATCGCTGCCCCGCACCAGCGAGGAGCAGGCCCAGGTCGGCACGCCCGTGGCCAGCCTGGCCGACGCCCAACCGGGTGACCTGGTCTTCTTCGCCGGCTCCGACGGCACCGCCTCCTCACCCGGCCACGTCGGCATCTACATCGGCAACGGCCAGATGATCGACGCCCCCCACACCGGGACCAAGGTCCAGGTGCAGGCGGTCGGCGATCCGGTGTCCATCCGGCGCATCCTGCCGGCCTCGTCCTTCTCGGATGCGCTGTCGTCGGTGTCGGGCGGCTCCGGTTCGGTGCTCGATCTGACGTCGGCGGGTGGGGCGGCCGGCGCGGCCGGTCTGTACGGGTCCGGCGGCTCGGCCGGCGTGGTCGGCTCGGTCGGCTCGGTCGGAGCGGGCGACTCGGGCGGCTCGGCCGGCGACAGCGCCGGGATGACCAGCCTGGGCGTCCCCGCCGCCCTGCAGTCGCTCTTCGAGCAGGCCGGTCAGCGCTACGGGGTCAACCCGCTGCTCCTGGCCTCGGTGGCCAAGCAGGAGTCGGGCTTCCAGCCCAACGTGGTCAGCTCGGCCGGCGCCATCGGCCTCATGCAGCTGATGCCGGCCACCGCCGCCGGCCTCGGCGTGTCGGCGTCCGATCCGGGCCAGGCCATCGACGGCGCCGCTCAGCTGCTGAGCGGCTACCTGGGCCGCTACGGCGGTTCCGTTCCCCTCGCCCTGGCCGCCTACAACGCCGGCCCCGGTGCCGTGTCGCAGTACGGCGGCGTTCCCCCCTACTCGGAGACTCAGAGCTACGTGTCCAACATCACGTCGATGCTGTCGCAGGCCGACGCCGCCAGCGGGGTGACGGTATGAACTTCGTAGCCGCCACCACCCCCTCGTTGCCGGCACCGGCGGCGACCCCGTCGGGCGCCTCCTCCTCCGGGGATTCGCCGGTCGACGGCTTCAAGGGCGTGCTCGACGCCGCTACTGCGGCCGAGCGGGCGCCGTTCACCACTCCGGGCGGCTCGACGTTCGATGCCGCGGCCGACAAGTTCGCCGTCGGCAACCACCGGGCCAAGACGAAGAGCGAGTCGGTCGCCGACGGCGTTTCGCCGGCCGCCTCCACCTCGTCGGCGGCGGGGACGACTCCGGCGGCGGCCGCCGCAGCCGCCAACGGGGCCCCGGCCCCCGCCCCGTCGGCCGTCACACCCCCGGACGGCTCCGGGGATTCGACCTCGACCGCTGCGTCCGCAGCCGCCGCCGGCACGCCGGCTGCAGCATTGTGGTCGAAAGAACGTCATAGTGACGTTCTTTCGGACACAATGGCCGGCCGCCCGGCCGCCGCCGGCAACACCCACGCTGTGCAGGCCGCCGACGCCGAGGGCGTGACCGGCGGTGCCGACCCGGCCGATCCGGCCGCCGCTGGGCCGGCCGCCGCCTTCGCCGACCAGCTGGCCGCCTCGGCCGCCGGCGCCACCCTCCCCGGCGCCGGCTCATCGGACCCCGCCACCGCCGGCGCCGCCTTCACCCCGCTCGCCGCCTCTGCGGACCCGGCAACGGCCGCCGCCTTCGCTGACCAGCTCGCCGCCTCGGCGGCCGGCGCCCATCCCGCCACCCCGGGAACGCCCGCCACTCCGGCCACCCCGGCCCACGCCAATTCCGCCGCCGGCCCGACCACCCCGGCAACGGCCGCCACTCCCGCCGCCTCGGCCACGCCGGCAGCGGCCGCCACTCCAGCCACCCCGGCCGACGCCTCCACCTCCGCTACGGCCGCCTCCGCCGGCCTCAGCGGCCAGAACCCGACGGCATCCGGCGCCTACCGGCAACAGTCAGCCGGCGACGCCGCCTCGGTCTCCGCCGGTACCGGGCCGACGCCAGACGGAAAGGCCGGCGCCGACTCGAAGGCGGCCGACTCGAAGGTGATCGCTGCCCTCGACCCCCGCCCGGCGGCCCCGACCGCCTCCACGGCGGCGGCCTTCATCAGCCCGACCGTGCCGACCGACCGGCCGGCGGCCACGTCATCGGTCGCCGGCGCCACTCCGGCCCAGACGGCGAATCCCACCCAGCAGCTGGTGTCGGTCCTCAACCCGGTCCGGTCCTTCGCCGGCACCCACGAGATCAACCTCCGCCTGCAGCCCGAAGGCCTGGGTACGGTCGACGCCGTCGTCACGGTGACCGCCAACCAGGTGACCGTCCAGCTCAAGGCCGACACCCCGGAGGCCCATCAGGCCCTGGCCGCCGCCCTCCCGCAGCTCCGTCACGAGATGGGATCGGGCGGCCAGCAGGCCGACGTGTTCATGGCCAACTCCGGCTCGGATTTCAGCGGCAACCGCGGCAGCCAGGGCGGTCTGCGCCAACCGGCGGGTGGCTACGGCGCCGACGCCGACGACTTCGAACCCATCATCCCGACCCTTGCCGGCTCCGCCTCCGGATCCAGCTCCATCGACCTCCGCCTCTAAGAGGGAGACCACCACCATGTCCTATGTAGACGGCACCAGCGCCACCGGAACCAGCAACGCGGCCGCCGCTGCGGCGTCGAGCCAGACCAGCACAGGTCTGAACCAGCTGGACAACAGCCAGACGTTCCTCAACCTGCTGGTCGCTCAGCTCAAGAACCAGAACCCGGACAACCCGACCGACCCGACGTCGTTCATGACCGAGATCGCCCAGCTGACGGCGGTGCAGAGCCAGACCACATTGAGCGCAGACGAAGAGACGGTGGCGGCCGACTCGATGCTCAATCAGACGGTGTCCGGCACCGGCACCAACGGGAAGGTCACCGGCACCGTGACCGGCGTCCTGCTCGGCGATTCCGGCACCCCCCAACTGGTCCTCGGCAACAACGAGGGCACCCTCACCCTCTCCGCCGTCTCCGCGGTGTACGGGGCCGGTGCCACAACCGGCACCACCACCACGTCCACTTCCAAGTAGCCAACTCTCAGATTCAGCAGCACCAGAAAGGAACCACCCCAAATGGAGCAGTCCCTCATCGCCGCCGTCTCGGGCATCGAGTCGAACCAGACGTACATGAACGTCATCGGTAACAACGTGGCCAACGCCAACACCGTCGGCTACAAGTCGGAGAACGCCGACTTCACCGACCTGCTGGCCCAGCAGATCGCCGGCGCCTCGGCGCCGCAGGGCAGCGGCCAGGGGGCGGGCATCAATCCCATCTCCATCGGCTCCGGCGTGCGCATCGGCGCCGTCAACGACGACCAGGGCCAGGGCAGCCTGATCCAGACCAACCAGCCGACCGACGTGGCCATCCAGGGCGACGGCTACCTGGTGGCCAAGCAGAACGGCCAGACCCTCTACACCCGGGCCGGCAACCTGACCCTGGACGCCAACGGCGACCTGGCCACCCAGACCGGTGGCCTGGTCCAGGGCTGGATGGCCAACGCCCAGGGGGCCATGAACACCAACGCCCCGACCGGCCCGGTCAGCATCCCGACCGGCCAGACCATGCCGGCGTCGGCCACCACCGTTCTCAATGTCGGCGGCAACCTGCCGGCATGGAGCGGCATCGGCACCCCCAACCCGGTCACCGCGACCATCAACACCTATGACCAGTTGGGCGACGCCATCCCGGTGACCCTGACCTACACCCCGGTGTCGGGCACGGCCAACTCGTGGACCGTGCAGGGCGTGGCCACCAGCCCGGACGGGACGAAGACCAACCTGTGGAACACGGCGCCGACCATCACGTTCAACCCGGCGTCCGGCCAGATCTCCTCGATCAGCGGCGCCACCACCAACAGCGACGGCTCGATGACCCTCACGGTCAACAACATGCCGGCCGGCGTCTCGTTCCCGAGTGGTGACACCTGGTCGATCGGCTACGCCGCACCCAGCAGCACCAACGCCGTGACCCAGTTCTCCGGTCAGCAGACGATGACCATCACCAACCAGGACGGCTACTCGTCGGGCACGCTGTCGGGCTTCTCGATCGGTGGCGACGGTGTCATCACCGGCTCGTTCAGCAACGGCAAGACGCTGGCCATCGGCGAGATCGCGCTGGCCACCTTCTCCAACCCGGGCGGCCTCAGTGACGCCGGCAACCAGATGTACGCCTACACCCCCAACTCGGGCCAGCCCAACATCGGTACCCCGAACACGGGCGGTCGCGGCAGCCTGGTCGGCGGCAGCCTGGAGAGCTCCAACGTCGACCTGGCCACCCAGCTGACCGACCTGATCGTCGCTCAGGAGGCCTACCAGGCCAACACCAAGGTCGTCTCGACCACGGCCAACAACCTGCAGGCGCTCACCCAGATGGCCTAAAGGGCCGGACCCGAAGAACAACCGGCGGCGGGATGGGCTGAACCCAACAGCTCGTCTCGCCGCTCGCAATTGTGCGAACGAAGTTCAAGCCGGGCCTCCTTTACGCCGAAGAAATTCAAGAAGCTACGCCAGGACGGCGAACGATCCCCCAGGCCATGGAGCGGCCGGGCGGAGAACCCCGAATGTCCCAATCCGTCGCGCCCGAGGCCGCGGAAACCGAAACAACCGAGCGCCAGGTCAAGCCCTACGACTTCCAACGTCATGAGGCCATGGACCGCAGCCGCCTGCGCCGCCTGGCGCCGGTGCTGGAAGTGGCCGCTCACCGGGTCGCCCAGTCGCTCACCAGCATCGTCCGTGCCTCCATCAAGGTGGAGATGGCCGATCTGGAGCAGGCCCGCTGGGAGGTCTTCGCCAACTCGCTCCCCGAGCCCACGTTCCTGGCCACCGCCACTGTCACCCCGATCGGCGGCCGGGTGGCTCTTCACGCTCCCCTGGAACTGGCGCAGGCGCTGGTCGAGCTCCGCCTGGGCGGGACCGTCACCGGACGGGTCCAGCAGCGGGCGCTGACCGACATCGAGCTGCGGCTCTTCGCCGAGGTCGCCGAGGCCATCCTGAGCGAGACCTTCCAGGCTCTGAGCGTCGTCGTGCCGATGCAGAGCGGCCCGATGGCGGCCATGAGCAGCGCCCTGCTCGTACAGATGCCGAACCCGTCGGAGATCTGCCTGCTGGTCAAGGCGGTCATCACGATCGAGGAGCTGACCAAGTTCGAGGCGGTCGTATCCCTGCCGCTGTCGGTCCTGCTGGCCCTGCTCGACGCCATCGAGCGGATCGAGAACGCCGAGCTGAACGAGACCGACAGCACTGTGACCGAGGTGCGGGCCCGCCTCCTCGAGGCGCCCGTCGACATCACCATCTCCTTCCCCGACATCGTTCTGTCCACCGACGAGCTGTTGTCGCTCGGCATCGGTGACGTGATCTCCCTGCATCGCCCCGAAGGGCTGCCCGTGCGACTGAACGTCAGCGGCAGCTACTTCTGCGATGTGGTCCCCACCACCCAGGGCAAGCGGCTCGCCTGCCTGGTCGTCGAATCGAAAACCCAGGAGGACCAATGACCGACGCGGTAGCCAACCAGCTCCCGTCCGTGCCCGAGATGGCGGCTCTGCCGTCTCCCGGACGCTCCATCGAACTGCTGTACAACGTCGACATGGCGGTCACCGTCGAGCTCGGCCGCACCCGCATGGCCATGAAGGAGCTCCTCGGCCTGCGGCCCGGCAAGATCATCGAGCTGGACCGTTCCGCCCGCGCCCCGGTCGACATCCTGGTCAACAACACGCTTCTGGCCCGCGGCGAGGTCGTCGTCGTCGACGAGGAACTGGGAGTGCGCGTCACCGAGATCGCCGGCGCCCCCGTGGACCGACCGGCCAACTGACAACGTGACCCTGATCGCCGCCGCGTCGGCATCCACCGCGACGACGATCGCATCGTCGGCCACGACCGTGGCGTCGACCACCGCCACGACGGTGGCGACGACGACGGCCAAATCGGTTTCGGCCGGCTCGCTGATGTTCCAGATGATCATCGGCCTGGGCGTGGTCCTGGCCCTCATCTGGTTCGCCTCCCGGGTCCTGCGGGGCCGGGTCAGCGGACCGGGCAGCAAGAAGCGGTCGGCCCCGCTCGCCGTCGTCGGTCGCCAACCGCTGGGCAAGGGCGTGCAGATCGCCATTGTGAAGGCGGGCGCCGAGATGTACCTGCTCGGGGTGACCTCGCAGCAGGTCACCCGGTTGGGCCGCATCAAGCCGGAAGAGCTGGACATGACCCTGGCCCCGGCCGGCGACGGGTCGCCCGACGATCTCCCGCCGGCCGTAAGCGCCGGTTCGCCCGGTCAGCTACCCGTCCCCTTCCGCCTCCAGTCGTCGATCCGCAACCTGCAGGACCGCACCCTCCGTAAGCGCTGATGCTCGCTCACATCCTCGCCACCACCACCACCTCGACCACCGTGCCGGGGAGTGGGTCCTCGATCAACATCAACCTGGGCAGCAGCCTGAGCAAGCCCTCGGACAGCATTCTCATCATCCTGGCGCTTACGCTGCTGGCGCTGGCCCCGTCGCTGCTGATCCTGATGACCGGATTCACCCGGATCATCATCGTCTTCAGCCTGCTGCGCCAGGCGCTGGGTCTCACCACGACGCCGCCCAACCAGGTGCTGGCCGGGCTGGCCCTGATCCTGTCCCTCTTCGTCATGGCCCCCACCCTGAAGACGATCAACCACGACGCCGTGCAGCCCTACCTGCACGGGAGCATGAACTCCACGCAGGCCTACCGGGCCGCGGAGACCCCGCTGAAATCGTGGATGCTGAAGCAGACCGGCGCCCAGGAACTGTCGCTCACGACCGGTGTCGACGGCGAGCATCCGGCCCAGCCGAGCGATGCGTCGATGGCCGCCGTGATCCCGGCGTTCGTCCTGTCCCAGCTGAAGAGCGGCTTCGAGATCGGCTTCATCATCTTCATACCGTTCCTCATCATCGACCTGGTCGTGGCCTCGGTGATGATGTCGATGGGCATCGTCATGCTGCCACCAACTCTCGTGTCCCTACCCTTCAAACTGCTTCTGTTCGTGATGGTGAACGGCTGGATCCTCATCACGCAGTCGCTGATCGTGAGCTTCCATTGAATGAAGGCCAACTCATGGGTCTGGCGACCGACGCCATGATCATGGCGGCAAAACTGTCACTACCGTTCCTGTTGGCGTCGCTCGTGGTCGGTCTGGGTGTGTCCATATTCCAGTCGGTCACCTCCATCCAGGAGGTCACCCTGACCTTCGTGCCCAAGGTGGGGGCCATGGCTCTCGTCCTGCTGCTCGGCGGCCACTGGATGCTGACATCGCTCGTCACCTACACGCAGCAGTTGTTCGGGCAGGCCGCCCACCTCGTCGGTACCTGAAGTTGAGCCTCAGCCTCGATCCCATCTGGCTGCTCGCATTCCTTCTGGTCTTCGTGCGGGCACTGGCCTGGCTGACAGTGGTGCCTCCTTTTTCCAACCGCAACGTCATACCGGCGCCGGCCCGGATCGGCATCGCCGGCGGCCTCGGCATCCTGGCCGTCAACCACGTACCCGTCAGCTCGATCCCGACCGACACGGCCAGCCTGATCGGCTCGATCGTCCTGCAGATCTTCAGTGGCGTGATGCTCGGGTTGCCGGTGATGATCCTGCTGAGTTCCATCGGCTCGGCCGGCGCCATGATCGACCTGTTCGGCGGCCTCAACCTGCCGCCGTCTATCGACCCGATGTCGCTCAACCAGACGCCCATCCTCGGCCAGTTCTACAACTACGTCGGCATCGTCCTGCTGTTCGTCACCAACGGCGAGATGCTGCTGGTACACGGTTTCACCGAATCCCTCGGTCGCAACGACGTCATGCTCAGCCCGTCGGGATTCGGCGCCAACGTCATCACGGCCGATGTGGCGACCTATTTCACCGCCACCCTGGAGATCGCCGCCCCCCTTATCGCCGTGCTCTTCGCGACCCAGATCGGCCTGGCCCTCCTGGCCAAGGCGGCCCCGCAAATGAACGTGTGGGTGCTGGGTTTTCCGATCCAGGCCATCCTCTCGCTGGCCTTCGTCGGCATCGGCATCCACGTGCTGCCTACCTTCCTCGTCAACATCCTGGGCCGCATCAGCCAGGACATGACCGCCCTGGTCAACGGCCATTAGGGGGTGAGCTAGGTGGCCCAGGACGACAAAACCGAGAAGCCAACCCCAAAACGGAAGAAGGAAGCCCGCCGCAAGGGCCAGATCGCCCGTTCTCCCGATGTCAGCAGCTGGTTCATCATGCTGGCCGCCTCCATGATCATCCCGATGCTGTTCAAGTCGGCCGACGCCAAGCTCAAGTCCCTGATCAACCAGTCGGTGTCAGTGATGCAGAATCCATCGCCGGCCGGGTCGTTGGTCATCATGGAAAAAGGACTGACCGATGTTCTGGCTCTCACACTGCCAGTAGTCGGCGCCTTCGCCGTGATCGGCGTGGCCGCCAACGTGGCCCAGGCCGGGCTGGCCTTCTCGACCCACGCCCTGGCGCCGAAGTGGAACAAGCTCAATCCGATGACCGGAGTCAAGAACATCTTCTCGGCCCAGTCGGCGTGGCAGCTGGCCAAGCAGCTGATCAAGTTGATCGCCCTGGTCGGCATCGCCTACTCGACCGTCCACGGCATGGGCACCAAGATGGTCGGGGCCACCCCCGCGCTGGGCCCGGTCGTCTCCTACACCGGGAACCGGTTGATCTCCCTGGTTCGTGAGGTGTCGGCCGCCGGCGTCGTCCTGGCCCTGGCCGACTACGGCTGGCAGAAGCGGAAGCTCAACCGGACCCTCAAGATGACCAAGCACGAGGTCAAGGAGGAGTTCAAGCAGCAGGAGGGCGACCGGCTGGTCAAGGGCCAGATCCGCAAGCGTCAGTACTCGATGTCGCGGTCGCGCATGATGGCCGCCGTCGTCGGCGCCGACGTGATCGTCGTCAACCCGACCCACTACGCCGTGGCCCTCAAGTACGAGGCGTCCCGGGGCATGGCCCCCGTCGTGGTGGCCAAGGGCATGGACGAGCTGGCGCTGCGCATACGGGATGTGGGGCGGCAGAACAAGGTGCCCGTGGTCGAGGACCCCCCCCTGGCCCGGGCCGTCTACGCGGCGTGCGACATCGACCAGTCCATCCCGCCCGAGTTGTTCCTGGCCGTGGCCCGGCTGCTGGCGTTCGTCTTCACGCTGTCGCCGATCGTCAAGGCGGCCGGCCTTATCCACCGGCGCCCTTCCTCCGCTCTCGTCGCCTAGCGGGCTGTTCGCCTGGACGGCCGGCACGGCCCCGGTCTCCTACGGGAGCGCCGCTTCACCCGAGATGCGGGACCGGGCCGAACGTCCAGATTCTGCTGGCGTCGTCGAAGAGGTAGTAGCCGCTGCCGGTGATAGAGGTGGTCATGGCGCCGACGCCCGGAGCGGTGGCCGCCCGGCCACCCAAGGAACCGTAGAACGGGGCTTGGCCGAAGGAGAACACCCCGCCGTCGGAGGCGACGAAGCGGTAGCCGCGGTCGTTGGCAGTCGGGCTCATGGACACGATGGGTTTGGCCAGACGGATGCTGCCAGTCGACCCGAAGAACGGGGCGCGGAAGGCGAACACCCCGCCGTCGGACGCGGTCAGCCAGTAGCCACCGGTGGCCTTGTCGACCGACATGGAGACGATCGGCCGGTACAGATGGAGGCCGCCGGTCGAGCCCTGGAACTGGGCGTCACCGTAGGCGAACACTCCTCCATCGGATGCCGTCATCCAATAGCCGCCCCCATCGGGCGTGAAGGCCACGGAGACGATGGGGGCGGACAGATGCCGACCGGCCGGCGAGCCGTAGAACTTGGCGTTCCCGTAGCTGAATACTCCCCCGTCGGCGGCCACCAGGATGTAGCCGCCGCTGTCGCCGGTCGCAGCCATGGCCACGATCGGCGACGGTGGGTGATCGACACCGGCGAGGTCGCCGTGCCACGGCGCAGCACCGACGGCGGTCACGCCTCCTCTGGTGGTGACGACCCAGTAACCGGGACAGGTCACACCGTCGACCATGCCGGTCATGGTCTGGGTCCCGATCGGTGTCCCGGGCGCCTGGTGGGTGACAGCTGTCGGGCACGGCGGGCTCACCACCGGTTGCTGGGCCTGCCCATATGACCAGGCGTAGTCGTCGTCGCCGGAGTAGAGCGCCAGAAGGGTCGGTGACCCGCCCTCGGTCTCCTCGAAGGTGCAGATAGCGGTGCCGGTGATCAGCGAAACCGGCTGGCTCCCGCACCCGGATATGACAGCGCCGTTCTGGGCAAACTCCACCGTCCCGCCATCGGGCACCGGCCGCACGGTTGCCGAGACCGAGTCCAGATGGCCGTAATAGGTCGTCGCCGGCACCGAGACCGCGGTGGTGGTGGGCAACTCCGGACCGACGGGCATGGCCACGGTGCTGGCCGGGCTGCCGGCGCCGGAACTGTTTTCGGCGGTGACGGTGACCGTGTAGGGGACCGCGTTACGGAGTCCGCCGACCGTTGCCGACGTAGCTGCGGCGGGGGCCACGACGACGGTCGCGATCGAGCCGTCGACGGGCGCAGCCGCGACCACATAACCGGTCACAGGCGATGCGCCGGGATCGAGTGGCGCCGTCCAGTTCACCGACACCGACCGGTCCCCGGCGGTAGCTGTCGGCAGCAATGGAGCCCCGGGCAGATCAGCCGTACCCCTCGGATCCACTACTGCGACTGCCCCGGCTGAACTCTCAGTGACGTAGGCGACCGAAGTCGCGGGGTCGACGGCCAAGGCGGTGGCGGTGTCTGTGACCGGGATGCGCTGGGTGGAATTCGTCGGAGGGTTCGGCCACAGAACCGTGTCCACACCGTTGCCCCCGTCGAGTTCCATCAGCTCTCCCAAGGCGGGCACGGGCGCGAGCGACGACGGCCCGAACGGGAGCACGATGCCGGGAAAGAACTGGGACGTCAACGTGGCCCCGGTGGATGCGTCGATGTCGTACAGCCAGTTGGTGGCCAGGGGCCGTATGTTCACCGATTCGAGTGCGGCGACGTAGAGGTGGTCGCCCGATGGGTCGAGGGCGATCGAGTACACGTCGTCGTAGCCGGTCCACTGCGTGGTGGTGAGGGACGCTTCGTCGATCACGTAGATCGTCCCGTCCGGTTGGGCGACGAAGCTCCGGCCCAGGGGGGGATCGGCGGCCACCGACAGTCCTTCTCCGGCGGCGCTCGAGGGCTCGCCCGCCAGGGTGAACCGCTTCACTAGTTGTTGGGTTCGATCGCTCACGACAGTGACGACGTCGTTGGTACCGATGTTGTTGGTGCCGACGGCGAACACGAGGCCGGTATCCGGGTCGACGGCGAGGTCGGCGGGAGAGTCCGCCGTTGCCAGTTGGTACGACCACGAGACGGAGCTGGCCAGCTCCGAGAGGGCATAGAGGGTCTCGCCGTTGCTGACCAGAACGGTGCCGGTGGTGGGGTCGACAGCCACTGCGGTAATGCCGGGGGCGACGTCGACGGTTTGCACAACTGTGTTGGTCAAGGTGCTCAGGACTGAGACGGTGCCGTCCGTGGCATTGGCCACGTAGACCAGGCCTCGCCCTGAGTCGATGGCGATACCGGATGCCCCGGCTCCGGTTGGAATGTCCGGTGGGGTGGCCGCCGCCGCCGGGCCTGCCAGTCCGATCAGGCAGCAGGACGCGAGGATCGCCACCGCTGCCACTATTGCCGCTCTTCTCATGGTGTCCGCCCCCTGAGATGTTGTCGGGGAATGCTATCGCCGCCAGACGGCTCGGGTGGTCCGGCCGCCTGGTAGAACAGGTCCATCGCTGATAGTCCGCACCTCACGACCCACGACCTACGGGTCACCCTGCTGGACGTCACGCCCAAGGTCTGGCGCCGGGTCCGGGTGCCGAGTGCGGTACCGCTGTCCTTGCTGCACGCCATCCTGCAGATCGCAATGGGGTGGGAGAACACCCACTTGCACCAGTGGCGCTTCGGGGACGACGACATCGATGACGAGTCCGACACCGACGTACTGCTCACCGACAGGGCTCCGGCCGACTCCTCTTTCTTCTACGACTACGACTTCGGCGACGGATGGGAGCACCTGGTCGAGGTGTTGGCCATCGAGCCCTACGACGGGACGGTGCCGCCACTCGTCGTCGTAGACGGCGCCCGCGCCTGCCCGCCGGAGGATTCAGGCGGCCCCCACGGCTACGAGAGCCTGCTGGCCGCTCTCGACAACCCGTCGGACCTGGAGCACGACGAGATGGTCGAGGCCTACGGCGATCGCATCGACCCGGAGGTCTTCGACCGGGAAGTGGTCAACCAGAGGCTGGAGCACCTCTGGCGTCCGACCATCTGATCACTTGATCCTGGTCAGACCACTGGCTTTGTGGCCGGCCTCCTTGCCGGTCTTGTCCGACTTCACGATGTACACCGGGTCGTCCTTGGACCCTTTCAGGGTGGTGCCCTGAACGTGGGTCTCCTGCGTCACGATCCTCTCGACTCGGCCGTGGGTCTTGCACTGGGAGGTGTTCCATTCGACGTGATCGCCCTTCCGGATGTTCTCAGCCATGGAGGATCCCTTACCCTTCCCCGGCTCCGGGCTCGCCTGACCGGGCCGCAGCGGGTCGTGTAATCTCTTCCCCTCCGTGGGAGACACGGGGCTATAGCTCAGCCGGTTAGAGCGCAGCACTGATAATGCTGAGGTCGGTGGTTCGATTCCACCTAGCCCCACGACAGGATGGATATTGCCCCTGGCGCGGGACCGTGATAGCTCGCTTCGCTTCGACTCGGCCACCCGGTCGGATACGCACCAGCCGCCTCCGGAGTATCGGGATCCGTGGTGTCTGACCGGCTGGCGGCTTACGGCGGGTTCGTCGCTGACGACCGGGGCTTGGTGTACTACGGCGCCCGGGTGCGAGTGCCGCCGCAGAGGCGGGCCTGGCTGGCCCCTGCTGGAATGGTACTTCTCAACGGCCGCAGTACGGGTGAGACGCTGCCGTGGACCATGCTTTCAACGGGGGGCGCGGCCGATGGAAGCTGGTGGTTGCGCACCGAAGTGGCGTCCTTTCCCAGCGGCACTCGCGTTCGGATACGAGAAGAAATGGGAGCCCGGCGGTGGCGGCGCAGCGACGTCAGGGATGTTCCGTTGGTCGACCCGCTCGGCGACCACCTCTTCGTGAGGTATCGGGCGGCGAAAGTACTGATGGCTTTGTGCGACTACCTGATCGACACCCCGCAAGCGCTCCTCGGACTCGGAGACCCATTGCTGTGCTCCCAGATGATCATGGCACTGCGCGACAAACATCTGAAGGGGCCGCCGAGGCACGAAGTCCGTATCGCTATGAGCCCGAGGGGAGACGTACGCGATGTAATGGCCTCCGTCGCCGAGGAGGGAATGCGCCTCTATCGAGGTAGACCGATCGAGGGAGAGCCGGTCCTGAGCGCCAAGGAACTGGCCGAGCGCACCAAGCCCCACCTTCCCCGCACGGCGGACCCGAGGTACGTCACTTCGGAGGCGCTTCAATCTCTGGCCACCGATTGGGTGTCGCGGACGCCGTGGCCGTTCAGCATCCTGCTGGGCGACGGCAAGTCGTCCTGATGGATCGTGGTTCCACCGACCAGCCGAACGGTCACATTCTGTTGTGTTCGTACCTTGCTGACCTGATGATGAGCCGAGCCATCGAGGAGAGGTGACGCAAATGACGAATCAGGAAGACCCTTCGGTACTAGGTGGCCTGGAAGCGGGTTGGAATGCCGTGGCCGATACGGCCGAGGGAATCGGCCACGCGGCCGAGGGCATGGGGCGGGCCTTTCAGATGCTCGGCGACGACGTGGCCGCCGGGTACGACCAGTTCTCCCACGACTACGAGGGTCGGGACCAATGGGACCAGGCCAGCCACCAGGCCCAGAACCAGGGGCTCGCAGATTTCCATCAGGCGGGTCAGGACCTCTCCAATGCCGGGCATGACATAGTCGGCGGCGGCCATGCCCACAGCGGTCCCGGTGGACCCGGAGGCGGACCCGGCGGACCTGGTAGTGGCCCCGGAGGACCCGGCAGTCCCGGCGGTGGTCCCGGTGGCCCCGGCGGTCCCGATAGCCCCGGCGGTCCTGGTGGACCCGGCGGTGGTCCCGGCAGTCCCGGCGGTGGACCCGGCAGTCCCGGCGGCGGCCCCGGAGGACCCGGAGGACCGGGTAGCTCCGGCCAGTAGCCGATCGGACAAACTCTCCCAATCGACGCGTCTGCTCAAACTGACAGACCTACTGTCGATTGAGTGGGAGGAACCCGGCTTCGTTCGGTTGCGGCCGTGGTGCTGGCCGTGGCTCTGGCGTCCGGGTTGGCATACTCGTCGCTCGGACACAGCGGGTCGGCCGCCTCCAAGGTCGACCTGAGCGGCGGTACGGCCTGGTTCGCCGACTCGCAGTCGGGCACGGTCAGCCTGCTGGACGGGGCGACCGAGTCCCGGATCAGCGTCGCCGCGCTGGCGTCGCAGAACGACAACATCAGCGCCGTGCAGTCCGGCATCCAGTCGGGCTCGGGGGCCTACGTCGTCGATCGGACGGCCGGCACCGTCAGCCGGATCGACGGTGCCACCTTGCAGTCAACCGTCCGCCGTGAGGTCGACTCGCCCGGCGACACCAGTCTCGCCGTCGTCAGCAACGCCCCGGCCACCTGGCTGATCACCCATCAGGGCACGTTGGCCGAGGAGGTCGACCCGCTGACGTTGGCCGCGATCGGGCCGCCGCAGCCGATATCGGGCACGTCGGCGCCTCCGATCGAGACGCCCGACGGCGCCTTGTGGACGATGGGGGCGGGCGGAACTGTCTACTCCTTTGACGCCGGGATCCACCGCACCACTACCCATCCGGGAGGGGGCGCACTGGTCGAGGCCGATGGCCGGCCGGTGGTGGCCGACACCGCGGGCAACAAGTACGTCGTGCTCGATCCCCACTCCGGCCACGCGGAACGGTCGTTCGACGTCGAGTTCACGTCGCCGACCGCGGAGCTCGTCGGTGGGGGAGGGGCATCTCCGTTGATTGCGGCCGTCGGATCGGCCAACGGCGACCTGCAGGTGACCGACATTCGCAGCGGTTCCTCGGCCGTGCTGGCCATCGGCGACGCCGGTCGGTTCGGCGCACCGGTCGTGCAGGGCGACCTGATCTTCGTACCCGACTTCCAGGACGGAGTCGTTGGCGTGGCCCGGTTCCAGGGCGGCTCGCTGGTTGCCGTCGGCTACGTCCCGGTCGGGGCCGGTCAGTTCGAACTGTCCATCCACAACGGCAGTGTCTGGTTCGACAACCCGTCGACCAGCCTGGCCGGCGTCATCACGCCCGACTTCGTCGCCTACGCCATCGCCAAGGTGGGGGGCAACGGCGCTGGCCAGGTGGTCGGTCGGTTGGAGAAGACGCTGCCCGCCCACGGCGTCCACACCCCCGCCACCACCCCCGGCGGCACCCACACCAAGCCCACCCGGCCGCCGCTGACCGCCCCGCCTCCGACGTCGCCCGTCACCACGCCGCCGGTGTCGGTTCCGGTGAGTGCCCCGCCATCGGCGACAACGGTGCCGGTCACCGTCCCGCCGGCGCCGCCCGCTCCGACCATCTCGTGGTCACCGACCACGGTGTACGTCGACCAGGCCGTCACCTTCGCCGCCGTCACCCAGGGGGCGAAGGTATTCCAGTGGACTTTCCAGGGCGGCTCGCCGGGCACCGTGACCCTGGCTGATTCACCGTCCGTGACCTGGGGTCAACCGGGCACCTACGCGGTGACCCTGGTGACGACCAGGAACGGGCAATCGTCGGCCCCGGCCAACGCCCAGATCACGGTCCTGGCCCGGCCGACTACAACCACGTCGCCGGCGACCACGCCCCACTCGACCACGACCGCGGCGACCACGTGCAATGACGCCACCCAGACGGTGGACTACACCACCCATGCCGGCCTCGTGGTGACCGTTCCGGTCGGCTGCACCCACGCCAGGTTCGAGATCCAGGGCGCCATGGGCGGCGGTTCCGGCGATGCGTCCGGCACCTACAACGGCGGCGGTGGGGCGGACATCGTCATCCAGAACTATCCGGTGACCCCCGGCGCCCTCTATTGGTTGGCGGCCGGCCAGCCGGGCGGCAGCGGCGCGCCGTCGTCGCCCGGTACGGGAGGGCCCAACCCTACCGGCGTGACGGGCAGCGGCGGTGGCTCCGGGGTCGACTGCGGCGCGGCGTCGACCGGGGCCGGCGGCGGTGGTGAGTCCGTCCTGTATCAGGGCAACGGGCCGACGGGGACGCTCCTCGTGATCGCCGCCGGCGGGGGCGGTGCCGGTTGGGCCGAGCCCGGTGGCGACTCGGCCCGCGCCGGAGCGAGCGACACGGGTAACGACGGCGGCGCACCGGGGACGGCGACCGGCCCCGGTACCAACGGGTCCAGCAGCACCCTCAGCATCGGTGAGGGGGACGGCGCCGCCGGGTCGGGTGGCGACGGCCAGCCGTGTCAGGACGGCGGTGCCGCCGGGGGCGCAGGTGGGGCCGGACTCTACGGAGGATCCGGCGGCTACGACAGCGGGGGTGGGGGCGGGTCGGACTACGTGGCCACCACCGTCCCGTCGGCCGATGTGACAGTGAGCGACGGCGGATTCTTCTCCTCCCTGCCGAACGCGGTCAGCGTCACCTGGAGCTGATCCGGGCCGAAAGGTCAGATTTGCTTGTAACGGCGGCCGGGCCGGGTGGACGATCGGAGTAGCGGACAGAAGGAGCGGCGCATGTCGGACGGGAACGATCCCGGTTTCGTGGACCGGTTGGAAGGCATCGCCGAGGACGGCTGGCACATGGCCGAGCACACGGCCCAGGGGGTGGGCCAAAGCGCCGAGGCCTACGGCCAGGCGGCCCACGGCACGTTCGACGACACGGTCTCCGGGGCCTATGGCCTGGTCGGCGCCGGCCAGTCCGCGGCCGACTGGGACCAGGCCGGCTACGACGCCATGGTGTCGGCCCAGAGCCACTCCGGCCAAGCCGATCAGCACTACGACCGGGCCAGCCAGGACTGGTCGGGCGTCGGCGCCAACGTCTTCGGCGACGGCGACGCCGCCGTGAGGCAGATGGAGGACAACCCGACGCCGGAGGCGCCCACGCCCGACCCGCCCCCATCGGGCGAAGACGGCTACGACGACTTCTGACTCCCGAGCAGCTCCACCTCCAGGCCGCGCACGACCGACGGGTCGGTGACGATCTCGATCTCGGTGATCCTGTCGCCCACGACCCGGAAGGCGAAGATTGCCCGGGGCCGGCCACCAGGGGCCCAGGCCGCGCCCGGCACCCCTTCGATGAGGGCGATCTCGGCCGCCGCCGCCCGCCCCACGAGCACCCCGGCGACCGCCGCCCCGCCCCGCACCTCCGGCTCGAGCAACGGTGTGCCCCGGTCGCGGTTGGCGGCCGCGTTCTTGACGGCGGCCCGGTCGGCCCGCAGCACCGCCTCGGGATCGAGGAGGGCGACCAGGGTGTCGAACTCGCCCTTGCGGGAAGCGGCCAGGAAGGCCTCGACGATCTCCTGCTGGCGGCGCCGGTCACCGGGCCGGCTCTCGTCTGTGCCCTGCACCCGGCGCCGGGCCCGGCTGGCCAGCTGGCGGGCGGCGGCCGGGGTGCGGTCGACGATCGGGGCGATGTCCTCGAACGGCACCGCGAACAGGTCGTGCAGCACGAAGGCCAGGCGTTCGGCCGGCCCCAGGCTGTCGAGCACCACCAGCAGGGCCGGCCCCAGGGCGTCGGCCAGGAGCGCCTCTTCCTCGGGGCCGCTCGTGGGGACGGGCTCGGGTTCGTCACCGGTCATCGGTTCCTCCGGGTGGCCGCGACGGGTGCGGAGCACACCCAGGCAGACGCGGGACAGGACAGTGGTGAGCCAGCCGCCCAGGTTGTCGACGCTGTCGGCATCGACCCGATCGAGCCGGACCCACGTCTCCTGCACCGCGTCCTCGGCCTCGGTGAAGGAGCCGAGCATGCGGTACGCCACTGACTGCAGCCGCTGACGGTGGGCCTCGAACTGGGCCGCCAGATTCTCGTCCATAATCCTCTTGACGCGAGCGACCGCCGGGATGTGACAGGCGGCGGGTTGTCACATCTTCGCACCCGGCCGCGTCATTACCGGCATGACACCGAGACTCAACAACGTGGCCTCCCTCCTGCCCGCGGCGGGAGAGGGCATTCAAGGAATCATCAAGGCGGCCTACAGCGCCGGCGTCGACCGATCCGTGATGGAGCTGGTCCACCTGCGGGCCAGCCAGATCAACGGATGCAGCCCCTGCGTCTACAGCGGTTCGCTCCAGGCCAAGAAGAACGGCGAGAGCGACGAGCGCCTCTTCGCCGTCGCCGCCTGGCGCGAGACCGAGCTGTTCACCGACGCCGAGCGGGCTGCGCTGGCTCTGGCCGAATGCATGACCCGGCTGGCCGACCAGGCCGATCCGGTACCCGACGCAGTCTGGAAGGCGGCCGCCGAGCACTTCGACGAGAAACAGCTGGCCGGCATCGTGCTGTGGGTCGCCACCTCGAACCTGTTCAACCGCCTCAACGCCACCACCAAGCAGGTGGCCGGCGCGGCCTGGTAGTGGTCAGCGGTCAAAGGAAAGGACTCGACACATGAAGACCATGACGTGCAAGCAGCTGGGCGGGCCTTGCGATTTCGCCCACCGGGGGGATTCCGCCGATGATGTGATCAAGGCTCAGGATCGGCATCTCAACGAGATGGTCGATGGCGGAGACCACGCCCACCGGCCGGCCCTCAAAGAGATGAAGGGTCGTTGGAAGCACCCGATCAAAGGGATGGGCTGGTACAAGCAGGCCAAGGCCGACTTCGCCGGCCTGCCCGACGCCTGACGATCCCGGTTTCGCCCGGCACGGTCGCGGCACCGTGCCGGGTCGACCGAAAGTACATATCTAGGGGTCAGCACGTAGCCCGAGATTTGTCATCCCTACTGTAAGTGGCGGGGCGCGCCCGGCGGCCTATCTGGAGGCATACCGATGATCTGGTCGCGCCCGCTCCTGTCACTGGTCTCGGTACTGGCCCCGGCCTCGGTCGGGCTGGAGGCACCCGAGGCCGGTGCGACGACGAGGGCGGGCAGCCCGGTGACGCCGACCTTTGCCTACGTAGTGCAGAGGACGGCGGGCACCGTCACCCCCATCAACACCGCCACCGATCTGGCCGGCACGCCCATCAGTGTCGGGAGCACCCCGACCGACATCGCCATCACCCCGGACGGCAAGACCGCCTATGTGACCAATACCGGCTCCGGCACGTTGACCCCGATCGATCTGGCCACTGACGTGCCGGGGACGCCGATCACGATCGGCGGCGGCCCGTACGGGGTCGTCATCGCCCCGAACGGCACGACCGCCTACGTCACGGATGCGGCCGCCGTGTACCCGGTGAACCTGACGACCCGAACCGTCGGGAACCCGATCCATCTGGGCAACGGGCCCGAGGGCATTGCCATCACCCCGAACGGCTCCACTCTCTATGTGGCCAACACCGACGGCAACATCGACCCCATCTCGACGGCGACCGATACCGAGGGCACGCCGATAAACATCGGGAATCTGCCCTTCGCCGTCACCACGAGTCCCGATGGCAGCACCGTCTACGCCACCGATTCCACCTCGATAGTCCCCATCGCCACCGCCACGAACACGGCGGGTACGCCCATATCGCTCGGCGGCGTGGCGACCGACGTGGCCATCACCCCGGACGGCAAGACGGCCTACGCCACCTCCAACAGCGCGCAGGTGACGCCGTTCGCCACGGCGACGGGGACGGAGGGTACCCCCATCAGCATGGCCGAGAACCCCCTGGCGATCGCCATCACGCCTGACGGCAAGTCGGCGTTCACGGCCGATCCGTCGGGGGACGTGGAGCCGGTCGACCTGACCACCGCCACCGCCGGCACACCGATCGACATCGGCGGCCAGCCCTATGCGCTGGCCATCACCCCGGCGGAGACCACCACGCCACCCCCGCCGGCGCCGGGGTCCGGCTATGACCTGGCCGGGTCCGACGGCGGCGTGTTCTCCTTCGGTCACGCCGCGTTCCATGGCTCGCTCGGTGGGGTCCGCCTCGAGGCACCCATTGTCGGTATCGCCACGACGCGCCATGGCTACTGGCTGGCCGCGGCCGACGGTGGCGTGTTCGGGTTCGGCGACGCCGCCTTCGATGGTTCGCTCGGTGGCGTTCCTCTGGCCGCGCCGATCGTCGGCTTGGCCGCTACCAGCGATGACGGGGGTTACTGGTTGGTGGCCGCGGACGGCGGCGTGTTCGGGTTCGGCGATGCCACCTTCCACGGATCTCTGGGTGGCGTTCACCTGGCCGCGCCGATCGTGGCCATCGTCGCCACCAGTGACAACGGTGGCTACTGGCTGGTGGCGGCCGATGGGGGCGTGTTCGGGTTCGGCGACGCCGGCTTCCACGGTTCCCTCGCCGGTGCGCACCTGGCAGCCCCGGTGGTCGGTGCAGCAGCCACCACCGACAACAGTGGCTACTGGTTGGTCGGTTCCGACGGTGGCGTCTTCGCTCTGGGGGACGCGGCCCACTCCTTCTACGGCTCCCTGGCCGGAACCCACCCGGATACGGCGGTGGTCGGCATGGCGGCCAGCGCGGACGGGGGCGGCTACTGGCTGGCCACAACGGGAGGAGCAGTCGCCAACTTCGGCGATGCCGCCGCCCACGGCTCGTTTCCGTCCGCCCCGGCCGCCGCCATCGTCGGTTTGGCCCGGACGTAGTCCGCCCGGTCAGGCGGTGGTGAACGCCGGCCGCATCCGGGCCAGGGCCCTGTTCATGATCCGTGAGACGTGCATCTGGCTCACGTGCAGAGCGTCGGCCACTTCGACCTGGGTGCGATTCTCGAAGAAGACCGCCTTCAAGATGAGACGCTCGGTGGGGCTGAGCTCCGTGGCGGCCTGTTCGAGGAGGCACCGATTCACGGCTCGCTCGAAGCCGGGCTCGGTGAAGGGCAAGTTGGCCGAGCTCTGGCCGGTCGAGGAGGTCGGTTCGTCCAGCGAAGACATGGCCACGTTCCTCGACGTCTCCATGGTTGTGAGGACCTTTTCCTCGGTGGTGCCGAGGTGAGCTGCGATCTCGGCGACGGTCGGCGAATGACCGTTGATATGGGCCAGGTCCTCACGGGCGGTCCGGATGGCCAGGTGCATCTCTTGAACCGACCGGGGGACCCGCACCGACCGGACCTTGTCCCGGAAGTGCCGCTTCAGTTCGCCGGTGATGGAGGTGGCTGCGTACGGCCCGAAGGGCCGTCCCCGTTCGGGCTCGAACCGGCCGGCGGCTTTCACCAGGGCCAGCATGGCGACCTGCTCGAGATCCTCGGCCGACTCGCCGCGCTGGCTGAAACGGCGGGCCAGGGAGCGGGCCAGTGACGTGTAGGAGCTGATCAGCTCGGCCCGCTGCTGATGGCAGGCCAGGCTGGTGACCTCGGCGGAGGGCTGGCACGGTCTTGCCACCGCCGTTCCGGCGACCCGCCGGTAGAGGCGCCCGGAGCTGTCGATGGCCCTCCAACCGGTGGCCGGTAGGGCGTACTTCAGCGAGGGATCGGCGAAGAAGAGGCAGCCTCCTTTGCCCACCTGATCGAGCGAGGCGGTCAACTGCTCGGCGCTCAGAGATACGACGTCGGAGAGGATGAGAAGGTCGACCGGTCCCGGAGGGGCGCCGAGGACGACTGATTCGAGCAACTCGCGGCCCGGCCGCCAACTACTGCGATGCCCGGCGACCGGCTCCAGCCACGGCTCCTTGGGGATGCCCCGCAGATCGGACCAGCGCCATTCGATGGGCCGGCACTCGGCCATCCCGGAATGGAACATGACGACGTCCGCCGAGTCCGCCGCCCGGCTCTGGAGGTAGGCCAGCGCTACCGCGACGGCGTCATCCAGATCACCCAGGTTCCAGGCCAGCAGGCGCCCCGGAGGGCGGGCGGCCATGAGGTAGGGCAGCAGGACAGCGCTGAGAATCGGCCATTGCTTCAAAAGTGTCATAGGTGTTCACCAGGTGAAAGGAGGGGACTGCGGTGACGTCCGCCGTGTGGTCGACGTCCGCTCGGTAGATGGGCGGGTCATTGACCCCACCCGAGGGCCCAGCCGTCCTCGGGCACCTCGCCGGCCGCCGATGTGAAGGCTCGCAGGGCCTGGATCACATGGTCGGTGCCGGCGATGTCCATCTCTTTGACGATGCGGGCCAGTTCGGCTCGGCGGGCGACACCGACCTCGGACACCACGTGGCGGCCTTCGTCGGTGACCGAGACCCGCACGGTGCGCCGGTCGGCCGTGGACCGGGACCGGCGCACCAGTCCCTTCCCGGACAGGCGCAGGCACATCCGGGTGGCGTTCGGCTGACTGACCGCCAGAGCAGCGGCCAGGTCGCCCACCCGCTGCGGGCCGCGGGCGGACAGGATCACGAGCGCCCGGTATTGCGAGAGGGTGACGTCTCCTTCGTAGGCACTGAGCGATCGATCGGCGACGGCCACGAACGCCCGGCTGGCGCTGAGTAGGGCGTCGACCAGATCCCGGGTCTCGCCGGACGCTTTCACCGTCCGTACTGGCACGTAGGGGCCATACCCGACAGTAAAGCATGCGTAACGCAGATGATGCGTAGCGCATGGATATCGGTGAAAGGCGAGGGGTCGGTCAACCCGGAAATCGTTCAAGGTGCCAGTGGGAGCGGTCGACGTAGTCCCAGGCGGCTTTGGCTCGAGCTATGAGGGGGAACAAGGCGTGTGATCTGCCAGGCCTGTGGCGGTGCCGACCAGAACGTGTGTGATTGCGCACGCGGTCAGATCCTCGATTTTTTGAGCGACTTCCGAGCCGCCAGCCGGCCGTCGGCGCCCGGCGTGCAGGTCGCCGAGGCAGCCGAGACCATCGGCTCGACAGGAGAGGCGGCAGAGGCGCCGGCGCCTGAGACGCCGGCGCCCGAGACCCCGACCGCGAGTTGGCCGGCGCCTGAGCCGCCGATGGCGGGCTGGCCGGCGCCTGGGTCGCCGATGGCGGGCTGGCCGGCGCCTGAGACACCGGCGCCGACCCGGGTGTGGCCTCCGGCCGGGTACCAGGCCCCGGTTGGCGACTGGTCCGGGTCGCCGTACCGCCAGTCTGCTCGACACGATCGGCCGGCACGACGCCTGCCTTCGCGGTGGATGGCGGCGGCGATGGTGGCCGCCTTTGTCCTGATCGCCACCCCGGTGACCTTCATACTCACCCGCTCGTCGGGCCCGTCGCTCAACGGGCTGACGCCGGCCCAGATCATGGCCAAGAGCCTGACCGCGGCGACCCGGGCCAGCACGTTCGACGGGTCCCTGGAGTTCGACCAGAGCGGCGAGACCACGAGTGCCACCGTCTACTCCAGCCCGAGCGGGGGTCGCGAAGTGGCCACCTTCGGTCCTCAGTCGGTCACCTTCCTCTCGCTCGGCGCATCCCTGTACATGCAGGCCGACGCCGGATGGCTGACCACCGCCCTCGACGCCTCCCCGGCCTCTGCTACCCGAGCCGACAACCAATGGGTATCGGTTCCCACCGACAACACCGATCTGCAGCAGGTGGCGCAGCAGCTGCGATCGACGACGGTCATCTCGGATTTGCTCACCATGAGCGGATCGATCACCGCCCAGCCCGCTTCCGCCGGACAGATCGTGCTTCAGGGCACGGTGTCCGACAATGCCATGAACGACGGCTCCGGAGCAGGAGACGTCGCCTACCTGACGGTGTCGACCAAGGCGCCCTTCTACCCGGTGTCTTTCCGCTACTCCGACAGCCAGAGCGGGCTGACGAAGATGGACTTCCGGCGATGGGGCAACCAGACGCTCCTGGAACCACCCGCCCACCCGCTGCCCTTCAGCGCCCTGCAGTTCGCCGCCGCGCCGACCCCCCCGACCGAGCCCTCCGAGTCGACCACGCCGGCCCCTGCGATAGTCGATGCTTCGAGCCAGCCCGGCTTGGCGGTGACCCGGTCGGAGGCGACCACGGTGGGCACCGCCCTGTGGAACGCATGGGTGCAGGCCCGGGCCACGCGGGACGTCATCGCCCTCCAGCAGCTCGATGCCGAGCCGCAGCTGGCCGCCGATTGGGGCTACATCTGCGAGTACCAGTGCAGGGGGCCGCAACTCACGCTGTCCAGCCTGTCGGTCACGGTGCCGAAGCAGACCAAATGGCCGGTGGACTTCATGGCGACTGCGTCGTACACGTCGGACTGCACCGCCTCGGCCACGCCGTGCAACAACACCTTCGTCGCGGTCCAGTCG
>DASZNC010000138.1:0-12021 GCA_035551615.1 Acidimicrobiales bacterium
TCGGTGTGGCCTGAACACCGACACCGTGAGCGCCCGGAGGACCCAACTGGTGGATCTCAGAAAGGGGCGAGGACTTCTAACTGGCCATACGCAAGGACACCCAGCTGGCCACACGCGAGGACTTTTTCATGGCCATGGACAGAACCTCCGGCCCGGGCGCCCAGTTCGTCGGCGTAGTACTCCCGGCGCTGACCATCACGGTCACCGGCCCGGCGAAGCGTTCGACCGAAGGTCCCGATGACCACGACTATCGGAATGAGTATGGGCCGGCATCAACACCCGCTCGGCCAGATTGACGAAGCCCTGCCGTCCTCCGGCCCCGGAACGAGCCCACGTCGATCCGGTGGGCGACGATCCGCCGACGCTGCACCGCCACTACCGGCACCGGGTGAGACCGACCGGGCATCCTGGTCCGCGAGTGGCGTTGCGTTGTCTCTATTTGAACCGGGCGCAGCTACAAGGCCTGCTCGGCCAGGTCCTGGAGGCCATCGAGATGGAAGCTCCGAGCGTTATTTACCGTGGGCGTCTGCCCTGTTCCAGGGATCGACGAGACGGACGCCGAGATCTTTGAAATGACGGACGTTTCCCGTGGCTACCGTGGCCTTCCGGGCAAGCGCGATCCCTGCGATCTGAGCGTCCCGTATTTCGACCGTCCCCCCTGCTTGCTGCTGGCGAGCGGCGAGGGCTCCGGCGGCATCAGCAGCGGCCGTGTCGAAGGACAGCACCCGGCCATCCAGTTTCTCGGTGATCAGCCGATCGAAGGCCGACTCCAGTCGGCGGCGGCGCCTGGAGGCTGCGAGTAGATCGATCCCTGTGCGGATCTCGAACACGGTGACGGCCGTCGTCCAGATCGACTCGGCGGGTTGGCCGTCAAGCCACTCCACTACCGCAGCGTCTGGTTCGGCCCGCATGAGCGCCGAGAGGACATTCGTGTCGAGCGCGATCATTCGTCGGCGAAGTCCGCGGCATGTACCGGATGACCGCGGATCTCGGGAAAGTCTGCGTCCACCCCGGCCTCGCGGAAGAGCTCGGCTATAGCGGAGCCCAGCCGAACCGGCGCGCCTTCATTCGAGCGGACGGCTTGGCGGAGGATCTCTCGCACCTCCTCCTCAGTCGAGCGGCCATGCGCCTTGGCCCTCCGCTGGAGAGCACTCTTCACGTCGTCGTCGAGCCGACGAACCAGCAGCTGTGCCATCACGAAATGATAGCATGATATCGTCGCAGTGAGGTGTGCGGCGTGGTCGTTATTCGAACTCAGACCCGTTGCTCAGACAACTCAAGGCTCTGATCGAGGCAGGCCTGACCAGCGCCGGACGAGGGTGCTGGGGCAGGGCGGCCGCTGGTCTGGGCGGCTTCTAGCCAAGCTCCGATCGCGGTCTCGACCTCGGCGACCGCACCATGACGCGTGTCACCAGGGGCGGAGCAGGAAGGAACGTCGGGAACGTCCGCCACCCCGCTTCGTCTTCGGCGCTCCAGAAGATGTGGATGGGCAGGTCGAAGCACTCACTGATCCGCTTCGCCACGGATATCATGTGGCGGACGAGGGCCACGATCTGCCGGAGTTGGTAGGGCTTGGCTTGACCGCCCCGGTCCTGAACGTTGACTTGCTCGGCAATGCCGGGACGGCCGTATAACTGATGGCGACCCGATTCTCGTCGACTGTCGATCGGCCGTAACCCTGACCAGCATCGATTCCAAGCGAAACTTGAGTGGAGGCGATGGGAATCGAACCCACGAACCTCTTGCATGCCATGCAAGCGCTCTACCAACTGAGCTACGCCCCCAGAAGGTTGCAAAAACTTAGCACCTGGAGCAGGGTCCCCCACGGCGGATGGCCGGACCTCATCCCTCCAGCGTCGATACGTTCACCGGTGTCGGGTTCCGGGTCAGGAGGACAACGAAGCCACCCGTGTAGTCGACGATTGACTGGCGATGCCATCCGTCGGCCAGGAGCGCTCGGTAGATAGGGTCCTCGGCGGTGCTCAGCCGGCCGGCGCCCACGTACCAGACCCTCCCGGCGCCGGTCATCCGGCTGGCCCAGGCAGTGGGTTTGAACCCCACCTCCCACGGCTCGCTCGGACAGATGAACGTGTCCACCGAGTCAGTGACCACGGTGAACCCGGCCCCCCAGTCCGAACCGAATCGGACGACCGCGGCGCGCTCGACGTACAGGGCCCAGGTGTAGCGATCGTAAGGATCGACGAGCATCCGGTCGGCCGGCTTTTGGTGGGCGGCGACGTAGGCGGCCAAGGCCCGGACGTTGATCTTCGGGTAGCTGGGGGGCTCGACCACCACCGAGAGCAACGACATGGCGACAAGGGCCACCGTGATACCGGTGGGGACGGCGCCGTGCGCGCCATCGGAACGTCGTTGACCCAGGCGGGACCGAAGCGGACGGAGGATTTCCTCGCATCCCAGCCCGGCCAGAAGGAGGATCGGCGGGTAGATGGCCTCATCCGTCCGCCCGGTGCCGAGTGGGATGGCCCCGGCCACGCTGGCGCAGATGGCGACAAGAATCGTGAGTGCGGCCGCCTGCCCACGAGCCCCGGCGGTCAGGCCGACCATCATCAGGGCCACGAGAGCCAGCGTGGTCACGAACACGACACCTGTGGGGCCGATCGGGGCACCAAGGGTGTCAACATGACCGATGGCCGCCAGTAGGCCCACGCCCAGATGACCCCAGATATGGCCCAGGCTGGTCCAGAACCCTACGACCGAGGATCGGTCGACGAATGAGCCGTCGGCGGCCCAGAAGTTGTGGAGCACTCTCGGCAGATGCCGCAGCCGAAAAAAGTAGAGCCCGCCCAGGAAAACGGCCAATGGGCCGCCGGCCGCCGCAGAGGACCAGATGGTGGTGCGTTCCCGGATGCCCAGCAGGACGACGCAAGCCCACACGCCGGCGATAACCGGCGCGGTGGACGCCGAGATGAGCACCGCCAGCGCACTGGCGACAGCCAACCCGCCGGTCGTGCGCATGGACGGCGACCGTCTCACCCGTTCGCCCAACCAGAGCAGTAAGCAGGCCAGGATCAAGTCGGCGCTGTACTCCTTGACCCGGGTCGAGTACTGCACGGCGACCGGCGAGGTCGCCACCAGAAACGCGCCGAGCAGGCCGGTGGCGGCCCGCAGTCCGTGGAACCGCAGCACGGCATAGGTGGCGACGACGCCGAGCAGCCCGAGACCGAGGGGCAACATCTGCGCCCATAGCGACGAACCCGGGTGGAAGCCGATCCACAGTCGCTCCAGCAGCGTGAACCCGGGCGCCGTCGATCCCATCCGCACGGCCGTCCCGAGGCTCTCCCGGCTGCCGAGCGCCGTCCAGGCGTCGTCGCGCCAGAGTCCGGAGGTCGTGAGGCCGGGGAGGCGGACGACCACCGCCAACGCTCCGATCGCGACCAGAATCAGCCGCTCCCGACGCACCCGGCCGAGGAGCCGCCACCGACGAGGACTGGACTTGGTCCTGTCGACCGGCGGAGTCGCCGTCGCTTCGGTCGTCACCGCCCACCGCTTCGTCGGTCCCAGGCCCTTGAGATCAACCGAATCTAGAGCGCAGGGCGGCAGGTAATGCCTCGGGCCATCTCAGCCCGCCCCACTACCCTGTGGCCATGGCAGAGCCCTACGACCCCCAGGCCGTCGAGGCCAAATGGCAGCAGCGGTGGGAGGCCGACGGCGCCTACCAGGTGGAGAACGACGGCTCCAAGCCGCCGTACTACGTCCTGTGCATGTATCCCTACCCGAGCGGTGCCGCCCACCAGGGGCATGTGCGCAACTACACCTTCGGTGATCTGCTGGTCCGCCAGCGCACCATGCAGGGCTACAGCGTCCTGAGTCCGATCGGATTCGACAGCTTCGGCCTGCCGGCCGAGAACGCGGCCATCAAGACCGGCATCCACCCCCGCCGGTTCACCGAGGCCCGTATCGAAGAACTGAAGAGCAGCCTGAAGCGCCTGGGGGCGAGCTACGACTGGCGCCGGGAGATCCACAGCCACGACTCGCAGTACATGCATTGGAACCAGGTCATTTTCCAGAGCTTCTTCGACGCCGGCCTGGCCTACCGCAAGAACGCGCCGGTCAACTGGTGCCCCGGTTGCCAGACCGTCCTGGCCAACGAGCAGGTCCTGGCCGACGGCACCTGCGAACGCAGCGGCGACCTGGTCGAGAAGCGGGATTTGGAGCAGTGGTTCTTCCGTATCACGTCCTACGCCGACGAGCTGCTGTCCGCTCTGGACGACCTGGAATGGCCGGAGCGGGTGAAGGTCATGCAGCGCAACTGGATCGGTCGCAGCGAGGGCGCCCAGTTCCGGCTGCCTGTCCAGGACTCCGATGACCAGATCGAGGTCTTCACCACCCGCCCCGACACGGCCTTCGGTATGACGTTCGTGGTGCTGGCGCCGGAGCATCCGTTGGTCGCTCCTTCGACCAAATCCGAACAGGCCGACGAGGTGCGGGCGTTCGTCGAACGGGTCCGCAACGAGTCCGACATCGAGCGGCTGTCGAGCGAGGGACCGCTGGACAAGCGGGGCGTGTTCACCGGTTCGTACGCCGTCAACCCGTTCACCGGCCAGTTGGTTCCGATCTATCTGGCCGACTACGTGCTGATGACCTACGGGACGGGCGCCATCATGGCGGTGCCGGCCGAGGACCAGCGCGACTACGACTTCGCCAAAGCGTACGGCCTGCCGATCGTGCGGACCGTGCAACCGCCGGCCGACTGGGAGGGCGAGGCCTACAGCGGCGACGGGCCCCGGATCAACTCGGAATGGTTGAACGGGTTGACCGACACCGCCGAGGCGAAGGCCAAGGCCATCGACTGGTTGGAGGAGCAAGAGCGGGGGGAACGCACCGTCAACTACCGGCTGCGCGACTGGCTGCTGTCCCGCCAGCGTTACTGGGGGTGCCCGATCCCGGTGATCCATTGTCCGGAAGATGGCATCGTGAAGGTTCCAGCCGAGGATTTGCCGGTGCTGCTGCCAGATGATGTCGAGTTCCGCCCCACGGGCGAGTCGCCGTTGCGGTACCACTCGGAATTCCTGAATGTCACCTGCCCGAAGTGCGGCGGGCCGGCCGAGCGCGAGACCGACACGATGGACACGTTCGTCGATTCGTCGTGGTACTTCCTGCGGTTCTGCGATCCGTGGCTGACCGACGCGCCCGTCGACCTGGCCGCGGCGACGCGGTGGATGGCCGTTGACCAGTACATCGGCGGCATCGAGCACGCCATCCTGCACCTGCTGTACGCCCGCTTCTACACCCGGGCCATGGCCGATCGGGGGCTGTCGCCGGTCGACGTCCGAGAGCCGTTCGAGCGCCTGTTCACCCAGGGCATGATCACCATGGACGGGTCCAAGATGTCCAAGTCCAGGGGCAACCTGATCTCGCCGGAGAAGTACTTCGACTCCGTGGGCGCCGACTCGTTGCGACTGTTCCACCTGTTCGTCGGCCCGCCCGGCGACGACTTCGACTGGGGTGATCAGACCGACCAGATGATCGAGGGCTGCAGCCGGTTCCTGGGGCGCTTGTGGCGCATGGCGCTGCCGGACGGGGCCGCTTCCGCCGGGTCGTCCGAGGTCGATGATGAGATGGACAAAGAGGTGCACCGGTTGATCGCCCGGGTCAACGGCGACTACGAGCGCTGGTCGTACAACACGGCGGTGGCCGCCTGTATGGAGTTCCTGAACTCGTTGTACAAGTACGTGCAATCGCCGTCCGGGTACTCGTCGACGGCGGTCGGCTTCGCTGTGGACTCGCTGCTGTTGCTGTTGGCCCCGATGGCGCCGCACATCACCGCTGAGCTGTGGGAACGGCGCCACCCAGAGGCCGAGCCTCTGCACGTGCAGCCGTGGCCGACTGCAGATGAGTCGAAGCTGGTCGTGGACGAGGTGACGATGGTCGTCCAGGTCAACGGCAAGGTAAAGGATCGGCTGTCGGTGTCGCCCGCCGTCACCGAGTCGGCCGCCGCCGAGTTGGCGTTGGCGTCGACCCGGGTCGTGGAGGCGTTGGCCGGACGTTCCCCCCGGAACGTCATTGCCCGGCCCCCCCGTCTGGTCAACGTCGTGGTCTGAAGCGCTTCTTGGAAGGTGCCCGGCGGGACCACTTCTGCCAGGACCAGACGGCCGGCCCCCGCCGGGCGGAGCGGGCGGCCGGAGGCCGGCCGAATCACTCGCGGGGCCCCGGGGCCGGGCTGGGTTGTCGGGCGGCGCTCGGTGTGGGTCCCACCCGGTTGGGCGATGGCCGGGGCAAGGCACGGCTGGCCGATGGCCAGCCGCTCCGCACGCCGCCGGCTCCGCCGGCGACGCTTGGCCCTGAAAAGACAGCTTGAGTCGGGTGGTCCTTGGTGCCTTTTCGGTCTGCGAGCGACAACCATCTGCACCGTCAGAGCCGAATAACCCGCGATTCCTAGCGTATACCACTAGAAATCGCGGGTTATTAGTGTCTGTCACAGCTTCATGTAACTCTGACTCCCATGAGCGACTACCCCGAACTCGACAAGTTGGCGAAGGCCCAACACGGTCTGGTTTCAGTGAAGCAGTGCGAGGACCACGATCTCTCTGAATACCAGCTCTACTGGTTCAGTCGTACCGGGGCCATGATCCGAGTGCGGCGGGGCATCTACAGGTGGTGTGGAGCGATGCCATCCTCTGAGATGATGGCGATGGCAGCAGTAATGGCCGCCGGTCGGGGCGCGGCCCTATCGCACCGGAGCGCAGGCCGTCTGTGGGGCCTGCTGCCGGCTGCCGATGAGCGTGTTGAGGTTTCCTGCGCTCGTTGGTTGCGCCTGGACGGTGTCGATGCGCATCAGAGTCGCCTAGTCCGTAGCGAGGTCACGAAACGGTTCGGAATCCCCGTCACCACGCCGGCGCGGACCCTCCTGGACCTGTCCGAGTCGTGCTCCAAGGACGAACTGGGGCGGACCATCGACGAGGCGTTGCGCCGGCAGTTGACCACGATCCCGGCGCTCGAGGCGGCGTTACGGAATCACGAGGGTCCGGGTCGACGGAGGCGGGAGGCCATCCGGGGCGCGCTGGGAGACAGGGGAGTCGACTACGACCCGGCATCCAACGACTGGGAACGCCGGATGCAGGAACTTTGTGATCGGCTCGGATTGCCACCGTCGAAGCGTCAGCACCCGGTCCGTACCAAAAGACGTCGCTACCTCATCGATCGGGCCATCATCGATCTGAAGATCGGCATCGAGTTCAACGGACGGAGCTATCACGGCCTCCGCTCCGGCTTCGACTACGACAGCCAGCGGCGGAACGACCTGACCCAGGCCGGCTGGCTGATGCTCGATTTCACGACCAATACCCCGGCCGCTCGGATCGAAGCCACGATCCGGTCCGCCGTCGATCAACGCACCGCGATGTTGAGACGTCCGGCCTGACCCAGGGCGGCGCCGGCCTGACCCAGCGCTCCCACGGGCGGAGCCGAGGGCGAATTGCTACTGCTCGCCGCGTAAGAAGCGCTCGAGTTCGGCCGCGATCTCGTCCCCGGACGGGATGTCGCCGAAGTCGGCCGACTCGGCCGGCATCTCGCTGTCGTGCTGCTCCTCGAGCTGGCGGACGAGGGCAGTGTGCTCCTCGCTGGCCGCGATGAGCTGGGCGATCTGCTGACTGGAGGCGGCGGCGGCTGCCTGCAGGGTCCCGGTGTCGATCTCGATCTCGGCCAGCCGGGCCAGCCCGTCGAGCAGGGCAGCCGAGGCGGCCGGGTACGGCATGGCCGCCAGGTAGTGGGGCACGCGGGCCCAGATGCCCACGGCCGGTATGCCGGCCTCGCCGAACGCTACTTCCAGTGCCCCCTGGACGCCGGACGGCACCTCGATACCGGACGGCATGACCCCGACGGCGCCGGCCAGCTCGGCGCTGGTCGATGTGCCGATGATCCGGACCGGCCGGGTGTGGGGGACCGGCGCCGGGAAGGCGCCCAGCCCAACGACCATCTGCACTTCGAGCCGGCTGGCCAGCGACACGACTTCGGCACAGAACTGGTGCCAGCGCATATCGGGTTCAGGTCCGGACAGGACGAGCACGGTGCGGCCGGTGCGGTTGACACAGGCCTGCAGCTTGATCTCCGGCCAGCGCAGTTCCATGTCGACTCCGTTGACGATCTGCAGCGTCGGGCGGCGGGCCCGGAAGTCGATCAGGGCATCAGCGTCGAAGGTGGCGACCAGCTCGTTGGGCATCGACTTCAACAAATGGGCCAGTGCCGTCGTCGCCGCCACCCCGGCGTCCACCCAGCCCTCCATACACAGGACCAGGATCGGGCGCTCCAGCGCCGGCCACGATTTGATCGCGGCCAGGGATGGGTCAGGAGAGGTCATCGGCGGCCTGGCGGGACTTCTCGGCCAGCCAGGCGATGCTGTCGGGATAGAAGCTGGGATCGAAGCCGTCGTCGCCCATGGCGCCGCCGACGTATCTGGCGTACACACCCTCCAGGATGCAGGCCAGTTTCCAGTAAGCGAAGGCCACGTAGTAGCCGAGTTGCGGGAGCTGCCGGCCGGTGCGCTCGGAGTAGCGCTCGATCAACTCGCTCCGCTTGGCGAAGCCGGGCAGCGCGGTTGACGCCTGACCGAGGGCCGACCGCTCGCCGACCTCGGGCCAGTAGACCAGCAGCTGGCCGACATCGGCGAGGGGATCGCCCAGTGTGCACAGCTCCCAGTCCAGTACCGCCTCCACCTTGGAACCGTCGGCGGACAGCACGCAGTTGTCCAGCCGGTAGTCGCCGTGCACCACGCTGGCCGCTCCCTGCTCCGGGATGGACGAGGCCAGGCGTTCGTGCAGCTCGTCCATCAATGGCAGCTGCTCGCCGCCCCGGGCCTGGTTGGCGGCCTGGTAGTTGCTGTACCACCGCTTCAGCTGGCGGGCGATGTAGCCCTCCTTGCGGCCCAGGTCACCCAGGCCGATCTTGTCCGGGTCGGCCAGGTGGATGTCGGCCATGGTGTCGATCAGGGCCATGCCGGCCCGGTGGCGGGAGTCCTCGTCGAAGTACTTCTTGACCTCGGTCTCGTTGCGGGCGATGACCCCGTCGACGAAGCCCATCACGTAGAACGGGGCGCCGTTGACCTCGGCGTCCTCGCACAGGCCGAGCGCGGGCGGCACCGGCACGCCGGCCGGACCCATGGCGGAGATGATGCGGTGCTCTCGGGCCATGTCGTGAGCGGTCGGCAGGAGATGCCCGGTGGGGGGCCGGCGCAGGACGTACCGGGTGTCGGCCTGGTCGGTCACGACATAGGTCAGGTTGCTGCGCCCGCCGGCGACGAGGGTGAAGTCGAGCGGCGGCTTCACCGACGCCACGTGCTCCTCGAACCAGGCGGTCACCCGCCCCGCATCGATACCTCGCGGTGCATCTGTAGCCTGAGTGGTCGGGTCGCCCATGGCCCAAGAAGCTACCTGGAAGGATCCGTTACCGCCCATGTCCGCCGTCGACGTCACCGATGCCACCTTCGAAACCGCCGTTCTGCACCGCTCTGCGCAGGCGACCGTGGTGGTCGACCTGTGGGCGCCCTGGTGCGGTCCCTGCCTCACCCTCGGGCCCATTCTCGAGAAGGTCGTGGAGGAGGCCGAGAACGTCGAACTGGTGAAGATCGACATCGATCAGAACCCCCAGGCCAAGGCCGCCTTCCAGGTCCAGTCGATCCCGGCCGTGTTCGCCGTCCGGGACGCCCAGGTCGTCGACGGTTTCGTGGGCGCTCTGCCGGAGCCGGCCGTGCGCCAGTGGGTCGAGAGCCTCCAGCCGGCCCCGACCGAGGTCGACCTGCTCGTACAGGCCGGCGACGAGACCTCCCTCCGCCAGGCCATCGAACTCGAACCGGCCAATGAGAAGGCGCTCCTGGCCCTGGCCGGCGTGCTGGCCACGGAGGGGGCGAGCGACGAGCGCCGGCAGGAGGCCCTGGCCCTGCTGGCCAAGGTGCCGGAGTCGGCCGAGAGCCGCCACATCGCCGCCCAGGCCCGCCTGGGGCCCGACGCCAAGGAGGCCGGGGCCGGCGATGACGTCGAGGCCAAGCTGCAGTCGCTGCTCGAGCGAGTGCGCGGCGACGACGATGCTCGACAGGAGTTCATCGACCTGCTGGAACTGCTGGGCCCGGACGATCCCCGCACCGCCGCGTACCGCAAGCAGCTGACCGCCCGGCTGTTCTAGGTGCGGGCCCCGTCCACGCCGGCGCCGGCGGCCGGCGACTCCGTCCCTACGCGCCTCCGGCGCAAGCTGCGCTAGCCGTGCTGCGCCTGGGGCAACGCACCTACGACATCACCAGCCGGGCCCTGGTGATGGGCATTCTCAACCGCACCCCCGACTCCTTCTACGACCGCGGCCGCTACTGGGACTTCGACTCCTTCCTGGCCCTGGCCGAGCAACTGGTGGCGTCCGGTGCCGACCTGCTCGACGTGGGCGGGGTGAAGGCCGGGCCCGGGCCGGAGGTGACCGAGGCGGAGGAGATGGAGCGGGTGGTCCCGGCCATCGAGGCCCTGCACGCCCGCTTCGACGTGCCGCTCTCGGTCGACACCTGGCGGGCGTCGGTCGCCAGGGAGGCGTACCGGGCCGGGGCCGTGGTCGGCAACGACATCAGCGGGTTCGCCGACCCCGACTATCTCACAGTTGCGGCGGCGGCCGGCGCCACCGTCGTGGCCACCCACATCCGCCTCGGGCCCCGCATCCCCGATCCCGAGCCCCACTACGACGATCTGGTCCCCGACGTGCTCGCCTTCCTCCTGGAGCGGGCCGAGCGGGCCCGCCACGCCGGGCTCGAGGATGAGCAGATCGTCCTCGACGCCGGCCTCGATCTGGGCAAGACGGCGGACCAGTCGCTCGAGCTCCTGCAGGCCTCCGACCGCCTGGTCGGTCTCGGCTTCCCGGTCCTCCTGTCGGCTTCGAACAAGACCTTCCTCGGCGTGCAGTTCGGTCTCGAGATCGGGGAGCGGGCGGAGGCGACGCTCGCCGCCCACGCGCTGGGGGTCAGCCTGGGTTGTCGCATCCTGCGGGCCCACGACGTCAGGGCCGCCCGCCGGCTCTGCGATGCCCTCGCCGCCGTGATGGACGCGTCATGAGCCTGGTCACGCTGATCGACGGTTCGGACCCGACCCTCGTCAGCGAGGCCCTCGGTCAGACGATCGACGCCCTGGTCGGCGACGACGACCGGTCCCTCGCCGTCGAGGATCATGCCGGCGAGGAGATCGACCTGGCGGCGGTGGCCGATGCCTGCGCCACCCCGCCGTTCCTGGTTGCCCGGCGGGTGGTGGTCGTGCGCGATGTCGGCCGCTGGAACACCGAGGAGGTGGGCCCGCTCCTCGCCTATCTGGAGGACCCGTTGGACACGACGTCGCTGGTGCTGGTGGCCGGTGGCGGGACGACGGCGGCCAAGTTGGTAGCTGCGGTCAAGGTCAAAGGAACGGTCCTGTCGACCTCCTTCGACTCCCGCAAGGCGGGCGACTGGATGGCTGAGCGGTTGCGGGCCGCCCCGGTCTCGCTGGACAACGACGCCGCCGGGTTCCTCCGGGACCACCTGGGGGAGGACGCCAGTCGGCTGGTGCCGATCCTGGACGTGCTGGAGGCCGCCTACGGCGCCGGGGCCTGCCTCGGCCGCGACCAGGTGGAGCCGTACATCGGTGGGGCCGGGTCGGTCACCCCGTGGGCCTTCACCGACGCCATCGATGCCGGCGACGTGGCCGTCGCCCTCGAGTACCTGCACCGCCTGATGGAGGGCGGCGACCGCCACCCGCTTGTCATCCTGGCCCTGCTCCACCGCCACCTCACCTCGTTGATGCGGGTGGACAGCCCGTCCATCCGGACCGAAGGCCAAGCGGCCGAGGCCATGGGGATAGCCAAGGGCCGGAGCACCTTCCCGGCCAAGAAGGCTCTGCGGTCGGCCGAGCAGTGGGGTTCGGCCAACATGGCCGAAGCGGTGGGCCTGCTGGCCGACGCCGAGGTCGATCTCAAGGGTGACAGCGCCTGGCCCGAGTTCGCCGTGCTCGAGGTCCTCGTCGCCCGGCTGTGCCGGTTGTCCCGGCGCCGCGGCGCCGGCGGTCGTCC
>DASZNC010000139.1:0-5026 GCA_035551615.1 Acidimicrobiales bacterium
ATTCAGACGCCGGGCCCGGCGTACCAGGATGAGGCCGCCGGCGCCGATCCCGAGAGCGGCCAGGCCGCCGATCGGCTGCCAGAACCCGCCCATGGCACCGGTGAACGGCAGCGTCTTGGCGGCCGTCGCCGGGGTGGTGGCCGCAGGAGCGGCGGCGGTGACTGACGGGGCGTTGAGCGTGTACGAACCGGTCAGGGCGGCGCCATTGCCGGCTGCGGCCGATGCATCGGTACTACCGACTGCCCCACCCTGGCAGCTACTGGTCGTGGCCTGGGCGACGGCGGTGTCAGTGATCACGCCCGAGGGCGACGTGGCCGCCACGGACAGGCCGATGGCCAAGGGGATGGGCGGGTTGGGGGGCTGGCCGGCCGTCGCCACGGTGTACTTGAGCCCTGTCCAGGTAACGATGGCCTTGTTGGGCGAGACCTGGTCGATGGCACCGCGGGCCCCGGTGGCGGTGTCGGTGGCGCTGGTGACGGTGAACGTCGGCAGGCCCTGGAAGTCGGTGATGGTGTCGGTCACCGACACGTTGTCCAGGTTGCAGTCGATCAGATCCAGCTTGGCCGGGTCCGGGACGTCGATGTTGTAGGTGAACGTCTGGCCGGCGGTGACCGCGGTGGGCTTGGCCGTCTTGATCACCGGGAGCGAACAGGTGATCGGGGCGGTCAGGTTGGCCGACGTCTCCAGGTGACCCACGGCCAGGTCGGCGATGGGCACGGCGGTAATGGGCGTGCCGGCGATCGTCCCCGACAGCGCCAGGTTCAGGTGCAGGAGATCGAGAGAGCCGGAGGCCGCCGTGCCGCCCACGGGAGTGGCCGCGTCGGTCGCCGCCTGGCCGATCACGTGGGGGTACGTGTCGACGTCGATCGACCCCAGGCTGAGAACCGCAACCTGGCTGGTGATTTGCGATGCGGTGGCACCGACGGTGCTGAGAAGCGACGAGACCGACGAGTTGGCGAGCACTCCGCTGAGCGTTGATCCCACGGGCGCCGGGAGCGTCGCGGCCACGCCGGACGCGGCGCCGTCGAGCTGGGTCAGGTCGCTGGCCAGGGCATTCGTCGCCAGTGGTATGTGCAGTCCGCCCTTGCCGATCGAGGTGAGCGGCGTCCTCAGTATGACTGTTGTCGACGACTGGGTGACCAGGCTGATCTGCAGGACGTCGTCGGTCGAGAACGTGAGTGAGGCTCCGGTCGATTCGCCGGTCGTCTTGGCGGTCAGGCTGACCGGGTCGTTGATACCCCCGGCGCTCTGTACGGCGATCTGTAGCGACAGGGCCCCCCCGGGCAGATTGACGCTGACCGGGGCGATGATGTCGCTGGCCCGGGTACTCAGGCCAAAGGTGCCGTCGCCATTGCTGGACAGGTACGTCTCCGACGACGACTGGGCCGTCGAGGTCCCCGAACCGGCGGTCGAGACGGTCGACGTCGTGCCGCTGCCGAGCACGCCGGCGGCGGCGGCATCGCCCGTGCCGAAGGAGATCGGCTGGCCGAGCGGGCAGACCTGGGGGTCGTACAAGGCGGTGGCGTGCCCGGCCAGGAGGCTGGCATTGACAACACCGGGCACCGAAATGGGACCGACCTGTTTCGAGGCGGTGCCTCCGTTCGGCGGCGCCAGCTGGGTGGCCTGGCCGGCCAGTTTGATCTGGTTCTGGTCGGTCGTCGACAGCTGGGTGCCCAATCCCACCTCCAGGCCGGAGCCGAGGCCGTAGGCCTTGACCGTGCCGGCCTGAGCTGATTGCACCACGGCCTTGTATTCGGAGAGCTGCGGATTGGTGAGGCCGGCCGATGATGTGGTGGCACCGGAGAAGGCCTGCTCGACATCAGCCAGAGTGAGGGCCGACGTGGGCAGCACGCCCAGATGGACCTCGCTGCCGGTGGCGTAGCCGTGGAAGTTGGCGTTGGTCCAACTCACGGCGTTGGTCGGCGCCGCTACCGCAACCGGCGCCTGGCTCATGCCTACCCCGAGGCTCAGCACGCTGATGCCCGCACCGGCCGCCAGCCGAGTGAAACCTGCCCCCATCAAAATTCCTCCTGCGGCTATGACGACGATGAGCTGCGGTCCGGCTTGGTGGCCGGGCTCTGGACATTAGAGGATAAATCCCGGCGCGAAGCGGTCTTTCGGACTAAATCGGCAAGTGAGGGTAGGAACAAAAGCCACAGAAAAGTACGAACTCTCCGATTCCCGATGAACCCGATCTCCAGCTGCCGGTTGGGGTCGGGTCGGGCCGATGCGCCAGACTGGGGTCGACACGAGGATGCTGGACGAGGAGTGGTGCATCGATGGCAGACGCCAGTAACAGTTTCGGGGCCAAAGCGCAGTTCCGCGCCGGTGAGCAGTCGTACGAGATCTTCCGGCTGGACTCCGTCTCCGGAAGCGACCGGCTGCCGTACTCCCTGAAGGTGTTGCTCGAGAACCTTCTCCGCCATGAGGACGGCGTCAGCGTGCGGGCCGACGATGTGACCGCCCTCGGAGAGTGGGATGCGGCGGCCGAGCCGAGCACGGAGATCGCCTTCGCTCCGGCCCGCATCCTGATGCAGGATTTCACCGGGGTCCCGGCCGTGGTCGACTTGGCGGCCATGCGCGACGCCATGACTGCGCTGGGGGGCGACCCGGCGAAGGTCAATCCTTTGATCCCGGCGGAGTTGGTCATCGACCACAGCATCATCGCCGACGTCTACGGGTCGACCGACGCTTTCGCCCGGAACGCCGAACTGGAGTTCCAGCGCAACGAGGAGCGCTACCGGTTCCTGCGTTGGGGCCAGGGCGCGTTCGACACCCTCCGGGTGGTGCCCCCGAACACCGGCATCTGCCACCAGGTCAACCTCGAGTACCTGGCCCGGGTGATCTTCACCAACGAATCCGGTCAGGCCTATCCGGACACGCTGCTGGGCACCGATTCGCACACGACGATGATCAATGGGCTGGGTGTGCTCGGGTGGGGCGTCGGCGGCATCGAGGCCGAGGCGGCCATGCTCGGGCAGCCGGTGTCCATGCTCATTCCCCGCGTGGTCGGATTCGAACTGACGGGAACGCTCCCAGAAGGATCGACGGCAACCGACCTGGTTCTGACAGTGACCGAGATGCTGCGCAAACACGGCGTGGTCGGCAAGTTCGTGGAGTTCTTCGGTGAGGGTGTGTCGACGGTGCCGTTGGCCAACCGGGCCACGATCGGCAACATGTCGCCCGAGTACGGCTCGACCTGTGCCATCTTCCCGATCGACGCCGAGACCCTCCGATACCTGGAGCTGACCGGTCGGAGCACGGAGCGGATAGCCCTCGTCGAGGCCTACGCCAAGGAACAGGGCCTATGGCACGACCCGCAGCACCAGCCCGACTACTCAGAGCGCCTCACGCTCGACCTGTCGACGGTCGTACCGTCCCTCGCCGGGCCGGCCCGGCCGCAGGACCGCGTCCGGCTCGACCGGGCCGCCGAGGAGTACCGCAGCGCGGTCGTCAAGGTGCTGGGCGGCATCGAGGGGGAAACGGCCCCGAGCTCGCCGGTCCCGGTCACGCTGGACGATGGCGCGTCGTTCGAGATCGATCACGGTCACGTCGTCATCGCCGCCATCACCTCGTGCACCAACACCTCGAACCCGTCGGTGATGGTGGCCGCCGGACTCCTGGCCAAGAAGGCGGTGGAAAAGGGCCTGGCCGCCAAGCCGTGGGTGAAGACCACGCTCGCCCCGGGCTCCAAGGTCGTCATGGACTACTACGAACGGGCCGGCCTCACGCCGTACCTCGACAAGCTCGGCTTCGATCTGGTCGGTTACGGCTGCACCACCTGTATCGGCAACAGCGGGCCGCTCCTCGGCCCGATTTCCGATGCGATCAACAGCGGTGACCTCTCGGTGGTCTCGGTGCTCTCCGGCAACCGGAATTTCGAGGGCCGCATCAGTCCCGATGTCCGCATGAACTACCTGGCCTCGCCGCCGCTCGTCGTGGCCTACGCGCTGGCTGGGAGCATGAACGTCGACATCGTCAACCAGCCCCTCGGCGTCGACGGTGACGGCCGCGATGTGTACCTGCGCGATATCTGGCCTACGCCGCAGGAGGTGGCCGAAGTGGTGGGCGCGTCCATCGCCTCCGACATGTTCGCCAACTCCTACGGATCGGTCTATGAGGGCGACGAGCGCTGGCGCAGCCTCGATGTTCCGACGGGCGACGCCTATGCATGGGACTCGACGTCGACGTACGTGCGTCAGCCGCCCTATTTCGAAGGTATGAAGCCGACGCCGGAACCGCTCGTCGACGTGACCGGCGCCCGGGTACTGGCCAAGCTGGGTGACAGCGTCACGACCGACCACATCTCGCCGGCCGGGAACATCCGCAAGGACGGCCCGGCGGGTCGCTGGCTGGTCGATGGGGGAGTGGACGTCGCCGACTTCAACTCCTACGGATCCCGCCGGGGCAATCACGAGGTCATGATCCGGGGCACCTTCGCCAACATCCGCCTGCGTAACCAGATGGCACCGGGCACCGAGGGCGGAGTGACCCGCCACCTGCCCGATGGCGAGCAGATGTCGATCTACGACGCCTCCAAGCGTTACCAATCCGACGGGATCCCCCTGGTGATTCTGGCCGGGAAGGAGTACGGCTCCGGCTCGTCGCGCGACTGGGCGGCCAAGGGCACCGCCCTGCTCGGGGTCAAGGCCGTGATCGCCGAGAGCTTCGAGCGCATCCACCGCTCGAACCTGGTCGGAATGGGCATCCTCCCGCTCCAGTTCGGGTCCGGCGACGACGCCGCCAGCCTGGGATTGACCGGCGAGGAGGTCTTCGACATCGTCGGGTTGGCCGGACTGGCCGAGGGCGTTGCTCTACCCCGTCAGCTGACCGTTGCCGCCCGACGAGATGACGGGACGTCCACTGAGTTCACCGCCGTGCTCCGCATCGACACGCCGAAAGAGGCCGAGTACTACCGCCACGGTGGGATCCTGCTCTACGTCCTGCGTCAACTGGCCGGGCACTAGCGCCGACCCTGCGCCCGGCCATGGACGAAATCGAGAGCCACAAAGTCGTCGAGGCCTCG
>DASZNC010000140.1:0-6555 GCA_035551615.1 Acidimicrobiales bacterium
GGGCATACAGACCCGATTCGTCCTGCGCCAACCACTTCCGCCGAGCCACCCTGGCCTCGGAACTGGGACCTTCTACGTTGGCCGGCTTTCCCGTCTCCCAGTCTCCGTCATCGAACCTTGTCAGCTGCACGCCCATCGCTAAGGGGCCTCGAGTCGGGTCACAGCAACCAAGCCTATTGCTCCTGAGGCGACCGCTTCCGGGTGTCGAGCGGTGCCGACGTTCCGGCCCAACTCGGCAATCCATAGGATTGCCGAGCCGGGCCGGTAGGGAGGGTTACCCCGGTTCGATCAGATCGCCAGCTTCCGCCGACCCCGACGGCCGGCGAAGAAGACGATACCGGCGAAGATTGCGCCTCCCACCACTACGAACAACGCCGTGTGGCCGACCTCGGGGAGTTGCTGGCCGATATTGGCGCAGTCAGCGGGCAGGGCGCCGGTACCGGCGGCATAGGTCTGGAGCTGGTCGGCCTCGGAGACCAGATTGGTCGCTTGGGCGTCTTCGGCGGTAGCCGGGCCAGTGCCGTCGACACTGGTGCCGCCGTCGGCCGAGTCAAGGGTGCCGTGGATCTGACCGACCAGCAGGTTCCGCTCGTTGGTCAGGGTGCTGATGCAACTGTCCGTGGTGGTCCAGATGTGATCGTCACCGGCGGATCCACCCTGGATGGCGGTGGTGTCGGCCACCAGGGTCGCCGGCCCGAAGCCAGCCGTATCGCTGGTCTCAGTAGCGCCGTAGGTCGGAGCACTCACCTTCTTCAGATCGATCCCGAGCTGTTGCACGGTGGCGGACTGGCCGCTGGCCGGCAGCACCGTGCCGGGCTGGATGATTTCGGAGATCACCCGGCCGGCGGTCTCGTAGTCGTCGTGCAGACCGAGCAGAGCCAGCAGCGTGGGCCGCATGTCCGTGTGGTCGGTGAACACGTTGGTCACGCCGCCCAGATCGGTACGCACATCAGGTCCGGCGAGTCCGGCCCACGTGGTGAACGTTTCCGGTGCGAAGTCGCCGTGCACGCCGACGAACCCGCTGTTCGTACACGTGGCGACGGTCGTCGAACCACAGTCGCTGGGAAAACCGGTCTCCACAAAGTCCTCGCCCGGCGCGAACGTGACGAAAGTGGGCGTGCGGCTGGGGTCGGCGGTCACCATGTGCATGGCGTTCAGCTCGGTCTGGTCGGCTTGGAACTTGGCCAGCTTCACGCCGGTCGTCCCGGTGTAGGGATCGGTGTAGGTCGTCGAGCCCACCTGGCGCTCCATGTTCCTGACGTTCGGATCACTCTGGGATGGCGACCCAGCTGCTCCCTGTTCTTCGACATAGAACTCAGGAGCCGAGTCGCTCAGCATCACGTACGACGTGGCTCCGCCCCGGACCAGGGCGCTGTTGGCGGTGTCCAGCTTCATCGTGAGCTCACCCATCTGGCCAGCCACAGGGGTGGTCTGAGTGCTCGAGTGCAACCACTGGCAGGGCGTGGTCACGCCGTCACAGGTCGGGTTGGCCGGAGTGCCTTCGGCGATGTTGTCGCTCTCGTCGGAGTAGAAGACGAACTCGGTGTTGGCAGTGGTGAAACCAGCCGCTTGGGCCTGATCGAAGAACGTCTGGAAGTCAGTGTTGAGATTCTTCAAGTAGTTGACGTAGCCCTGCTCGCCCGACCCGAAGGCTCCGCCGGCACCGACGGCGTTCTGGGTCGAATTCCCAGAAGCATCGGTGTGGTTGCACACCGTCGTAGAAGTCGACGAGGCGTAGACCGGACTGGTCGGCGGGACGCTGTAGTCGCCGGACAATCCCGAGTAGCAGTTGTGGGCTGTGGTGAGGTACCCGAACGTCACGGGAATCCCAGCCTTTTGCATGTCGAGGGTATATCCGAGCGTGTAGTTGCCGTCCTCGCTGTTGAAGCCAGGGAAGGCGGTGGCGCCGACGGACGATTGGTTGGCAGTGGTAGAGCCTGATCGCAGCAACCTCAGCGTGGTGCTGCCTCCGCCGGCCGGCACACTGCCGTTCATGCCGTCATTGACGGCCGGGGCGACGTAGCGGGTGCCGTACAGGGCCCGGTATCCGGTGGTGGCGGTGCCGGTGTACGGAGCGCCGGGTTCAGCCGGCAGGTTGTCACCGACCGCCTTGACGTTCGGGTCACTGCTGGCGTAGTCACAGATCGAACTGCCGGTAGCTGCGCAGTGCACCGACAGTCCCTCGTCCGCCGTGGTCAGATTGGCTCCCGTGCTTCCTCCACCCGGTTGGGCGTTGGCGTCGTTCACGGAGTTCTGGTTCTCGAGGACCATGGTGGTGGCGGACACCGAACCGACGTCGCAGCCGGCTCGGGTAAACGGCACCCAAGGGGCGGGCGCGTTGACTGCCGATCCGGTGGTCGATCCGGGAGTGATGAATTGCTGGGAGGGGTCGGTCTTGAGCGTCGTACCCGAGCCGGTTGAGATGGAGACCGGGTCGGTCCAGAAGCCGAAGCCGCTACCGTTCGTGCCAACGGCCTGGCTGGCTGTCGAAGTGCCGCCCGTGTAGGTGTTGCCGGTGTAGGCCGCCAGACTGTTCTGGGCGGTGGCCACCCCGTTCTGGTCGCCGTAGACGCCCGTGTAGGCGCTGGTGAAGTCCACGGACGTGTGCGAGATGATCGGCGTGTGGTCGTTACCGAGGATGGTCCCTCCCGGGTAGGGGGTCCCGTCGGTGTAACCGGTGTTCGATGAACCAGCCGGAGCGTTGGCGGCCCCTCGCAGGAAGTTGTACAGCGCGGGGACCTGCTCGAGGTCACTCGGGATGTTCAGATCGGTGTTGTTGTTGTCGTCACCATTGTTGGCGACGGTGTTGGCGTTGTCCCGGCGAAGGTGAAAGTTGTCGAAGCCGATGTAGAAGACGTGCTGCACAGCCGAGTTGCCGAAGGTGCAGCCGGTCTGGGTACGGGTGGTAGTCGGCAGGCCGGCCGAGGGCCCCACCGCCAGGGCGAAGTTCGACGACAGGCGATCAGTGGCGCCAGGCGCTGGAACCGCCGCTGACGCTGCGCCGGTCTGGAACACCACACTCGACGCCGACGCAGCCAGAGCGGCCACGATCGGGATGGGGCGCCGGGTCGCCCGGCGGCGTATTGAGGACATGCTGAGATGCTCATAAATCGCGAGCCGCCCCGGGTGAATCAGCGATGAAGGTGTCCGATCCCCGCAGATGAATAGATGGTGAAGCCGTTGCGCACCGGGCTCCGCCCCGCTCCCGGCAGGACCGGGAATAGCTACCGTCGAGCCGTGGCGACCACCGAGGTGCACCAGGCCGGGCCTGCGGCCTCGCCCCTTCGACGAGACCGGCGACCCCGGCCCACCACTGTGGCCGCCATCGTCGTACTGGTCGCGGCCGTCGTGTTGGCGGCGGTGATCAGCCGCCGCGACCATGTAGGGCCGACGGCGGCAGTGGTCGGCCCCAATCGGATTCCCTCCTCGGCCGTCGAGCGGGAGACGGCGGCCATCCAAGGCGAGCCGTTGTACGCCGCCGCTCTGCGGGGCGCGGCCACGGCGGCGGTGGTGGCGCCGCTCACTCCCGGCTTCGTGGCGAGTGCGGACGGCGACCCTGACGATCTACGGATCGTCGCCACCGGGCCCACCGGAACGCGTCCGCTGACGACCGCCGATCTCGATGCCCAGGTGCTGACCCGACTGCTGTATGTCACGGCTCTGCGCCAGCAACTGGCCGCCCACCACGCGAGCCCTCTGGCGACAGAAATGGCAGACGGAGCCCAACAGGCCCGGGCTAATGCGGGCACGGATCAGTCAGGCCGTCCCATCTACGACTCCCTGCCGGCCTGGTACCGCACCGAACTGGCGACCCGGGCGGCGGATATCGAGGCGCTGGTCAGGGTCCTGGCCGGCCCCAACACGGTCACCCCGGCCGCTGTGGCCACGGCCTACCGTCAGCAGGCTCCGCTCCAGTTCACGGAGGTATGTCTCCGCTCCGAGGTCGTCGACGCGGCCTCGGCCAAGTCGGCCGCCGCCGCCCTCGTCGCCGACCCGGTCGCCGGGCGCAACGACGGGTGCGCGCCCCTGAGCGGTTGGGCCAACGATGTGGCAGCCGCCGTCGGCCAGACACCGGCGGGGTCGACGGTCACGGTGTCGCGCCTCGGGCACACCGCGGTACTGCTGGTTTCGAGCCGCTCCACGCAACCTCTCTCGGCCGTCTCCGGAGTGGTGCGGGCCGAACTTCTGGCCCGGTACACCGATTTGGTCGATCAGACGGTCGAGGCCGAGCTGGCCCTGGACCGGGTGACCGTCGCCGCCCAGTACGGCACGTACGAATCGTTCGCCTCCGACCATGAAGTGCTGCCCCCCGACGCTCTGGCCCCCGCTTCGGCCAGCACCACCTCTCTTCCCGGCCCGGCGACCACCACGACCACCGTGCCTGGTGGAGGCCACGGCCAGTTCGATCCCTTCGACTGAGCGGAACGTGAGGGTCAGACCTCGAAACATCCGTCGAAGGCGAAGAGCGGATTGACCCTCTCCCCGCCCTTGGGGGTCGAGAGCGTCAATCCGCCGACCAGCGCCGGGGGACCGTCGGCGACGAAACACCCGTCGGCTTTGACGTTCAACTCGTAGGTGTAAGCACGTGCGGACCCGGCGCCGATCAGGACCAGCTGACATACCCAGTCGTCGCCGGCCCCGGTCGAGCGCTGGGCCTGGTTGGCTCGCGAACATGACGCTGAGGCACTCGCCGGGGTCGCCAAGGGTCGGCCGACCAACTGTTGCTGGCGGGCGTACAGGGCGGCGAACTCGGGACCAATCGCATTGTCCACCTTGGCCGCCGTGACCGACGAGGTGCAGCCGCTCACGGCAAGAACGACCGCGGCCCCGGCCACGCCCGCCATCCAGCGCTTCACTGGGCGCTCACATCGCGACGCATCATCACGAGCACGGTCATCCCGGCTCCAACGAGGACCCAGCCGGCGCTCACCGCCAGTGAGGTCCATATCGGGCCGGTGTAGCTGTCAGTCCGGGCCAGGCCGTACCAGGCCTCGTACCCGGTGGTGGGCAGGAACGCCCGTACCGGGTCGATCGCCGACAGCAGTCCGAGGAGCGTGCAGAGAAGTACCACCACGACGGGCACGATGACGCCCACCCAGCTGTTCCGGCTGACGGCCGACGCGGCCAGCGCGATGGCGGCGATGGCCACGGTGGGCGGCAGGACACTCAGCCAAGCCAGGACCACGACATAGAAAGCCCGGTTACTTCCCACCAGACTCCCGGACAGGCCGACCAGCGGTTGTGTGCCGACGGCCACCACCCCGGCCACGGTGGCGACCAGGCCCAGCATCAGGGTCACGACGACGGCATAGGTGGCCCCGGCCAGGAGTTTCCCGGCGACGATCTCCGCCCGCGTCCGCGAACGGGTCAGGAGCAACGGCCACGTACCGAGGCGATCCTCCTCGGAGCAAAGGTCTCCGGCAACCACGCTGATCAGCACGGGAAGTCCCCACTGGCTCGAGAAACCCAGCACCACGAGCGCTTCCGCCCACCCCGACTCGTGTACCCAGCGGCCGAAGAGAGTGTCGGCGGGGACGGCCGGCTGTACCGCCATGGCCACGACGAAGACCACGGGTCCGAGAAGGCAGAGAGCGAACGCCACCTTGACCCGGGCCTGGCCGGCCAGCTTCTGGAGCTCGACGCGCCACATGAGCGCCCAGCCGGCGCCGTCGGGAACGAATGGCGATGGAACCACGAATGCCGTCTGGGGCGGTGACAGTTCCGTCAGGTCGGCCGAAAGGTCACTCATGCACAAGCCGTGAGCTGGTGAAACAGGGCAACGAGAGGGGCGACTTCCTGAGTGAGAGCAACGACAGCCACGTCGTGGCGGCCGAGATCGCAGATGTAGGCGTGAACACCCTCTGCCGACCCCTCCAATACCAGTTCACCCCGCGCCGTGGCCTCTACCCGAATCGGTCGCCCGATGGCCAGCTCCTGGGCGACCGCGTCGTCGGTGGTCTGCAACACGTGCCGGCCCGACGGAGCCTGACGCCGTAACAGCTCGACGGGACCTTCACTTCGCACCCGCCCACCGGAGATGACCGTTACGAAGTCGCAGTGGCGGTCTACTTCGGCCATGTCGTGACTCGAGAGCAGGACGGCGACACCCTCGGCTCGCAGACGTTCGACCAAAGCCAGGGTGTCGGCGGCACCGCTCGGGTCCAGGCCTTCGGTCGGCTCGTCGAGGACCAGGAGTTCGGGCCGACGCAGGAGCGCGGCGGCGATGCCCAAGCGCTGCACCATGCCCGTGGACCAGCCCCGTACCCGCCGATCGGCCACATGTCCCAGGCCCACCGCCTCCAATACCTGGTCGGGGGTGGGAGCTCCGGGCCGCCCATCGACTGCCGACAGCACTTCCAAGTTTCGGCGCGCCGTCAGATACGGCCAGAAGCGGGGCCTGTCCACGAATCCGGCCACTGGTAACCGCCCCGGGAGCAGGTCGGTGCCGCTGACTCGATGCCCGAACAGGTGAACCTCACCGTGATCGGGACGGATGAGACCCAGGAGCAGCCGGAGCAGGGTCGACTTACCGGCCCCGTTCGGGCCCACCAATCC
>DASZNC010000141.1:0-6525 GCA_035551615.1 Acidimicrobiales bacterium
GACGGCTCCCGGGCCGCCGTCCATGACGCTCACCGCGGGCGGGGGTCGTGGGAACGCACCGTGGCCGGTATCCGAGCCGCCGCGGCCGCCGGCCTCGACGTCCGGGTGGCCGCTACCGAAACCGCCGACAACACCGGCGACATCCCCGCCCTGGCCGCACTGGTCGCCTCCTTGGGGGTGCCCCCGGGCAGTTTCGCCGTGCGACCCTTGCTGCGCCGCGGCCTGTCAGGTGACGGCATCGACATCGGCGAGGGCAGCACCGTCCCCGAGATCACCGTCACCGCCGACGGATACCACTGGCATCCCGCCGGTGCCGATCTCGACGCCAGCCCCGACATGTACATCGCGGCCGCCGATTACACCCTGGTCGACGTGAAGCGGCTGGTGACAGAACGCTTCTTCGCCGCCCGCCTCGCCGACGGCAGCCTGCCCCAGCCGTACCGCTGCGCCATCTGAGCACGAAGAGCTGTGGCACTGACATCCACCTCTGCCGCTGATGTCGTGGTCGGCGCCGGCCACAACGGGCTCGTTGCCGCCTGCTACCTGGCCCGGGCCGGACGTGACGTGGTGGTCCTTGAGGCCCTGGACCGGCCGGGGGGAGGCGCCAGAACCGAGCAGACCGTGCCCGGGTTCCGCTTCGACCTGCATTCGGTGGCCCACAACATCATCAACATGACCGACATCCTCGCCGAGCTCGATCTGGCCGGCGCCGGGCTCGTCTATCAGGAGATGGACCCGTTCTCGGTCGGGATCCGCCCCGACGGCCGCACGGTGCGCTTCCACCGCTCGGTGGAACAGACCGTCGCCTCGATCGCCGAGCACGACCGCCGGCTGGCCGACGACTACCGACAGTTCGTCTCCGACGGCACCGCCGTGGTGCGGGCAGTCCTTCCGGCGATCCGAGGCGACCGGGGCGCCCGCGCTGCCTTGGCTCTCACCCGGGGACTGGCCGGGATGGCACGAGCCGGACCGCTCCGGCTGGCCCGGGACCTGATGGCACCTTACGAGTCGACGCTCCGCCGTCGGGTCGGTGACGACCTGGTCGGCGGACCGGTAGCGGCGTTCGCTGCCCACGGCGGCATGGGCCCCACCGCGGCAGGAGGGTCGCTGTATGTGTACTGGCAGGCGGCGTACCACCTCTTCGGCCAGTGGCACGCCACAGGAGGCTCCCAGTCGCTCACCGACGCCCTGGTCGCCAGGCTCCGCTCCTTTGGCGGAGAGGTCCGCTGCGCAACCGAGGTGGAGGCCATAGAGACCTCCGCCGGCCAGGTGTCCGGGATACGCCTCGCCGGCGGGGAACGGATCGCAGCCGCCACGGTGACCGCCGCCATCGACCCCAAGACGGCCCTCCTCCAGTTGCTGCAGCCGCCCCTGGCCGGGCCGGCCGGAACGGATCTGGCCGCCGCCCGCCGCTCGAACGTCGTCCAAGCCGTCATCCACGTAGCCACCCGGTCATTGCCCGGCTATCCCGACGGCCGGCTCGGAGACTGGAATGGGCTGCAGAGCTACGTCGACCACGTCGAGGACCTCTCCCGCGCCTGGACCAGAGCCGAAGCCGGCCTCCTCGACGACCGGCCGCCGCTGTACGCCTTCACCCTCTCCGCCATCGACGACACCCTGGCCCCGGCCGGGCAACACACCGTGTACCTGGCCTGCCCCGCCGCCCCGGCCCGGGTCGAAGGCGGCTGGGACCGCCATGTCGACGGGTTCGTCGAAAGCTGCCTCGATGTGGTCGAACAGCGGGCCCCCGGCTTCCGCGACAGCATCATCGACCTGTCAGTCCGAACCCCCGAGGTCATGCAGGCCGAGGGATGGCCGGGCGCCCACCCCATGCACCTGGACCTGGCGCCGGACCAGATCGGCATCTTCCGCCCCACCCCAGCCCTGGCCAGGTGGCGCACCCCCGTCAGCGGTCTCTACATCACCGGGGCCGGCTCCAACCCGACCGGCGGCATCGCCGGCACCCCCGGCCGGCAGGCGGCGCGAACACTGCTATCCGACCACCATCACTGACCGGTTCGGGCGCGGGCAGAGCGCACCGTCGGCAGCGGGAGCAGCTGGGCCAACTGCCGGTTCTCCCCGGGGTCGAGGACGCTGTGCTGCACGCAGGCCGGCACCAGTCGGCCGCTCTCGCGATGGGCCATGACATAGGAGCAGGCGGCCAGGCGCTCCTGGGTCTCGATGACCCCGGGTTCGTCAGACTGCTCCCCTTTTTCCATGAGTTCCCAGGCCACCGCCACGTCGTCGGCGTGCATGAACCGGTGCATCACGAACGTCATCGGCTCCGGCCGGCGCCGCGCCAGCTCGATCGGGCCGACCCGGCGCACGGTCCTGGCCAGCCAGCCCAGCCCCCTCACCAGCGTGGAGGGATGGGCGACGGTCACCCGGACAAGGCGGGCGGCCAGCAGCTTCGGCGGGGCGTTGAAGTGCACCCCGCCGAGGTGCTCGAAGAACCGGTCGCGCGCCGCCAGGTCCCTGGGGTCGGTGTCGTCGAGCAGGCTGTGCCAGCGCTCCCCGACGTAAAAGCCCCACGAGGTGCGGTTGCAGCGGGCGTCACCCACCTGCAGCACCTCCCACGGCAGCCGGGTCCCCGCCCCCTGCTCGATGAGCGCCCACACCGCATCGGCGTCGAGGGAGCGGTAGTCGTCCTTCCAGCGCACCGGGTTGCCTAGGTGGGCGGCCGGCTGGAAAGAGAACATCTTGAAACCCATGTGCCGGCACGCCTCGATCACCTCGGGGATCTTCTCCACGTTGGCTGGGGTGACGGTCATGTTGTGGGCCAGGTAGGAGCGGATCCCGTACTCGTCGTGCAGACGGGCGAACATGTCGCAGAACGCCTGGCGGTGGCCGTGCAGCTCCGACTCGGTCCGGGGCCGGCGGGCACCGCTGCGGCCGATCATGGTGGTGTCGAAATGCCCGGCGAACGACACGTGACGGAAGCGGGGGCGGCCGTCTCGATCCACGCACACCCGGCGCAGGTAGTCGTAGTCGAAGTCGCCATGGGTCATGCTCATCGGGTTCCGCCCGAATGAGCGCATCACTGTCAGGGCCTCGGCGTGGTCGTCGGGATCGAGCAGCGACACCTCCCCACCTATCAGTTGGGCGTGGCCGTGCGGCCCCCGCAACCGGCGCAGCAGCGCCATCTGCTCTCGGATACGGGCGACGGTGTGGGGGCCGTCGATGCGCACCCGGTTGGCTTCGGCCGAGTGGTAGCACGGCTGGCAGGAGAAGTTGCACCGAGGGAACACCCCGTGGGTTCCCTCACAGCCCACCGCGTGACGGCCGATGGTCTGACCAGGGGTGCGGGACCGCTCCGGCAGCTCCGCCCACCGCCGGGCGTACACCGCCCGGGTCTCCAAGTCCACCGGCCGGGAAATCATCTCCCAGCGCCGTAACCGCTCAACGGCTGCGGCGATCAGACCCCTCGCAGGCGCCTCAGGCTCGGTCACGGTCGTCCACGATCTGGCCGGTACCGCAACGTTTTATCCGGCACCTTTGGCTGCACCACAGCTACGTAACCCGCTGACCGGTCCCGCTCATTCCACCAGCCGACGAGTTGCTCATCCTCGAGAAGGCCGTCGTGTCCACGGCCGGGGCCGCCTACGTCAGGTACCCGGCGAGCTCGGGCAGGGCGGTCACCATGATCTCGGGCGGACGGAAGTAATCGGGGTATGTATCGTCTCCGCGGTTGATCCAGCAGGTGTGCAAGCCCGCACGGGCCGCCCCGTCGATATCCCAGGGGTGCACGGCAACCAGGATCATGTCGGTCGGATCGGCCCCGCACATGCGAGCCGCGTACGCGTACGCGCCGGGAGCCGGCTTCCATACGCCGGCATCGTCGACGGACAGGAGACCCTCGAAATGCTGGCTGATACCGGCTGCGCCGAAGAGGCGCTCGGCCACCTGGACCGACCCGTTCGTGAGGGTGAACAGCCGTGCACCACCGGCCGCGAGGGCCCGGACCCCGTCGGGCACGTCAGGATGCAGCCCCAGCGACGAGAAACCGTCCATCACATGCTGGACAGCCGAGCTCAGGTCCATGGTGAGATCCACTCCCGACAGGACGCTACGCAACGCACCAGCGCCGATCACCGAGAATCGCTCGGTGGCGCCGGTCGACGTCAGGGCGAAGCCGTCACGAAGCAAGGATGCGAACCACACCTTGGCCAGCAGTTCCGGTGCGCCGACCTCAGCGAAGCGCCGCGCCATCGGAGCCATGTCCGAAAGAGTTTCATTGACGTCGAAGATGACGACACCGGCGGTTGTCATGCCTTGTTCTTACCCGCAAGTGACCGTGGGAAGTCGCCTGTACCTGCCCGGGAGCGAACAGGGCGGCGGGGCGCGATAGCTCCGCCGACGAATGGCAGGATCATCACGCGGGTGCTGTCGTGGGTCGGCCGCCCGGTATGGATCTACCCGGGTCGGGTATCGCTAGGAGAACCGTGGCCAACTCGGAGAAGGAGCCTGATCTGATGCCACCCGCATGGCTGACCGATCTGAGCTGGGCCGCGGTTGCCCTGGCCGGAGCCAGCGCGTTGTGGATCGCCGCCGACCAGTGGCTGCGGGGGCATCGCCAGCAGATGGGCATCATGGAGGCCGTCTGGCCGATCACCGCCTTGTATTACGGGCCGGTGGCCGTCTGGGGGTACCGGCGGTTCGGGCTGCCGAAGAGCCCGCAGTGGCGGGCCGAGCACGGCTTCGACGAGCCGCCGGAGCGGCCCGCCTGGTCGAGCGTCGCGACCGGGGTGAGTCACTGCGGGGCGGGCTGCACGATCGGCGACCTGTGCGCCGAGTGGGCGGTGTTCGGCTTAGGGGCGTCGATCATCGGCCTGTCGCTGCTGCCGGAGTACATCGGCGACTACACCCTGGCCTTGGCGTTCGGGATCGCCTTCCAGTACTTCGCCATCGCCCCCATGCGCGGTCTGGGATTGCGCAAGGGCCTCATCGAGGCGGCGAAGGCGGATGTTCTGTCGCTGACCAGCTTCGAGATCGGCCTATTCGGATGGATGGCCCTGATCCAGTTCGTCTTCTTTCCCAACCACATCCATCCCGACCACGCCGCCTACTGGTTCTTGATGCAGATCGGGATGATCGTCGGCTACTTCACCGCCTGGCCGACCAACGTGTGGCTCATACGCAAGGGCATCAAGGAGGCCATGTAGCCACCGGACGGTGTCGGGGACCAGGCGCGGCCGGATAGGTCCTGCCGGCGGGGTTAGGCATTTGCGTCCAGGTCGATGAGGGCCAGGCCCGAGCGGGGATCATGTCGGCGGCGGAGGAACTCCGGCGTCTGTGTTATGACAAGTTCGAGGGTGGGCCGCACGACCGCCCGGCGGATGTGGCCTCCTATGGTGGTCCCGTCACGACGGCCGCACACGGCGTGGGCGTGCAGTTGGTATCGGTCGGGTCCGGTGGTGATGTCACCGGCGAGGGTCAGGAGCTCGACCTGCTCGGGCACTGGGATGTCGAGGTAGCTGTGCGAATCGGTGTCGAAGTAGGCGAGCGTGAACTGCGACCCAGGTGACGGTGGGTCCGGATGAGACCTGCTTGACCTTCATGGGTTCTCCTACTTCGCGGGGTGTCGGTCACGGTCTGGTCGGGTGTGTGCTGGCGGCGGCGAACGCAACGATGAGGACGGCTAGCACCAACAGTGGAGCGGTTCGGGGGGCTTCCTCGACCAGGATGGCGGCGAGACCGGCCCCGGCTATGAGCCCGAGCACGGCGCCGATCCGTCGCTGTTGGGCCCGGAGGGGGCTTCCGGTCATCAACGCGGAGCCGGCCGCGGTCAGTGTGCCGGTCATGTAGGTGGTCGATGGTGTTTGCTCTGGCATGCTTCGCGCCAGGGAGGCCTGGACGGCCATGGCCAGCACGGCCATGGGGAGAAGGCCGAGCTGAAGGGCCCCACGAGGGTGGGCGGCTGACAGCTCCCAGCCGATGGTGACACCGACAAACAGGGCCAGTTCGACACCGAGGGCTGCTCGGGCCCGGGTCCGCCACTGTGGCATGGACCGTTGGTGCCCGCACAAGCGGGCACCAAGCGCGCTTCCGGCTATGTAGGCGGCGAAGCTGACCCCGGCGTGGGCGGCCAACGTGGCCTCGCGCCGTCCGGCGCTGACTCCGAGCAGGACCATGTTGCCGGTCATCACGCTGGCGAACACATTCCCCAGCCGGGTGAAGCTGATGGCGTCGGTGGCGCCTGTGGCCACGCTCAGGACCATAACCACCGCCGATGCCGACCCAACGGTTGGCGACCCAGTTCGCTGCCCGGTGGTTTTGCTAGTCGCCTTGGTCGGCATCGGCGCGGTCGCGTAGCTTTCCGACCAGCCGCGACATCGCCCCGGCTGGGCCGCCGTCGGGCAGTACGTGTCCCGGGCTGGCCGAGTAGCTGGCCTCGTCCAGCATGTCTTTGACCATCTGCAAAGCGATCCGGTTCCGGTTGGGCGTCCCGTCGCGCAACGCCTCGACCAGGTGCCTGACCTGCAGGGTCTTCACTTTGGCGGGGATCGGCGGCTCGTGCGGGTCGAC
>DASZNC010000142.1:0-6415 GCA_035551615.1 Acidimicrobiales bacterium
ACGACGAGCTGGGCCGGATCAACCTGATCACCCCCGAAAAGGTCCGCCAGGGGGCACGGGAGGTGGGGGCCGGGATCAGCTTCTGCCTGAGCCTGCCACTGGATTTCCCTGGTGGCACCGCCCTCAATCAGCGGCGCCACCCGCCGGTGATCTCCCCCACGGAGGACATGGATGGGGAGGCCGGGACCTTTTACAACGTCCGTATGAGCGACATGAAGGACTGGGGCGACCCGAAGTACGTCGACGTCTGGGCCGACGATGTGGTGACCCTCTCGTTGCAGTATTCGACCCAGTGGGACTCGCTCGCCCACGTCGGAGCCGAGTTCGATGCCGACGGCGACGGTGTCGATGAGGCGGTCTATTACAACGGCTACCGGGCCGGCACCGATCTGGTCGGGCCGCAGCCCGACGCGAGGGGCGACGGCTCGGCCAGCCGGGCGTTCGCCCACCATCTGGGCCTCGAGCACATGGCGTTCCACGGCGTCCAGGGCCGGGGCGTGCTGATCGATCTGGCCCACCACCTCGGTGACGATTGGAAGCCGGTGGACCTGTCCACACTGCGCCAGATCATGGCGGCCGACGGCGTGGTGGTCGAGCCCGGCGACATCCTGCTGCTGCACACCGGCTTCGCCACCCGCATCCTCGAGTGGGACCGCCGGCCCGACCCCCGCCAGCTGTTCACGACCTGCTCCTACCTGGACGCCAAGGACGGCGCCCTTCTGGACTGGATCGCCGAGTCGGGGATTTCCGCGCTGGTCGCCGACAACTATGCGGTGGAGGGTCTGCTGGGCAAGGACCGGGATCCGGCCCGCCACTCCTTCCTGCCCATCCATCATCTGTGCCTGTTCAAGTTGGGGGTCCCCCTCGGCGAGATGTGGTACCTGCACGAACTGGCCGGGTGGCTCCGCCGGAACGGGCGCAGCCGGTTCCTGCTCACCGCTCCGCCGCTGCGCCTGCCCGGGATCGTCGGATCGCCGGTGACGCCTATCGCAACGGTGTAGCCCACCCGGCCGGCGTCAATTCGAACGCGTCGTAGTCGGCCGCCTTGGTGTCGGCGATCACCGACAACAGCTTGGGCCGGCCACCGGAGTTGATCAGGAAACTCTTGGCCTTACCGGGGATGTTGGTCCCGAAGTAGTAGCTGGACTCGCCGAACGACTGGCGGGCCACGCCCCGCCCGACCATGGCCGTCCACCGTTCCTCCGAGCGGGCCGAGACCTCTAGGACGGCGGCCCGGCGCGCCCTGGCGTGCACCAGGACGTCAGTGACAAAATCGACCTGGTCGCCGTTGTAGCGGGGGTTGTTCCCGGCGGCGGCATGGGGACCGCCCGGGAAGAACAGGTTCGGGAAGTGGCGGGTCTGCACCCCGAGGAACGTGCGGGGTCCGTCGGCCCAGTAGTCGTTGAGGGCCAACCCGTCCCGACCCCGGACGCCCATACGGGCCAACGCGCCGGTCCCGAAGTCGAATCCGGTGGCGAACACGATCACGTCGAATTCCCGGTGCCGGTCAGATGTCTCGATCCCGGTCGCGGTCATGCGCACGATCGGCGTCCGGCGCAGGTCGACCAGTTCGACGTTGGGCCGGTTGAAGGCCTCGAAGTAGCCGGTGACGAACGGAGGTCGCTTCTCGCCGAAGCGGTGATCGGTCGGGATCAGTCGATCGGCGGTGTCCGGGTCATCGACGATGGCCCGGATCTGCCCGGCCACGAACCGGCACCACTCGGCATTGGCGCCGGCGTCGAAGAGCAGGTCGGTGTAGTTGCTCGTCATCTTCATGAACCCGGGGCTGGCCCACATGTGCTCGAAGAAGCGGTGCCGGGCCTCCTCGGTGTCCTCCGAGGAGGTGCGGTCGTGGGCCGGATGCAGGAATCCGTGCACCGAGGTGTCCAGGATCCGGCGCATCTGTTCGAAGTCGGCCCGTAGCGCCACCTGTTCGGCTTCGGTGATGCTTCGGTTGTTCAAAGGAGTGCACCAGTTGGCACTGCGCTGGAACACCGACAGATGCCCGACCTCACCGGCCAGCGCCGGCACCACCTGCACTCCGCTCGAGGAGGTGCCGAGCACCGCCACCCGCTTCCCGGCGACGTCCACCGGTTCGTCCGGCCAGAGGCCGGTGTGATGGGCCACGCCCCGGTAGTCCTCCCGGCCGGCGATATCGGGGATGTACGGGATCGACAGGACCCCGGTGGCGGCGACCAGGAAGCGGGCGGTGACGGTAGCGCCGTCGGCGGCGCCGACCCGCCAGGCGGACAGCTCACCGTCCCACACCGCCGAAGTCACGCGGGCACCGAACCGGATGTGCCGGCGCAGGTCGAATCGGTCGACCACGTGGTTCAGGTAGCGCTCCGTCTCCGGTTGGGCGGCGAAGTGTTCCTCCCATTCCCACTCGTCGAACAGTTCCCGCGAGAAGAGGTAGCCGTAGGTGTAGCTCTCCGAGTCGAAGCGGGCGCCCGGGTAGCGGTTCCAGTACCAGGTGCCACCGACACCGTCCCCGGCTTCCAGCAGAAGGGCGGTGAAGCCCTCCTGCAGGGCTCGGTACAGCTGGTAGATACCGGTGATGCCGGCGCCCACCACGAGGACCTCGACGTCGGGCCGGCCCTCGCTCATTTCTCTGGCTGGGCCCGGCTCATTGCTCAGCAGGCTCGTTTGACGACTGGTTCCCATCTTGTACCGACCGGTTAGTATAAAGGAGTTGAGATTACGGGACAGGGGGTGGGACGGGTGGCCATAACCACCGAGAGACTGACGCCGACCGTCGGTGCGCTCGTCGACGGGATCGACCGGGATCGCCTGGCCGACGACGACCTCCTGCCGGAGTGGACGCTCGGCGCTCTGGAGGAACACGGAGCACTCATCTTCCGTGGCCTCCATCTCGACGACGCCGCCCAGGTCTCATTCAGCCGGCGGTTGGGCACGGTCGAGAAGTTGGGCCGGGGCGAGCATCCGGAGATATTCCGGGTCACGCTGAACCCGGAGCTCAACCCGGCCGCCGAGTACCTGAAGGGCACGTTCAACTGGCATATAGACGGCTGCACCGACGAGGTGCCGATCATGGCCACCATGCTCAGTGCCCACGCCGTGGCCGACGAGGGCGGCGAGACGGAGTTCGCCAGCTCGTACCAGGCGTATGAGGATCTGACCGCCGATGAGAAGGAGAGGTTCGCCGATCTGCGGGTCGTGCACTCGGTCGGCGCCACTCTGCGCCAGCGCATCAAGGACCCGACGCCGGATCAGATCGCCATGTGGGCCAAGCTGCCCCGGCGTGAACAACCCCTCGTCTGGACCCACCGGTCGGGCCGTAAGTCACTCGTCCTCGGTGCCACCGCCGATCGGGTGATCGGCATGGACGAGTCCGATGGCCGGGACCTGTTGGACGGGCTGGTCGTACGAGCGACCAGCCCCGAACGGGTCTACCGTCACGAATGGCAGGTGGGCGACCTGGTGATCTGGGACAACCGGGGGGTACTGCACCGGGCCGCCCCGTACGACCCCAAGTCGCCCCGGGACATGCACCGTACGACCTTCGCCGGGGACGAACCCATCCAATGATTCGGATCAGGAGCGACGCCTGAGATGGGGCGGATCGAGCCGATCGGCGTACGCAGCTGGCCGCCGGAGATGCGGGCGGCCATGGCCGCCTACCGCACCCCCAACCCCCGTCACCCGTTCCCGGCCGAGGACCCCGACCGGCCCAAGGGTCTCAACGCCCTGGGCGTCCTGGCCCACCACCCGGCACTGGCCACCGCCTATCACCACCTGGTCGGCCATGCCCTGTTCGGCACCACCCTGACCCCGCGCCAGAGGGAACTGCTGGTGCTCCGCGTCGCCCACCGCCGGCAGGCGACCTACGAGTGGGCCCAGCACGTCTACCTGGCCGCCGAGGTCGGCATCTCCGCCGGGGAGGTGGATCTGGTCAAGTCCGCGGCACCGGCGGCCGCCGGCTGGTCAGCGGTGGAGGGCGCCCTCCTGCGCGCCGCCGACGAACTCCTCGACGACGCCCGCATCTCCGATCCGACGTGGGCCGACCTGTCAGCTGAGTTGGATGAGCAGCAGATCATGGACGCCGTGTTCACCGTCGGCGCCTACGACGTACTGGCCATGGCCCTGCGCACCTTTGAGGTGCCGATCGACGACGATCTGGCGCCGTACGCCTAGATATCCGGCCGCTGGCTGACCGGCGGCGCCACGTTCTGCACCCGTAGGCGCGGTCAGCCGGCTCAGGTGTTGCGGCCGCCGTTGACGCCGATGATCTGGCCGGTGATGTAACCGCTCTCCTCCCGGCAGAGGAACGAGCAGGTGGCGGCGATGTCCTCCGGATAGCCGGCCCGGCGGACCGGGGTACCCGACACCGCCCCCTCCATCCCGGCCGGACCGAACTCGCCACGGGCCACCGACTCCTGCAGCATCGGCGTATCGATCAGGCCCGGGGTGATGGCGTTGACCGTCACCCCCTTGGGACCGAACTCGAGGGCCAGGCACTTGGTCAACCCGTTGAGCCCCGACTTGGACGACACGTACTGGCTCATCAGCGCCTGACCACCATGGGTACTGGACGATGAGATGTTGACGATGCGGCCCCAGCCCCCCTCGATCATCCCGGGCAGGAGGGCCTGGCACAGGTGCACCACGCCGGTCAGGTTGACCCGCAGGGTCCGCTCCCACAGATCGGGGCTCATCTTCAAGAAGCGGGTCATCACCGCGCCCATACCGGCACTGTTCACCAGGATGGCGGGTGGGCCCAGTCGGCTCTGCACCTCGCCCACTGCCGTCCTGATCTGATCGGAGTTGCCGACATCGACCGCCACCCCGATCGCCCGGCCGGCGCCTGAGGAGCTGATCTCGTCGGCTGCGCTCCTGGCCGCGTCGCCGTTCAGGTCGAGTACGGCGACAGCATGGCCGTCGGCCGCCAGGCGCCGGCTGATACCGAGCCCGATACCCGACGCACCGCCGGTGACGATGGCCACCCGCTCGACATCCTGATCCCTCACGTCGCTTCCTCTTCCCTCGCCCGGCTGCTGCAGTTTCTGTACGGTCGGTTCCCTGACGGAAGAGTAGAGGCGTCAGCCGGTGGCCGTGACGGACGGGGTCGAACCGTCTGCCGCCGAGCGGAGCGGACATCTTCCCTACATTGGGCAGATGGCCGTTCAGCGGATGGACAATGTCGGCATCGTCGTCGAGGACCTCAGCGCGACCATCGCCTTCTTCGGCGAACTGGGCCTGGAACTCGAGGGGCAGACCACGATCGACGGAGAATGGGCCGGCCGGGTCACGGGCATTGCCGGTATGCGGGTGGAGACGGCCATGATGCGCACCCCGGACGGGCACGGCCGCCTCGAACTGTCCCGCTTCGTGACCCCACAACCGGTCGCCGATCACCGCAACTCCCCCGTCAACAGTCTCGGCTACCTACGCGTGATGTTCGCCGTGGACGACATCGACGACACGCTCACCCGCCTCCAACCGCACGGAGCGGAGCTGGTCAGCACCGAAGTGGTGCAGTACGAAGACTCCTATCGCCTCTGCTACATCCGCGGACCCGGGGGACTCCTGATCGGGCTGGCCCAGGAACTCAGGTGAGCCGGCCCGCGGGCGCATGATCAGAGTCGCCCTCGAGGGCGATGTCCCCGTGTCCACCGGCATCCCGGCGGATCGTCTGTCCATCGCCGGCTGAGGAAGCTCCTGCGTCGGTGGCTACAGCCGATCCCCACCGGACGGCGGCCGGTTCACGCCGATGACGTCGAGCATCACAGCCGCCGGGTCCGGTGATCGGAGCTTCAGAATCTGAGCCAGCACCTGCTCGGCGGTGACCTCGGTCTTGCGCCGGTTGGGCTTCACCGCCTCCTCCAACACCTTTTTGGCGGCGGGTGTCAAACGGAGACGATCCTTCTGCATGACCTCTCTGAACGTCGGCTTGCTCGGCACCGAACGTAACGGCGGCGGAGAAACATCGATTCCGGAACCGAGACCCAGGGAACCCAGGGCTTCGTCATCGAGCGAGGCGAGGGCCTGGCGTCCGCGCGCCAGGCTCGCACCCAACCGGGCTTCGACAGCAGGGTCGTCCAACAAGGCGAGCAGGAGGTGTTCGGTGCCGGTTCGGCGGTCGCCCCGCCGGCGAGCCTCCTCGCTGGCCCGTAGATAGACGGCCCAGACGTGAATGGTCCCCGGCGCAGCTGATCGGGTGGTCATGACCGCTCCTTGTTGTATTTGGCGTGCACGGATTGGCGGGTGACGCCCAGAGCGTCCCCGATCTGCTGCCACGACCAGCCGTTGTCCCGGGCCGAGGCCACGTGCTGCGCCTCGACCCTCTCGGCCAGGCGATGCAACGCCAACGAGGCCCGAATCCCGATGGCCGGGTCCTCAGACGAGATATCTGCCCCCAGGCGGTCGATGTCCACGTTGTCAGTATGGATTGACA
>DASZNC010000143.1:0-48146 GCA_035551615.1 Acidimicrobiales bacterium
GCTTCGTCGACGAGGACGGGCCCAGCCTGGGTGGCCTGTTCCGCCAGCAGTACCGGGGCGGCCGCTACTCGTGGGGTTACCCGGCCTGCCCGAACCTGGAGGACAACGCCAAGTGCGCCGAACTGGTGGGCGCCGACCGCATCGGGGTCGAGGTCAACGAGGAGACCTCCTGGCAGTTCCATCCGGAGCAGACGACGGCCGCCATCATCTGCCATCACCCGCAGGCCAAGTACTTCGTCGTCTAGCGCGCTTACCATCTCCCCATGGCACGAATCGATTTTCCGGAGCACGGCCTCGGGGAACACGCCGACTGGATGCTGGCCCGGCCTGAGATAGCGGTCGCCATGGGCGCCCTGTCGACCGCGGTCTACCAGAAGTCGCAGTTGGACAAGAGGGAAAAGGAGGCGGCTCGATACGCCATCGCCCTCATCAACGACTGCGCCGTGTGCCGGGCCACCCGGGTCCGAGACGCCGAGACCATCGGTCTCGAGGAGGGCTTCTACGCCGAGGTGCCGGCCTGGCGGACCAGCACCGTCCTGTCCGAACGGGAGCGGCTGGCCGCGGAGTTCGGGCAGCGCTTCGCCAGCGACCACCAGTCGATGGACGACGACTTCTGGTCCCGGCTGCGGGCGGCCTACGGCGACGAGGAGATCGCCGATCTGACCATGTGCTGCGGCATGTGGCTGGGGATGGGCCGCACCCTCGCCGTCATCGGGGTGCGGGCCCCGGACGAGCGGATTCTCGTATGAAGGAACTGATCTACCCGCGCTTCCTCCTTCCGACCGTCGAACGGCTGCCGCAGAAGCACGCCGTCCTCGACGGCGATTTCGTCGCCACCTATGAGCAGCATCTCGACCGGGTGCTGCGCCTCGGCGACGCCCTGAAGAACCTGGGCGTCGGCCCCGGCGACCGGTTCGCGGTGATGGCCCTCAACGGTCACGAGTTCCTCGAGCTGTACCACGCCAGCCTGCTGACCGGCGCCGTGATCAACCCCCTCAACCTGCGCCTGGCCCCGAAGGAACTGGAGTTCATCCTCTCCGATTCCGGCTGCAAGGTGTGCTTCGCCGACGGTTTCTTCGGCGTGGGGATCGACAAGGTCCGCAAGGAAGCCGGCGTGGAGAACGTGGTGCTGATCGGGGCCGGCGACGTCCCCCACGAGGTCGCCTACGAGGACCTGGTCGCCTCCGGCCGCCCGAACCTGCCGGCCGAGCCGGACGAGGACTCGCCCGGCATCTTGATGTACACCGGCGGCACCACCGGCCTGCCCAAGGGCGTCGTCCTCGACCAGCGGGCGCTGATGCTCGACGTGTACAAGGTCGCCACCCGCTGGGTGATGAACGAGGACTACGTCTACCTCCACCAGACGCCGATGTTCCATGCCGCCTCGCTGGGTGGGGCATTGGCCATCCCGGCGACCGGGGGGACGACGACGTCTGTTCCGATGTTTGCGCCCGACGCCGTGATCGACGCCATCGAGCGTTTCTCGGTGACGATGACGGTCATGGTCCCGACCATGATCGCCATGATGCTCGACCACGCCAGTTTCGATGCCAAGCGGATCGAGTCGCTGAAGATCCTCACCTATGGCGCCTCGCCGATGCCGGCCGTGCTCCTGGACCGGTTGTTGTCCACCCTCCCCGACATCGACATCTTCCAGGGCTACGGCATGACCGAGAACTGCGGGCTGCTCACCTGCCTCGGGCCGGAGGAGCATCGGTCGGGGGGTGACATCCTTCGATCCGCCGGCCGGCCCATGGCCGGCTCGGCGGTGTCCATCCAGGACGAGGACGGCAACATCCTGCCGGCCGGCGAGACCGGCGAGGTGTGCGCCCAGGCCGGCAACTACATGCGGGAGTACTGGAACCGACCCGAGGAGACGGAGTCCGCCTTCCGCGGCGGGTGGTACCACACCGGCGATGCCGGCTACATGGACTCCGCCGGCTACGTGTTCCTCGTCGACCGGGTGAAGGACATGATCGTGACCGGCGGGGAGAACGTGTACTCGGCCGAGGTCGAGAACGCCATCGCCTCCCATCCGGCGGTGGCCCAGGTGGCGGTCATAGGGATACCGTCCGAGCAGTGGGGCGAGGCCGTCCTGGCCATCGTCGTGCCCAAGCCGGACGCCGAGGTCACCGAGAACGAGATCAGGGCCTGGGCCCGGGAGCGCATCGCCGGCTTCAAGGTGCCCAAAGAGGTGGCGTTCCGGGCCGAGCCGCTGCCGTTGTCCGGCGCCATGAAGGTGCTGAAGCGGGAGCTGCGGGCCCCGTACTGGGAAGGCAAGGACCGGGCCGTCCAGTAGCCATCAGACCCGGATGCGGCGACCGGATCCGGTAATCAGCTCGACCACCGCCGGGGACGGCACCTTGCCCATCTGGTTGCGGGGCAACCGGTCCACGACCGACCACAGCTCCGGGACCTTGTAGGCGGCCAGGTTCTCGCGACAGTACGACGCGACCTGCTCCAGGTCGATCGGGCGGCCGTCCCGTTGCTCGACGGCGGCGCCGACCCGCTCACCGAGCCGCTCGTCGGCGATACCGACGACCGCGCACGCGCCCACCCCGGGGGCGTCGGCCAGGACCCGCTCGACCTCCGCCGGATAGATGTTGGCCCCACCCCTGATGATCACGGTGCTCTTGCGGCCCAGCACCCTCAGGTGGCCGCTGTCCTCCATCCGGCCCAGGTCGCCGGTCCGCAGCGTCCGCCCCGCCGCCGGCGGCTGGCCCCAGTAGCCGAGCGCCGGACGGTAACCGCCGGCGGCGGCCGGGCCCAGCACGATCTCGCCGTCGGAGGTGTCCACGGCGATGTGGTCGAGCGGCCGCCCCGAGGTGCCTTCTGGGCCGGCCGGAACCAGGTCGTCGAGACATACCAGGGCGGGCGCCTCGGTCAGACCGTAGGTGCGCGAGACGGGGATCCCGAAGCGCGATTCGAAATCCTGCCGCAGCCGGTCGGGGCAGTCGGCGCCGCCGACCCATACCTCGGTGAGCGATGACAGGTCGGCCGGGGCGATGCTCTCGTCCCGGACCATCGTCCACAGCTGGGCCGGGGGACCGTTCCAGACGGTCACTCGCTCCCTTCTGATCCAATCGACGATCGAGGTCACGTCGGGCGCATCCATCACGATCGCCGTGCCGCCGGCCTGGGCGGTGAGGAGCGTGGTGAGGATCTGCAGGTTCAGGATCGTGAGCGAGAAGGAGTCACCCTTGCGCAGCTCCGGGCCCCAACCCCTCCGGGCCACTGCGCCCCGCCCGGGCAGGAGCAGACCGGCTTGGCCGTGGACCGCCCCTTTCGGGAATCCGGTCGTGCCGCTGGTGTAGGCGATGGCCGCCGGGGCCTCCGGGTCGGGCGCCGGGCCGGCCGGTCGGCCGCCCGAAGCGGCCAGCGCCTCCCTCCATACCGACGGCCGGACCACGTCGGCGTCGAAGCGGTCCGAAGCCGCGCTCAGCGCATCGGCGATGCCGTCGTCGGCCAGCACCAGGCGAGCCCCCGAATCGCCCAGGATGTAGGCCTTCTCCGGCGGGGCCAGGGCCAGGCTCACGCCCACCCATATCGCCGCCAGCCGCATCGTGGCATGAAAGGCAACGACCAGGTCCTGGTCGTTCGGCAGTGAGGCCGCCACTCGGTCACCGGTCCGTACTCCGAGCGCGGCCAGGGCGCCGGCCGCCTGATCGGCGGCCGCGTCCAGCTCGGCGTAGGTGAGAGTTCCGGACCGGGTGACCAGCGCCGGCGCGTCAGGCGTACGGGCCAGCGCGTCGGACAGGACGTCGAAGACGCCCTCGGGGCGGGGCACTGGGCCGGTCGTCAGGCCGCCGGGTGGGGTGCCTCGACCTGGTCTCTCAGGGCCGGGAGCACGGGGGGCGCCGTCCGCCAGTCGTCAATCCCGTCGGCCAGCTCGGCCGCCGGGAACTTCGACTCGTGCACCTGGGCCCAGTGCGAATGGTTGAGCTGGTGGATGGTGAAGCAGGCGTTCAGGGCGTTGTAGAAGCCCATGTTGTCGACGCTCTGGTTGACCGATTCCTTGATGAGCAGGGCCGCCACCGTCGGTCGCCCGGCGATCCGCTTGGCGTACTCCAATGTGGAGGCCTCCAACTGGTCGGCCGGGAACACCTTCGAAACCATCCCCAGCTGGTGGGCCTCCTCGGCGTCGATCGAGTCACCGGTCAGCAACAGTTCCTTCGCTTTGCGGGGGCCGAACTCCCATGGGTGGGCGAAGTACTCGAGGCCGCACATCCCGAGCCGGGTCCCGACCACGTCGGCGAAGGTCGTGCCCTCGGCCGCCACGATCAGGTCACACGCCCACATGAGCATGAGCCCGGCGGCGAATACCGGCCCGTGCACGGCGGCGATGGTGATCTTGCGCAGATTGCGCCACCGCAGGGTGTTCTGGAAGAAGTAGTGCCACTCCTGCAGCATCAGCTTCTCGGCCCCCGCGCGCGTACCACCGTTGGTGACCGCCGACGGGTGCTGATCGGGCCCCGGGGCCATCTCCGCCCGGGAGTCGGACGAGCCCATGTCGTGGCCGGCCGAGAACATCGGACCGGCTCCGCCCAGGATCACGACACGTACCTGGTCGTCGGCCTCGGCCCGCATGAACGCCTGGTCCAACTCCACCAGCAACCCCCGGTTCTGGGCGTTGCGCTGCTTCGGGCGGTTCAGCATGATCCGGGCGATGGTGCCTCCCTCGAGCAGCTCGTAGCTGATGTATTTGTACTCGTCGCCCTCGCTCACTTGGTGGTACCTGACATCCTTCCCAGATCGGCGGCCAACGTCGTGTGGCCGGACACATGCTTGGCTTTGGACTGTACCGACACGTCGTGGCCGGCAGCCCGTCGACGCAGGGCGGCGACGGTCGCCTCCTCCTTCGGGATCTTCGAGAAGGGGTCGTAGCCGAAGTTGCGGATGGCGTTCAGGTGGCTCATACGGTCGATGTCGTGGCGGTCGACGCCGTCCATCTGCTTCAGGAACGTCTCCGGTGCCGTCGGCCAGGTCGAATCCGAGTGCGGGTAGTCGCACTCCCAGGTGACCTTGTCCATGTTGAGGAATTCCCGGCTGGCCACGCCGAAGTGGTCGTCGATGAAGCAGGTGATGACGTGCTCGTTGAAGACCTCGCTAGGAAGCTTGTCGCCGAAGTCCTGGTAGGTCCACGCCCTGTGCTTCTGGTAGTTGTAGTCGATCCGCTCCAGGAAATACGGGATCCATCCGATGCCCCCCTCGGACAGGGCGACCTTGAGGTGCGGGAACTTGCGCAGCACCGGCGACCACACCAGATCGGCGGCGGCCTGCACGATGTTCATCGGCGTCAACGTGATCAGGCAGTCCATCGGCGCGTCGGGCGAGGTGATGACCACCTGCGACGACGACCCGATGTGCATGCACACGACCACCCCTTCGTCGCTGCACGCCGTCCAGAACGGGTCCCAGTGGTCGGTGTGGATGCTCGGCCAGCCCAGCTTGGACGGGTTCTCGGAGAAGGTCACCGCCCGGGCCCCCTTGGCCGCCGTGCGCCGGACCTCGCCGGCCACCACCTCGGGGTCCCAGATCGCCGGGATCGGGCACGGGATGAACCGGCCCGGATAGCTGCCGCACCACTCGTCGATGTGCCAGTCGTTGTAGGCCTGGACCATGGCCAGAGCCACGTCCTTGTCCTCGGTGCGGGCGAAGAGCTGGCCGCAGAACTGCGGGAACGACGGGAAGCAGAGGGAGCCGAGCACGCCGTTGGCGTCCATGTCCTTGATCCGTTCGTGGATGTCGTAGGTGCCGGGCCGCAGCTCGTCGAGGGCGGTCGGCTCGATGCCGTATTCCTCGGGCGGGCGGCCGGCGACGGCGTTGAGGGCCACGTTGCCGATCTCCGCACCTTCGTACACCCAGGCGTTCGTGCCGTCGGCCCGGGTGATGAACTTCGGTGCCAGGTCCCGGTACTTGGCCGGCAGCCGGCCGGCGAACAGGTCGGCGGGTTCGACCACGTGGTCGTCCACGCTCACCATGATCAGATCATCGACGTCCAATGGATGCTCCTCCCCGGTTGACCCGATTGTGAAAGCGACTTTATCACCCAGCGATAACGCTATTCTCGTGTTCTGTGGCTGGTGAATCCGATGGTTGGAGGGGGCGGACACTCGAGCGTTCGCTCCGCACCGCCCGGGAGCGGGCCATGTCGCGATCGGAGCGGTTCATCACCGTTGCCACCGAGCTCCTCTACGAGACCGGCAACCTGGACTTCACCGTGCAGGACCTGGTCGAGCGTTCGGGCCTGTCGTTGCGGTCCTTTTACCAGCACTTCGCCAGCAAGGACGAACTGCTCCTGGCCGTGCTGGAGGAGGCCATCCGGTCATATGTCAGCTCCTTGCGGGGCCGCATTGAGGCCGAGTCGGATCCGGTCCGCCGGCTCGAGATGTACGTGACCGAGTTCTTCGGGGCCAGCCAGAAATCGAACCGGCGGGCCTCGGCCGCCCTGTCCCGCTACCTGCTGACGCTGGCCGGGGCGGAACCGGCGGAACTGGCCCGGGTCCTGGCCCCGCAGGTCCAGCTGCTCTCGGAGATCATCGACGCGGGGTGCCGGGCCGGCCGTTTCCGCACCGATCTCCCAGTCGCCGTCCTGACCAACCTGATCACCCAGACGATCATGTCGGCGGTCGAGATGGATGTGCTCGGCTCCCACCTGACCGGCGCGTCGTACACCGCGCCGGACCTGTGGGCGTTCGTCGCCGGCGGGATCGCCCCGTCCACCGGCGGGCCGGCGACCCGCCACCAGGCGTAGTCGCCGGCCTGGAGCTCAGACTCCGGCGGCCAGGGCCAGTTCGCCGAACTCGTCGATCACGTAGTCGGCCAGATCGTCGAGGTCGGGCACCAGCTCGCGACACGACACCAGGGCGAAGTCCATCGTGTCGCAGTAGGACTGCACCGTGATGTTGAGCCCGATGCCGTCGGTGATGGTCGACACCGGGTAGTAGTTGAGCATCTCGGCGTGGTCCAGGTACAGGGTGCGGCGGGGCCCGGGCACGTTGGACACCACTAGGTTGAGCGGCGGGTTCACCCGGTCGGCGATACGCAGACGCGACGCCACCCGGGCCGCCCGGATGGCCAGCGCCGGCGGGGCGAAATCGGCATAGTCGACCAGGACACTGGCCGGCAGCAGGGTGAAGCGGTCCTTGGCCTCGTCCATGATCTTCTGCATCTGGCGCAGCCGGTCCATCGGATCGTCGGCGGTGGTCGGCATGATCGGGAACAGGCTGGAGACCCGGTTGGTCCAGCGATCGGCCTCATTCCCCGTCCGGATCGACACCGGGACCATGGCCACGAGGGGCCGGTCCGGCAGGCAGTCGTGCTTGAGCAGGTACCGGCGCAGTCCGCCCGCACACGCCGCCATCACCACATCGTTGACCGTCGCCCCGGTCGCCGACTTGATCGCCTTGACCTGATCGAGCGGCACCGACCGCAGGGCGACCCGCCGGTGGGCGGTGATGGCGCCGTTGAAGGGCGTGGCCGGGGCGTTGGTCTCCGGTGGCGCTTCCGGCCCGTCATCGTCGCGCCGGGACCGGGCCGCCACCTGGTTTCCGATCGGGTTGGGGATGGTGCGGAGCAATCCGGCCAGGCCGGTCAGGCCCCGGTTGCGGGTCATCTCGCCCACCGCCCGCAGGGTGCGGATCTGCAATCCGACGAACTTGCCCGGCTTGCCGATCGAGCTCATCACCGCCTTGCTCACCATCTGCGCCGGGCTCGGCACCTTCTCCCCCGGCGGCAGGCCCAGATGTTCGGGGACCGTCATCTGACCGGGCTCGTAGTCGTAGAAGATCGTCATCAGTTCGGCGCCGGCGGCCCCGTCGACGGTGGCGTGGTGCATCTTGGTCAGGACGCCGAAGCAGTCGCCCTCCAGCCCGTCGATGACGTAGCACTCCCAGAGCGGGTGGTTACGATCAAGCGGGAGGGCGATCAAGCGGGCCACCAGCTTGGCCAGCTGCTCACGGGTGCCCGGGGCGGCGATGGCCGTCTCCCGGACGTGGAACTCGATGTCGAAGTCGGGGTCCTCGATCCAGAACGGATGGTCGAGGCGCAACGGCACCTCGACCAACCGGCGACGGAAGGGCTCCAAATCCGGCAACCGTCGTGTCAGCTTCTGGCGGACGGCGTCATAGGCCGACCAGCCCGGGGTATCGGGCCGTTTGAACACGCCCAAGCCGCTGACGTGACCGAACTGAACGCCGCTCTCCAAATAGAGAAAGCTGGCGTCGAGACCGGTGAGCTGCTTCATGGAACCCCCCTGTTAGCTGGCCACGACGGTCAGGTCGTGGGTGACCAGATTCAGCGACCGCGGTCCGGCCGCCGTCGCCACCACTATGTCCTCTATGCGGGCGCCGAAGCGGCCCGAGAGGTAGATACCCGGCTCCACCGAAAACGCGTGGCCGGGGGCCAGCGGCAGGGCGTTACCGGCGACGATGTAGGGGTCCTCGTGCTCCTCGAGCCCGATCCCGTGGCCGGTCCGGTGGATGAACGCCTCCCCGTAGCCGCCGTCGGCGATGACCTGCCGGGCCGTGCCGTCCACGTCCTCACAGGTGACACCCACCTCGGCCGCAGCGACGCCGCGGGCCTGGGCGTCCTGGAGCAGGTCGTACATGTTGCGCTGTTCCACTGTCGGCTCCCCGGTCCACACCGTCCGGGTGATGTCCGAGCAGTAGCCGTCCATGGTCCCGCCGAAGTCACAGACCACCGCCTCCCCCGGGCCGATCACCCGGCTACCCGGCTCGTGGTGGGGGCTGGCCGAGTTGGGGCCGCTGCCGACGATGGCGAAGTTGACCTTCTGGTGGCCCTCGGCGATGAGGCGCCGGCCGATGTCCTGAGAGACCTCCCGCTCGGTCCGCCCGACCAGCGGGATGTCACCGGCCAGCAACTGCGCCGCCACCCGGTCGGCGGCCGCCGACGCCGCCGCCAACGCCTCTATCTCGGCGTCGTCCTTGACCGCTCGGAGGGGCCCGGTGACCTGTGACGACGCCCGCCAGTAGGCGCCCGGCAGGGCCCCCTGGAGGGACAGCACGAAGGTGCCCCAGGTCCGGTCGGAGACGGCTATCTCGGTGGCCGGGCCGCCGAGCATGGCCAGCCCGGCGACCAGTTGCACCGGGTCGTCACCCTCCGACCACGGCCGGAGGCTGAACACCGCCGGGTCCTCCTCCACTCTCGGCGCTTCCAGGCGGGGCACGACGAGGGTGGCGTCGCCACCACGGGGCACGACCAGCATCGTCAGCCGCTCCAGCGGCATGGCCTCGTACCCGGTCAACCACGGTAGGTCGGCCCCGAGCGACAGCAACAGGACATCGACGTCCATCTCGTCCATGGCCGCCTGCACCCGGTCCATGCGGGCCCGGCGGGGCGACGTCACGACGGCATTCCGACCGGGAGGGCAGCGCCAGCCGCCTGGCGGGCGTGGTAGCTCGATCGGGTCAACGGCGAGGCCTCCACGTGGCTGATGCCCATCTCCTCGCCGATCCGCTTGGCTTCGTCGAACTCCGCCGGTGTCCACCAGCGAGCCACCGGCAGGTGGTTGGTCGTCGGCCTCAGGTACTGACCGATGGTCACGATCCCGACGCCGACACCGTGCAGGTCGGCGAGGGTGGCCACGACCTCGTCGAAGGTCTCCCCCATACCCACGACCAGCCCCGACTTGCTCGTCAAGCCGGCCGCCCGGGCCCGGGCCAGCACGGCCAGGCTGCGGGCGTAGGAGGCGGACGGCCGCACCGCCCGTTGCAGGCGGGTGACGGTCTCGATGTTGTGGTTGAGGATCTCGGGCCGGGTGGCGAAGATGGCGTCCAGCGCGTCGGGTTCGCCCTTCATATCGGAGATGAGCAGCTCGACGGCCGTACCCGGCCGGCGCCGGCGGATGGCATCGACGGTGGCCACGAAGCCCGAGGACCCACCGTCGCTCAGGTCGTCGCGGGCCACACAGGTGATGACGGCGTGGGCCAGCCCCAGGCGCTCCACCGCCTCGGCCACCCGCTCCGGTTCGCCCGGGTCGAGGGGCAACGGCTTGCGGGTGTCGACCAGGCAGAAACCGCACGCCCGTGTGCACCGGTCGCCGTTGATCATGAACGTCGCCGTCCCGTCGGCCCAGCACTCGAAGATGTTCGGGCAACCGGCTTCCTCGCAGACGGTCACCAGTGACAGATCACGAACGACGTGCTTCAGCTCGCGGTACTCCGCGCCCAATCGGGCCTTGGCCCGCATCCACTCCGGCTTGCGGTCGCCGATGGCCACTCCGCCGCCGGGATCGACACCTGCCGCCGCCAGTCGGCGGTCGAGCATCCGCACCGGCGTGCCCCCCGGACCCTCGCCCCGGGTGAACGGAGCCAGGTCGGCGTCGGCGATCTTCCACGCCACGTCCTGGCGGTCGACCCGGTCGAACCCCCACAGCTCCCCGGCCCGGGCCACGACCGCGTCGACGACCTGCCGCATCGAGACGTCGATGCCCTCGGCCGCCAGCGACGTCACCGGCTTGTCGGCGATGCCGCACGGGACGATGTGGCCGAACATCGACATGTCGGGGTCCACATTGAGGGCGAAGCCGTGCATCGACCGGCCCCTCGAGACCCGGACGCCGACAGCGCAGATCTTCCGTGGCGCCGGCCCGTCGGGATCGACCCACACCCCCGGGTAGCCGTCCAGCCGTCCGGCGCCGGCCACGCCGAGCCCGGCCAGGACGTCGATCATCAGCTGCTCGATGCGGTGGACGTGGCCGGGCATGGACCCGGGGCCGGTGGGCACCTCCATGATCGGGTAGCCGACCAGCTGGCCGGGTCCGTGGTAGGTGACATCGCCCCCCCGGTCGCTGCGGACCAGTTCGGCGCCCACTTCGGCCGGGTCGATGAGTACGTGCTCCTCCTTGGCCCGCACGCCCATGGTGTAGACGTGCGGGTGCTCGAGCAGCAGCAGCCAGTCCCCGGTGCCGTCGGCCCACAGGCCGCGCTGCACGGCCAGGGCGTCGCGGTAACGGACGCGGCCCAACCACCGGGCCCGCAGCCGGTTGCGGCTCCCGGGCGCCTGGCCGTCGCTCACAGTTCGGCCGACCAGTCCCGGGTTTCGATGATGTCCTTGATGGACCGTAGGAAAGCAGCTGCGTAGGCGCCGTCGAAGGCCCGGTGGTCCCATGACATGACCAGGTTGCCTACCGGGTGGATGGCGATCGAGTCGGTCCCGTCGGGCTGCTCCACGACGACCGGCCGCTTGCGCACGCCGTCGGTGGAGAGGATGGCGACCTGCGGCTGGTTGATGACCGGCACGGTGATGAACGTCCCGAACGGGCCGGCGTTGGTGATGGTGAACGTGCCACCCGATATGTCATCCATGGTCAACCGCTTGGCTCTGGCCTTGCCGGCCAGGCTGGAGACTTCCCGGGCCAGGGCCCGCAGCCGTTTGCCGTCCGCCTCGTGGATGACCGGTACCAGCAGGCCTTCGAAGTCGAGGTCCACGGCGATGCCGATGTTGACGTCGTGGTGCACGATCAGGGAGTCCTCGCCGACCGAACTGTTGACGTGGGGGAACTCCTCGAGGGCGTCGACCACGGCCCGGGTGACGAACGGCAGGTACGTGAGGGAGAAGCCTTCCGCCTCCTTGAAGGCGTTCTTGTGCGCCGAGCGCACCTTCTCGACGCCCAGGTAGTCGACCTCGACGGCGACCATGGTGTGGGCCGAGGTGTGCTTCGAGCGGACCATGTGCTCGGCCGTCCGGCGGCGGATGTTGGTGAAAGGAACGACCTCGTCGCGCTCGCCCGCCGACGCCGGCGCGAACCCGACGACTGGGGCCGGGGCGGAGGCGGTGGGTGCGGCTGGCTGACCGGTCGGCGCCGACTTGGCCGCCGGCGCGGCCTGACCCTTGCCGTTGCGCGAGTCGATCACCGACAACACGTCGGAGCGGGTGATCCGGCCACCGGCCCCGGTGCCGCGGATCTGGGCCGGATCGAGGTCGTGCTCGGCGATCAGGCGGCGGACCACCGGCGACAGGACCAGGCCACCGGTCGCGTCATCGTCGCCGGATCCTCCGGCCGGCTTCGGCTCCGCAGCCGGCGACGGCTGATCGTCTGCCGGCGCCGGGCGGCCGGTCTGCGGCGGCGGCGTCTGGGCCGGGGCCGGCGCCTCTTGCGCCTCGGACGCCGGTTCCGGCTCCTCTGCAGGCTCCGGTACCGGCTTGTCCTCCGACTCCTCCTCGGCCGCCGGCTCCTTGGCTGGGGGTGCCTCACCGTCGGAGATGACCGCCAGCTTGGTCCCCACGTCCACCGTGTCGCCCTCAGACACCAGGATCTCGGTGATCACACCCGATACCGGCGAGGGCACCTCGGAGTCGACCTTGTCGGTGCTGACCTCGAACAACACCTCGTCCTCGGCGACCGCATCGCCGACCTGCTTGGCCCAGCGGGTGATGGTCCCCTCGGTGACCGTCTCGCCCAACTGCGGCATGGTGATCTCAGCCAACGTGCAAGCCTCTTCCAGTCAGGGCGAGGACCGTCTCGCCGAACGTCTCAGAAAGTGTCGGGTGGGGCTGGATGTAGTGGGCCACTTCACCCGGGGTGGCCTCCCAGTTGACGGCCAGGTATCCCTGCCCCAGCTGCTCGGTCACCCACGGACCGACCATGTGGACCCCGAGGATCCGTCCCGCCGTCCCATCCGGCAGCTTCTCGCAGATCACCTTGACCATGCCCTCGGGTTCGCCGACGATCAGCGCCCGGCCGTTACCGCCGAACGGATCCTTTTTGGCCACCACCTCGTAGCCGGCCTCCTTGGCCGCCTGCTCGGACAGGCCGGCGAACGCCACCTCGGGCTGGCAGTAGATGCACCAGGGCACCTTCGAGTAGTCGACCGGCACCACCCGGCCGCCGAGGATCTGATCGATGATCACGACCGCCTCGGCGAAGCCGACGTGCGCCAGCTGGGGGGTGTTGACCAGGTCGCCGGCGGCGAATACGCCGGCCTCCCCGGTGCGCATGTACTGGTCGACCTCGACGAAGCCCCGGTCGTCCACCTGGACGCCGGTGCCGTCGAGGCCCAGGTTGTCCGACAGCGGACGCCGGCCCACCGACACGACCACCGCCTCGACCGTGACCTCTTCGCCCTCGCCGAAGGCGACTGTGGTGGACCGCCCGTCGTCGGCCGGCGTGTGCCCGGTCACGGCCACCCCGGTCCGCACCGTGATCCCCCGCTTCTTGAACGACCGGAGGACCACGTCAGCCACGTCCTGGTCACACCCGGGCAGGATCTTGGGCAGCGCCTCCAAGACGGTGACCTCGCAACCGAGATCGGACAGCATCGAGGCGAACTCGCAGCCGATGGCTCCGCCACCGATGACGACCGCCGACGACGGCAGCTTCTCCAGGCTCAGCACCTCGTCGGAGGTCATCACGATCCGGCCGTCGACGTCGAAGCCGGGAATGGTGCGGGGCACCGATCCCGACGCCAGGATCACGTGCTTCCCGACCAGTTCGGTGCCGTCGTCGACGGTCACCACGTGATCGGCGCCGAGCGACCCGGTCCCGGCAAACGTCGTGACCTTGCGCTTCTTCATGAGGCCCTGGAGGCCCTTCCACAGCTGATCGACGACCTTCTGCTTGCGGGCCTGGGACTGGGCGAACTCGACCGACGGGGCATCCACGGCGATGCCGAACTCCTTGGCCCCCACGACCGTCCGGTACACCGTGGCCGTCTCCAGGAACTCCTTGGCCGGTATGCACCCTCTGTGCAGGCAGGTACCACCGACCTTCTCCTTCTCGACCACTGCAATGTTGAGCCCGGCCAGCCCACCGCGTAGCGCGGCGGCATAGCCCGCCGGGCCACCTCCGATGATGACGACATCGAACTCCTGCACTGTCTGAACCACCTCCTATATCCAGATGCAATCTAGGCCCTTCCCGCGCCGATTCGGTCCGGCCGGCCGGCCGGGGGCCGGACGGCCGCAACCGGTTAGGATGGCCGGGTACACGAAGCGCAGGGGAGCTCGAGATGATCGGGCTGAGAGGCCGGCTGCAGGGCCGGCGACCCTACCTGATCACCGGCCCGGTAACGCGGGCCAGGGAGCGTGAGAGCGAATGCAGGACGATCTGGTCATAGCAGGACGGAGCTTCCGTTCCCGGCTGTTCCTCGGCACCGGGAAGTTCCCGTCCAATGCGCAGCTGGGCGAGGCGATCGCGGCGAGCGGGACGGAGATGGTCACCGTCGCTCTCCGCCGTATCGACCCGACCGCCGAGGACATCGTCGACGCCATCCCCGAAGGGGTGCTCCTCCTCACGAACACCTCCGGCGCCATTGATGCCGATGAGGCGGTGCGACTGGCCCGGCTGGCCCGGGCCGCCGGCCTGCCCGACTGGATCAAGCTGGAGATCACCCCCGACCCCCGGTACCTCCTGCCCGATCCGGTCGAGACGCTCAAGGCGGCCGAGCAGCTCTGCGCCGACGGGTTCACCGTGCTCCCCTACTGCTCGGCCGACCCGGTGCTGTGCAAACGGCTCGAGGAGGCCGGTTGCGCCACGGTCATGCCGCTCGGCTCCTGGATCGGGTCGAACCAGGGTCTGCGTACCCGTGGGGCGCTGGAGATCATCGTCGAGCAGGCCGTCGTGCCGGTCGTCGTCGACGCCGGCATCGGCGCCCCCAGCCACGCCGCCGAAGCCATGGAGCTCGGGGCATCGGCCGTGCTGGTGAACACCGCTATCGGCACCGCCGCCGACCCGTCGGCCATGGCCGGCGCCTTCCGCATGGCCGTCGAAGCCGGCCGCCAGGGCCGGCTGGCCGGGCTCCCGGCGGTCGGCGCCGTGGCCGCCGCATCCTCGCCCCTGACCGGCTTCCTCTCGTCATGACCGGCCCCATCCGCCCCGCCCGGGAGGCCCTGCGATCACCGTCCCGGTCCGGCCTCCGGCCGCCGCCGCCCAGGCCCCCGACCGTCCGCCGGCCGGCCCGGCCCAGGGCGATGCGGTGACCTCCATCCCGGTCAACATCGACTCCCGCCCGGAGCGGGTGCCCGACGGCACGGCGGCTGCCGATGTGGTGGCCACACCCGTCGCTGATCTACGCCGTTTCATCGACCGGGCCGGCCCGGCCGACGTGGAGCGGGCCCTGAACGCCGCCCATCCCACCCTCCACGATTTCGCCGCCCTCCTGTCGGCGCCGGGCGCCGCCCGCCTCGAGGACCTGGCCCAGAAGGCCAACCGCTTGTCGCGGGCCCGCTTCGGAGCCACCGTCCGCCTCTTCAGTCCGCTGTACCTGTCGAACGAGTGCGTGTCCACCTGCACCTATTGCGGCTTCTCGGCCGGCAACGAGATAGCCCGCCGCACCCTGTCCATAGACGAGGTCCGCCGCGAGGCCGAGGAACTGCACCGCCGGGGATTCCGCCACATCCTGCTGGTCGCCGGTGAACACGCCCGCATCGTGAGCAAGAGCTACCTGGAGGAGTGCGTGGCGGCGGTCACCGACCTCTTCGCCCAGGTCAGCGTCGAGGTGCAGGTCTGGGACACCGACACCTACCGGCGGTTGGCGACGGCCGGCTGTGACGGGGTGGTGGTCTACCAGGAGGTGTACGACGAGGGCACCTACCCGACCGTCCATCTGAAGGGCAAGAAGCGAAACTACGCGTGGCGGCTGGCCGCCCCCGACCGGGCCGCCGAGGCCGGCATGCGCCGGCTCGGCATCGGCTCGCTGCTGGGTCTGCATCCGGACTGGCGATCGGAGGCCATCGCCCTGGCTGCCCATGCGTCCGCCCTCATCCGGCGCTGGTGGCGTTGCGAGGTGTCGGTCGCGCTGCCCCGGCTGAAGCCGGCGGCCGGCGGCTACGAGCCGACGGATCCGGTCGATGACGCGTCCCTGGTCCAGCTCCTCTGCGCCCTGCGCATCTTCATCCCCGATGTCGGCATCACGCTGTCCACCCGGGAACCGGCCTCGCTGCGGGACGCCCTCGTACCCCTGGGCATCACCTCGATGTCGGCCGGGTCGCACACCGAGCCGGGCGGGTACGCGGAAGCCAGCGACGCCGAGCCGCAGTTCTCGATATCGGACGAGCGCAGTCCGGCCGAGGTGGCCGCCGCCCTCCGGGCCGCCGGCTTCGACCCGGTATGGAAGGACTGGCAACGGGCCTAGCCCGACGACCTACTATCGCCGTATGACCAATCCGGGGGGCGCCGTCGCGTCCGAAGAAACCGTTTCCGAAGAAGAGGACCTGGTCGAAGAGGACCTGCTGGTCGAGGAGATCTCGATCGACGGGATGTGCGGCGTCTACTGATCTCGACGTGTTCGACAGTTCCACCGCCTACCGGCTCGATCCGAAAGTCGCGCTCCGCCCGGAGCCGTTCGGCGCGCTCGCCTATCACTACGGCAGCCGCCGGCTGACCTTCCTACGATCGAAGCTGCTGGCGGACGTGGTCGCCGATCTGGGTGACTACGAGTCGGTCGACTCCGCCCTCGACCAACGGGTACCGGCCGGGCAGCACCGGGCCTACCGCCAGGCGTTGGCCTCTCTAGCAACCTCGGAGTTCATCTGTGCCGTCTGATCATCCCCGCCTGATCGATCAGCTGAAAGGGGGCCTCGACGCCCCAATCTGCCTGACGTGGGAGCTCACCTACGGGTGCAACCTGGCGTGCGTCCACTGCCTGTCGTCGTCCGGCCGCCGGGACCCGAACGAGCTCTCGACGGCCGAGGCCAAGGCCGTCATCGACGAACTGCGCGACCTGCAGGTGTTCTACGTCAACATCGGCGGCGGCGAGCCCACCATCAGATCCGACTTCTACGAGCTCATCGACTACTCCGTCGCCCAGGGCGTCGGGGTCAAGTTCTCGACCAACGGCTCGACCATCAACCCGGCGCGCGCCGCCCGCCTGGCCGGCAGCGATTACGTGGACGTGCAGATCTCCATCGATGGAGCCGACGAGGCGACCAACGACGCCGTCCGCGGCGTCGGCAGTTTCGCCATGGCCCGGCGGGCCATGGATCACCTGGCCACGGCCGGGTTCGGGCCGTTCAAGATTTCGGTCGTCGTCACCCGCCAGAACGTGGCCCAGCTGGACGCCTTCGCCGACCTGGCCGACGGGTACGGCGCCCAGCTCCGGCTCACCCGGCTACGGCCCTCCGGTCGGGGCGCCGACGTGTGGCACGAACTGCACCCGACCAACGAGCAGCAGGTCGACCTGTACCGATGGTTGTTGGACCGGCCCGACGTGCTCACCGGCGACTCGTTCTTCCACCTGTCCGCGCTCGGCGAATCGCTCCCGGGGCTGAACCTGTGCGGCGCCGGCCGGGTCGTCTGCCTGATCGATCCGGTGGGCGACGTATACGCCTGCCCGTTCGTCCTGCACTCCGAGTTCAAGGCCGGTCAGGTGCGCGATCCGGGCGGGTTCACCCGGGTCTGGCGGCAGTCCCCTCTGTTCTTGTCGCTCCGAGAGCCGACCTCGGCCGGGGCCTGCGCCTCTTGCGGCTCCTACGACGCCTGTCAGGGCGGATGCATGGCCGCCAAGTTCTTCACCGGTCTGCCGCTCGACGGACCCGATCCAGAATGTGTCAAGGGCTACGGAGAAGCGGCCCTGGCCGGCGTGGCCGCCGGGTCGGCCCCCTCCCCCGGAATCGGCCACTCCTCGCCCGTCACGTTCCGCCGGCGCTGACCCCTCAGGTGGGGCGCGCCGCGCGGCTCGACGAGCTGTCCTGGACGGAGGTCGCCGACCGGGCCCCGACCTCGGTCCTCGCCGTCCCGGTCGGCTCGACCGAACAACACGGTCCCCACCTGCCCCTGTCGACCGACACCGACATCGCCGGTGCCCTGTGCGCAGCCGTGGCCGCCGCCCGCGACGACATCCTCATCGGGCCGGCGCTGGCCTATGGGGCGGCCGGCGAGCACGCCGGCTTCCCGGGCACGCTTTCGCTGGGCGCGACGGTGACCGAGTCGGCGCTCATCGAACTGGGCCGCTCGGCCGACGCATTCGCCGGCCTGCTGTTGGTTTCGACTCACGGCGGCAACGCCGGTGCGGTGGGCCAGGCCGTCTCCCGCCTGGTCTACGAGGGTCGCCGGGTCCGGTCCTGGACGCCTTCGCCGATCGACGGTGACGACGCCCACGCCGGGAGGACCGAGACCTCGCTGATGCTGGCGTTGCGGCCAGAGGCCGTGCGGGTGGCCGCCGCAGTTGCCGGTGCCACCGCACCGATCCGGGATCTCATGCCCGCCCTGCGCCGGGGCGGCGTCGTCGCGGTCAGCGCCAACGGCATCCTCGGCGACCCGGCCGACGCCTCCGCCGACGAGGGCCGGGCCACGCTGGAACGGTGGACCGGGTCGCTCCTCGCGTCCCTCCGCGGATGGCCGGCATGACCAGCGTCGCCATCGTCACCGGCGCGGCCCGGGGCATCGGGGCGGCGACGGCCATCCAACTGGCCGACGCCGGGTGGCGGGTCGTCCTGTTCGACCGGGTCGCCGACGACCCGGCCCTGTCCTACCCGCTCGCCCGGCCCTCCGACCTGGAGGGGGTGGCCCATCGCTGTGGAGGTCCGAGCTCGGCCGTGGCCGTGGCCGGCGATGTCCGTGACCAGGCCGACCTGGACCGGGCGGTGGCGACCGCCGTGTCGGAGTTCGGGGGACTCGATGCCGCCGTCGCCGTCGCCGGGGCGGTGGCGGGGGGTGAGGAGGCGTGGCTGACGTCCGATGAGACGTGGTCGACCATGATCTCGATCAACCTCGAGGGCACCTGGCGGCTGGCCCGCGCCGCCGTGCCCGCCTTGTTGCGGCGACCCGAACCCCGTCAGGGCCGGTTCATAGCGGTCGCCTCGGCCGGAGGCCAGATCGGGCTGTACATGATGGCGGCCTATACGGCGGCCAAGCACGGCGTGGTCGGGCTGGTCCGCAGCCTGGCCACCGAACTCGGGCCCCACGGCATGACTGCCAACGTGGTGGCGCCCGGATCCACCCGGGGGGCCATGTTGGACGCCAGCGCCGCCGTTTACGGCCTGGCCGACGCCGAGGAGTTCGCCTCCCACCACATGCTCCCCCGTCTGTTGGCCCCGTCGGAACCGGCCGCCCTGATCGCCTGGTTGTGCGGGCCCGACAGCAGCGGGATAACCGGCGCCGTGCTACCCGTCGACGCCGGGATGACCGCCCGCTGAGCCCGCCCCGCCCGCTCCCGTCCGGTTTCACCCTGCAGTTCGCGGCGGTGCGTCGCCCCCGGCCGGAAGTGCTCATCGGCGGTGTTCCCACCCGCGTACTACGGCTGACGCCGGCCGGCGCCGAGATGGTGGACGGTTGGGTCAAAGGTCGGGCCGTCGGGTCCTCTCACGCCGCCGGTGTCCTGGCCGCCCGATTGGTGGAATCCGGAACCGCTTTCCCGGTGCCGGGACCGTCGGACCTGCCGGCCCACGCCGTCGTCATCCCGGTCCTCGACGATCCGCCCGGCCTGGCCGCCACCCTCGCCACCCTCGATCCCGGAGGGGGCCGCCCGGTGACGGTCGTCGATGACGGCTCCGATCCACCCGTGCCGCCCACCGACGGGGTCGTGGTGCTGCGCCACGACCGGCCGGGCGGGCCCGGACGGGCCAGGAACGCCGGCGTGGCCGCGTCGGGCACGGGCGAGATCGTCGTGTTCATCGACGCCGGCTGTGTCCCGGCCGAGGGTTGGCTGCCCCGCCTGCTCGGCCATTTCGCCGACCCGGCCGTGGCCGCCGTGGCCCCCCGCATCACGACGCCGCCCGTGCCCGGCCCGCTCGGTGTCTACGAGCAGCATCATTCCCCGCTCGATCTGGGCCCGGCCGGCGCCGCCGTGGGGTCGGGACGCCTCGTGCCCTATGTGCCGACCACTTTCCTCGCCGTCCGCCGCGGCGCGTTCGCTTGCGTAGGGGGATTCGACGAGCAGCTCCGGTTCGGGGAGGACGTGGATCTGGTGTGGCGCCTGGTCGAGGCCGGGTACCGGGTGATCTACGACCCTGCGGCGCAGGCCGGCCATCCGGCCCGCGCCGACCTGCGGACCTGGGCGAAGCAGCGCTTCGACTACGGCACATCGGCGGCGCCCCTGGCCCACCGCCATGGCCGGGCGGTCGCCCCTCTGGCCGTGCAGCCGTGGACGGCAGCCGCCTGGACCTTCCTCGCCACCGGCCACCCGCTGGCCGCGGCCGCGCTGATCGGGGGCGGCGCCTGGGTCCTCGGACGTCGCACGCCCGACCCGCAGATCGCCCGCGGGCTGCGCCGGCTGGCCGTGAGCGGCAACGTCCGGGCCGGGAGACCTCTGGCGGCCGCCGTCAGACGGGCGTGGCTGCCACCGGTCGCGGTGGCCGGACTGATGGCCGGCGTGGCATCCGGCCGCCGTACCCGGCTGGCCCTGGCCTGGTCGGCGCTGGCCACTGCCGTCGGTCCGGGGTTGGCCGATTGGGTCGGGTCCCGGCCGGCACTGGACCCACTCCGATGGGTCGGCCTCGGTCTGGCTGACGACCTCGCCTACCAGGCCGGCGTGTGGACCGGTTGTCTCAGGGCCCGATCGGCCGCCGCCCTGCTGCCCCGGTGGTAGGAGCTCGCGTTCGGGATCAGACGGCCCAGCACTCCGCTAGACGGCGACGGCCTTTTCGAGGGCCGCCAACGAGTCCTCCAGCTGCGCCAGCAGCCGCTGCAGGTGGGGCACCGTACGCCGGCACCCGGTCAGCCCGAACTCCAGGTTGCCGTTGTAGGAGGTGACGGTGATGTTGAGCGCCTGCCCGTCGGTCGGTATCGACAACGGGTAGGCGCCCTCCAGTCGGGCCCCGTTCCAGAACAGCGGGTCGGGCGGCCCGGGGACGTTGGAGATGACCACGTTGTAGCCGGGACTGGCCACCCGGCGCAGCCCCGGTATCTGGCCGAGCAGCATCGGTGACATGGCGATGGCACTGGCCACCGTGGCCTGCGTCGGGCTCAGCCTACGCAGCATGGCCTTGCCCTCCTCCATCGAGGCCCGGACGGTCGCCAGCCGTTCGGCCGCGTCGATCTGGTCCGTGCCCAGATTGCACAGCAGGGCGCCCACGGCGTTGCCACCGACGTCATCGGGGCCCTGCCGCAGCGACACCGGAGTCATGGCGATCAACGGGTCGTCTGGGAGCGCGCTCATCTCCAGGAGGTAGGAACGCAGGGCGCCGCTGCACATGGCCAGCAGGACGTCATTGATCGTGGCCCCGGCCGCCGTGCCCACTCCCTTGACCCGGTCCATGGGCCACGACTGGGCGGCGAACCGGCGGGCGCCGGTGATCGGCTGGTTGAGGATCGTCTTCGGGCCCAGCTTCGGCAGGTGGGAGTTCTGGTCGAAGAACGCCTTCACCGCCCCCCGGCTGGCCCGCGTTCCGAGGCCGGCCATCTCGTAGGTCGTCCGCAGCGCCGACACCGGCACGCCGAGCAGTCCGGCCAGCGCGTTCGACGCGGCCCGTGACGATCCTCGCCCCCCGGTGCGGGCCTCGAACGGCATCGGCATGTCCCGCTCATCCGGGTCGGTGCTCAGACTCTGGGCCAGGAACCGCAGCGCCGAGACGCCGTCCATCATGGCGTGGTGGATCTTGGTGTACACGGCGAACCGATCGCCGTCCAGGCCTTCGATGAGGTGAGCCTCCCACAGCGGCCGGTGCCGATCCAGAAGGGTGCCGTGCAGACGGGAGGCCAACGCCAACAGTTCCCGGACCCGGCCCGGCCGCGGTAGGGCCGACAACCGGAGGTGGTGCTCCAGATCGATGGCCGAGTCGTTCTGCCAGCTCCAGGCCCCCAGGCTGGTGGCCGGCCGGTAGGCGCGCCGCCGGAACAGGGGGGCCAGCTGGTCCGGATCGGCGTGGATCATCGATTCGTACAGCGACGTCAGCCAGTCTTCGCCTGCGCCATCCGGGAACTTGAACAGCTGCAGTCCGCCGACGTGCATCGGCTGCTCCCGGCGCTCGGCCAGCAGGAACATCGAATCGTTGATCGGCATCGGGGCCATGCGCTCAGCCCTCCTTGCGCCTGACCAGCTCGGCCGCCAGCCCGGTGTAGGTCGCCGGCGTGAGTGCGAGGAGCCGCTCGACCGCATCGGGGGGCAGGTCGAGGCCCTCGACGAACCGGCGGACGTCGGCCGATGTGACCGACTGCCCACGGGTCAGCTCCTTTAACCGCTCGTACGGTTCGGGCAGGCCGTAGCGCCGCATCACGGTCTGGATGGGCTCGGCCAGGACCTCCCACTGGCCGTCCAGCTCGGCTTCCATCACCGCCGGCGACGGGCTCAGTTTGGCCAGCCCCTTGCGGGCCGATGTCAACGCCAGCCCGCTGTGACCCACGGCTGTCCCCATGTTCCGGATGGCCGAGGAGTCGGAGAGGTCCCGCTGCATGCGCGACACCATCAACTTCGACGCCAGGTGCTCGAGCAGGGCCGACGACAGGCCGGCGTTGGCTTCTGCGTTCTCGAAGTCGATCGGGTTGACCTTGTGCGGCATGGTCGAGGACCCGACCTCGCCGGCGACCGGTCGCTGGCGCAGATAGCCCCGGCTGATGTATTCCCAGATGTCCCGGCAGAAGTCCAGCAGGATGGCGTTGAAGCGGACCAGCCCATGGAACACCTCGGCCAGGGTGTCGTGCGACTCGATCTGGGTGGTGAGCGGGTTCCAGCGCAGCCCGAAGCCCTCGACGAACCGCTTGGACACCGCCGGCCAGTCCACGTCGGGGTAGGCCGCGGCGTGGGCCCCGTAGGTCCCGACGGCGCCGTTGAACTTCCCCAGCAGCTCGTTGTCCCGGACCAGGTCGGCCTGCCGCTGCAGGCGGGCGGCGAACACCGCCATCTCCTTGCCGAGGGTCGTCGGCGACGCCGCCTGCCCGTGGGTATGGCTCGGCATCGGCAGCTCCCGGTTGGAGTCGGCCAGGTCCCAGATGTCGTCGATCAGCCCTTGGGCCTGCGGCAGCCAGGCGTCGCGCAGGCCCTCTTTCAGCATGAGGGCGTGCGACAGGTTGTTGATGTCCTCGCTGGTGCAGGCGAAGTGGACGAACTCCCCGGCCGCCGGGTCGAAGCCGACGGCCGCCAGCCTCTCCTTGAAGAAGTACTCCACCGCCTTGACGTCGTGGTTGATGCGGGCCTCGATCTCCTTGATCCGGGCCACATCGGCCGGGCCGAACTCGTCGACCCACACTTCGAGGGCGCGGCTCACTCCGTCATCGAGCGGGGGCAGTTCGGTGACCGCCGGCTCGGCCGCCAGCGAGCGCAGCCACTCCACCTCCACCCGGAACCGCTGGCGGAAGAAAGCCGCTTCGGAGAAGGCGTGGGCGTACGGCTCGGACGGGCCGGCGTAGCGGCCGTCCAGGGGGGATAGGGCGCCGGTTCGGTCCATCGGTTAGACAGTACCGACCCGGCGGGCGGCTCCGCCGACGGCGGTACTGGACCCCTGGCCAGGGGTAGACCACCATGGTCAGATGGGTCGGACCGGGCGTTTCTTCGATCAGGACGACGAACCCGACGACCAACCCGGGCCGCCGCCGCCCGCCGGACCTCCGAGCCGGGCCGGACGGGGCATGTTGTACGACCAGGACGCGTCGATGGAGATGCCGCGGGTCGACGTCCGCCAGATCGCCCAGTACCAGCAGGAACTGGAGCGCCGGCGGGCCGAGATACGTGAACAGGGCCGGAGCACGCCCCCGCTGCGCATCACCTCCCGGACGGTGCCGTATCCGGAGGGCTCGGACGAAGGGGAGGCACCGGGCCCGGAACCGGGATCGCCGGAAGCGGGATCGACCGATGGCCCTTCGAGGACGGCCGCATCTCCCGAGCGCGGCCCGACCGCGACTGACTCTCCGTTCCCCGCCGGTTTCGATCCCCGCCGCGACCGGGCCCGCCCGAGCCGTGGCGAGCCCGGTCGGCCGTCGGGCACCGGCGTCGCCTCCCCGCCCACGCCCGACGATCCCGATCCACCGGCCGACATCGCCGTCCCGGTGCCGGCCCGGCCCCCCCGGGACCTCCCACCCCCGCCGGGAAGGCGCCGGCGTGCGACCGGCCGCACCGGTGCCCTCGGATGCGCCGGCCCCGCCCCGCCCGCGACCGGCCGACCGGCCGAGGCGCCCGGCGCCGGCGCACCGGGCCCGGACGCCACCCGCCCCCGGCCCGTCGATGGGCCGGGCCACCGCCATCCTGGCCTTCGGCACGTTCGCGTCGCGGTTCACCGGGTTCGTCCGGGTGCTGGTCATCGGGTACGTGCTCGGCGTCGGCGTGCTCTCGGACGCGTTCAACTACGCCAACGGGATCCCCAACATCGTCTACGACCTGCTGCTCGGCGGCATCCTGTCGGCCACGCTCATCCCGGTGTTCGTCGAGCATCTGGCCGACGACGATCCACAGGACGCGTCCCGTTCATTGTCGGCGGTCATGACCGCCATCGCGGTGGCCCTCGTCGGTGTCAGCGCCATCCTGTGGCTGGCCGCGCCGCTGATCATCCACTTCTACCTGATCCTCAGCCCGAGCAGGACCGGCGGTGCCGAGCGGGCGGTCGCCACCAGTCTGCTGCGCTACTTCGCCCCCCAGGTGTTCTTCCTCGGCACCACGGTGGCCACCACCGCCCTGCTCAACGCCCGCCGCCGCTTCGCCGTGGCGGCCATCTCGCCGGTCCTGAACAACCTGATCGCCATCGCCGCCCTGCTGGCCACCAAGAGCATCGCCGACAAGGTGCTGACCAACCATCATCTGAGCCCGACGGCCACGCTGAATGCGTTCGGCGCCGATAGCCGGGCCGTGCTGGTGCTCGGAGCCGGCACCACCCTGGGCTATGCCGTACAGCTCCTCATCCAGATGCCGGCCCTGCACCGACTCGGTCTGCACCTGCGGCCGGTCTGGGAGCCCCGTCATCCGGCGGTGCGCCGGGTGGCGGCTCTGTCCTCGTGGCTGGTCGGCGTCGTCCTGACCAACCAGGCATCACTGGCTCTGGTCATGATCCTGGCCGGGCGCACGAGCGGCGGCGTGACGGCCTACCAGTTCGCCTACCAGTTCTTCCAGCTGCCCTATGCCCTGATCGCGGTGTCCGTCGCGTCCGCCATCATGCCCAACCTGGCCGAGCAGTGGTCGGCCCGGCGCACCGTGCAGTTCGAGACGCAGTTCGTCCGCGGCCTGCGGGTCAGCCTGGCCGTCCTCATCCCTGTCGCCCTCGTCTACATGGCGGTGGCCGACCCGTTCATCCAGTTGGCCATCCACCACGGAGAGGTCGGCGGACAGGGAGCCCGGCTGGTGACCACCACACTTCTCTACTTTGCCGGCGGCCTGCCCGGATTCAGCGCCTTCTTCCTGCTGATGAGGGCGTTCCAGGCCATGCAGGACGCCCGCACCATGTTCCGCATTTACGTCATCGAGAACGCCCTCACCGTGGTCGCCGCGCTCGCGCTGGCCCCCGCCCTGGGGGTCCCCGGTCTGGCCCTGGCCTGGGTCGGGCCGTACACGTTGGCCTCGTTGTATGCCGTCGTGCTCCTGCGCCGCCGCGTCGGTCCGCTCGGCGGGATCATGACCGTCAAGGCGTTGGTGCGCATGGTCGTGGCGTCGGCCATCACCGGGGCCGTCGCCGTCGGAGTCGGCCTGCCGTTCGCCCACCATGGGTCGGACGTGTGGCTGGTGGTCCGGTTGGTCGTCCAGGTCGGGGCCGCTACGGCCGCCTACGTGGCCATCGGCCGACTGCTCCAGATCCGTGAGCTGCGCCCTCTGATGCAGATGCTCAACCGGCTGCGCCCCAGCAGCTGATCGGCCGGCCTGACCGGCTCAGTTCACGATGGCCACGACGGCCAGTAGCCGGCAGCCCGATTCGCTCTGCACGATCGCCTGCTCGGCCGAGCCGGCCTGCACCAGGACGACCCTGGCCGGCACTGTCCGGTACTCGACCGTACCGACGAACACGATGCTCCCTCTGGTGCCCCTGGGTAGCCCGCACGTCCCGGAGGCCAGGGTGATCGGCGGGCTGACGGTCGCAGGTGTGATCACCGCCGGCGCCAGGGTGGTGCTGGCCGATCGTTGCCCGTTCGCGGCGGGCGGACGGCCGGTCGGCCCGGGGACAGTCCCGGCGCCTGCGCTGCCGAACGCCGTACCGGAGCCGCCCGTCTCCTCACCGGCCGACACCGAACCACTCGAACCACCGACGGCACCAGAACCGGCAGAACCGCCCAGCGTGCTGCCACCACTGGAGCTGGTACCGGGCGGAAATGCCCGCCGCACAGCTGCGGCCAACTGGCTGGGCCCGTCGACCGCACCGAGGTCGGGGCCGCCCGCCGCCGGTACCGACGAGGCGCTCACCTGGCGGTGGTGCCGCTGGCCGGCCAACCCGACGCCCAGCCCGACCACGGCGGCGATGACCACGACGACTGCGGCGGCGGCCGCCCAACTGCCGGTGAGCCTCCGGGCCGGACCGCGACCGCGCCTGGCGGCCCGGCCCCGACGGCCCCCGACCGCCTCGCCCGACGCGGCCAACACCGCCGCCACCGCCTGGTCGCGCGCCGATTCGGGAACGACGACGGGCGCCCGCAGGCGGGCCTGGGCGGCGCGCCACATCTCCAGGCGGGTCGAACATTCGGCGCACACTGCGACGTGCGGCGACGACCGGCCATCCAGAGCGTCGGACAGTTCGTCGTCGGTCAGGTGGGGGGTCACGAGCTGGCCTCCAACGTCGGCCCCAACCGGCCGGCCAGCAGGCTCCGGCCGCGGGCGATCCGGGAGCGCACCGTGCCGCCGGGCACCCCCAGGATTTCGGCGATCTCGGCATAGTCCAGGCCGCACACATCCCTGAGCACCACGGCCGACCGGTAGTCGAGAGGCAGTCCGACGAGTGCCTGCTCCACGTCCATCATGGTCAACCCGCCCTCCGGGTCGGCGCCGGGGGACGTGGAGGGCGCGTCGAAACCCGGGGTGATCCCGACGACCGGACGGCGGGCCCGGCGGCGGGTCTCGTCGATGGCTGCGTTCATGGCGATCCGGTACACCCAGGTCGAATACCGGCTGCGCCCGTCGAAGCGGGGCAGCCCCCGCACGACCGACATGAGGGCCTCCTGGGCGGCGTCGGCCGCGTCGGTCGGGTTACCCACGATGCGCCGGCAGATCGGATACACCACGTCGTAGCTGGCCCTCAGGAGGTCCTCCATGGCGCGTCGGTCACCGGCCCGGGCCAGGGCCGCCAGGTCCCCCAGTGCATCTGGGACTTCTACCGGGATCTCCGGCCGGAGATCGACGACGACGGCGGCCACATCTTCATTCGACGCCGTCCATGGCCATGTGGTTCCCGTTCCGCCCGGCTTGGCTGAGCGCCGCCTCCACCGCCAACCGGTCGACCAGGTCGTTCATGGGATCGGCGCTGTGCCCTTTGACCCACCGGAACCGGACCCGGTCGGGTTCCGCCCGGTAGAGCCCGATCAGCGGTTCCCACAGGTCCCGGTTGGCGACCGGCTTCTTCTGGCTGTTGGTCCAGCCCCGGGCCAGCCACCCCTGCCACCAACGGTCGCGGAAGCAGTTCACGACGTAGGTCGAATCGCTCACCACCTCGAGCGGGCCCTCGAGCGTGCGCACGGCCTCGAGGGCGGCGCTGATCTCCATCCGCTGGTTGGTCGTGTGGGCGGCCGCCCCACTCTGCCATCGGCCGCCGGGCACGGCCCACGCCCAGCCACCCGGTCCGGGATTCCCGGAGCAGGCTCCGTCGGTATAAACGATCGTCACCTCTCCAGCATGGCCGCTCACAGTTCCGGGAAAAGGGACGGGCCGTTCGCCGCCCTCGCGTCACCCTGATAAGGGCGCACGGCCGCGAGGAGCACGAGGGCGGCCGTGCCGAGTGGGCCGAGCATGACCAGGAAGGCATCGCGCAGGGCCAGACCGGACTTTCCTCCGAACCCGGTGGCCACCAGCCCGAACGTGACCGGGCCGAGGGCCCCGCTGGCCAGGAGCAGTAGGCCCCGGGCCGCCTCGGCTCGGCCCCGCATCCCGGCCGGCACGATGTCGATGCGCACGGCGTCCAGACATGGCCCGGCCCCACCGAGCACGGCCGCGCCGAGGGCCAGGAATGTGCCGGCGGTGTACACGGAGGGTCCCAACAGGGCCACTGCGAACAACGCCGTGGCCACCAGCTGGCAGATGCCGGCCACCACCACCCGCTCCTCGCCGCCACGGGAGCGGGTCAGGCGGTCACCGACGCGACCCCCGACCAGGATCCCGGCGATCACGCCCAGGGCGAAGATGGGCGCCAGGGCATCGACCTCACCGTTGCTCATGTTGTAGCGGTCCGAGATGAACAGCACGGCGAAGGACGCAGCGCCGGCGAAGAAGAAGTTGCCGATCGAATCGGCGATGAGGACGATCAGATTGGTCCTGATGCCGACCAGCGTCCGCAGCACCGGGATCAGTGGCGGACCAGGCGGCCCGGTGCGGGGTGGCTCGGCCAACCGGAAGGTCAGGAAGGTCATGGCCAGGCCGATGGCGGCCAGCCAGAAGAACAGCCACTGCCAGCTGAGCAGATGCACGGCGAGCGCCCCGAGCGCAAAGCAGATGGCCGTGCCCACCGCCTGACCGGTGTCGAGCACGGCCAGCGCGCCGCCCCGATCCGCCACCGCGAACAGGTCGCCGGCCAGGGAGACGGCCACCGGGCGGGCCACTGTGGCGATCCCGCCGGACAGGATCCGGGCCACGGCGAGCAGGAGGAGGCCACGGGCGAATCCGGCCAGACCGAGGGCCACGCTCCAGCCGACCAGGGCCACGGTGAGCACGGATATCCGGTGCCGCCGGTCGACCAGCGTGCCCGCCGGCAGCGCCGCGAGGGCGCCGGTCACGGAGGCCAGCGACCCGAGAATGCCCAGGTCGGCCGGGGTCACGTGCAGGTGGGTGCGCAGCGCCGGGGCGACCACACCCATCGCCGCCGAGTCCGCTTTGGCCAACCCGACGACGGCGGCGATCACGATCGATTGGCGCCTCACGAGGGGCGTTGTACACCAAAGGGCCGCGACGGCGCGAGCATGGATCCGTGATATTCGACGGCTTCTCCCATCAGCTCCCGGACATCGACCCCGAGGAAACGTCTGAATGGATCGATTCTTTCGACGCCATCGTGGATGCCCGCGGCAAGACCCGGGCCCGGTTCCTGCTCATGAAGCTGCTGGAACGGGCCCGCGAGAACCAGGTCGGTTTCCCGGCCACCGTGTCGACTCCGTATGTCAACACCATCCCGCCCGACCAGGAACCGTGGTTCCCCGGCGATGAATACATCGAGCGGCGCATCCGGGCCTACATCCGCTGGAACGCCGCCATCATGGTGGTGCGGGCCAACCACCGGGCGGAGGGCATCGGCGGCCACCTGGCCACCTTCGCCTCGTCCGCCTCGCTGTACGAGGTCGGGTTCAACCACTTCTTCCGGGGCAAAGCCAATGGCCAACCGGGCGACCAGGTCTACTTCCAGGGCCACGCCGCTCCCGGCGTGTACGCCCGGGCCTTCCTCGAGGGGCGCCTGTCGGAGGAGCAGCTCGGGTTCTTCCGGATGGAGTTGCAGGGCGCCAAGGCCGGAGTGGGCGGCCTGTCCTCGTATCCGCATCCCAGACTTATGCCCGGTTTCTGGGAGTTCCCGACGGTTTCGATGGGGCTCGGGCCGCTGAGCGCCATCTACCAGGCCCACTTCAACCGGTACCTGCACCACCGGCGAATCGTCGACACCTCCAACAGCCGGGTCTGGTGCTACCTGGGTGACGGTGAATGCGATGAGCCGGAGACGCTCGGCGCCCTGTCACTGGCCGGCCGGGAACAGCTCGACAACCTGGTCTTCGTGGTCAACTGCAACCTGCAGCGACTCGACGGCCCGGTACGGGGTAACGGCAAGGTGATCCAGGAGCTGGAGGCCACGTTCCGCGGCGCCGGCTGGAACGTCATCAAGGTGGTGTGGGGATCCAAGTGGGACGAACTCCTGGCCCGCGACGTGGACGGCGTGCTGCTGCACAAGATGAACAACTCGGTCGACGGCGAGTACCAGAAGTACGCCACCGAGGACGGCAGCTACATCCGCCAGCACTTCTTCGGCCCGGACCCCCGGCTGCGGGCGCTGGTCGAGCATCTGAGCGACGACGACCTGCGCAACCTGCCCCGAGGCGGGCACGACTACCGGAAGCTGTACGCCGCGTACAAGGCGGCCACCGAGACCACGGGCCAACCGACGGTGATCCTGGCCAAGACGATCAAGGGGTGGACCCTCGGCCCCGAGATCGAGGCCCGCAACTCCACCCACCAGATCAAGAAGATGAACGCCGCCCAGCTGAAGCTGCTGCGCGACCGCCTGTACCTGGAGGAGGAGATTCCCGACTCGGCCCTGGAGAAGGGTGAACCGCCGTTCTTCCGGCCGTCGCCCGACTCCGTGGAGTACCAGTACATGATGGAACGCCGCACCGCGCTCAGCGGCTCGCTCCCCCAGCGGGTCGTCCGATCGAAGCCGCTGCCGGCCCCGGATCCCAAGGCCCTGGCCGAGTTCGACTCCGGCTCGGGCAAGCGGGCTGTGTCGACCACGATGGCCTTCGCCGTGATGCTGCGCAACCTGCTGCGGGACAAGGGCATCGGCAACCGGGTCGTGCCCATCATCCCTGACGAGGCCCGTACCTTCGGCATGGACGGCCTGTTCAAGGAGGTCAAGATCTACTCCCCCGCCGGCCAGCTCTACGAGCCGGTCGACTCGAAGCTGATGCTCACCTACTCCGAGGCCAAGGACGGCCAGATCCTGGAGGAGGGCATCTCCGAGGCGGGCGGCATGGCCGACTTCACCGCCGCCGGCACCTCCTACGCGACCTTCGGCCAGCCGATGATCCCGTTCTTCATCTACTACTCGATGTTCGGCTTCCAGCGCATCGGCGACCTGGCCTGGGCGTTCGGCGATATGCGGGGCCGCGGCTTCATGCTGGGCGGCACCGCCGGCCGCACCACACTGCTCGGCGAGGGACTACAGCACGGTGACGGCCATTCCCTGGTGCTGGCCTCCACCTTCCCGAACCTGCAGGCCTTCGATCCGGCCTTCGCCTACGAGGTGGCGGCCATCGTCGACGACGGTATCCGGCGCATGTACGGGCCCGAGCCGGAGGACGTCTTCTACTACCTCACCCTCTACAACGAGAACTACACGATGCCGGCCAAGCCGGACGGGGCCGATAAGGGCATCCTCAAAGGGCTCTACCGGTTCGCCGAGGCGCCCGCCGGCCCCCGCCGGAAGGCGACCGTCCTGTTCTCCGGGTCGGCGTCCCAGGCCGCGCTGGGAGCCCAGCAGCTGCTCGCCGAAAAGCACGACGTGGCGGCCGAGCTGTGGTCGGCCACCAGCTACAAGACGCTTCGCGAGGACGCCCTGTCGGTGGAGCGGTGGAACCGGCTGCATCCGACGCTGCAACCGCGGACGCCCTACGTCACCGAAACGCTGGGCTCCGCCAACGGTCCGATCGTCGCCGTCACCGACTTCATGAAAGCGGTGCCCGACCAGGTCGCCCGCTGGGTACCCGGCCACTTCACCCCGCTCGGCACCGACGGCTACGGCCGCTCCGACACCCGTGAGGCGCTGCGCCGCCATTTCGAGACCGATGCCGCCCACCTGGTCGTCGCCGTGCTCGACGGGCTGCTCGCCACCGGCGAAGCCAAGGCCCAGGAGGTCGAAAAGGCCATCGCCGACTACCAGATCGACGCCGACGCGCCCGACCCCCGTGTGAGCTGACGGCGGCCTACCGTGGTCCAACTTCGGCGCCCGGGGCTTTGAACACGGCACTAGCCTCCGAGCGTGGCCAACCTTCATCTGAGCCAGGATCCGGCTTCCGACAAACTCCTGAGCACCGACCCGCTGGCGCTGCTGATCGGCATGGTCCTCGATCAGCAGATCCCGCTGGAGCGGGCGTTCAGCTCACCCAAGGATCTGAAGGACCGGCTGGGCGGGAAACTCGACGCGACCGCCATAGCCAACGCGGATCCTGACGAACTGGCCGCCATCTTCGCCGCTCGGCCCGCCCTGCACCGCTTCCCTGCGGCCAATGCCAAGCGGGTCCAGGAACTGTGCCGGATCGTCGTCGACGAGTACGGCGGTAAGGCCGATGCCGTTTGGAAGAAGGCCAAGGACGGCGCCGATCTGTACAAGCGGGTAAAGGCGCTGCCCGGCTTCGGCGAGCAGAAGGCGCGCATCTTCATCGGCCTCCTGGGCAAGCAGCTGGCCATCAAGACACCCGGATGGCAGGACGCAGCCGGCAGGTTCGGCCAGCCGGGCACCTACATGTCGGTCGCCGATATCACCGACGGCGAGTCCCTCACCCGGGTCCGGGCCTACAAGCAGGCCATGAAGGCGGCGGCCAAGCAGGCCGCCACTTGAGAGTGGTCGCCAACGGCGAGGACGTCGAGATGGCCGACGGCGCCGGGCTGCTCGAGTTGTTCGACCAACTGGGTATGGGCGCCAAATGGGTGGTCGCCGAGGTCAATGGGGATGCCATCGACCGGGCCCAGATGCCCCAGGTGCGCCTGGCCGATGGCGACCGGATCGAACTGGTCCGGGCGGTCGCCGGCGGATGACCGGACCCGCTTCACTGTCCCCCCACGGAGTGATCCGTGGCTGACCGCCTGGCCGGTCGCCGGCTGTATCTGTGCACGGCCGACCGGCCCGACCTGGCCGAGTTCCTCGGGGCCTGTATCGACGGCGGCGTCGACGTCGTCCAGCTCCGGGACAAAGAGATGGACGCACGGCCGTTGCTGCGCCGGGCCCGGCTGGCCAGAGACGTGTGCGCGGCGAAGGGTGTGCCCTTCGTCCTGAACGACCGTCCCGACCTGGCCCTCGAATGCGGCGCCGACGGTGTCCACGTCGGCCAGGACGACGCCCCTCCGGCCCTGGCCCGGCGCCTTCTCGGCGACGACGCCATCATCGGGCTGTCCACCCACGCCCCGGCCGAGTGGGCGGAGGCCGAAGGCCAGCCGGTCGACTACCTGTCGGCCGGTCCGGTGAACGCCACGCCGACCAAACCGGGACGGCCGGGCACCGGGCTCTCCTATCTCGAGCACGTCGCCGGAACCGAGCGGGCCATCCCCTGGTTCGTAACCGGGGGTGCCACCCCCGACACCATCCCGGATATGGCCGCCGTCGGAGCCCGCCGGTTCGTGGTGGTGCGCTACCTGACCGAGTCGACCGACCCGGAGGCGGCCGCCCGCCGCCTGCGGGATACCATCGACCCGCTCTGGGCCTAGTTCTGGCGGTCCAGCCAGCCGATCAGCAGGGCGATGGCTCGGGGGTCATTGCGCAGCCGGTGGCCGGCCCCGGGCAGCACCCGCAACTCCACTTGGGCGAAGGCTCCGTCGGCCAGCGCCCGGGCGTCGAGAACGCTGACCACCTCGTCGTTGGCGCCGTGCACGAGCAGGATCGGTCGGGGCGGCACCTTGCCGATCAGGTTGAGGGGCCGGATCTCCCGTAGCTCACGGGCCCAGGCCTCCAGATCGGGGGGGAAGTTGGGGTCCCGGATGACGCCGACGGCCCGGGCCTGAGCGACGAAGCGGCGGGCATCGCTGGCCCGGTCGGCGAAGTCGGCCGGCGCCGAGAAGGCGGCCACTCCTTTGACCCGGGAATCCTCACCGGCCGCACAGATCGCCAGAGCGCCCCCGGCGGCGAAACCGCAGAGCCACACGGCGTCCACGGTGCCGGTGGCCAGGAGGACCTCAATGGCCACCTTGAGGTCGGCCAGCCACCCGGCGAGGGAGAAGTTCCCGGTCGACTCGGACGTGCCCCGGAAGCTGAACGTGAGCACGACCCACCCGGTGTCGGCGGCCAGGCGGTCGGCCAGTTGCTGGTAGCCCCGATTGGGAGCGTTGGGAATGGGTGGATCAGCCGGGAAGCCGTGGCAGATCACCAGCCCGTGACGGCCCGATCCCCCGGCCGCGGAGGGTGCCGGGCGGGCCAGGTAGGCGGCCAGGGTCCGGTCCTCGAGGGTGATCGGGAACGGGCCGCTGCCGTCGGGAGGGGTGAAGACCGGGTCGCTCATGGGATTGAAATGACAGATGGGGCCGCCATGTGGTGGCGACCCCATCTGATCGAAACTAACTGGAAATTGCGAGGCATTCCGTTTGGGTTACCAGGCGGGACCGGTTCCTGGCCTTCCTGCCTCGGGTAGCTGGCGGGATATCACCAGCCGGCCCAGCTGCCGCTCAGCGGCCAGCCACCTCCGAGGTCCCAGAAAAACAACTACTCAGCTGGACCACCTCCTTTCCTCGGTACCGGTGATATTACCGAGGTCGGGACGTTCGTCCAAGCATTTAGATCCCGATGCGCTGGGCCAGGAGCTCGCGGTGGTAGGTCGGGTCACCGAACAGCAGCTCGGAGCTCTTGGCCCGCTTGAAGTAGAGGTGGGCCGGGTGCTCCCACGTGAAGCCGATACCGCCGTGGATCTGGATGTTCTCGGCGGTGGCGTGGAAGTACGCCTCCGAGCAGTAGGACTTGGCCAGCGAGGCGACGACCGGAAGCTCGTCGTTGTCCTCGGCCGCTGCCCAACCGGCGTAGTAGGCGGCCGACTTGGCCGACTCGACCTCCAGCAGCATGTCGGCGCACTTGTGCTTGATGGCCTGGAAGCTGCCGATCGGCCGCCCGAACTGCACCCGCACCTTGGCGTACTCCACGGCCATGTCCAGCACCTTCTGGGCCCCCCCGACCTGCTCGGCGGCCAGCGCCACCACGGCCAGGTCGAGCATCTTGGAGAGGGCGGCCCAGCCCTGACCGTCGGTCCCGATGAGGCGGGCCGGGGTCGACTCGAAGGTCAGCTTGGCCTGCTTGCGGGTCTGGTCCATGGTCGACAGCGGCGTAGCGGTGAATCCGCTGGCCCCCTTGTCCACGGCGAACACCGACACGCCGGCCCCGGTACGGGCGGCGACCAGGACCAGGTCGGCGACATGCCCGTCGAGGACGTACAGTTTCTCGCCGGTCAGGGTCCAGTCGCTACCCGATCCGCTGGCGGCCAGCGTCACGCCCTCCTCGTCCCAACGACCGGAGGCTTCGGCCAAGGCCACCGTGGCGATCTTGCTGCCGTCGGCGATGCTCGGCAGAAGGTCCTTCTTGGCGGCGTCGTCGCCAGAGACCAGGAGCAGGTTGGCGGCCAGGGCCACGCTGGAGAAATAGGGGGCGCACAGAAGGGCCCGGCCCATCTCCTCGAGCACCACGACCAGCTCGACGTAGGTGTAACCCGACCCGCCGAACTCCTCGGGGATGATCAGACCCTGCAGGCCCAACTGCTCGGCCATCTGCTTCCAAACGGCCTGGTCGTAACCCTCGCTGGTGTCCATCAGGCGGCGCACCTCGGCCTCGGAGGACTTGTCGTCCAAGAAGCGCCGGACCGCCTTGCGGAGTTCTTCCTGCTCTTCACTGAAGGCGAAGTTCAAAGCCCGTATCCCCTCTTTGCTTGGTTAACTATTTCTAGCCCATAGGCTCGCAGCGATGCACTACGAGGACACCCATGCCGAGATCCACAAGGTCGTCGTCGGCCCCATGGACAACAACGTCTATGTCCTTCGCTGCAAGGACACCGGCGACTCAGTACTGATCGACGCCGCCAACGAGCACGAGAAGCTCCTGGAGATGTGCTCCCGGTTGGGAGTGCGCAAGGTGCTCGAGACCCACGGCCACTGGGATCACATCCAGGCCGTGCCGGCCGTGCGCGATGCCGGTTACGACGTCGGCGTCACGGCCGCCGACTCCGAGATGCTCCCTTCGTACGACTTCGTCCTGGGCGACGAGTCGGTGATCGAGGTGGGCCGGCTGCGGCTGCACACGATCGCCACGCCCGGCCACACCCCGGGCTCGATGTGCTTCCGGCTGGAGGGATCCCCGGTCCTGTTCTCGGGCGACACGCTCTTCCCGGGCGGCCCGGGCAACACCACCTTCCCGGGCGGGGACTTCCCGACCATCATCCGCTCCCTAGAGGACCGCTTGTTCTCCAAGATCGACGCCGACACCATCGTCATGCCCGGTCACGGGGACAACACCACGATCGGCGACGAGTCGCCGCACCTGCAGGAGTGGGTCGACCGGGGCTGGTAAAGGCGGTCCTACTGAACCGACGCTTGTCGTGGGCCGCTGGCCCGGAAGGCGGAGGGCCTGGGAGAGGTGGTCCCTGAGCGGTCGGTGTTTGGCTGTCGCACTGGCGGTGGTCGGTTTTGCTGCAGCGCTGGCGGAATCGGGCGGCCAGAGGTGGCATCCGGCCGGGTGTGTGCAAACTTGCGGGCATTGTCAGCAAGTTCGCACACGCTCCGGTGACGGCCGACCACTGGGTCCGGGATTCGGTCGGCCTGGCCGCGTCTCCTCCCGAAACGCCCACTCGGCATGAACCCATCGGCAACGCTCGGAACCAGCGCGCCAGGCCGAGCGCCTGCTGACCCGACCGCCGCCGTCGAGGCCGGCACCGTACGGCCCGCGACGGGACAGCCCCAGCGGCACGGTCGCGGCCCCGGCGGCACGGGCCGCGCCGACCCGCAGCCTCAGCCCCCCACGGGACCGACCGCGATCAGGACCCGGTGAGCGGATGCCGGGGGGCGTCGACCAGCTCCAGGTCGTCGGGGAGCCCCTCGACCGATACCGAGTCACCCTCGACGGTCACCGACACGCGTGCGCCGGCCAGGGGGATGCGCCCCACGTGGAGGCGGCCGATCGATTCGGGCAGAGCCGGGTGGAGCCAGACCTTGCCCCGGGGGACCCAGGGGTCGAGCCGGAGCAGGGTGCGCAGCATGAGCAACGGGGAGGCGGCGGCCCACGCCTGGGGCGAACACGACGTCGGATAAGGCACGACCAGCGGCTGTTCCATGCGCTCGAGCCCGCTGAACAGCTCCGGCAGGCGGCCGCCCTGGGCGACGGCGGCGTCGATGACGGACATGATCACCCGCTGCGCTTCGCGTACGTGGCCGTAGCGCATCAGCCCGGCGGCCACGATGGCGTTGTCGTGGGGCCACACCGAACCGCAGTGATAGCTGATCGGGTTGTAGCCGGTCATCGACGAGGCGAGGGTCCGCACCCCCCAGCCACTGAACATGTCCGGGGACATCAGCTTCTTGGCCACGATGTCGGCCTTGTCGGCGTCGAGGATGCCGGTCCACAGGCAATGACCCATGTTGGACGCCAGCGCGTCGATCGGCTTCTTGTCGCGGTCCAGGCCCATGGCCAGCCAGCCCTTGTCCTCCAGCCAGAAGTCCCGGTTGAACGCGGCTTTCAGGGCGGCCGCTCGCGACCGCAGATCGGTCGACAGGGCCACGTCGCCGACCTCGGCGGCGAAGAATGCCCGGGCCAGGTAGGCCCCGTAGGTATAGCCCTGCACCTCGGCCAGGGCGATGGGCGGCTCGGCCAGGCGGCCGTCGGCGAAACGGATGGCGTCGAGGGAGTCCTTCCAGCCCTGGTTGCGCAGGCCCCGGTCCGATGTGCGCTGGTACTCGACGTAGCCGTCACCGTCCCGGTCACCGAACTTCTGGACCCATTCGAGGGCCCGGTCGGCGTGGGGCAGGAGTTCGTCGACCGCCTCCCGGGCCAGGCCCCACCGGCGCAGTTCGCCGAGGAGCATGACGAACAGCGGCGTGGCATCGGCCGTTCCGTAGTAGATCGTCCCGCCGCCGAGCGACAGCGATGAGGCCTCACCGAAGCGCATCTCGTGGAGGATGCGGCCCGGTTCCTCCTCGTTGTAGGGGCGCACGTCGGTCCCCTGGAAGCGGGCCAGGGTCTGCAGCGTCCCGAGCGCCAGCTCCGGGTCGACGAGGAGGGCCATGTGGGCGCTGATCAGCGAGTCCCGGCCGAACAGCGTCATGAACCAGGGCGCCCCCGCCGCCACCACGGTGCGCTCGGGGTAGTCGGGATCGAAGATGCGCAGCGCGCCCAGGTCCTCGGAGCTGCGGGCGACGACGGCCCGCAGGCCGTCGTGATCGGTATCGATGTTGGGGACGCTGCGGCGCCAGGCGGCCATGCGCTCGGCCGGGGTGGCCCGGGCCACCGGCTGGCCGCAGACCCAGCGCGGTTCTATTTCGTCACCGTCGATGCCACACGAGAACTGTTCACAGAGGGACCAGCTCGACTTGGACGGGATGATCACCTCCCACCGGGCGATGGCCCCGTCCAGGACGGCCGGCTCGGAGAACGAGATGCGCAGGCTGCGTTTGTGGCTCCCGCTCTTGTGCCGGAAGACCAGATCGCCCTCGACGTTCTCGACGGCGTCGTCGGACTCGATAGGCGTGCGCCCTTCCTTCACCGCGAACAGGTCGGCGAAGTCGGCTCCGTAGGAGAGCTCGACGGCGCAGTAGGCCGGCTCCTCACCGAAGTTGCGGACGAACAGATCCTCCCGCATGCCCCGCCCCACGTAGCGCCGCCGCTCGATCATCAGGTCGGAATCGGCCCGGCCCAGGCGGGGCCGACCCCGGGCGACGAACGTGGCCGAGTACGGGTCGGCGACCGAGCGGGCGAGCGGTTCCGGCAGCTCCCCGTTTACCCGCAGGCCGTAGCCCGACAGGAACCGGGTGTCGCGGAAGAACAGTCCCTCCGCGAAATCGGGGGCGACCTCGCCACTGGACGAGCAGATCAAGAAGGCGGACCCCTCCACCAGCGTCACCCGGTCGCGGGGTCCTCCCAAGGAGACGCTCGCCTGCGAGGTCCATGGGTTGGCCATTTCGCCGCCAAGCTACTTCGGTCAAAGGACGGGCCGGACCAACTGCCCGTATATTTTTCCCTATCGCCGTAGTGGTAATAGACTCTAGGGCGTGGTTCCCCCCCTGTTCGCCATCAATAATCTGCATGTCTCGGTGGAGGGCACGCCCATCTTGAAGGGTGTCGATCTGGTGGTCGAGGCCGGCCAGGTACACGCGCTGATGGGCCCCAACGGATCGGGTAAATCGACGCTGGCCAACACCCTGCTCGGTCACCCGGCCTACCAGGTCACCGACGGGCAGGTCCTCTTCAAGGGTGAGGACATCACCGACTGGCCGGCCGATGTCCGCGGCAAGGCCGGGGTGTTCCTGGCCTTCCAGTACCCGGAGGAGATTCCCGGTGTCCCGGTCGCCCAGTTCCTCCGCCAGGCCCTCTCGGCCCGCCGGGGGATGGACCTGTCGGTCCTCGAGCTCCGGGTGTCGATCATGGAGTGGATGAAGAAGCTGGGCATGGACCCGGCCTTCGGCGACCGCTACCTGAACGAGGGCTTCTCGGGCGGTGAGAAGAAGCGCAACGAGGTGCTGCAGATGGCCATCCTGGAGCCGGAGATCGCCATCTTGGACGAGACCGACTCCGGCCTCGACATCGACGCCCTCGGGTCGGTTGCCCGGGGGGTACAAGCGGTGCGCCAGACCCGGCCCGACCTCGGCGTCCTGGTGATCACCCACTACCACCGCATCCTCGACCAGCTGGCGCCCGACGTGGTGCACCTGCTCTTCGACGGACGGGTCGTGACTAGCGGCGGGCCCGAGTTGGCCGCCCAGATCGAACAAGAAGGGTATGAGTCGTGGCGCAGCTAGACGTCGACGCCATCAAGAAGGATTTCCCGATCCTCGACCGCCAGGTGCACGGCAAACGCCTGGTGTACCTGGACTCGGCATCGTCGGCCCAGAGGCCGGCATCGGTCATCCAGGCCATGGACGAGTACTACGAGACGACCCACGCCAACGTGCACCGGGGCGTCTACACCATCGCCGAGGAGGCCACCGCCCGCTACGAGCAGGGCCGGGCCGACCTGGCCCGGTTCATCGGCGCCTCGTCGCCGAACGAGGTGGTGTTCACCAAGAACATCACCGAGGCCATCAACCTGGTCGCCTACACGTGGGGCCGGTCCCAGCTGGCCGCCGGCGACGTGGTCGTGCTCACCGAGATGGAGCACCACGCCAACCTGGTGCCGTGGCTGGCCCTGAAGGCCGAGCGGGGTATCGAGCTGCGCTACCTGCCGGTTAGCAGCGAGGGGTTCCTCGACCTGTCCAGGTTGGAGGAGACGCTCGACGGCGCCAAGCTGCTGGGCGTCACGTCGGTGTCCAACGTGCTCGGGACGATCAACCCGATCGCCGAACTGGCCGCCGCCGCCCACGCCGCCGGGGCGCTGATCCTGGTCGACGGCGCCCAGCACGCCCCCCACATGCCGCTGGACGTGGTCGCTCTGGACTGTGACTTCTTCGGTGTCACCGGGCACAAGATGCTGGGCCCGACCGGGATCGGCGCGTTGTGGGCCCGGCCCGAGCTGCTCGAGGCCATGCCCCCCTTCCTCGGCGGCGGCGAGATGATCCGTGACGTGCGCCTCGACGGTTTCTCCACCAACGATGTGCCGTGGAAGTTCGAAGCCGGGACCCCACCGATCGCCGAGGCGGTCGGCCTGTCGGCCGCCATCGGCTATCTGGAGAACCTGGGCATGGCCAACGTGCGCCGGCACGAGGAGGAGATCACCGCCTACGCCCTGGAAGCACTCCGCGGTTCGCACCCGGACATGGTCATCCACGGCCCGGCCAAAGCGGCCGATCGGGGCGGGGTCATCTCGTTCCAGTACCGCGACATCCATCCCCACGATCTGTCCCAGGTGCTGGACGAAGCCGGGGTATGCGTGCGGGCCGGTCACCACTGCGCCAAACCGCTGATGCGGTGCCTGGGGGTGGGCGCCACCGCCCGGGCGTCGTTCTCGGTGTTCAATGACGAAGCGGACGTGGACGCGCTCGTCGCCGCCCTGTCCGACGCCGACGCTCTGTTCGCTCTGTAGCCCCCCTTAGGAGAACGATGCCGGGACTGGAAGACCTCTACCGCGAGATCATCCTCGACCACTACCGCAACCCGCGTAACCGGGGCGAACTGCCGGCCCCGCCGGCGCACGCCGAGACCGGTTTCAACCCACTGTGCGGTGACGAGATCACCCTGTATGTCCAGATGGAGGACGGCAACCTGACCGACGTCAAGCTGACCGGGCAGGGTTGTTCGATCAGCCAGTCATCGGCGTCGATGATGTCGACCGCGGTCAAGGGCCGGACGGTGGACGAGGCCCGGGCGGTGATCCGCAAGTTCAAGTCGATGATGTCGATTCACGAGTCCCGTCTCGACGGCGCCGGGGACGGGGCCACCGAATCGGCCGCTGATGACGGCATCAAGCTGGGCGACCTCGAGGCCCTGCAGGGCGTGGTCAAGTTCCCGGTGCGGATCAAGTGCGCCACCCTGGCGTGGAACACGCTCACGCAGGCCCTCGATGCCGTCGCCGCCGCCCCCAGCGAAGGCTGAACCCGTCCGGCGCTACTTCTACTAGGAGCGCCGGCTGCGGGGGCCCTTCTCTTTGACCGCCTCCACCGCCGAGAACGCAGCCCGCAGCTCGGCCAGCCACTCCTGCTCGTGCTCGCCCACCAACCGCACGCACCAGGCCAACGCCTCGGAGCGGGTCCGGGCCAGCCCGCCGTCGATCAGGGTGTCCAGGACGCGGCGCTCGGGCAGCCGGAGCCTGGTCATCACCGGCACCGATGCCGTGGTGAACAGATGAATGTTCCCCTCGTGGCGCAGTCCCCAGGACACCTTGGCCCCGAACTTGGCCTCGGCCGCGACGGCAATGGCCATCCGCTCGTCTCGGGTGCCGTCCCGGAAGGTGGCCGGGGCGGCCGACGGAACGTCGACCACCACGAGCGTCTCGTCGGCGTCGGACAGGACCTCTATCGCTTCGGCCCCCCACCGTTCCGGGATGCGCGCCGCAATCCACTCCTCGAGTCTCACCATCGGCGCCCGACCGGGCGGCGGGAATCCCATGCGCACATCGGACCGAGCTTACGGCTGGTCCGATCTCCGCCCTGTATGGTCGGCGGCCGTGTCACAACGGATCGTGATCGTCGGTGCCTCGCTGGCCGGCCTGCGGGCCGCCGAGAACCTGCGCAGCATGGGCCACGACGGACCCCTCACGCTGGTCGGGGAGGAACGTCACCGGCCCTATGACCGGCCCCCTCTGTCCAAGCAGGTGCTGACCGGCAAGACCACCGCCGAGGGCACCTCACTCGGAGGTGACGAGGCACTGGGCGCCGAGTGGGTGCTCGGGACGCAGGCCATAGGAGTCGATCTCGACCGGCGGATCGTCCACCTGGCCGGGCACGAGGACCTGCCCTTCGACGGCCTGGTGATCGCCACCGGCGCCGCCCCCCGTCTGCTGCCTCTGGCCCCGCCCGGCCCCGGCGTGCACTATCTGCGCACCCTCGACGACTCCCTGGCTCTGCGTGACGAGCTGGGCGCGGCCCGGGCCGTCGCTGTCATCGGGGCCGGGTTCATCGGGCTGGAGGTAGCGGTGAGCGCCCAGCAGTTGGGGGTGGCCGTCACGGTGCTGGAGGCCCTGCCGGTACCGCTCGAACGGGCCCTGGGCGCCGACGTGGGCCGGCAGGTCATGGAGTGGCACCGGTCCAAGGGGCTGGAGATCAGGGCCGGTGCGATCATCGAGTCGATCGAGGGCAATGATCGGCCCCACGCGATCCGGTTGGCCGACGGCACCGAGATCGCCGCCGACACGATCGTGGTCGGCGTGGGCGTGGCCCCCGCCACCGAGTGGCTGGAGGACACGGGCGTCGACCTGCACGACGGCGTGCGCTGCGACTCCCGACTCCGGGTCCTGTCCGGCGGGCGGCCGGTCCCGGGGGTGGTGGCGGCCGGTGACGTGGCCCGGTGGGACCACCCGGGCTACGGCGAGTCCGTACGGGTCGAGCACTGGACCAACGCCACCGAGGCGGCCGAAACCGCCGCCCGCACCCTGCTGGCCGACCTGCGGGACCGGCCCGGCCAGGCGTTGGAGTTCGCGCCCGTCCCCTACTTCTGGTCCGACCAGCACGGGGTCAAGCTGCAGTTCGTGGGCCGGGCGGCGGCCGGGGACGAGACGCGTCTGCTCGAGGGCAGCTTCGATGACGACCGCCTGCTCATCGCCTACGGACGGGCCGGCCGGCTGGTCGGCGCCCTCGGGATCCGCCGGCCCCGCCACGTGATGGACCTGCAGCGCCGGATGGCCGGCGGCGACACCCCCTTCCCACCCGAGATCTAGACATCCGCCGCCTCAGGTGCTGGGCAGCTTCCAGCCCATCCCCTCGGCGATCTCCTTGCAGGTCGCGCACACCGGGTACTTCTTGGGGTCCCGGGACGGGACCCACACCTTGCCGCACAGGGCCTTCACGGCCGTGCCGTTGACCAACCCCTCGACCACGCTGGGGCCAGCCGACACGAAGTCGCCGTCCTCGGGCGTCCACCCCTCCAGGACGATGTGGGCCATCCGCTCATGGTCACCGTCCAGGGTGGGGTCGCTGGTGACCGGGGTCACGTGCAGATCGGTCATGACCCCAGAGTAAACCCGCATAGGCGTGACGCCCCTGCCGTCGGGTACAAAGGTGGTCCCCGTTATCGACAAGGAGCACCCATGCCCGAGGCCGTCATCGTCGCCACCGCCCGTAGCCCGATCGGTCGGGCCTTCAAAGGGTCGCTGGTCAGCATGCGGCCCGACGACATGGCCGCCCAGGTCGTGCAGGCCGTTCTGGCCAAGGTTCCCCAACTCGACCCGACCGCCGTCGAGGACCTGATCATGGGCAACGCCCAGCCGGCCGGCGAGGCCGGCTACAACCTGGCCCGTGTCGTCGCCCTCCTGTCCGGCCTGCCCGGCGTCCCCGGCGCCACCGTCAACCGCTACTGCTCGTCGTCCCTGCAGACCATCCGGATGGCCGCCCACGCCATCCGGGCCGGCGAGGGTGACGTGTTCATCGCCGCCGGTGTGGAGGCGGTCAGCCGGTTCAGCAAGGGCATGGCCGACGGCTTGCCCGACACCCACAACGAGTTGTTCAAGGGGGCCGAGGAGCGCAGTGCTTCCCGGACCCTGGGCGGCAGCGAGCCGTGGAGCCCGGCCTCGGGGCTGCCCGACATCTACATCGCCATGGGCCAGACGGCGGAGAACGTCCGCGAGGTCGAGAACGTGTCCCGCCAGGACATGGACGAGTTCGCGGCCCTGTCCCAGCAGCGGGCGGTGGCCTCGCAGGAGAACGGCTTCTTCGAGCGGGAGATAACCCCCATCGCTCTGGCCGATGGCACCCAGGTCACCGTCGACGACGGCCCCCGCGCCGGTACGACGGTCGAGAAGCTGGCCGAGCTGAAGCCGGCGTTCCGCCCCGACGGTGAGATCACCGCCGGCAACAGCTGCCCGCTCAACGACGGGGCGGCCGCAGTGATCGTGATGAGCGATACAAAGGCCCGTGAGCTGGGCATCACCCCGCTCGCCCGGGTGGTGGCGTCGGGCGTGACGGCCCTCGATCCCGAGATCATGGGTCTGGGCCCGGTGGAGGCCTGCCGCCAGGCCCTGAAGCGGGCCGGAATGACCATCGATGACATCGACCTGGTCGAGATCAACGAGGCGTTCGCCGCCCAGGTCGTTCCGTCGGCCCGCCACCTGGGTATCGATTACGACAAGCTCAACGTGCACGGTGGAGCGATCGCCCTCGGCCATCCCTTCGGGATGACCGGGGCCCGCATAATGACCACGCTCATCAACGGTTTGCAGACCGAGGACAAGACCTTCGGGCTCGAGTCCATGTGTGTCGGTGGCGGCCAGGGCATGGCCATGGTGGTGGAACGGCTCAGCTGATTTCGGCCGTCCCCCCGGAAATCGGGACGCATCTCGGTAGAGATGGTTGCTCCGCCGCGTCCCGGCCATGTTAAGGTAACGACCCGTTGTGACAACGTGCACGTGGAATTTCCGTCGGCACGCGAGTCGGGTCACGCTTGCGGCGGCTACCGCTGCGCTGTCCTCCGGTCTCGTAGCGGTCCCTGCCGCGTCTGCCGACCAGATATCCAACCTTCAGGCGAGAGCGGCGGCGTTAGCCGCCCAGATCTCCTCCCTGGGCAACCAGGAGGAGGCGCTGTCTGAGCGCTACGACCAGGCGCTCGATCAGGTGTCCAGCCTGCAGAGCAAGGTCGCCGACGCCCAGAGCCAGCTGGCCTCGGCCCAGGCCACCACGGCCAAGGCCCGCCAGGCGCTGGAGTCGGATGCTCTCCAGGCCTATATGAACGGCGGCTCCGACCCGTACGAATCGGGCAACGCGCTCCAGAGCGCCAGCGCCGACATGCTGCGGACCGAGTACATCGACACCCTGGCCACCAACCAGAGCAATGCCATCGATCAGTATCATCTGGCTGCTCTCCAGGAGAACGCCGACGCCAAGCAGCTGAAGCAGCAGGAGTCGGCCGCCCAGGCCCAGGTCAACACCCTGAACGCCGATCGTCAGGCGGTCTCCCGGTCGGAGGCCCAGCTGACCAGCGACCAGCACCAGGTGTCGGGCGAGATCGCCCAGTTGAAGGCCGAACAGGCGGCCGCCGAAGCGGCCGCCGCCCGGGCCGCGGCCGAACAACGGGCGGCCGCGGCGGCCGCTGCGCAGCGCCAGGCGGCACTACTCGCGGCCGAAGCGGCCCAGTTGCAGCAGGATGCCCCGTCGCCGTCGGCGCCGTCGGCCACCACGGTCAACTACTCGCCCCCGCCGGTCGGTTCCGGCGCCTCCGGTGCGGTGGCCGCAGCCGAGAGCCGGCTGGGCGACTGGTACCAGTGGGGGGCGACCGGCCCCAGCACCTTCGACTGCTCCGGCCTGGTGATGTGGGCCTACGAGCAGGTGGGCATCAGCCTGCCCCACTATTCGGGGGCGCAGTACTCCGACACCACCCACATCCCCATGTCGGACCTCCAGCCGGGCGACCTGGTGTTCTTCTCGGATCCGGGCGAGCACGTGGCCATGTACATCGGCAACGGCGAGATCATCGAGGCGCCCCATACCGGCGCCCAGGTCCACATCGTCCCGATGTACTCCGAATTCACGCTGGCCGGCCGGGTCTCGTAGGACCCGGGCTACCGGCCCCCAGCCAGTAGCCTGGTCGCGGAGATGACTTCATGCGGGTAGAGCGCGCCTTCGCGTTCGTCGACCTCAGCGGCTTCACCGCCTTCGCCGAGCGCTACGGCGACGATCACACCGTCGCCGTGCTCACCGCGTTCCGGGGTCGGGTCCGGGAGATCGCCGCCCGCCGGGGGGTGCGCGTCACCAAGTGGCTGGGCGACGGGGCCATGCTCAGTTCGGCCGACACCTCGGCCGTCGTGGCCCTGGTGGTGGAGTTGGCCGACCGTATGCCCGGATCCCTGCCCCTCGGATTGCGGGCCGGGCTGGCCAATGGCGCCGTCATCATGTTCGAAGGCGACGATTACATCGGCCGCCCGGCCAACGTGGCCGCCCGGCTGTGCGACATGGCCGAGACGGGTCAGGTCCTGGCCACCCGCGAGGTGGCCAGCCAGGCCCCCCGGTGGGTGGCCTCCGGGCCGCTGGTCGCCATGCCGGTACAGGGCCTGGACCGGCCGGTGGAGGCCACGGTGCTCTCGGTGGCGGTATCCGAGTCGACCTCGGTCGATCCCTGCTGCGGGCTCACCCTGCCGGTCGAGCGGGGCCTCGACACCCGCTTCGGAGCCGACGGCCAGGTCGTCCGGTTCTGCTCCACCGCCTGCGCTCTGGCGTGGGAGGACAGCGGGCGCCGCCCCCGCCCGCCGCTCGAGGTCGCGTCGCCGATCCGTTGAGCCGGCCCGAGCCGCTCCCGGCCCGCTCCGTCCTGCTGTCGGTGCTGCTCGGCAGCCATCCCCCGGAACTGCCGGTGCGGACCCTTGTCCGCACGGCCGGCCTGTTCGGCATCGCCGAAGGAACGGCCCGGGTGGCGCTGTCCCGCCTGAGCGCCGACGGCGAGGTCGTGGCCACCGCCGGGATCTACCGTCTCAGCCGCCGCCACCTGGACCGCCAACGCGATCAGGACCGGGCTCATCGGCCGGAGACGCGCCCGTGGCGCGGCGGCTGGGACATCGTGGCCCCAACCCGTCCGGCCGACACCGAACTGTTGGCCCGGCGCCGGCTGGCGGAGTTGCATCCGGGCATCTGGGTCCGTCCCGACAACCTGGTGCAGGACGGCCTGGGCCCCGGCCCCTGGGTCGCCTGGAACGGCCGGCTCGACGGCGACCAGGATCCGGTCGATCTGGTCGCCCGTTTGTGGGACCTGCCGGCGTGGAGCAAGACGGCCGGAGCCCTGCTGGACGAACTGTCGACGTCCTCGGAGCCGGCCGACCGGCTGCGGGTCGCCGCCGCCATGGTGCGCCACATCCGCTCCGACCCGATGCTCCCGCCCATCCTCCTGCCCGCCGGTTGGCCCGGGGACCGCCTGCGCCGGAACTACGACAGCTTCCGGGCCGAACTGGGCCGCTGGATCACCGACCAACGCGACGGGTAGCGGCCGGGAGGTTCACGGCACCCCGGGGGTTCTCGGCACCCGGGGGATTCTCGGCACCCGGGGGTTCTCGGCGCCCGGCGGGTGCTGGGCGGCCGGCCGGTTCTAACCGGCCGGCGAGGTCCGGGCGGTCGCGCCGGGGGACGACGGTTCCGGCCGTGCGGACAAGGCCCGCCACAGCGCCGTGTAGCTCTGGTACTCGATATCGGGCGTGACCCAGCCGGCGGCGACCAGCTCCCGGTGGAGGGCGGGCAGCTTGCGCCACGGGATACCCATGTCGACGTGGTGGGCCAGGTGCCAACCGGTGTGGTACGGCACCATCCAGAAGCGGGCCAGGGGACGCTGGCGGATCACGTGGGTGGTGCGCCGGCGATCGGCCGACCGCTCCATGCCGGCGTGTTCGGCAATGGCCCGCAGCCGGTTGATGACCCGCCATACGGTCAGCCACGGGGCCAGCCACAGCAGCGGGTACAGCCACCACTTGCCGAACACCGCCCACGATGCGGCCCAGATCACGACCTGCACGGAGACGATACGGGCCGCCACCGGCCGCGACGACCGCTTGCTCAGGGCCAGCCCTAGCGGCTTCAGATTCTTGTAGCCGGAGATGCCCACCGCGTCCCGCACCAGCTTGCGGCGCAGGGACGCCCGGGTGATGGGATAGCCAGCATATAGGGCCAGGTCGGGCTCATCGGGACCCATCTCGTCCTTGTGGTGGGCCATGTGGACCCGGCGGTACACATCGAACGCCGTCCAACCCGGGTAGGCGAGCAACCAGCGACCGACGAAATCGTTGGCCCGCTTGTGCTGGAACAGCAGGCGATGGGCGGCTTCGTGGCCCAGGATGTTGAGCAGGGCAAAGGCCCGGCCCATCAGGAAGAAGGCGGCGAGGTAGGCCCACCACCGGTCGATCAGGGCGGCCGCCACCACGACACCGAAGGACTGCACCCACGCGCCGGCCACCGTCACCGCATTCTGGAGCCCGGGGATCCGGCGCAACT
>DASZNC010000144.1:0-7389 GCA_035551615.1 Acidimicrobiales bacterium
GTCGCAGTCGGAACTGGTCGTGAGACCGAGGGAACTCAAGGCTCAGCCTCCTCAGGCCATGGTCATGGCTTCGTGGCGGTCCGGCACATCGAGCACCGTTCCGGCCCGCACCCGCATCGGATCGTCGATCCCGTTGGCCCGGGCCAGAGCCCGCCACATGTTCGGGTTGCGGTAGGCGGCATAGGCGATGGAAGCCAGCGATTCACCGTCCACGACCGTGTGGCTGCGGCGCTTGGCCAGACCACCCGACGTCGGGTTGGTCGGACCCAGCGGCTCCGGCAGCGGTATGGCCTTCAGGTCGACTACGGCGGTGGCCCGCACCGGGATGCCGAGGAGGAACCGTTCGTAGGTGACCGCCACCTTGGTCACGATGGCCTCGGGCATGATCACGTTGGCGCCCCACCCGAACATCACCGTCGGGGCCGCGGCCATGCCGGTGGCGAGGGAATCGGCAGTCGGCAGGACCAGCATCTTCAGGGTGTCGATGGTCTCGGACGGCATCATGAACGGCTTCGGCAGCGAGAACGCATCCAGGACGATCTTCACCGAGATCTTCGGCGGGATCACGCCCAGCCACTGCGGCACGCCGCCGTTGCTGGCCGGTTGCGGGCTGTCTTTCCACTTGCCCTCGGTGACGTCGGTGAACGCCTCCGGGTTGTAGTGGAAGGTGATCGGCGGGATGGGGTAGTCGGTGCACTGGATGTAGGCACTGACCAGGCTGGCGAACATGCCGGCGGTGGAGGCTGCGCCACCGCCCACCGATCCGGCGATGCCGGACGCCATCGAGGACTGGTCGTCGGTAAGGGACATCTATCGCTCCTTCCGGCTCACAGGAAGCCCATGTGGTTGATGGTCAGCGTCTCGGTCAGAGCCGCTGCGCTGCCGGCGTCGAGGGTCGGACCCCGCCACTCGCGTGGGGACACGCCGAGCAGTTCCCACGACATGACCGGTTCCATGTCCTGGGTCAGGCAGACGATCTGGCCGGTCACCGGGATGGGCAGCATGTGGTAGGCGCTGAACCAGTTGAGGGTCTGCGCCGTCTCGGGCCCGATCAGCCGCTCGAGCGTGATCGGCGAGTAGGTCATGGCACCGGGCAGGTGGTTGTAGAACATCGACATGGCCGTGTCCGTACGGTCGGCATGTTGAATGCTCATGCCCAGCCCGCTGAGTTTGTTCCAGGTGCCCAACGGCACCGTGTCGACTGTTACCGAGAAGAAGACACTGATGCCCGGATGGAGGTCTGCCAGTGACATTGCTTCACCACTTTCCGTAATGGTTCGTCAGAAGGCCGGCCCGCTCGCGGTCCTCGCGCAGTTCCCGCTTGAGGCGGTAGCGGATGAGCGGGTACAGCCAACGGCTCAGGTTGTTGAGGTCCTCGTCGCTCGGTCGCGGCGCGGCGTCCGGTTCAGGGAGGACCGCGTCCACGGCGGGCGCCGGCTCGGTGGACTGGTCGGTCGCCGCCCGCTGTACCGGCCCGGCGGCGGCCAGGGCCGGCGCCGGGGCCGGGCTGGCGGCGGTGAACACTTCGGTGTGCGGCTGGGTCGCCGGCCCCAGCACGCTGAGTCGGTCGAGCACGGTGGTGGCGATCGCTTCGGTATCGATGCTGGGCGTGGTCGGCGCCAGCGTGAGGTTGCGGAGCAGGCCGCTCGGCTCGGTGGCACCGTCGGTCGGAGCGGGGGCGGTGACCAGGGAGCGCCCGGCCGAGTAGATCAGCTCCGTCTGACGGGCCTGCCGCTCGTTCACCTGTCCCTGCGGGGTGTGCTCCTCGGGCACGACCGGCCCGCTCCGCAGCCGTTGGGCGACATGGGTCAACTCGTGGGCCAGCAGGGCGGCGCCCTCGCCGCCTTCGAGGCTCCCGATCCGTTCCGGGATCACCACCGCCCGGTTGGTCGTCATGGCCCGGGCCCCGAGGCGCTGCGCCTCGCCGGCGGCGTTATCCGAGCGGTCGATCGGCACCTGGGCCAGATCGAGCCCGAACCGCTGGCCCACGTCGGCCCGCACCGCCGCCCCCTCCATCGGCGTGGGTGCCGAGGACGGCCCGGCGGCCGGCGCCGGGGCAATCTCGGGCAGGGTCTCGGACAGGAGCGGGGCCATCGGGGTACGGGGCTCCAGCTCGGCCAGTCCGTCCGGCATGACACCCGCCCAGGCCGGGATCAACGGTTCGGGCGTGACCACCGCGTAGCCGTCCCCGGCCGTGGCCGGCCCGGCCGGCTGGGCCAGGGGCAGGCGGGCCGCCAAATCGGCCGGGGCGCCGAGCCCGGCCGGGGCCGGCGGCGCGGTGAGTCCCCGAGAACCCATCAGCGCCCGCGACACCTGCAATTGCTGGGATCGGCTCATGGCCGTGATGTCGTAGGGCATCGAGGTGGGCGGCAGCCCGGCGAGGGGGGCACCGAGGCCGGAACGGGGGGCGGCAGACGACGGATCCGACCACGCCCGGGCCGGCCCGTCGGCCGACGGCGCATCCGGCACCGGCGGTGCGGCCAGAGGTAGCGCCGAACCGGCCGCCTCGTGCGCTTCAGCGACGGGAGCGGGCTCGGGCTCGGCCGGCGGCGACGCCAGCGGTTCGGACCGACCGATGACCGGCGCCATCCCGATCGGCTCCGCGTCACCGGTCGATGACGCCTCGGCCACGGGCGCGGGGGCGGGGGCGGGGGCGGGGGCGGGGGCGGGGGCGGGAACAGCCGATTCGGCGCCGGCCGCAACCGGCGGGGGGTCCACCGGCAGGCCCGGCGAAGGCGGCGCCGCCGACGGAGGCGAGGCGAGAGGCAGCGACGCGGCCACACCGGTCGTCGCCTCGGTGGCCATACCGGGCAGGGACGGCAGTCGCAGTATCTCGTCGGTGGCCCGGGCCACCGGTGTCGCGGCCAGGGGCAGTTCAGCGCCCGGGGCCGGCGCCTCCGGACGTTCCGCGGGCGGGACCGCAGGTGCCGGCGGCGGGGTGATGCCCCGCTCACTCACCAGCGGCGCCTGCTCGGTCACCACTGCCGCCGGCCCCGTCACCGCATTGGCAGGGGGCGCCGAGATGGCAGCGGGAGTCTCCGGCGCCTCCGCCGGTTCGGCCGGGAGCAGCCGCTCGCGCATCTCATCGGTCAGGTGGAAGCTGGGCAATGCGACCAGTGGCAGCTCGGCCGGCACGTCGGCCGCCATGAGGCGGCTGGTCGGGGCCGGCTCGATCGGTACCGGCATGGGCGGCGAGGTCACGATCGGGGTGGTTCCGACCAGGCCGGCCAGTTCGGCCGGCGCCTCGCCGCCGAAGGGCTCGGCCACTGCCGGCGGGTCCGCCGCCGGCAGCTGGTCGGCGACCGGCAGCTGGTCGGCGACCGGCGGTGGGTCGGAGGCGGGGATCTGGGCCGCGAGCGGCGTGGGCGCCTCTGTCGGGGCGGGAGCGGGCGCAGAGGCCTCCACGGGCGCCGCCGCAACGACCGGTTCGGGCCGCTCCGGCGCCGGGCGCTCGACCCGGGCCGCAGCCGGCGGCGCGGCCACCGGCATCGGGGAGGCTGCCGGCTCGGGCGCCGCCGCACCGGGCCGCATCGGATGCCCGGCCGGCAGCTTCATGACCTGCTCCCAGCGATCGTCGGAGCCGGCCCGGGCAGTGGGGGCCAGCGCCAGCGGTTGATCAGGGTCGGACGGGGCGAGCGGGTGGACGCCGGCAGGTGTGATCCCAGCCGTCGCCGGCTCGATCGGATGCAGGACGGCCAGTCCCTCGACCAGACCCGAGGGCGCGGTCGCGGTCACGGCATGGCCGAGATCGCCGAGGAATGCTTCCGGTCGGCGCCAGGCGGCCAGATCGGGCCGGAACGGCGGAACGATCAGAGGCATGTCCGGGAACGACCGCGGCATCGGCGGCAGGTGGGCCCAGTCGGGGTCCGGGTTCAAAGTGCTGTAGCGGATGACGTTGTCGCGCCGAGGAGCCGGCGGAGTCTCCTCCACCGGCTCTTCGATCAGGACGAGTTGCTCGTCCCGGGTCGGCCGCAAACGGTCCAGCAGGCCCACCGTGACCTCAGTCCTTGGGTTCTGACAGCCGCTGGTTGATCTTGGCGATCTCCGCTACGAATCGCTGACGCAGCGGGTGCTCCATATCGAGAATCTCGTCGAGGGACCAATGGAAGTGATAGGCCACGTACGCCACCTCCTCATACAGCCGGTCGGTCGCGTACGTCATCGTTCCCCCTGGCTACCACCGGCCAGATCGACCGTAAACCGTTCGCCGCAGCTGGGACAGGCCACCACGGCGCGGGTGTGACCCTCGGTGTTGATACGTCGGTACAGATCCTGCAGGAAGGCCAGGTCCGACGCGAACAGGTTCTCGATGGTCGTGGAGTTGATGTCGCTGTCGGTCATCGTCCCGAGTCGGGTGATGACCCGTGACAGCAGGACCACTGACAGATAGGCCGGGTTGCGCTGGACCTTGTCGTCCCACATCGGGAGCAACTCGTCGCGGGCCGTGGCCAGTCGCATCGTGCCGGCTTTGTGGATCATCCCCGACGGATCGACATAGCCACGCGGTAGCTCGAAATCGAACGTCGTCCTCAGCGGCTCGGGCCGGGCGACCACGGGGGGTCGCTCCGGCACCGGCGCAGCCGCCTCTTCCTCCGCTTGATCTTCGATCTCGGGGACGGGGATGTTGCCTCTTCGCATCTCTGCCTTCGTTTAGTGGTCCTGCTCAGGTACTGCCACCGGCATCAAGCCGGCGAGATGATGAGCTCCTCGTACATGAACGTGACCGACTCCTCGATGGGAGCGGCGGTGGCCGCGTTCATACCGGTGATCTTGAGCTCGATCGGCCACGCATGGGTGAATGTGTAGGTACGCACCGGTGCGGTGATCGTCGAGTCGTTGCTGTAGATGTTCACCACGCCGGTCTTACGGGCGGTGGCGATGTGGTGCAGCGCCTCCTGGTACCAGTCGTGCCAGGTCGGGTCATCGGTCATGACCCGGGTGGCGGTGATCTGGCCCAGGAACTGCTTGTTACCGGCCCACACCTTGTGGATCGGCTTGCCGCCGGCGCTGTTTGACCGGGTCTCGACCTTGTCCATCTTCAGGCTCAGGCCGTCGATGGACTTGATCGTCTTGCTCTCGATGCCGTCCAGCATGAACCCGAACTTGAATACGCCGCCCGAGTCGAAATCAGCGAATGCTCCCATGTGTCCTACCTCCTAAAAAGTTGTCGATTGCCTATTCGTTGACCAGTGCGGCGCCGCCGGAGAACTGCGACAGGCGGAAGATGACGAACTCCGCCGGCTTCACCGGCGCCACCCCGATGTCGCAGACCACCTGGCCGATGTCGATGCCCTCAGCCGGGTTGGTCTCGCCGTCACACTTGACGTAGAAGGCTTCGCCCGGGGTGAGGCCGAACAGCGCGCCCTTGCGCCACTCGTTGACCAGGAAGCTCGAGATGGAGCGGCGGATCTTGGCCCACAGGTCGTAGTCGTTCGGTTCGAAGACGACCCAGTCGGTCCCGTTCAGGATCGACTTCTCGAGGTAGTTGAACAGCCGGCGGACGTTGAGGTAGCGCCACGCCGGATCGGACGAGAGGGTGCGTGCGCCCCACACCCGGATACCACGACCGGGGAACGAGCGGATGCAGTTGATCCCGACCGGGTTGAGCAGGTCGTGCTCGTTCTTGGTCAGGTTCATCTCGAGACTGATGGCACCCCGGACGACCTCGTTGGCCGGAGCCTTGTGCACGCCTCGGGTGTCGTCGTTGCGGCTCCAGATACCGGCCATGTGGCCGCTCGGCGGCACGAAGATGTTGGAACCGGACACCGGGTCCATGACCTTGACCCACGGCCAGTACAGGGTGGCGTACTTCGAGTCGTAGCCGGCCTTGTCGACCCGCCACTCCTTGATCTGCTGGGCGTTCATGCCGAAGGGCGGATCGAGGATGGCGACGCGGTCACCCATCAGCTCGCAGTGGGCGATCATGGCCAGCTGCACCGCCTGCAGGCTCTCCATGTCGATCATGCCCTGCTGGTAGGCGGACATGAGATCGGGGACGGAGACCATGGTGATCTCGTCGATCTCCTCCAGGCCGCCGAACCCGGTCCGGTCGGCGGCGTCGCCGACGTAGTCGGGCGCGGCCAGGTGGGTGGGAGCCGGGGCCCCGCCACCCGCCAGGGCGACCGTGCCGCGGGCCACCTTGTCAGGCGTGACACCCAGGTCCTCGAGGCGGACCAGCTTGGAGTTGGCGTTGACCACTGTGACCACGTTGGTCCGGCCCTTCTTGGCCGTGACGTTGTCGTGGGTCTCCTCGACCTTGTTGCCCTTCTTGACGATCAACTTGAACGCGTCCTCGGCGGCTCCCTCGGTCGTCGAGTCGGCGATCTCCACGGAGATGTCGTTGCCGTCGGACCCCTCGGCCAGGGCCTGGACCCGGAAGGCCCCGACGGTGGCGGCTGCGCCGCCGCCGGTCGTGGCCGTCAGTTCGGCCCTGGCCGCCGGCGCGGCACCGCCGTCGCCGCCGATGCGCACGATGTAGCAGGCGCCACCACCGTTCTGGAAGTAGCCGTACACCGCATGGTGGAGGTACGAACCTTCGACGAAGTCGCCGAAGGTGTTGGTGAACTGGGTCCAGTTGGTGACGAGCGTCGGAGCGTTGAAGGGGCCCTCGCCGGCCAGGCCGACGAATGCGGCGACGGCCGTGCCGACGCCTTCGATCGGTCGGGCACCGGCTGCGGTTTCCTCGACATAGACACCAGGGGACAGATAGGTCGGCATGGGCCTCCTCCTAACGGATGGTCGGACCGAGAATGCATGTTCGCCTCACCGCACAGGAAGGTGCGGCCGGGCGGGTGAACGGGAAAGCCAGGTTGCGCCAACGGGCAACGGAGATGCCCGAACGGGAAGGGTCGCTCATCGACCGGCCCCGAAGTGCTTGCGGACCGCCCGGGCGGCCGCCCGGTTGGCCTCTTGTTCGTGGCGGTCGCCGGGATCGGAGATCTTGAGACCGTCACCGGTGTCGGTACCTTCGACCGGTCCTTTGGCCTGCTGGTTGACGATGTGGTGGACCTCGTGCACGGTCTTGAACGCCCCTTCGCGGGTGCTCACATCCAGACCCGACGGGGCCACGATGTGCTTGCCGGACGCGAACATCTCGGCGTCGACGGAGCGGGCCGCTTCCGCCGCCTTCTCCCCTTCGTGCACCTGGATGCCCGACGCATCGTCACCGGTGGCGTCTCGCACCATGTCCACCACGGAGCGGTCGATCGGCCGCCCGGGACTGCCGACCACCGATCGGACCAGGTCGCCCCGGTTGTTGCCGAGCATCCCGGCGACGGCCGAGTTGCCGGCCGCTTTCTGCAGGTCGAGCCCGTCCTTGCGGTCGGCCCGTTCCTCCACCGGTGCCGACTCACCGGCGACCTCCGGTTTGCGCCCGTGGTGGAGCGGGGC
>DASZNC010000145.1:0-42310 GCA_035551615.1 Acidimicrobiales bacterium
GAACACGACCGTACGGGTCAGGTTCTGCACGGCAACGAGGGTGGCTCCCTTAGGTCCGATGAGGATCCCCAGATCCGGGCCGGTCAACTGCACCTCGACGGTGTCCTCATCCGGCCGGGCCACGTTGACCGTGGCCTCCAAGCCGAACTCGGCGGTGAGCTTCGTCAGGAAGTCCACCGCTACTTCGGCCTGGCGCTCCAGATCTACTTCCACCTCTGTTCCTTTCGCTGATTCGTCCTCATCATCGAAGCGGTCCCCGGTCGCCCGGTCGGGCCGCTCCCCCCGCTCGGCCTGGGCCCGCTCGGCATCGCTCGGCACGGCGCCGGGGCGACCACCACTGCGTCGCCGTCGGTTGCGGTTGCGGTTGCGGTTGCCGGTACCTTCAGCTCGGGTCTCGCTGTCGGCAGCGTCGGCGTCAGCCGGACCAGCATCGGCGGTCGGTTCTGCCCCTCCGACTGCCGGGCCCTCGCCGTCGTTGCGAGCGGCCGGCGGGCGGGCGGACTTCCCGGCGCCGGCCGTCGCCGGCTCCGACCGTGAGCTTTCCGACCTCGAACTGTCCCGCTGCGAGCTTTCCGACCGCGAGCTTTCCGACCTCGAACTGTCCGACCTCGAGCCGTCCGGCTTCGAGCTCTCGGACTTCGCCGTTTCCGACCCGGCGGCATTGCCGGCCCCGGACGACCGCCGCTTGCGATCCCGATTGCGGCGCTCCTCCTTGGCCCGCGGGACCGACGGGCGCACCCGGGCCCGGACCCGGGCTTCGCTGCGGAGCCGGCCGAACAGCCCGGTCTGCGCTTCGGCGATCACCTCGAACTCGGCGTCGACCTCGTCAACACCCAACTCGTCGAGCGCCTTCTCTTTGGCCTCCTGAACAGAACGGCCGGTTGTTTCCACCCACTCCATGATTCAGCGCCCCCGCCGCTTGCGATTGGTCCGACTGTTGGCTGGTCGGTTGCGGTTCCCGCCGGCGTTGCTGCCGGGACGATTGCCGTTGCCGTTGGCCGACCCGTTGCCGTTGGCCGACCCGTTGCCGTTGCCGTTGGCCCGGGTACCGGAGCCGTTCTTGGTGTTCGACGGGCCGGATCGATTCTTGTCGGCGCCGTCCTTGCCCGGCTGGTCCTTGCTCTTGGCGTCGCGCTGGGCCTGCTGCTGCTCCGCCGCCGCCTGCAGGAGATCACGGAACCGGCTGCGCCCGGCGCTCGGGTCCCCCGGCTTGGATGGGCCGGTCTTGGCCGGGCGGGGCGGCGCCTCCTTTTCCACCTTCGGCCCTCTGGGCGGCGTGTAGCCGGGTCGGTTCCGGGCCCGGTCGTCGATCTCCTGGGTCATCTCCTCCACCTCTTCGACCTCCTGGGCGACCAACGCCTTCACCTTCGGGTCATAGCGGTACATGGCGTCCTGCTGGAGGATGCGGCACAGGTTGGAGGTCGCGTAATACACGATGACGCCGGCCGGGAACTTGATACAGAACAGGGCGAACAGCGGAGCGAAGTACTTCATCATCCGCATCTGCGGGTTGGCCGCCGCCGCCGACGTGTTCCGGCTCATCATCATCGACGACTGGAGGTACGAGGTGCCGGCCATGAACAGCAGGGCGATCCAGTACGGCGCGGCGGCCAGGATCCCGGAATGGTGGGCCAGTGCGCCCTGGGCCAGGTTCATGCCGAATGCATCCAGCTTGCCGTGCGAGCCGGTGATGGCCTTGTACATCTTCGTGCCCTGGTCGAGATACTTGGGCGTGTAGTAGACGGCACCGTGGATATGGGTGGTGTGGCTCAACCCGTCGATCACCCGGAACAGGGCGAAGAAGACGGGGAGCGGCAGGAGCATCGGCAGGCAGGACCCGAACGGGCTCACGTTGTGTTCGCGGAACAGCTCCATCTGGGCGGTGGCGAAGGCCTGCCGGTCGTCCTTGTGCTTAGTCTGCAGCTTCTTCAGCTCCGGCTGCAGCTTCTGCATGGCCAGCATCGAGCGGGTGCTCTTCAGGGTCAGCGGCGAGATCAGGAGCATCCACAGGAGGCTCAGGCCGATGATGGCCACCCCGTAGTTGGGGATCACCGAGTACACGCCGGCCAGGGCCCAGGCGAGCAGCTTGGCGATCGGGGTGAACACGCTGCCGCCCCCGTTGCTGGCGTTGCGGGCCGCCGATTCGGGAGTGACGACGGTGGTGGTCGTGCTGCCGGTGGAGCCGTGCGTCAGGTGGGTGGCGTGGGGCAGTACCGCCGACACGCTGTGGACCAGGGCGGTGGAACCGTGCATCAGCGCGGTCGAGCCGTGGGTCAGGACAGCCAGGTCGATCATGGCAATCGTCTCATTCCGGGATGGGGTCGTAGCCGCTCGGGCCGCCGGGCCGGCACCGCCCGAGACGACGGAACGTCAGGGCCAGGCCGTGGCGAGCGCCGTGGCGCTCGATCGCCTCGGCGGCGTACTGGGAACAGGTCGGGGTGAACCGGCACGGAGACACGTGTCCGGTACGGGCCAGCTGGTAGAAGCGGATGCCGGCCAACAGCAGGCGCGACCCGGCTCTCGAGCGGGGGCCGGCGAGGGCGGTGTCGTGACCTTCGATGACTGTCATGGATAATCGAAGGATTGAATGATGGCGGTCACGAGGGCCTCGAGCTGGGTGTAGGTCAGTCGGGCGGCCTCGGGGGAGGCGCCGACCAGATAAGCGCCCGGACGCAGGTCGGTTGCGAGCTGACGCATCAACATCCGTAGCCGCCGGCGTAACCGGTTGCGGACCACGGCCGACCCGACCCTACGCCCGATGGTGTAAGCCACCCGCGGCGGTTCGGCCGGATCACCTGGTACCCAGGATACCGTGAGCGGCCCTCGGCGACGACGCCGGCCACGTCGTAACGCCTCGAACGTGTCCCTGTGCTCGACCCGCCAGATTACGCGGACAGACGATGACGGCCCTTGAGGCGGCGCGCCTTCACGATGGCCTGCCCGGCCCGGGTCGACATGCGGTGACGGAAGCCGTGCCGCTTGGCTCGACGTCGGTTGTTCGGTTGATAGGTTCGCTTCACTCATCGCCTCCTCGGTCCCGGCCGTGCTACCGGTCGCCGGTACTCCCGGGCGAAACAAGCCCGCGTCAGGCGACGGGGCCCTAGGGCACAGCCGGTAATGCTATCTCAGGGTGATCGGGGCCGCCAAGCGGCCGGCGAGCGGCATGGTCCGAGGGCGTCCCACCGACTCAATAGGCTGGCCCGCCGATGATCTTCCGAGCTGCGTTGGCTGCGGCCACCACAACGACGACGACCACCGGTGGCGGTCCCACCACGACCAGTCTCCTCGGCGGGCTCACCACAACGTCGACCACGGTCGGGGCGTCGTCCACGACGACCGCCGGGGCCACGACCACCACCACCGTCCCGGCCGCCTCCACGACGGCGACCACCGTGGCCCACGCGACGACGACGGTCGCCCACACCGTGACCACGACCGCCCACAAGGCGGTGGCGGCCGCGTCGGGGACCAGCAACGGGCCGTCGTCGGGGTCCGATCGGGGCGTGCTGCACCAGGCATTCATCGACGCCGGGACCAGCAGCAAGACGGCCCACACCATGCAGATCTACCTGGACGGGCCCCTCAAGATCCTCTTCATCCTGGTGCTGGCGTTCATCCTGACCCGCCTGGTCAACCGGGTCGCCCACCGCATGGTGAACGGCCTGCGGCTGGTCTCCCCCGTCGTCAAGGCCACAGCCCGGGGGTCGGCGCGGGTCCAGACGCTGGCCGGCGCTTTCACCCAGATCTTCCGGGCCCTGATCTGGATCATCGCCTTCCTCGAGATCCTGCACGAGTTCAACATCGACCTGACCCCGTTCGTGGCCACCGCCACGGTGGTCGGCGCGGCCGTCGGCTTCGGCGCCCAGACGCTCGTCAAGGACTTCCTCTCCGGGATCCTGCTCCTGGCCGAGGACCAGTTCGGCGTCGGCGACCACATCGCCATCGGTACCGGCACCAACATCACCTCCGGGACGGTGGAGAGCGTCAGCCTCCGGGTCACCCGCCTGCGCGGGTCCGACGGCGGCATCCTCTACATCCCGAACGGCGACATCCGCACGCTCAGCAACGACACCGAGACCGACAGCCAGGCCCTCGTCGACATCGTCGTCCCGCTGGGCACCGACCTGGAGGCGGCCGGCGACGCCGCCCAGGCGGCCGCCCAGGAGATGGCCATCGAGCCGGAGTGGGTCAACGAGTTCGAGGGCGAGCCCTACTTCGCCGGCGTCTCCGACGCCACCACCGGCACCGGCGTCACCATCCGCATCATGGCCCTGACCCGCCCCGGCCAGCACCTCCGCCTGGCCCGTGAACTGCGTCTACGCATCATCGAGCGGCTGCGCGAGGACGGGCTGGCCTGGACCCCGTCGACAGTGCCGACGGCGCCGGGCAGCCCGCACACCGCCGCCGACCCGAGCGAGAAGACCCGCAGCACCCCCAGCCGCCGCACTGACCCGGCGGACGGCGACGGAGATGCCGACGACGGAGATGCCGACGACGGAGATGCCGACGATGGGGGCGCCGACACGGGCGACCGACCGGGGCGGGGGGCGGCGAAGGCGACCAAGGACGCGTCCAAGGCGGCCAAATCGGCGTCGCCGACCAAGGCGGCCAAGGCGGCGGCCCCGGCCAAGAAGGCCATCAAGCGCATCGCCCGGCGCCGCTCCGACGACGAGGGGTCGTGATCGCCCCGGCGCGGCGGCGACGCGGGCGGAGTCGACGCGCCTGCCGGCCAGCGTGGGTGACGGCAGGGAGGGCCGAGTCGTCCGTGCCTGCCGGCCAGCGTGGGTGACGGCAGGGAGGGCAGCGTCGACCGTGCCTGCCGGCCAGCGTGGGCGACGCCAGGGCCGGTGGTCGGACCGGGGCTGCCGACCAGCGTGGGGGACGGAGGGGTGGGGCGGGTGAGAAGGCCGGTCCTTTGACCCGAATCCTGACAAGGGGAGTCGACTTTGCGCCTGGGTTGGCGGTAGCCTGATCGGCAACTGAACCTATTAGGAGGATCGAAGAATGGCGCTCCAGTTGGGCGACGAAGCCCCTGATTTCACCGCTGAGACGACCGAAGGCACCCTCAACTTCCACGAGTACCTGGGCGACGGGTGGGGCGTGCTGTTCTCCCATCCCAAGGACTTCACGCCGGTGTGCACCACCGAGCTGGGGGCCGTGGCCAAGCTGCAGGGCGAGTTCGAGAAGCGCAACACCAAGGTCATCGCCATCAGCGTCGACCCGGTCGACTCGCACAAGGGCTGGGTGCCCGACATCAACGAGACCCAGGGCACCACGGTCAACTTCCCGATCATCGCCGACCCGGACCGCAAGGTGGCCGACCTGTACGGGATGATCCACCCGAACGCGGCCGACACCGTCACCGTGCGGTCGGTCTTCGTGATCGGGCCGGACAAGAAGGTCAAGCTGACCATCACCTACCCGCAGTCCACCGGGCGCAACTTCCAGGAGATCCTGCGGGTCATCGACTCCCTGCAGCTGACCTCGCAGTACTCGGTCTCCACGCCGGCCGACTGGAAGGACGGCGACGACGTCATCATCGGCGGCGCCGTGTCCGACGAGCAGGCCAAGGAGAAGTTCCCCAAGGGGTGGAAGGCGCCCAAGCCGTACCTGCGCATCACCCCGCAGCCCAACAAGTAGCCGCGGTCAAAGGACCGGCCTTCGTCGCCGGTTCGGCCCCGGGTCCAGCGAGCCGTGCGCCGCTCGGGCCCGGGGCCTTGTCGCGGATGGGCGGAAACCGGCGATCCAGGGCTACTATTTGCGTAACGTCAATTTCCCCCCGAATAGCTGGAGGTCTGTGTAAATGCCGACTGCCGTAATCGTTGATGCCGTCCGCACCGCCGGCGGTAAGCGCCACGGAAAACTCTCCGGATGGCACTCGGTCGATCTGGCCGCCGAGGTCCTGAAGGCGCTGGTCGAGCGCAATGACCTGGACCCGGCGCTGGTCGAGGACGTGATCATGGGCTGCGTGTCGCAGGTCGGCGCCCAGGGCGCCAACGTGGCCCGCAACGCCGTCCTGGCCGCCGGCTTCCCCGAGTCGGTCCCCGGCACCTCGGTCGACCGCCAGTGCGGCTCGTCGCAGCAGGCCATCCACTTCGCCGCCCAGGGCGTCATGGCCGGCCAGTACGACGTCGTCATCGCCTCCGGCGTCGAGGTCATGAGCCTGGTGCCGATGGGCGCCTCCATGGGCGGCGGCAACACCGGCCTCCCCTTCGGCCCGACCGTCGGCCTGCGCTACGCCCCCAAGGGCGGCCTGGTGCCCCAGGGCATCGGCGCCGAGATGATCGCCGATCGCTGGGACCTGAGCCGTGACGACCTGGATGCGTTCTCCGCCTCCAGCCACCAGAAGGCGGCCCGGGCCACGGCCGAGGGCCGCTTCGAGCGGGAGATCGTGGCCGTCAAGTCCAAGCACAAGGACAAGGAGAGCGGCAACGTCACCGAGTCCGACGACCTGGTCACCGCCGACGAGGGCATCCGGCCCGACTCGACCACCGAGACGCTCGGCAAGCTCAAGCCGGCGTTCAAGGAGGACGGCAAGGTCACCGCCGGTAACAGCTCCCAGATCACCGACGGGGCCTCCGGCGTGCTGATCATGAGCGAGGAGAAGGCCAACGCCCTCGGCCTCACCCCCCGGGCCCGCTTCCATGCCTTCTCGCTGGCCGGCGACGACCCGCAGATCATGTTGACGGCGCCGATCCCGGCCACGGCCAAGATCCTGGAGAAGGCCAAGCTGACCATCGACGACATCGACCTGGTCGAGATCAACGAGGCCTTCGCCCCCGTCGTCCTGGCCTGGGCCAATGAGTACCACGCCAACATGGACCGGGTGAACGTCAACGGTGGCGCCATCGCCCTCGGCCACCCGCTCGGCGCCTCCGGCACCAAGCTCATGGCCACCCTGCTCAACGAGCTCGAGCGCACCGGCGGCCGCTACGGCCTGCAGACGATGTGCGAAGGCGGCGGTATGGCCAACGCCACCATCATCGAGCGCCTGGGCTGATCCGGCGCTTCATCTGGGAAGGAGGTCGGGCCCTGGGGGCCCGGCCTTCTTGCTGTCCGGGCCGGGGCGGGTCCGGGAGGCCGTGGGCGGGCCCAGGGGGGCGGGGCCCGGGGCGGGGGCCGGGGCCGATCGAGTCGTCAGTTGCGTCCCCATCCGTCACTTGGTGTACCGAATAGGTACACCAACTGCCATCTCGGGGCGCGAGTGACGACTCGACGTCGTCGACGGGGGTCGTCGACGCTCGAGCAGCGCTGTTTGCCGGCTTTGTCCACCCGCTGAACCGATATCCCCAACCTGTGCACAACTCTGGGGAGTGTCACACGGCTGTAACTTTCAGTTCAGCTAATGCCACCTGGTCGAGGTGATGAAACCGCACACGATCAAGCCCAAACCGATGAACAGGTACACGTTGCTGGTGGCCCAGATGGCGCCCAGGTAGTTGATCAGGATGAGCACCACGCCGGAGCCGAAGAAGGCGATCATCATCGCCGGCACCCACCAGGGGCTGGACTTGAACTCGCGGGGGATCGGGGCGGTGTAGCGGCCGGAGTCGGTCGCGGTGGCCGCCGACGCCGATGTCACCTTGCGCTTGGGCGGCGGGCCCCCCTTGGGGGTGACCCGACCGGGCCGGGCGTCCTTGGTCTTTCTCGGCATGGCCCCCAACAATATGACCATTAACGTGCGGGCGTGGCCCGAGTGCTGGTGATCGACAACTACGACTCGTTCGTCTACAACCTGGTCCAGTACCTGGGCCAGCTCGGAGTCGAGCCGGTGGTCCACCGCAACGACGAGATCACCGTCGACCAGGCGCTCGATCTGGGCGCCGCCGGCGTGTTGATCTCACCGGGTCCGGGCCGGCCCGACGACGCCGGGATCAGCCTGGGGCTGATCGCCGACGCCGCCGACCGGGGCGTGCCGGTATTCGGCGTCTGCCTGGGCCACCAGAGCATCGGCCAGCTGTACGGGGGCCGGGTCGTACGCCACGCGGTGATGCACGGCAAGACGTCGGAGATCACCCACGACGGGCGGGGCGTGTTCGCCGGCCTGCCGGACCCGCTCACCGCGACCCGCTACCACTCCCTGGTGGTCGAGGCCGAGTCCGTCCCCGACGTGCTGGAGGCGTCGGCGTGGGCCGAGGACGGCACGGTGATGGGCCTGCGCCACCGGGAGCTGCCGGTGGAGGGGGTCCAGTTCCACCCGGAGTCGATCCTGACCGAGGGCGGCCACCGGCTGCTGGCCAACTGGCTGGAGAGCTTCGGGGTGACGACCCAGCCCGTCGGCTGACCCCGGAAAGCGAGGGCCTACCGGGCGGGCCGCGCAGCCGGGTCGCGGGGCGACCGGCGGGCCGTGCAGCCGGGTCGGGGGGCGACCGGCGGGCCGCGCAGCCGGGTCGGCGGGTCGGCCGAGAGGCAGCGCAGCCGGGTCGGCGGGTCCGCCGAGAGGCAGCACCCCCCGGGGCGGTCAGCCCTGGGCTGATGGGCGGCGGTTGGGGCCGATGCCGCCCCCGCCTCCACCTCCGCCGCCACCGAGCTGGGAGACGGTGGTGGACGTGGTCGAGCTGGTCGTGGTCGGCGTGGACTTGCCCAGCGTGACGTTGACCGTGGAGCCCTGGGCGACGGTCGAGTTGGCCGCCGGGTTCTGGCTCTGCACGGTGCCGTCCCCGGGACCGCTGAACTTGGCCTGCAGGCCGACGGCGTTGAGCGCCGCCGTGGCCTGGTCCTTGGTGTCGTTGGACAGGTCGGGCACGTTGACCTGCGGTGGCCCGCTGGACACGAACAGCTGGACGCTGGAACCTTGGGGCACGGTCGCCCCGGCCGGCGGGTTGGTGCCCGACACGTTGCCCTGGGCGACGGTGGATGACGGCTCCTGGGTCACCGTGCCGACGGTCAGCCCGGCGGTGCCGAGGATCTGGCCGGCCTGGGCCTGGCTGTCGTTGGTCACCGGGGGCACCTGCACCGGCTGGGTACCGCCCGAGACGACCACGGTCACGTGCGAGCCCTGCCCGGCCTTGGTGTTGCCGGCCGGGTTGGTGCTGATCACGTTCCCCTGCTTGACCGTGCTCGAGTAGGCGTTCTGGGTGGTGGGCACGAACCCGGCGGCGTGCAGATTCTGCTCAGCGGTGGCGACCGGCTGGCCGACCACGTTGGGCACCGACACCTGGACCGGCCCGGCGCTGACCATCAGCGTGAGCAGGGCGTTGCTCTTCATCGTCGACCCGGCGCCCGGGTCGGAGGAGATGACGTCGTTGGCCGCCACCGAGCTGCTGGTCTGGGTGACCGGTTTGACGTTGGTGAAGCCCAGGTTGGACAGCTGGGTCTCGGCCGTGGTCAGCGGCTCGCCCTTCAGGTTGGTCGGCACCTGGAGGGTCTTGCCGTGGTTGCCGAACAGCCCGGCCTGCCGGCCGGCGAAGTAACCGCCGATCAGCAGCAGGATCAACACGATGGCGATGGCGGTGTACACCGCCCCGCGCCGGTCGACCGGGGGTGGGACGGGGCGCTGCACACGGGTCTCGCTGGCCACCGCCGGTTGCACCCGGGTGGCGCCCACCCCGACCGCACCCAGGACGCTGGTCGCCCCGAGCAGGGCGGCGGCGGCACTGACCGGTTGTCCATTGGTGAAACGCACCAGGTCGGCCCGCATGTCCTCGGCGCTCTGGTAGCGATCGGCCGGCTCCTTTGACATCGCCTTCAAAATGATGGCCTCGAGGGGGGCCGGCAGCTCCTGGTTCAGCGTGGTCGGCCGGGGCGGAGCCTCCTTGACGTGCTTGTAGGCGATCGAGACCGGGTTGTCACCGGTGAACGGGGGCCGGCCGGTGGCCATCTCGTAGAGGACCACTCCGAGGGAGTAGACGTCGCTGCGGGGGTCGACAGGGAAGCCCTGGGCCTGCTCGGGGGAGAAGTAGGTGGCGGTGCCCATGACCGAGCCGGTCTGGGTCAGGTCCTCCGAGGTCCCCACCGCCCGGGCGATGCCGAAGTCGGCCACCTTGACCTGGGCCCGGTCGTCGATGAGCACGTTGCCGGGCTTGACGTCACGGTGGATGACGCCCCGGCGGTGAGCGAAGTCGAGGGCGGCGGCCACGCTGGCGGCGATGGCGGCGGCCCGCTCGGGCTGGAGGGGACCCTGCTTCAGCATCGACGACAGGGTGGGACCGTCGACGTACTCCATGACGATGTAGTACGTGCTGTCGCCCTGGCCCCAGTCGTAGACCGACACGATGTTCGGGTGGCTCAGGTTGGCGGCCGCCTTGGCCTCCCGGCGGAAGCGCTCGACGAAGCTCTGGTCGACCGACAGCTCCGGGAACAGCACCTTGAGGGCCACCGGGCGGTCGAGCAGGAGGTCCTTGGCCAGGTAGACCTGCGCCATCCCGCCGCGGGCGATGTGCCTGACCATCTCGTAGCGGTCGCTGAAAACGGGGGGCGTATCAGCCATTCGGGCTCACAGTAGAAGGAGTACTCCCATTGGACGTGGCGGATCCGAGGTAGGCCTCGATCATCGCCTTGGCTATCGGGGCGGCCACGGCACCGCCGGTGTAGTCGTTCGAGGCCCCCTGGTTGGGGAGGACGACGGCCAGGGCGATCGTCGGGTTCTGGGCCGGGGCGAAGGCCACGAACCAGTCGTCGGTCAGGTTGGTACCGGTCTGGGCGGTACCGGTCTTGCCGGCCACGGTGATGCCCGGGATGGCGGCGGCGGTGCCGGTCCCGTTAGGGGAGTTGACCACCGCTTCCATGAGCTGGGTGACCGAGGCGGCGGTAGTGGCCGAGGTGGCCGAGATCCACTTGGACGGCGAGTACGTCTCCACCGTCTGGTTCTGCGAGTTGGTGACGTGGTCGAGGATGTGGGGGGCCATGATGTCGCCGCCGTTGGCGATGCCGCCGGCGACCAGGGCCATCTCCAGCGGGCTGGCCTGCACGTCCTCCTGGCCGATGGCCGAGTAGGCCAGGGTGGGCAGGTTGTCCTTGAAGCTGGCCACCGACGGGAAGTTGGACTTGGCGCCGAAGGGCAGGTCGAGCGGCGGGACCTGGTCGAAGCCGAACGAGTTGGCCTCGTCGTACAGGTTCTGGGCGCCGAGGGTGAGGCCCAGCTGACCGAAGCCGGTGTCGCAGGAGACAGTGAACAGCTCCAGCAGGTTGCCGCCGCACACCTCGCCGGCGAAGTTGTGCAGCTGGGTGGTGGTCTGTGGCAGCGGCAGGGCGCTCAGGGTGGGCTGCACCTGGTTGGCCAAAGCGGAGTTGTGGTCGTAGACGGCGGCCGAGGTGATGATCTTGAACGACGAGCCCGGGAACCAGGTCTGGCGGTAGGCGGGCGGGTCGAGCGGGCCGCCGGTCTGGTGGCTGATGGCCTTGTAGTCGGCTGCGACCTGGGTCAGGTTGTGGCTGGCCAGCTGGTTGGGGTCGAACGTCGGGTTCGAGTACATGGCCAGGATGGCGCCCGTCTTCGGGTTGAGGGCCACGACCGAGCCGAGGCGGCCGGTCAGCTCGCTCTGGGCCACCTTCTGCAGGCGGTCGAGGACGGTGAGGGTGATGGACTGGCTGACGTTGTTGTTGGTCAACAGCGACTTGATGCCCTGGATGCTGGTCGGCAGCCGGAACGGGCTCTTCTTGCCGGTCAGGATCTTGTCGTAGGTCCGCTCCGCCCCGTCCGAGCCGTAGGTGAACGAGAAGTAGCCGGTGATCTGGGCGAACAGTGAACCGGTCGGGTAGCTGCGCAGGTACTTGAACTGGTCCTTGGTCGGGGTGGAGCTGGCCAGGGTGACGCCGTCGGCGGAGATGATGTTGCCCCGCTGGGCGGTGTACTCCTTGACCACCGCCTCGCCGTTCAGCGGGTTGGTGTTGAGGGCGTTGGCGTGGACGATCTGCAGGTAGTTGAGCTGCACGAACAGGCCGATGAACAGGGCCATCAGCCCGGCGCCGAGCAGGCGGATCTGGCGGTTCATACCGGCGTCCCGACCGACTCCGCCGGGTACAGCGGCGCCATGGGGGTCTCGGTGTCGTGCGATATGCGGACGAGTAGCGCCAGCAGTATGTAGTTGGCGATCAGCGAGGAACCACCGTAGGACACGAAAGGTAGGGTGATGCCGGTGAGGGGGATCAGGCGGGTCACCCCGCCGACGATCACGAAGGTCTGGACCCCGATGATCAGCGCCAGCCCCGACGCCAGCAGCTTCTCGAACGGGTTCTCGCAGCGGACGGCGGTGCGCAGGCCGGTGCCGACCAGCAGCAGGTAGCCGAACAGGAGGGCGGAGCAGCCGATCAGGCCCAGCTCGTCGGCGATGACGGCGAAGATCAGGTCGGTGGACGCCTCGGGGATGTGGCCGGCGCTGCTCTGCCCCGGGCCCTGGCCGAACAGGCCGCCGGCGGCGATGGCGAACCAGCCCTGGATCAGCTGGTAGCCGGACGTGGAGGCGTGGGCCCACGGGTCGAGCCACGACTGCACCCGGCTCTGGGCGTGGTGCATCACGTGCAGGGCCAGGTAGGAGCCGACCACGAACAGCAACGCGCCGAGAGCCAGGTAGTAGGCCCGGCCGGTGGCCACCCACAGGAGGCCGATGAACAGGGCGAAGAACAGGAACGACGAGCCCAGGTCGTTCTCGGCGAAGAAGATCACGAGCGACAGCGCCCAGGCGACGACGATGGGCGCCAGGTAGCGGGGTTCGAGCACCAGGAACCGGCCGATGCGGCGGGTGCCCTTGGAGAGCAGGTCGGCCCGCTCCACCATGATCGAGGCGAAGAAGATGGCCAGCGCCAGCTTGGCGATCTCGCCCGGCTGGAAGTTGAACGAGCCCAGGTGGATCCAGAGGCGGGCCCCGTTGATGTTCTCTCCGATGCCGGGGAGAATTGGTAAAAGGAGCAGCCCGATACCGACGAACGCAAAGCTGTAACGGAAACGCTCGAGGTCACGGGCCCGGCGGACCAGCAGCAGGGTGACGATGAACACGGCCACTCCCATGAACGTCCAGAACGCCTGCAGCCGGGCCTCGTGGGGCGACAGGCGGGCGATGAACACGTAGCCGATGCCGTTCAGCAGGGCGGCGATGGGCAGCAGGATGGGATCGGCGTTGGGGGCCAGGCGGCGCATGGCCACGTGGGCGACCACCATGAGACCGAACAGGATGACGAGGAACGGGCCGATGTTGGCCGGCAGGTTGCCGGCCTTGCCGAACCCGGCCAGCGCGTAGAGGCCGCCGGTCAGGATGACGGCCAGGATGATCAGGCCCAGTTCGGTCCGCCGGCGGGCGGGTAGCGGGGCGGCGGTCACGGTCGGGCCGGGCCGGGGCCGCCGAGGGGGTCGGTGGCCAGGGCGGGCCGGGTCGAGCCGGTCACGGCTTGGCCGTCGTCGGGGACGTCGTGCGGGGGCGGGTGGTGGTGGTGTGCGGCGCCGTCGTGGTGGTGGTGCTGGGCGGGGCGGCGTTGGCCTGGGCCTGGTCGTAGGCGCCGACCAGGTTGGTCACGTACTGTTCGGCGGCCGACTGGGACGACTCCTCCTGGCCGGCTTTGAGGGCGGGCAGGGCCGACGGCAGCACGTCGGTGGTGGAGTAGCCGGTGTCCTTCTTCAGGGTCGGGTTCAGCCCGAGCACGCCGCCCGGCCGGCCCTGGTAGATCACGATCTCCTGGCCCCGCAGCCCGACGTAGTACGACGACCGGGCGTACCAGATGATGGCGCCGATGGCGGCCACGATGATGATCACGAAGACCAGGATGAACATCACCACCCGGATGGTCACCGGCGACCTGGTCTCCTGGCGTGGCTTTCTGGCCCGCTTGGCCTTCTCGGCCGGGATGACCAGCGACCGGCCGGCGGCGGTGGCACCGGTGGTGGCGGCGGCCGCGGCGCCCGCGGTCCCGGCATCGGTCACGGGGAGGGCGGTGGTGGCGTCGTCGGGCCGGGGGACGGTGTCGCCGGCGGCCACGTTGTCGCCGTCCCCGTCGACCACGTCGACCACGACCACGGTGATGTTGTCGTTGCCGCCGCCGGCCAGGGCGGCGTGGACCAGCTCCCGGGCCGCCTCCTCCGGGTCGGCCAGGCGACGCAGCACTGACGCGATGCGGTCGTCGCTGACCTCCCGGGGCAGGCCGTCACTGCACAGCAGGTAGCGGTCCCCGACCCGGGGTTCCTCCACGAACAGGTCGACCGGCACCTCGGGTTCCACGCCGAGCGCCCGGGTCATGATGTTGCGGCGGGGGTGGACCTCCGCCTCGGCCGGGGTGATGCGGCCCTCGGCCACCATCTCGGCCACCAGGTTGTGGTCCAGAGTTATTTGGCGCAGCTCGTCGTCGCTCAGGACGTAGAGGCGGGAATCGCCGATGTTGACGATGGCCAGCTCGGGCCCTTCGACCAGGGCGATGGCGACGAGGGTCGTGCCCATGCCCCGCATCTCCGGCTTGGCGATGGACTCGTCGAAGACGACCCGGTTGGCCGTCTGGGCGGCCTCGATGAGCCGGTCGGCGGTGGGCGGCCCGGCGGTGGTGAACCCGTTGTTGAGGGCCTCGATGGCCAGGGCGGAGGCGACCTCGCCGGCCGCCGCCCCACCCATGCCGTCGGCGACGGCGTACAGGGGGTCAGCGGTCAGCAGCGAGTCCTGGTTGTTGCTCCGTACCAGGCCGACGTCCGTGGCCGAACCGGCCCGGAGGGCTACCACCCGACTACCACGAACCTGCGATCTGGTGTCATGTCACAGCATCTCATATACATCACCGGCGGACTTCCAGTGTGGTCCGGCCGAACTGGATCTTGTCGCCTTTGCGCACCGAGATGGGGGCGGACACCTTCTTACCGTTCAGGAACGTGCCGTTGGTCGACCCCAGGTCCTCGACGAAGATATCGGCGTCTCTTCGGAACACCCGGGCGTGCAGCTGGGATACGAACGTGTCCGCCGTGAGCAGGACGGCGCACCCCCCGGCCCGCCCGACGGTGAGCTCGTTGCCTATGGGAAATTCCTGTCCTTTGATCGCGTCGGGGTCGATACCGACCAGCCGCTCGGGTCCGGTGGCGCCCGGAGTGGGCCGCAGCCCGCCCGGAGCGGCCTCGGCCGGGGGCCGGTCGGCCACCTTGGGCTCGCGCAACTCGACCCACACGGCCCGCAGGACGCGCAGGAAGAAGAGGTAGAGGATGGCCAGGAAGACGTACTTCAGCAGCGTCAGTACCGGATCAGGCACGAGAGCGCGCCCGGGTCAGCCCCGCTCGAAGCCGATGGTGGTGGCTCCCAGCGTGATGGTGTCCCCCGACGAGAGAATGCGGGGAGCGGAGATCGGCAGTCCGTTGACCTTCGTGCCGTTGGTGCTTCCCCGATCGAGCACTTCGTATTCGGCGGAGGGCCCGTCGCCGGCCGCCGGCCGCACCTCGGCGTGGACCCGGCTCACGTTCGGATCGCTCAGGACAATGCCGCAGTCGGGCAGCCGGCCGATGGTCTTCGGCTCCCGGGCCAGCTGGATCACCTGGCCGTCGGGGAGCCGCAGCCGGGCCGGCGCCGTCTTGGCCGCCTCCTCGTTGCGGTGCATCTCGGCGGCGATCTGGACCACGCCGGCGGCGAGTGAGTCGTCGGTCTCCATGGTCACCTCGACCGGGCCGACGAAGCTGTAGCGCTCGATCTCGGCGTGATCGCGGGCGACCGCCACCAGCTCCTCGATCAGCTCGTCCTCGATGGCGGCGAAGCGGGCCCGGTCCGACGTGGACAGCACCACCGTGAACTGGTTCGGCGTCAGCGTGCCCTTCGGCGCAACGGTCCGACGCAGATCCATCTCCCGGGTCAGGCGACGGCCGATTTCGACCGGTTGCAGCCCGCCCCGGAAGGCCCGCGCGAACACCCCTTCGACCATGCGTTCCAGACGTCGCTCGAACTGTTGAAGTCCCATGGCCAGCCAGATCGTACCCTGCCGAAGGTCAAACCAGACGTCGTTCAGGCGTACATCGTTTTTGGGGGCGCTATGCTCTGCTCTCCACTCGGGCGAGTGGCGGAATTGGCAGACGCGCAGGATTCAGGTTCCTGTGTCCGAAAGGATGTGGGGGTTCAAGTCCCCCCTCGCCCACGCTTGTAGCTGGCGGTGCTCGTCGGCCGCCGGTGGGTTCCTGGGGGTCGGTGGGTTTTGCGGACCCGTCATGGTGTCCGGGCCGATGGCGGGCGCAAGGGCCGGCGGGGCCGGCGTCAGCCCGGGCCGATCGAGCCGACGGCAGGGCGTGGGCGCCGCTGGGGTGGTCCTTTGACCGAAGTGCGTGCAAAGGTGCTGAAATAGTCCGCAAGTTTGCACAGTCCTACCGTTTCTGCGGCCGGTTAGGGCGTTTTGACCGTGTTGTCGGCAATGGCGGCGGCCGGCCCGGCCTTTTGTGTGAACCGGTTCGTCAGCACGCCCTTTCCCCCATCCACCTATTGGCAGCGGTTGTGCGCTATGGCGCACTCGGCAGGTGTCGTTTATGCTCCCCGCCGTGCCCAAGGGGCGCCGGCCGCGGCGCGTCAAGCACCAGCCACCCAAAGCTGGGGGAACTCCGCCGGCTACCTCGCGCCCGGAATCCGAGACCGATGAGATGGTCAAACGGATCGACGCGCTGCGGGGAGACGTGCGGGCCGCCCAGTCCGAGGCGGCCAGCCGCCAGGCCAAGCCGACCAAGTCGTCGGGCCGGGACCCGGCCAAGAGCCAATCGGCCAAGGCCGGCGGCAAGCCGACCGTTACCCCTGAAACCGCAGGTCAGGCGGTGGGCGATGGCCTGACCGGCGCCGAGGCCGCCCGGCCCGGATCCGGGTCTGACGCGGCTGTCACAGCGGGTAGCGGTGCGGGGGCGGCCAAGACGACGGGTACCGATGCCGGTGGAGGGACCGATGCGGCGGCCAAGACGACGGGTACCGATGCCGGTGGAGGAACCGATGCGGCGGCCAAGGCGGCCGGGGCGGCGGCTTCTGGTGGGCGGCGGGCGGAGGCGCCGGCCGGCCCGAGGGACAGCGCCGCCGGTGCGACCGCCGGTTCGGCTGGTTCGGCCGCCGAGAGCGGTACCGCCAGCGCCCAGTCGGAGACCGGCCCGGCCCGGGCCAGTGGGGGCACGGCTGCGGCATCCGGCAGGCCTACGGGGTCGACATCCGGCGGCGTCACGGCTCCGACGACCGGGTCGAGCACCGGTGCCGCGCCCGGAGCGGAGTCCAAGTCCGGGTCGGGCGCCAAGGTCGCCGGCGCCGCAGCTGCGGGCGCGGCGGCCGGTGCAGTTGGTGGCGCCGCGGCCGCTGAGCGCGGTGCGGCGGGCGGCTCGTCGGCGGCCGGGAGCGGTACGGCCGGGGGGGCGGGCGCTGCCGCAGCGACGGCTGCGAGCGGTACGGCCGGTGGGGGACCGAGCGACGCCCCGGCGGCGAGCCAGAGCGGGGCGGCAGGAGCGTCCGGCGGCACCGGACACGCCGCGCCGGCAGGAACGTCCGGCGGTAACGGAGCCGGGGCGCCGACGGCGCGGCCGGCTGCGGCTAGTACGGCGGCCGCGAAGAGCACGCCGGCGGCCAAGCCGCCTCCCCCTCCGCCGGCGCGGAGCACGAGCAGCGCCAAGGCCGCTTCTTCGGGCCCCCGGCCCGCGCCCCGGCCGGCCAGTTCCGGTGGCGGCGGGACCGGCCCGATCGGGCACCGCCCCGAACTGCACCCGCCCTATCCCCGACCGGTGCGGCGCCGGCGGGCGCCGATTCTGGCCGCCCTCGGTCTCCTTATAATTGTGGGCGTCGTCGTCGGCATCCTGGTGGCCTCCAACGGCCACAAGAGCAAGCCGTCACCGATCGCCGCCTATCTCAACTCCCACGTGGCCAGGGGCACCCCGCTCGGCCTGGTGGGCGCAGGCTCGAGTGTCGTGCCGTCGGCCTACCCGACGGTCAACATCACCTCCTCGAACCTGGGCCGCGCCGGGTCGGTGACCTACGCCGTCGGCCCCGACCCGATCTCGGTCGCCGGCTCCGCACTGGCGACCTATGTGGAGGGCCACGGATCGCTGGTCGCGGTGGATCCCGGCAAAGCCTCGCTGTGGAAGGTGACGACCGGCGAGGTCGGCCCGGCCACCACGGCTCCGACGACGGCGCCGGCGACCACCTCCCCCACGCTGGCCCCGGCCACCAGCGCACCAGCGACCACGACCCCGACGACGGTCCCGGTCACCACGGCCGCCCCGACCACGGTGCCGGCGCCGGCCACGACGACCCCGTCGACGGCGCCACCGACGACGGTGCCGCCTACGACCACGCCGACCACGGCGCCACCGACCACCTCGAGATCGGTGCCGGCCACCACGACGCCGCCGCCGTCGTCGACGACCACCCCGCCCACTGCCAACTCCCCACCGACCGCCATTCCCAACGGATCGGCCACGACCACGATCACGGTGACCAGCGGAGAGAGCATGTGGAGCATCGCCCAATCGGTGGTGCGGCAGCACGACGGCGGCACGGCGACCACCGCTCAGGTCACCCAGTACTGGGGCCAACTGGTCGCCGCCAACAGCGGCGCCCTCCCGGTGTCGGGACAACCGAACCTCATCTTCTCGGGCACCATCCTCACCATCCCGGCCGTGGGGTGACCGGATGGGGCCGCCCCCGGCGATGAGCCGGGTCCGCCGGCCCGGCTCGTGGGAGGAGTGGAGGGTCGCCGGTCGGGCTCCCGATTTTGCGCACCGGCTGGGTTAGCCTTTTCCCAACCAGGAGAGTGGTGGACCGGTGCTTCGGCGATCACAAGAGATAGACCTCGAGGCGGCCAAGCGGCTCGTTTCGCGCGCCGAACGTCGAGCACTGCAACGGGCCGACGAGCTCAGGACCCAGGCGGAGGACCTCCTGAAGATCGCCTCGGCCCAGTCGGTCGAGGCCGAGTTCCGGATCCGGAAGGAATTCGAAGCCGAGGTGGCCGATCTCCGTCAGGAAATGGACACCGCCAGTCGCCGGGCGACGGTGGCCGAGAGCGAGCTGGATCTGTTGCGCTCGCAATATGCCGAACTCGAGGCTCGGCTACGTGAAGGGTCGACATCCGCCCCCCCGAAAGCCCTGACCGGCTCCGAGGATCGGGAGGAGGTCCAGCCTCTACAGCTGGTGACGATCGATCCGGGTGCGCCCCAATCGACTGCGCCGTCGTTCCATCAGTTCCGGGAGAAGATGACCGACGACACCGAGCGGTTGCTGGCGGCGGCCGGGTCGGCGGCGGCCCGCCTCCATTCTCAGGCCGAGATCGATCTGGCCCGGGCCCGCAACGAGGCGGTGGCGGTCCTGGCCAAAGCCACCCGCGAAGCTGAGGATCTGTTGACCGCCGCGGTCGCCGCCATCGAGCGTGACACGGCCATCGCCAATGCCACGTTGGCCCAGGCCCAGAGCGATGGCGAGGCGGCGGCGACCGCCCGTCGGGCGGCGGAAGCGGCGGCGGCCGAGATCCTCCAAGCGGCCGAAGCGGAGGCAGAAGCCATCCGCCAGAACGCGGAAAGGTCACTCTCCGTGGCCAGCCAGGACGCTCGCCGCCTGCGCGAGGCGTCCCAGCAGGAGGCTCAGAAGTTCCTGGCCGAGGCGGAACGGCAGTCATCCGAAATCCTCCTGTCGGTGCGCCGGCAGCTGGCTGCCGAGATATCCGACCTGTGCGAAGCCACCGACCGGACCCGCGACAGCGTCGAGCACTACCTCGAGGCCACCGCCGACCCAGACACCTGGCCCGCCACCGACCCCTCCGGCCGTGACCTCCCGACCGGAAGCGGATTCGGAACTCGGGAGCCGACGGCCGCGGGTCATGGGGAGCGGAGAGCCGACGGCCACCGGGAGTCGACGGTCGAGGGTCACCGGGAGTCGATGGCCGAGGGTCACCGGGAGCCGATGGCCGAGGGCCACCGGGAGTCGGCGGTCGAGGGTCACCGGGAGTCGATGGCCGAGGGCCACCGGGAGTCGATTGTCCTGGGTCCGGGACTGGAGGAGCTGGGAGGAGAGGGGCGGCGTGAGTCCGTTGTCCTCGGTCCGGGACTGCAGGAATCGGGGCAGGAGGGTCGACGCGACCCGATCGAACGAGAGCCGGTCGGTGAACGGCCGATCGGCGGCGCCTGAGCCGGCCGGGCGGCTGAGGCACTTGTCCGAGGACGACCGCACGCCCGACCGCCGTTCGCTCGACGACCCCGCCCCCGACCAGCACGCGTCCGACCAGCACGCGCCCGACCACGACGGGCACGACCACGGCGGTCACGACCCTCGGGAGCACGACCCGTCCGCGCCCGGTCACCATCATCATGACCACGGGGTGAGCGCCGACAGCGATGCCCGCTATCTGTTGATGGCCCTGACCACCATCGTCGTGTTCATGGTGGGCGAGGTGATAGCCGCCATCCTCAGCAGTTCGGTTGCCCTGCTGGCCGATGCCGGGCACATGCTCACCGACGCCGGCGCTCTGGGGATGTCGTTCTGGGCGGCCCGGTTGGCCGGGCGGCCGGCGGCCGGCTCGATGACCTTCGGGTTCAAGCGGGCCGAGATCCTGTCGGCCGCCATCAACGGGTTGACCCTCGCCGTCATCGCCGCCGCCGTCACCGTCGGCGCCATCATCCGGCTGGTCCATCCGGCGGCCGTCGACGGGGTCACCATCACGGTCGTGGCTCTCGTCGGCGTGGCCGACAACCTGCTGGCCACCGCCCTGTTGAACCGGGCCAGCCGTAAGACCCTGAACGTGTCCGGTGCGCTGGCCCACCTGGTCACCGACATCTGGGCGTTCGCCGGGACGGTGGTCGCCGGCATCATCGTGATCACCACCGGCTTCCATCGGGCCGACCCGATTGCGTCACTGATAGTGGTCGTGTTGATGGCCCGGGCCTCGTATCAGTTGGTCCGGGCATCGGGCCGGGTGCTGCTCGAGGGGGCGCCCGAAGGGGTGGACCTGACCGAGGTCCGCACCCACATCCTGGAGCTCTCCGAGGTGGTGTCGGTGCACGACCTGCACGCCTGGGTGGTCACCTCGGACCTGCCGGCGGTGTCGGCGCACGTGGTCGTCGCCGACGCCTGCTTCGCCAACGGGACCGCCCCGCAGGTCCTCGACCGGCTGCAGGAATGCCTGGCCGGCCACTTCGACGTCGAGCATTCCACCTTCCAGTTGGAGCCGGCCAGCCATGTCGACCACGAGGTGTTCCAGCACGACTGACCTGCCCTTTTACCTCCTATTCGGAGATCACGACACCGGTGGCAATGAGCTCCTCGATGGTGTCGGGGGTGACATCGGGGTCGACATCGGCGGTCAGGCCGATGAGGATGCGGGTGTCGAGGCCGGCGGCCACGGCGTCGAGGGCGGTCGCCTTCACGCAGAAACTGGTGGCGATGCCGGTGATGTCGACGCCCTTGATCTTGGCGTCGTGAAGGAGCTGCTGGAGAGCCTGGCCGTCGTCGGTGCGACCCTGGAACCCACTGAACGCGGCCTGGTGCTCGCCCTTGGAAACGACCACGGCTGCCTCCGGCAACTTGAGGTCGGGATGGAACTCGGCCCCTTCGGTACCGACCACGCAGTGTGGCGGCCAGGTCTGGTCGAAGTCGGGTTCGGAGCCGGCCGGGACGAAGTGGTCCCCCGGGTCGACGTGCCAGTCGCGGGTGGCGATGACCATGGCGTAGTCGTCGGCGTGCATCTCGAGGAAGCGGGAGATGCGGCCGGCCGTGGGGGCCCCGTCGGCCACGGCCAGGCGGCCGCCCTCACAGAAGTCTCGTTGGACATCGACGACGATCAGGGCACGGGCCATCAACCGGAACGCTACCCATCTCCGGCGGCGTAGCTTCTGAGCTGTGGACGAGGAACTGATTGCGGAAGTGGTCCGGCGGCGCAGGGCCGAGCGGGGGTCGGCGGTCATCGGACGGGTCATCGACCTGAAGGGGTTCTCGACCCTCCCGGTCGACGAGATGGTGGCCATCGACGACCAGGGCGGCTTCCACGGCGACCTGCTCGGCGGTCCCGGTCGGGCCGCTCTGGTGCCGGTGGCCGAGTCGGTGCTCGGCGCGCCGCGGCTGGAGGTGGTAGGCGTCGAGATCCACGGCCCCGACGTCAAGGAGCTCGGGCTGTCGTGCGGCGGCCGGGCCGACGTCCTCCTGCAGCCGGCCGCATCGATCCCCGACGAGTTCTGGGCGGCCCGCGCGGGCCGGGCGCCGGTGGCCCTCATCACCGTGATCGAGGGGCCGGCGGCCGGGCCCGACGCGGTCGGCGTGGGCCCGAACGGCGAGGTGTGGGGTGGCATCCCGGGTGTCGAGCAGACGGTGTTCGCCGACCTGGTGGCCGAGGCGTCGGCCCTGCTCCGCCAGGGGCGGACGGGCCGCCAGAAGGTCGAGCTGGCCGAGGGCGCGGCGCTGGTCGAGGCCTGGGTCCCACAACCACGGTTAGTGGTCGTGGGTGGGGGTGACATCGTGGACGCCATCGGTGCCCAGGCCGGCCTGCTGGGGTGGGCCGTGCGCTCGACCGAGGCGGTCGACGACGTCGACGGGATGTTGGAGTGGGGCGGCTCGACCGGAGCTTTGATCGTCTGCAGCCACGACCCGCACGTCGACGCTCCGGCCCTGGCCGGCGGGCTGCGCCGGTCCACCCCGTATCTGGGAGCCATGGGGTCGCGCGGCACCCAGTCCCGGCGCATGGAGCGACTGCGGGCCGACGGCTTCACCGACGACGACCTGGGTCGCATTCACAAGCCGATCGGGCTCAACCTGGGTGGCCGACGGGCTCCGGAGGTGGCGTTGTCGATCGTCGCCGAAGTGCTGGCGTGCCACTCGGGACGCGATGGAGGACCGCTGAAGGACACGACCGGTCCCATCCACGGCTGAGGGCCGGCCGGTCGACGCCGGGGTGACGCCTGACGGGACCTTTACCTTTCCATAGCCTGGTTCCCAGGGGTTTCGGAGGAAGCTCTCAGGAGCCGGCCAGACGGCGTTCCGATCCTGGACACATGACGCTTTCTCCCCCGCGAGCAGAATCACGGCGGCTGCTCGACCTGGAGACCCGGGTCGGCCGGCTCAGAGGGCCGGCGCCGGACAAGCGGTGGGCCGATGCCGCCGCTGCGCTGGCCGGGATCGGGCTGGGTGCCTCGATGGCGCTGCCCCTCAGCCAGACGTCGTGGAAGGCGATCCGCGCCGCCGGCGGGGCGGCCACGCTGGCCGGCGATGTCACGGCCATGGCCGGCACCTACCTGCTGCTGATCATGGTCCTTCTGGCCGCCCGCCTTCCCGGGTTGGAGCGGGCGCTCGGCCAGGACCGCCTGATCCGCTGGCACCGGCGGTTGTCGCCGGCCCCCCTCCTGCTGCTCGGCGCCCACGGCGCCCTCACCGTTCTCGGCTACGCCGAAGCGGCCCGGCTGGGCTTCTGGTCGGAGGCCGGAACGTTGATCACGACGATGAGCTGGATATTCGCGTCGGTGGCCGCCTACGCCATGATCGTCGGCATCGCCGGGGTGTCGATCCGGGCCGTCCGTCGCCAGATGAGTTACGACACCTGGTGGGTCATCCACCTCTACACCTACCTGGCGTTGGCCTTCTCGGTGCCCCACCAGATTTTCGACGGCACCAACTTCGTCGGCCACCACACCGTCCAGATGCTCTGGATCCTGCTCTGGCTGGCCACCGCCGGCACCGTCGTCATCTACCGGCTGGGCCTGCCCATGGCCCGCAGCTTCTACCACCGCCTGGAGATCGCCGAGATCGTGCCCGAAGGCCCCGGCGTCTACTCCCTAGTGGTGCGGGGCCGGCACCTGGAACGGCTGGCCGTCGACGGCGGGCAGTACTTCGCCTGGCGCTTCCTCGTCCGGGGCATGTGGTGGCACGCCCACCCGTTCAGCCTGTCCGCCGCCCCCATCCCGCCGGTCATGCGCGTCACGATCAAGCTGGCGGGCGACGGCACCGCCCAGATGGCCCGCCTGCGCCCGGGCACCAGGATCGCTATCGAGGGACCCTACGGTGCGTTCACCGAGCACAGCCGCACCCGGCGCAAGGTGGCGCTGGTCGGAGCCGGGGTGGGCATCACCCCCCTGCGGGCCCTGCTCGAGGATATCCCGCCCGGGGTGGACGTCACCGTGGTGCAGCGGGCCTCGACCGCGGGCGACATGATCCTCCAACCGGAGCTGGCGTCGATGGTGCAGGCCAGGAACGGCCGTCACGTCGAGCTGGTCGGGTCCCGCCGCCAGCACCGGATGGACGACCCCCGCTACCTGCACCGGGTCATCCCCGACCTGGCCACCCGCGACCTCTACGTGTGCGGGCCCGACCGGTTCTCCGCCGGCGTGATCGCCGCCGCCCGCCGGCTCGGGGTGGCACCCGAGTCCATCCACTGCGAATCGTTCGAGTTCTAACTCCCGAAGGAACCTCCATGCAGCGCTACCAACTCGTCCTGGGCGGCACCGTGGCCGGCATCGCCGGCGTGCTCGCCTTCCCGACCCACTCGACCAAGCTGGTCATCCCATCGGCCCGCGCCTCCGCCACCACCTCCACCTCCCCCACGACTTCGGCGGCACCGGCATCGAAGTCATCAGCGGCGTCGTCCAGCTCCACCAAGAGCACAACGACCACGGCACCGGCCTCCACCACCCGGTCGGCGACCAGCGCCGACGAACAGTTCCGCTACGGCGACGTCGAGGTCAAGGTCACGGTGACCGGCTCGAAGATCACCGGCGTCACCATCGCCGCCCTGAACGAGACCGACGGGCGGTCGGCCGAGATCGACAACTACGCCGTCCCCCAGCTGGAGCAGCAGGTGATCTCGGCCGGCTCGGTCAACATCAACGGCGTGTCCGGCGCCACCTTCACCTCCCAGGCGTTCGTCGACGCGGTGGCCAACGCCCTGCAGAAGCTGGGCATCTCGTGAGCGCGGCGACGGGGACCACCCCTATCACGCATCTCGAAGCGGTGATGGGCACGGTCGTCGGCTTCACCAGCCCGGACCCGCTCCCGGCCGATGGGATCGCCGAAGCGGTCCGCCGGCTCCACGAGGCCGACCGGGTGTTCACCACGTGGGACCCGACCAGCCCCATGTCGCGGCTGCGGGCCGGCCAGGTCACCCTCGACCAGCTCGATGCGGCCGACGCCGCGCTCATCGCCACCGTGCTCGACCGTTGTGAGGTGGCGAGGGGGATGACGGGCGGTTCCTTTGACCCCTGGAGCATGCCGGGCGGTGTGGATCCGACCGGTCTGGTCAAAGGATGGGCCGCCTCCCGCGCCCGCCATGCCCTCACCGACGCCGGGGCGGCCAACGTCATGGTCAACGCCGGCGGCGACATCGCCGTCTCGGGGCGGCCGGCCGGCGGCCCGTGGCGGGTCGGCATCCGTCACCCGGCGCAGCCGGACGCCTACGCGGCGGTCATCGAGGTGACCGGGGCGGTGGCCACATCGGGCGACTACGAGCGGCCGGGTCAGTTGATCGACCCGGCGACCGGCCGCACCGCCCGGGTGGCCGCTTCGGCCACCGTGACCGGGCCCGACCTGGACCTGGTCGACGCCCTGGCCACCGGGTTGGCCGTCGGTGGCGCGCCGGTGCTGGCCGCCATCGACCGGTTGGCCGGCTACGACGGCTACCTGATCACCGACGACGGCCGGCACCTGGCCACGCCCGGGATGAGATTCGTCGCGCCGTAGGCCGGGGCTGGTCTATCGGGCGCAGCGGCCGGCAAGTTTCGGCCGGACGCTGGGTAGAGATGGCTCATGTTGGCCCTCATCCTCCTCATGATCATCGCCGGCGCCATCGTCGGCGCCCTCGGACGGCTCGTCGTCCCCGGTCCCAACCCGATCGGATTCATCCGGACCGTCCTCGTCGGCTGGGCCGGTTCCTTCCTCGGCGGCCTGGTCGGGCGTCTGGTGTTCGGTTGGCGCTACGAGTACTCAGGCCTGCTCGCCTTGGTGGTGGCCGTGCTGTTCACCGCGCTGATCGTCTATCTGATCGACGGCCGTTACCGTCGTCGCCCGGCCCGCTGGTAGGAGGGTCGCACCCCGTCGATCGGTCCGGTCGGCTCTCGCTGGTTGGGCGGAAGGACCGGTCGGCAGACCGGCATCGTGCGTCAGTCGGGGCCGACGGGTGCTGTCGGTAGATGGCTGGGGCCGCTCCCGCGTCGAAGGGGCGGGGACAGCAGGAGCGGCCGCCAGCCGATGCCACGGAAAGGGGCAGTTTCCCGCGGCGCAATCCACGCTAAACGGGATCGGCCGGCCGCGCCACTCGGGTTGGCGCTGAGGCCAAGATTTCCTCTGGGAGTTTCGGGTTTGGCGGCCGGTGGTCAGGACCCGAACCGGGTCGGCAGCTCGCAGGTGGCGCCGTCGCCGACCTTCCACAAGCCGTACCGGTCGCCGGCGTCGGCGGGGCCTCACCGCAGCGGGCCGACCGGGCGTCGCCGAAGGGTAGGACGGAGCCGTCGCTCAGGGTGATCCAGTAGCCCTTGCCGTCGGAGGTGGCCACGATGCCGACGCCCCGGTCAGATGGGGAAGCGGTTGCGCAGCCAGTCGGCCATGAGCGGATCGACCAGGCGGAGCCCGGCCGGCGTCTCCCACATGTCACCCTCGTCGATCAGCCGCTGGCGGGCGTGGGTGGCCGAGCCCTTGGACAGCTCGAGGATGGCCGCCTCGCGCCCGTAGACCGAGCCGGAGCGGGCGACCACCCGGAGCACGTCCTGCTCACCCCCGCTGAAGCGGGAGTACAGCCACTCGATCCATTCGGTCGACGCCTGGCGCACGTCGGCCAGGCCGTCGGCCCAGTGCTGATCACCGTCGCCGCCCTCGGGCGTGCGCCGCCAGCAGGCGTCGGCCAGTTGCATGGTGCGCTGCGGGTGGCCCCCGGAGAACCCGGTGATCAGGCTGCCCAGCCGGCCGGCCCGGCGGTCGGTGGCCCGGAAACCGTCGGCGATCATGTCCTCGATGTCGACGGCGTCGAGCGGCCCGATGTTGAGCAGGTCGGCCTGGGCGAAGAACGGTTGGGGCCGGTCGGTGAACAGCGTCCGCATCATCGACGGGTGGGACCCGGCGAACACGATCCCGAGGTCGCCGTAGTGGTGCTGCAGGGCGGTGCGCAGGGCGCCGGCGGCACCGTCGACGCGGGATATGGAGGAGAACTCGTCGATGACGAGCAGGGTGGGTCCGGCCTGGGCCGCCTGGACCAGCACCTGGAGCAGCTGTTGCAGGGCCAGCCCCGGCTCCGGCCGGCCGCTCGGGGGCCCGGCCAGCTTGACGCCGACGAGGCCCAGCTGGATGGACAGCTCGGCGCTGATCCGGCGGGCCATCTCGGCGTACCGGCCCTGGACCGCGCCCAGGGCGTTGTCGAAGCGGACCACGACGTCGGCCATGGAGGTGACCTCGTACAGGTCGACCCAGATGGTGGTGACCTCGGTCAGGTCGGCGGCCACCCGCCGGAGCAGGCTGGTCTTGCCGAAGCGGCGGGGCCCGAGCAGGGCGGTGACCCGGCGCTCGGTGATGCGACCGATCAGATCGTGGATCAGCTCGTCGCGGCCCCGGACCAGGGCCGGCTCGAGCGGTCCCTGATACGGGAAGGGGGACACGTCCATGACCGTAGGGTACTAGAGAGTGGAACCAAATTGGTTCTAAATTTTAGTACCCCAAATCTCCTAGATTAATCTACGATTACTTCGTGTACGATTGAATCATGCAGACTACAGAAACGGCGGTCGCTGTGACATCGGAGTTGGTGAAGGTGACCGATCAGTTCGTTCATGCGTTCACGGCGGTGGCCGGTGCCGCCGACACCGCCGTCTATCTGGTGGGTTCGCCGGCGCTCGGCGACACGAGCGCCCGGCAGAGCAATGTCGATGTGGTGGCCGTGAGTCGTGTTCCTCTGACCGCATCCCAACTGGCGGAGACGGTGCGGTGGCACGGGAGCCTGCGCCGGAACGGTCGGGACGGGGTCGTCGCCTATGCGACCTGGGCCGGCCTGTCGGGGCGGCCGGAGGCGGCGGAGGCATCGGTCTACGTCGGGAGCCGGCCCGTCGAAGCGGACCGCCTGGTCAACCCGATGACCTGGGCCATCATGGCCACCCGCCCATGCCTGCTGCACGGCGAGGGGCAAGAGAGGGTCTTCAGTGAGCCGGCCGAGGTGCGGGCCTGGTTCGCCGGGCGGCTGCCGGCGTTGGTGGATCGCACGGCCGGGCTGCTGTGGCGTCGCCATCTCAGCCGCATCGTGCTGCAATCGACGCGGGCGGCGCACGGGGCGCTGACCGGCGAGGTGCTGTCGCTGCGCGAGGCGGGCGAGAGGGCCCGGGCCGGGGCGTCCCACACCAGCAACCGGGTGATCACCGATGCCCTCGGCTACCGGGCCGGTTCGAACACCTCGATGTACTGGGGGCCGTTCGAACGGAAGTCGAACGCAGAGACGCTGGCCCGGGCGTGGCTGCGCCAGGTGCAGGCGGCGACGGAGTAGCTCGGGGTTCGGCGCCCGGTGGCGGGGCGCTCGGGTGGCGGGGTGCGGTTCTGTCCGGGCATGCCTTCGACCTGCGCGGCGGGCGCGGTCGGGCGGCCTCGGCTCAGGTGAGGGTGTCGGACCCGGTGGCGTGGCGGGCGGCGGCGATGACCTCGGTCAATGCGGTGTGCAGTTCCTCCAGCCGGCCGATGTCCATGCCCAGCCGGGCGATGACCGTCGGCGGGACCTGTTCGGCCTGGTCACGCAAGGCCCGGCCGGTATCGGTCAGCTCGATCTCGACGATGCGCTCGTCGTCGGCCCGGCGGGTCCGGGTGATCAGGCCGGCGCTCTGCAACCTCTTCAGCAGCGGTGAAAGGGTGGGCGAATCCAGCTGCAGCAGCGCGCCCAGCTCCTTCACCGACAGCGGAGCGTCGCCCCAGAGGGCGAGCATGACCAGATACTGGGGATGGGTCAGGCCCATCGGCTCCAGGATGGGCCGGTACACGGCCAGCACGCTGCGGGTGGCCACGGCGAGGGCGAAGCAGACCTGACGTTCCAGGGCCAGGAGGTCAGGCCGGTCGCCGGCGCTGGTCGGCGGGTACTCCGTGCTGGTCACGGTCCGATTCTATCGTGGGCGAACTGATCGTGTCCGATGGGGTTGGGGGCGTTCTGGAGCGTCGGGAGGGTTGGGAGGGTTGGGAGGGTTGGGATCAGCCGCTCGCGCCGTTCGCGGCTCAGCGGACCGGGTTGGTTTTCCGGTTGGCCGGTTGGCCGGTTGGCCGGTTGGCCGGCTGGCGGTTGCCGTCGCCGTGGCCGGAGCGGACGAAGGGGCGGAGGGCCCCGACGTCGGCCAGGCGGGCGACGACTGCGGTGAGGACGGGTCGAAGGGCGAGCCAGCCGATGACCGAGATGGCGGCGCCGATGGCCAGCCCGGCCGCCACATCGCCCGGGTAGTGGGCGCCGACGTACACCCGGGAGAAGGCCACGAGCAGGGCCAGCAAGGTACCGATGACAGCCAGGACCCGGCCCGCCCGGCCGCTGTAGCGGGCAATGATCCACAGGCCGGCCGCAGCGGCTCCGGCGGTCATGGCGTGATCCGACGGGAACGACGGGTCGGTGCTGCGGCTGACCAGGACCTCGACGCCCCGCAGGGTCTGGTACGGCCGGGCCCGGTCGACGGCGTGGACGAATATCTGGTTGAGGGCGACGGCCAGCAAGGTGCCGGCGGCAGCCCAGATGGAGGCGGCTACCGCCCTCTCCGGATCGGCCTGCGACCGGGCCCACCACCAGGCGACCAGGACCAGGACCCCGAACAGGCCGACGCCGTCGACGGCGAAGACCTTCATGAAACCGTGCAGCCAGGAGGTGTGCACGGCGAAGTGGTTGATGTCCTTGTACCAGGTGGTGTCCACCGGGATCCTCTCTACCCGTCTTCCCGAGGAGCGCTGATGTAACTCTCGTTACATCAGCGTTCGTATCGTACCTGTCGGAGTCGAAGGCAACGAATCACCTGTTTGCGACTGGGAGTAAAGTCCCTGGCTAGCGGGTAAGTTAGTGTCCGAAATGTCCGAATCTGATGACCACGTAGTTGTCGTCCCGGCCCCCGGTTCCCGGCGGGCCACAGTGGTGGCGCGGTGCTCGTGCGGGTGGGCCGGCTCGCCGGTCGGACACGACTGGGCCCGCAAGCAGGCGGAGCGCCACGTCGACGAGATGACCGAAGCGGCGGCGGCCGTGGACCTGACCGACGAGCCTCGGACGGACTCCTTCCCTGAACCTGGGTCGATCGAGGCGGACCGGCGCTGGCCGACTTAGAGCTGGACCGACGGTGGGACGGAAGCGCTCGCTGGGCCCTGATGCGCGGCGCCGATGTCGGGCGGGGCGACGACCGGTCCGTCGAGAGCCGATTCGAGGGGGCTGGCACGATGTGCCGGGGCGTCGCTGCGAACGAGAACCGGTCCGTCGGGTTGGGTTTGGGCCGGCAACAGAGCTCGATGCGCCGGGGTGAGGTGAGAAGCCGGCGCATGAGGATCGGTCCGTTGATCGGAGGTCGGGGCGGCGGCAGGGCATGATGGTTCGTGGCTGACGCGCCGTGGACCCAAGATGCCTGCTCGCTGGTGGATGCCTTCCGGGCCGGGGAACGCAGCCCGGCCGAGGAGCTGGAGGCCTCGCTCGCGGCCATCGCCAGCAGCGACCTGAACTGCTTCTCCCACGTCGACGCCGATCGGGCCCGGAAGATCTGTTCCGAGGCAGACGTGAACCTGCCCTTCGGCGGGGTCCCGACCGGGATCAAGGAGCTGTTCCCCTACGAGGGATGGCCCAACACCGAGGCGTCGGTCGTGTTCAAGGACCGGGTGGCCGACCACACGTCGCGCCACCTCGAGCGCCTGTTGCGCGACGGCGGGATCGTGCCCGTCGGGCTGACCACCTCGAGCGAGTTCGGCGGTCTCAACGTGTCGGTCACCAAGCTCAACGGGGTCACCCACAATCCCTGGCGCCACGGCCGCACGGCCGGCGGGTCCTCCGGTGGATCCAGCTCGGCCGTGGCCGGAGGGCTGGTCAGCCTGGCCACCGGTGGCGACGGAGGCGGGTCCTTACGGATCCCGGCGGCCTACAACGGGCTCTTTACTTTGAAAGGAACATTCGGACGGATCACCCGGGCGCCGCATGCCTACAGCCGCCCTAACACCGTCGTGTTCGGCAATGTGGCCCGGTCGGTGCGCGACGTGGCCCGCTATTTCGACGTGTGTGCCGGCGTCGACCCGTGGGACCCGACCACGCTGCCGTGCACCAACGACTACGAAGCCAGGCTGGGCAGCCACGACCTGAGCGGCCTGCGGGTGGCGGTGATCCCGGCCATCGGCGGCGCCATCCTGGAGGCCGGGATGGCCGAGCACATCGAGGCCCAGGCCGACCGCCTGATCTCGTGGACCGGCATGAAGCGGGTGGATGCGACGGTCGAGGTGCCGAACATGGCGGCGCACTGGATGATCGGCAACCTGGCCACGCTGCTCGCCGACCTGGGGGGGAGGTGGCCGGGGTGCCTGGGAGATTTGACCGACGAGGTGGGGATCGGGCTGCTCCTGGCCCAGACGCTCTACAACCTCAAGCTGGCGGCCGTCGCCGAAGAGATGCGGGTGATGACCAACGAGGCCATGGGTCGCCTGTTCGAACAGTGTGACCTGGTGATGGCCGCCGTCAACCCGGGACCGGCCTTCGCCGCCGATGCCGTCACCAGCAGCAGCGAGAAGAGCTTCATCGACATGGCCGTGACCAACCGGGCGACCCGTCAGGCGTTTCGCGCCCTACTGGGCGGCCTGCGGGGGGCGACCAGCGTGGCCCCGAAGCTGCCCAACGCACTGGTCACGATGGTCAGCGAGCGGTTCCCGGACATGATGGCGATGGGGGCGCTCACCATGCTCTCCAACATCTACGGCAACCCGGCCATCTCGGTCCCGGCCGGCACCATCGACGGCCTGCCGGTCGGCCTACAAATGCTCGGGCGCCACCACCAGGACGCCCTCCTGCTCGATGTCGGTCTGGCGGTTGAACGCAACCAGCCGTGGCCGTTGATCGCACCGGGCGCGGCGGCTTGACGGGCGGCCTCGGCGGGGGCTGATTCGAGGGGGGCGGCTGGAGCGTGGCGGTGGGGTCGGTGTGGGGCCGAGGGGTGGCGGAGACGGTTTTGAGGTGCTGGAAGGTGTGCTGCAGGCGTAATCTTGATAAGTTTCGACAACTTTGTAGGATACACGGTTGATTATCAGTGTTTCTGTACAAAGTTGGTGTTTTTCAACAGAGTTGGATGCGTAGAGCGGTGGGGAGTGGGGCCGCCGGGCGGCGGCCCACTTCCTTGAGGCGGGTGCTGCCGCCGACGGGCTATGGGGTGCTGGCACGTGCCGGGGGGAAGCGCCGGCGGTTGGGAACCGCGGCAGCGAGCCGGGGGAGGCTTGGTGGGGGTGACGGCGATGCGGAGACAACCGGGGACGCGCTATGGGCGGCGGCGAGGACGGCGACCCAGCGTGGAGGCGGCGACGCGGCGGGGGCGCGGTCACGCAGTGTGGACGGGTGACGTGGCGGGGGCGCGGTGACGCAGTGTGGACGGGTGACGTGGCGTGGGCGCAGTGACGCAGCATGGGCGCAGTGACGCAGCGTGGGCGGGTGACGCGGCGTGGGCGAGGCCCCGCAACGGGACGCGGTGGGGGTGGTGGTGAACCGGGGCGGGTCTAGCTGGCGCGGTTGCGGCCGGAGCGGTAGAAGCGGATCAGGGCGTTGGTGGACGAGTCGTGGTCGAGGGGTGGGGCGGCGTCGGAGGTGAGCTCCGGCACGATCTTCTGGGCCAGGGCCTTGCCCAGCTCGACGCCCCACTGGTCGAAGGAGTTGATGCCCCAGATGACGCCCTGGGTCAGGACCCGGTGTTCGTAGGTGGCGACCAGGGCACCGAGGGTCCGGGGGGACAGCTGGTCGGCGATGATCGTGTTGGTCGGGTGGTTGCCGTGGAACACGCGGTGCGGGACCTGGGAGGCGGGCACCCCGGAGGCCTCGACGTCCTCACGGGTGCGGCCGAAAGCGAGGGCCTCGGTTTGGGCGAAGAAGTTGGCCATCAACAGGTCGTGCTGGGCCCCGATCGCCCCCTCGGCGTGGCCGGGCTGGACGAAGCCGATGAAGTCGGCCGGGATCAACCGGGTGCCCTGGTGGATCAACTGGTAGTAGGCGTGCTGCCCGTTGGTCCCAGGCGTGCCCCACACCACCGGTCCGGTGTCGAGGTCGACGGGGGAGCCGTCGAGGGTCACTCCTTTGCCATTGCTCTCCATATCCAGTTGCTGTAGATACGCGGAGAAGCGGGACAGGTAGTGGTTGTAGGGCAGCACGGCGTGGGACTGGGCGCCGAACAGGTCGTTGTACCAGACGCTGATCAGGCCGAGCAGGGCGGGCAGGTTCTGGTGGAGGGGGGCGGTGCGGAAGTGCTGGTCGATGTCGTGGAAGCCGTCCAGCATCTGGCGGAAGGCGTCGGGGCCGACGGCGATCATCAGCGACAGGCCGATGGCCGAGTCGTAGGAGTAGCGGCCGCCGACCCAGTCCCAGAAGCCGAACATGTTCTCGGTGTCGATGCCGAACTCGGACACCTTCTCGGCGTTGGTGGACACGGCGACGAAGTGGCGGGCGACGGCTTCGGCGTCGCCGAGGGAGGCCAGCAGCCATTCCTTGGCGGTGGTGGCGTTGGTGATGGTCTCGAGCGTGGTGAAGGTCTTGGACGACACGATGAACAGCGTCTCGGCCGGGTCCAGGTCGTGGGTCGCCTCCCAGATGTCGCTGCCGTCGACATTGGAGACGAACCGGCACTCGATGTTGCGGTCGGTCAGAGGAAGCAGCGCCTCGTATGCCATGGCCGGGCCGAGGTCGGAGCCGCCGATGCCGATGTTGACGACCGTTCTGATCGGCCGGCCGGTGTGGCCCAACCAGGTCTGGTTGCGGACCCGGTAGGCAAAGACGGACATGCGGTCCAGCACCTCGTGCACATCGGGGACCACGTTGCGGTCGCCGGTGATGATCGACTCGCCGATCGGGGCTCGCAGGGCGACGTGGAGGACAGCGCGGTCCTCGGTCACGTTGATGTGCTCGCCGGCCCACATGGCCTCGATCCGCTCCGAGAGGCCGGCCCGTTCGGCCACTCTGACCAGGAGCCCGATGGTGTCGCCGGTCAGCCGGTTCTTCGAGTAGTCCAGGTGCAGGCCGGCGGCATCGAGGGTGAGGTCCTCGCCCCGGCGGGGGTTCTCGGCGAACAGGTCCCGCAGGTGGGTGTCCTTGATGGCGGCGTGGTGGTCGACCAGCGCCCGCCACTCGGAGGTCTCGGTGATGCGCACCGGTTGGATGGCCATGGATCCGTTTCTACCCGACCAGGCGGGTATCGGCGGCCGACCAGCCGGGGTGCGGGTCAGTCGAGGGACGACAGGTCGATGTGGTGGGCCAGCCAGAGCTCGCCGTGGTCGTCCTTGACCACCACGTCGTCGCCGTGGACGGTGACCGTCTCGAATCGCGCCGGGCAGTCGTCGGGTAGATCATGCCGGGGGGCGGGCGCCATGGGATCCTCGGTCGGGGCCGAGGTGGGGGTCATGGCATCCTCATCCGGAGCCCGGACGGCGGCCAGGCGGTCCAGGACCCGGGCCTGCTCCTCGATCAGTAGCCGGCGCATGACCGGGGACACTCCCGGATCGTCGCCGCGTTCGAGTTCCTGCTGGACGGCGCCCAGACGGAGGCGGAGTTGCTGGCGATCGTCCACCTCGACCGGCTCGTAGCGCCACGTGCCCCGACCGGGCTTCTGCAGTTCCGGGCCGAGGTAGTCGCGGAGACTGGAGAGGGCGTCGTTGACCGTCTTGACCTCCACCTCCAGCTCATCGGCGATCTGGATGGGAACGAAGATCTGACCGGGGTGGGACATGACCCACTCCTCGATCTTGCGCCGGGCTCCCCACCGCCGGACTCTCCCGGCGACCCGGGCCGGCGGAGGGCGGTCGGCTCCGTGGGCATACGTCCAACAGCCGCGCACCGGATTGTCGATCTCAGGGACGGTCTTGCGCAGCCGGACCAGGATGTTGCTCAGGTCCTTCGCCGGCCGGCCGAACTCCTCGGCCAGTTGCGACAGACCGAAGACCATGCCCGGCTCGGATTGCAGCCGGGCCAGGACGTCGGCGGCCAGCTGGGCGTGCTTCGAGCGCCGGGCCCCGATAGTGGGCCGCCGATTCGGATCGAGATGGATGATCTCGAAGGTGTCTTCGGCCGCGGTCCCTTCATCAGGGCTCGGCGCGCCGGCCTCCTCAATGGATCCGTCATCTGTCTCAAGGTGGCCGCCGGTCGTCCGCCTCACCCCGCTCAGTTCTGGTCGTCTGTGGACATCCCGCTGATTCAACCGTACCCACATGTGCCGCCGGCCACCGGTGATCGCACCTCCAGATCACGATCGGGAGCCTCGACCGGTGGCCACGGGCGGCCAGGCCGGCCGTTTCAGCCGCAACGGGCGGGGAATGTGGCGACGAGGAGGTGTTGTACCCATGGCCCACATCGGATTGTTCCTGTCCAGCGAAGAGCACGGACCCAAGGCGCTGGTCGACCAGGCCGGCCAGGCGGAGGCGGCCGGTTTCGAGTCGGTGCTCATATCGGATCACTTCCATCCGTGGCTCGACCGCCAGGGTGAGAGCCCGTTCGTGTGGAGCGTGATCGGCGCCATCGCCGCCACCACGAAGTTGAAGGTGACCACCGGCGTGACCTGCCCGACGGTGCGCATCCACCCGGCGGTCATCGCCCAGGCGACGGCCACCAGCCAACTGCTGCTCGACGGTCGCTTCGTGTTCGGTGTCGGGTCGGGCGAGGCGCTCAACGAGCACATCCTGGGCGACACCTGGCCGCCGGTGGCCACCCGCCTGGAGATGCTCGAGGAGGCGGTCGCCGTCATCCGGCAGATGTGGACCGGTGAGCTGACGACCCACCACGGCCGTCACTACACGGTGGAGAACGCCCGCATCTACTCGGCGCCCGACCGGCCGCCGCCGATCGTCGTTTCCGGCTTCGGCCCGGACGCCACCGAACTGGCGGCCCGCATCGGCGACGGGTTCGTCACCGTCCAGCCCGACGCCGATCTGCTCGGCGCCTACCGGGGCGCGGGCGGAAAGGGGCCGGGCATCGGGGCGGTCAAGGTGTGCTGGGACAGCGACGAGGGGCGAGCGGCCAAACTGGCCCACTCGTTGTGGCCGACCGACGCCCTACCCGGTCAGCTGAACCAGGAGTTGTCGATGCCGGTTCATTTCGAGCAGGCCTCGAGCCTGGTCACCGAGGAGATGATCACGGACTCGATTCCGTGCGGACCCGATCCGGAACGGCACGCCCGGGCCATCCAGGAGTACATCGACGCCGGCTTCGACGAGATCTACATCAACCAGATCGGCGACGACCTGGCCGGGTTCCTGGGGTTCTGGACGAAGGAACTCAAGCCCCGGCTCGGGCTGTAGGCCCGGTCGAGGACCCAACCGATAGGAGGAGAGCATCAATGGCGACGACCAAACAGAAAGACGCAGCCCGCGAGAACCTGAAGAAGGCCCGCCAGGCGCAGGGTAAAGGGTCGGGCAGTGACTCGTCCGGTTCGGCCCGGTCGGGCTCGTCGGGCTCGTCGGGTCTGAGCACGGCGGACAAGAACCAGCTGAAGAAGAGCGAGTTCGCGTTCCCTGAAGAACGCAAGGAACCTTTGACCGACGCCGGCCACGTCCGCAACGCGGTCTCCCGCTTCAACCAGGTCGAGGGGGTCACGGACGCGGAGCGGGACAAGGCGTGGAAGCGGATCAAGGCGGCGGCCAAGAAGTTCGACGTCGAGCTGTCGGAGTCGGACTGGCGCGAGCTGGGCTGATCGGCCGGGGGCGTCGGCGGGCCGCCGCAACCGGAGCCAGACCTGAGGCCAAATCGGGGGCAGCAACCACTCAACGTGAGGCGCTCGGCGGCCGATAGTTATCACCAGGACTGACAGAACTGGGGATGGCGATGGTGGCCAAGATCGGGGGCGGGCTGCGCCGGGTGGCGTTGGTGGCGGTGGTACTGGCCATGGTCATCGGGGCCGGATCGGTGGCGCTGATCGCGTCCAACCGGGCGACGGCCGACCAGGAGGGCATCCACCGCACCGACCGGCTGGCGCTGGCCAACTCCCTGGCCACCCTGGCCAACGGGTACTTCCTGCAGCTGGACCTGGCCCAGGCCGACACCGGGACGACGGTGGCGACGGAGCTGGGCCAGGAGGCGAAGGCGTCGGTCACGCTCGATCGGGCCCTGGCCACTACGCCGGGGGCGCCAACGGCGGTGGTCGTCGACAGCACCGGCCACCAGCTGGCCGCGTCGCGCGGATCGGGTTCGCTAAACAGTGCGGTGGCCGGGTTGATGGGCCCGTTGGCCGCGGCCGGCCGCCGCGGCCCGGCGGTCAGCTCGGTGTTCGAGCTGGGCGGCCAGCCGAGCGTGGCCATCGCGGTGCCGTGCGGGACGACCGGCGCCCAGCTGATCGTGGCCTACCGCCTGCAGAGCCTGCCCATCGCCGCCTATGTGCAGAAGCTGCAGATCGGTCCCGGCGCCCAGCCGTACGTGATCGACGCCCAGGGGCACCTGGTCACCGACCCGACGCCGGCCGGGGTGGGCCGGATGGCGCCTTCCGGGCTGGCCTCGGTGGCCGCCCGCGTGAATGCGGCCCAGGTGGTGCAGACCCGGGGGAGCTCGCCGCTGGTGGTGGCGGTCACGCCGGTCGGCCTGGGCGGCTGGAAGATGGTCATCGCCCAGCCCGCCTCGCAGTTCTACGGTGCCCTGTGGCACGGCAACTCGTTCTTCCGGTGGGCCATGCTGCTGCTCCTGGTCGTGGTGGCCGCCGCTCTGCTGCGCTTCCACGCCCGTCGCCAGACCGCACTGCAGGCGATCGCCGAGATGGCGGTGAAGGACTCGTTGACCGGGTTGCCCAACCGGTTGGCGTTCACCAAGAGCCTGGGCGCCGCCATGGATCGCCACCAGCGCGGTGACGGGGACGCGGCCCTGCTGTTCTGCGACCTGGACGGCTTCAAGGCGGTCAACGACCGGCTGGGCCACGACGCCGGCGACGCCCTGCTCATCGCTGCGGCCGGGCGGATGCGCGAGTGCGTGCGGTCGTTCGGGTCGGCGCAACCGACCCTGGCCCGCCTGGGCGGCGACGAGTTCACCATCCTCCTGCAGGGCGGCCATGCCCGGGCCAGCGCCAACACCCTGGCTACTGCGCTGAGCAACGCTTTCAGCGAACCGTTCGTCCTCGGCCCCGAGGACGTCTCGGTCGGCGTCAGCGTCGGGATCGCCATGGCCAGCCCCGAGCGGGACCTGCTCCGCGACGCCGACGTGGCCATGTACCGGGCCAAGGCCATCCGCAAGGCGGCCCGGGCGGCGGACACGCCCGACCAGCAGCCGGCGGCGGCGGGGCCGGTGGCGGTGCGGCAGGTGTCCTGAAGGTGGGGCGACAGCCTCAGGTGCGGCGGTCCTGATGGGGCGGTGCCCGGTGCGGCTGGGGTCCTGAGCGGTCGGGGACAGCCTCGGGTGCGGCGGTCCTGATGGGGCGGTGCCGGTGCGGCTGGGGTCCTGAGCGTTCCCGGGCGTCAGTCGGGGCCGGTTATGGCTCGATGCCGGCGAGACCTTCCTCGAGACCGAGGCGGGCCCGCAGGGCGCTGACATCCAACGGCGGATGACCGGCGGCGGCCACCACATCGGCGTCGTACTCGAACTGGCGCAGGAGTTGCTCGAGTAGCACGATCCGCCGGGGATCCCGGGCGGCGTCGACCGGTCGGGCACCATCGAGCGCCGGGATCCGCTCGGTGATCCACTCGTCCATCCAGGCGGCGTCCACCTCGGCCCCCTGGGAACGGCCGGTCGACATGCGGGCGCCGGAGGTGGGCAGGTCCAGGGCCGGATCGAGGCGGGATTCGATGACCGGGTCGCCGGCACCCAGACGCTTCAGTTCGAGGGTGATGGCGTCGAGGCGGGCCCGGGAGTTGACCTCCACGCGCACCCCGGCCGGCTCGAAGCGGAGGATGCCCCGGATCCACCGGCGGGGGGTGTCGGACTCCTCGATGGAACCCCATCCCTGCTGGGCGGCCTGGGCCCGGAACTGGGCCATGGAGTTGGCCGCTTCCTCGGCGGTCATCTCCCGGCCCATCCACGAGACGGTGTCGTCGGCGTCCCCGTCTCCTTGGCTCTCGAAGTCGGCACCGGCGGACAGGCGCCGGCGGAGCAGGGCCGGATGCTCGACCGGGAAGAAGGCGGTGATCATCTCGACCGGCTCGCCGTCGGTGTTGCGCATGTTCGGTGCCCGGTGGCGGTCCTGCTCCACCATGGCCACCAGCCGGGCCAGGTAGCTGCTGAGCACCTTGGCGGTGATGGCCGCTTCCGCTTCCTCCATCGGCTCCTGCAGATCGCTCAACACGCCGTGCGGGCGGGGCCGGGACACCTGCTTCGAAGGTCGCGGCGGCTTCACGTGCTGTTCCTTGGCCATCTCGATGACGACCCTCTCGGTGACGAACCGGACCGACTCGGCCGCCTCATCGGCCAGGAACGGATCGAGCACCAGCATGGCGTCGCCGGACCGCCACACCCCGGCCACTGGGGCGATGGGTCCGACCAGCACCGACCATCGGGGTAGCCCGGCCAGCTGATCCGGATGGAAGGCGGCGAATATCGGCCGGCGGGTCACGATGTCGGTCACCCACAGCGCCCCGTCGTGGTGGTGGTCCCAGTCCCCCAGCCAGAGCCCGTACTCGACGTGCTCGAACCAGTCACGAGCGGCCCGAGCCAACTCGGGATCGGTGTCGGGATCGGCGGCGAACGCCCCGAGCACAGTGCGATGCCCGTCCGGGTCGGGCTCGAGATCGTCCTCGACATCGTCGTCGTAGAGGTCGACCTCGCTCAACCAGAACCGTTCCAGCACCAGGCCGTCGGCGATCGGGTCGGGCTCGTCGAACTCCCCCAGCTCGGCCGTCTCGGCCACCTCCTCGAGGAATTCGGCCAGGTACCAGTCCTGGTTCCTGGACAGGTCGGGGTGGCCGGCGATGAAGGTGTCGACGGCCTCGGAGAAGCGTTCGAAGGAGGTCCGGTCCTCGATGTAGGCGAGTTCGATGTCGGCGAGCGTCCGTTGATCCTCGGTGATGGGCGCCTCGGGGTCAGAGGCGACGGCCACGAGCAGGGCCCGGGTCTCCATGAGGACACGACTGGACGGCCAGCGGGCGCAGAACCCACGGAGGTCGCGCAGAGCGTCGCCCAGCCGCAGCTGGCGCCAGCGGGCCCGGACCAGAGCGGTAGCGATGGCGTCGGGCTGGGGCTGGTGGTCGGAGCGGACGGCCTGGGCGTCCAGGTCGTCTGCGACTTCGGTTTCGGCACTGGGGCTATCGAGGCCGGGCCCGTCGCCGTCTGGGTCGTCCCCGACGTCAGTTCCGGCTCCGGGGCTATCGAGGGCGGGACTCTCGGCGTCGGCGGCGTGGTCCGGGACCGCGGTCGGGGGGCGGGCGAGAGCCTCGTCGAGCGCGGATTGGGCGAGGGACTCGGAGAGGGAGGGATCTGCTCCTTTGTCCGCCAATGACAACGCCAGCCAGAGGAGGGCGGGGTGGTCGTGGCGCCGGCGGTCGACGGCCAGAGCCAGTTCGGTGGCCCGCTCGGAGCCGGCGTCCTCGGCGATCCCCCCACTCAGAAGCTCGATCGGATCGGGATCGGCCAGCAACATGGCCATCAAGGGGTGGGCGGCGAGGGCTTCGAGCAGCTGCTCGGTGGCCAGGTCGGGGGTGACAGTCAGGTCGCTGGCGGCGGTGGCGAACCGGCTGATCGCAGCACGGGCGGCGTCGACCTGCTCGGCCACGAACCGTTGCATCTGGCGCCGGTTCTCCTGACGGTCGGCCTGCTCGTGGACCCGGCGCTTGTGACGACGCTTGTCGGCCTTCTTGGACATGACAGGGAAGGTAGTGGTCGGACCGAGCCGGCCTGTCCACGCCGTCGCTCAGCACCTATCCGCCGCCGGCGCTCGCGTCGGGTGGGAAGGGTCCTGTCGATCGAGCCGCTCGAAGGGGTGGCGGTGGCGGTGGCCGAGCTGTTCCGGTAGCGCCCGGGGGGTGCGGTCCGGGCCGCGTGCGGTCAGTGGGGGTGGCGGAGGCGGGCCTGGAGGGTGTGCACGGCGCCGGAGGCCAAGCGGTCGACCGGTAGGTCGGCCAGCACGACGATGATGGCGGCGAAGGCGAGGGACCGGGGGTCGGTGGCCAGCACGGCCAGGCCGTGGGCCAGGTGCTGGGGGCGGAGGATGTCCCAGCTGTTGAGCCGGGAGATACGGCCGAGGGCGACGCCGACGGCGCAGATGCCGTCGATGCTGATCTCGACGGCCGCCCGGCGCCGGCGTGACCAGCCCCGGCGGCGCATGATCCGGCGGGCCAGGTGCAGGTTGTAGGCGTAGCTCATCACGCCGCTGGCGATTAGGACGAGCAGCAGGGCCATGGCCGCACCCCGGTCCAGGCGGGTGGCGGCGGTGGCGAGCATCCAGTGGACGTGGATCAGGTCGGTCACCACGTACGGGGAGTTGGGCAGCAGCAGCCCGACGGCGACCAGCAGCAGCCAGCGGACGCCGTACAGATAGCGCCACCAGTGGTAGAGCACGAAGCCGCCGACGGCGGGGGCGACGGCCAGCACGAAGTTGATCCACATCCAGTAGCCGTGCAGTCGCCACTCGTGCCCGAAGGCACTCCATATGTTGACGACGGCCGACCCCATACGCCCAAGTCTTCCCGCTCCCAGCGGTAAAAGGAAGCGCGCCATGTAGATTCGACCGGTGGGCGAGCACCTGATCCTGTGGGATGTGGACGGGACACTCCTGCGGGCCGGCGATATCGGGGCGGCCGTCTTCGACGACGCGGTGGAGGCGGTGCTGGGGCGGCGACCTCCGGAGCGGATCCGGATGAGCGGCAAGACCGATCCTTTGATCGTCAGTGAATACCTGGACATGTTGGGCATCGAGCGCCGCCCGGAGCTGGTCGAGCGGGTGCTGGCCGACCTGGAGGCGGGCCTGGCCCGGGCGTCGGCGGCCGGTGTGCTGCAGGCGGAGGGGGCGGCGTGCGGCGGGGTGCCGGAGCTGCTGGCCGAGCTGGACGCGGCCGAGGGGGTGGTGCAGAGCCTGCTGACCGGCAACGTGTACGCCAACGCCGTGGTCAAGGTCACCGCCTACGGGTTGGACAAGTGGCTGGACCTGGAGATCGGCGCCTACGGCAGCGACTCGATGGACCGCAACCAGCTGGTGCCGATCGCCCTCGAGCGGGTCGAACGGCTGCGGGGCATGACGGTGCGGCCGTCGGACACCTGGATCATCGGCGATACGCCCCGGGACCTGGCCTGTGCCCGGGGCGGCCGGCGCCAAGTGCCTGCTCGTCGCCACCGGGCGCTACACCTACGACGAGTTGGCGGCCATCGGGGCGGACGCGGTGTACGCCGATCTGTGCGACACCGA
>DASZNC010000146.1:0-66811 GCA_035551615.1 Acidimicrobiales bacterium
GCCATGAGCAGGCGGAAGATGCGGTTGTTGAGGAACCGCAGCAGGCGCTGGGGGGCGTCCAGGAAGTCGAGGGCGTGGCGGGTCGGTGGGGTGTCGACCACGATCAGGTCGTACTGGCCGTCGGTGTGGAGCGAGTACAGCTTCTCCATGGCCATGTACTCCTGGGTGCCGCCGAGAGCGCCGGAGATGTTGCGGTACAGCTTGTTGTCCAAGATGGCCTGGGCCTGGTCGGGTGACGCCGCATAGCGGGACACCACCTCGTCGAAGGTGGTCTTGGTGTCGAGCATCAGGGCGTACAGCTGGCCGGGGAACTGGCCGGCGCCGACTTCGTGGGCGTCGTTGGTCAACGATTCCAGGCCGAGGGCGTCGGCCAGCCTCTTCGCTGGGTCGATGGTGACGACGCACGCCCGCTTGCCCCGCCGGGCGCCCTCGAGGGCGATGGCCGCCGCGCACGTGGTCTTGCCCACCCCGCCCGGGCCGGCGCAGATGACGATCCCGCGCCCGTCGACCAGGTCGCCCAGGACGGTCACGACGCCGCCCCGAGGGCGGCCGACAGCACTTCGATCTGGGCCAGGCCCAGATCGGTGGTGAACAGGTAGGGCAGCGGCAGCTGCGGCAGGGGCAGGTCGGCGGCCAGCCGGGCGACCTGCTCCTCCTGCTGGGACTGGCGGTCGCGTCGGAACGCGACGGCCCGCTCGACGGCCGAGGCATCGGCCTCCGACAACGACAGCTCGGGCAGGTCGGTGGGCAGGTCGAGGTGGGGCCAGAGCCCGTTGACGACGATGGGAGCCAGCTTGACGCCGGCCTTGTCCTCGAGGTGGAAGGCGGTGTCGACGGCCTCGTTGACCGGTGTCTCCTCGGGCAGCGTGACCAGCATGACCTGGCAGCGGTCGGGATCCGACAGCAGTGAGACCACATCGGCCGCCTGGGTCCGTATGGGCCCGACGGACGCCGCCTCCTGCAACCCGTAGGCGCTCGACAGGAACGACACCGCGTGACCGGCGGCGGGGGCGTCCACGACGATGCAGTCGGGGGCTCCTTCGATGCCGGCGGCGATCTGCTGCTCGATCTGTTTCACCTTGCCCAGTACCAGGATGTCCTTGATGCCGGGCACGGCGGTGGCGATGACATCGAGGGTGCCAGTAGAGGTCAGCCGCTTGCTTATCCGGCGCATGCCCCGGTCTTCGAGGTACTCGAGCAGAGCGTCGTCAGGGGTGAGGGTGCGGGCCGCGACCGAGCCGCCCGATCCGCCGACGTCGGCCAGCAACTCCGCCGGCGCGTACGACAGCGGCCCGTCGTGGTCGAACAACTCGGCCAGGCCGCTCTTGCCGTCGACCTCCACCACCAGGACGCGCAGGCCCGACGATGCGGCCAGATGGGCCAGGGCGGCGGTAACGGTCGTCTTGCCGACACCGCCTTTTCCGGCGACGACGGTGACGCGGGCCGGGGGTCGGAACGGGGTCAACGGTTCCTCTCCGCGGGGAAACGGATCGGCCGGCCTGGCTCCCAAAGATGTTCTCCCATGAAGGCGTACTCGAGGTTCACGTTATCGGCGGAGTAGGAAAGTGCTGGTCAGCGGGTTAGAGGTGGTCGGGGGTTCCGGCGATTGCCTCTTGTCGGACGTATCTGGCGGAGGTACCTTGCACTTGAAGTCAAGGGGGATGGTAGTGAGCGTTCTTCATGTTGAAGAGGTCTGGCAGGAGCGGGCCGCATGTCGCGGACCCCATACATCTCTGTTCTTCCCGCCGTCACACTTCGAGCGCAAAGACGACAAGGAAGCCCGGGAGAACCAGGCCAAATCGATCTGTGCCGCCTGCGCGGTCCGGAAACCCTGTCTCGGCTACGCGTTGCGTATCCGTGAGCCTCATGGCATATGGGGTGGGCTCAACGAGGTTGAGCGCCGCGCCCTCAACCCCCACTAGCACCAACCTGCCCGATCCGCGAGTGGCCGGATAACGTCGGCCGGATGGCGAAGACCGAGTTGGCCGGTCACCTGGTCTGGAAGTCGACGCGGGTGGATGGGCGCCGGGCCGTGTACGGCGTGGCCGGGCACGGCCTGCCCGTCCTGTTCCTGCACGGCTGGGCGCTCGGGAGCCACGCCTACAAGCGGCCGCTGAAGCGCCTGGCCCGCCTGGGTTGCCGGGTGTACGCGCCGGCCCTGCCCAATCTGGGGGGCACGGAGGGCCTGCCCCGCGGCTACGACACGCTGGGGGACTACGCCGGGTGGGTCGATGCCTTTCTCAGCGCCGTGGGAGTGGACGAGCCGGTACTGGCCGTCGGCCACAGCCTGGGCGGGGCGGTGGCGACCCGGCTGACCCACGATTATCCCGACCGGGTCAGCCACCTGGTCCTGGTGAACGCGCTGGGCGCCTCGCTCTGGACCGAGACGCGCACCTTTGGGGAGCGGCCGCTGTGGAACTGGGCCGCCTCCTTTGTCCAGGACATCATCGGCTCGAAGCAGGTCGTGGGCACGGTCAAGGCCATCGCCGAGGACTGCGTGCCCAACCTGGTCCACAACCCGCTCGGCCTGATGCGGGTGGCGGCCATGGCCCGGCGGGTCGACCTGGTGGCCGAGCTGGGCGCGGTGCGGGAATCGGGAGTCGGGGTGACGGTCGTGTCGAGCGAGGGTGACCTGGTCCTGCCGGCGGCCGGTTTCCGGGAGGTGTGCCGGGCCCTCGGGGTCGACGGACGGCTGGTCCCCGGCGGCCACTCGTGGCTGCTGGCCGAGCCGGAGGAGTTCATCGGCGCCGTCGTCAATGCAGTTGGCGCGGCGATGGCGGCCCGGGCCGCCCGCCACCGCGTGGTGTCGCTGTTCCCGGATCGACCGCTCGCCGCCAGCGGTTAGCCCGGTGTGGGTCGCCGTCTGCCGTCACCAGGACATACCGCCGGGCCGGGGCTGGCCGGTCAGCGTCGGCGACCACCGCATCGCCATCTTCGAGACCGGCACCGGCCTGCACGCAGTCGAGAACACGTGCGTGCACATCGGCAACCCGATCGATGACGGGCCACTGTCCGGCGACATCGTCACTTGCCCGTGGCACGGTTGGCAGTACGACCTGCGCACCGGCGACCATCTGACGGTGTTCGGCCGGCGCAGCGGCCTGCGGGTCTACCCGGTGCGGCTCGACGGCGATGAGGTGCAGGTAGAGGTCTAGGTCAAAGGTCGGGCATCTCCCCGCTGCCCCCCACCCCCCGACCACGCTCTGCGAGACTGACACCGGATGAACCTCCTGCGGCGGATCCTCAAAGGGATCTTCGGCTCCGTGTTCCTGGCGACCGTGACCTTCGTGGGTGCGCCCATCGCGTTCAGCGCGACCGTGCTGGCCGGCCTGATCTTCCTTCCGCTGCCGGCGACCATCCCCTTGCCCAAGCAGGCGCAGACGGTCCAGCCCGACGTGGTCTACGACCGCTACGGCCACCAGATCGCCACCCTGTCCCAGTTCGAATCGGACCTGCCGTTCACCGAGGCCCAGGTCCCGGCCGTCCTGAAGGAAGCGATCATCTCCGACGAGGACCACAACTTCTACCACGAGAGCGGCGTGGACCTGCGGGGCACCATCCGGGCGTTGGTCCGTGACCTGCAGAACCGGGAGACCCTGCAGGGCGGGTCGACCATCACCCAGCAGTACGTGAAGTTGGCGTTCCTCACCTCGCAGCGCACCATCCTCCGGAAGGTGAAGGAGGCCATCCTGGCCAGCCAGCTGGCCCGCGAGGCCAGCAAGGACGAGATCCTCTACCACTACATGACGCTGCTGTTCCTGGGCGACGGCAATACCGGGGTGCAGTCGGCGGCCGAGAACTACTTCCACACGTCGGTCCAGAACTTGAATCCGTCGCAGGCGGCCACGCTGGCCGGCATCGTCCCGGCGCCATCGGCCCGGGCCCCCGAACAGCACCTGGCCGAGGCCGAGGCGGCCCGGAAGCTGGTCATCAAGGAGATGTACGCGCAGCACTACTTGACCTACGCCCAGTACGGGTACTGGATCGCCCAGCAACTGGCGTTCCCGGGCACGGTGCAGGACAAGAAGAACCGGTCCACCACCATCTACCCGGAGGTCACCAAGAGCCAGAGCTCCTATCCCGACTTCGTCAGCTACGTCCAGGAATGGCTGCAGGCCAACCTACCGGCCAACGTCTTGGACCAGGGCGGGCTGCGCATCCAGACCACGCTCGAGCCGACCATCCAGCAGGACGCCTACGCGGCGGTCGACGCCAGCCTGGACGGCTCGGCGTTCCCGACCGACATGGCCATGGCCGCCGTGGAGCCGTCGACCGGGTACGTGGACGCGCTGGTCGGGGGGCGTGGTTTCGGCCAGAAGGGGGCGCCTGACGCCGACGTCAACCTGGCATTGGGTGGTTGCCCGACGCAGTCGCAGGACGGGATCCAGCCCAACGAGCAGGTGCCGGTACCGGCCGCGTGCTGGACGGCGGGGATGCTCGGCGGGGGTGGCCTCGGGCGTCAGCCGGGGTCGTCGTGGAAACCGTTCACTCTGGCTACTGCATTCACCGCCGGCATTCAGCCGTCGACGGTGTACCCGGCGCCGTACGTCTACCAGCTGCCCAACTGCGTGGTGCCGGCCGGCAAACCGGCCAGCGTCTGCCAGATCCACAACGACGAGGGTGATCTGGGCGGCGCCGGCACCGAGACCCTCGCCACCGCCACCGCCCAGTCGACCAACACCGTCTACGCCCAGCTGGCCGAACAGGTCGGCTGCCCGAACGTGGCCACCACCGCCAAGAAGATGGGCATCGAGACGGCCTACTACGCCAACCCGCCGTTCTACTTCTGCCAGAGCTACGCCCTGGGCGAGCTTGGTGTGTCCCCGCTGGACATGGCGTCGGCCTACGGGGTGTTCGCCGATCATGGGCAACGGGCGGCCCAGACGCCCATCCTCGAGATCGTCAACGCCCAGGGCAAGACCGTGGTCGACAACATCCACCACCAGCCGGGCACGACCACCGCCCTGTCGGCGGCCGTGGCCGACAACGTCACCAACGTCCTGCAGGGGGTGCTCAACGGCGGCACCGCGACCGGCCGGGGCATCGGCCGGCCGGCGGCCGGCAAGACGGGCACGACGACCAACAACACCGACGCCTGGTTCGTCGGCTACACGCCGACGTTGTCGGCCGCCTTCTGGATGGGCAACGCGGAGAAGGACTCGGTCCCGGTCGGGCAGTCGGCCAACTGTCCCCGGGGATGTGTGACCGGGCACTTCGAGAACGGCGAGGAGACGACCTACTACGGCGTGTACGGCGCCGATTGGCCGGCCATCGCCTGGCAGGAGTTCATGGAGGCGGCGCTCAAGGGCGTCCCGGTGACCCCGTTCTCGGCGCCCGCCCCGTTGGTGACGCCCCAGGAAGCGGCCGCCCTGCAAGCGCCCCGATCGACGACCACCCTGGCGGTCGAGCCGGGCTACGCCGGCCAGGTCCAGCAGACGCCGACCGGAGGCCCGTACGTGTACCCGGCCAGCCCGCCGGTGGCCTCGCCGCCGACGACCGCGGCGCCGTCCACGACGACCAGCACCACCGCCCCGCAATCGTCGACCACCACGACATCGACGACCAACCCGTTCAACAGCGGCTGATCGATCAGCTCCGGCCGTCTAGTGGTGGCGGCGGCGGGCGGGCATGGCGCCGGCCGTCTAGTGGTGGCGGCGGCGGGCGTGCATGGCGCCGAGCGTCTAGTGGTGGCGGCGGCGGGCGGGCATGGCGCCGAGCGTCTAGTGGTGGCGGCGGCTGGCGTGCATGGCGCCGGCCCGGACCAGGATTCGGGTGGTGCCCGCCCCGTCGCTCGCCGTCGTGACCTCGGTGCGCACATCGCCGGCCGGCAACGACTCGATGTCGATACCCCGTGAGGCCAGCAGCGCGGCGGCGATCATGCGGGCCTGCGCCTCCACCTCCGGGGTGCCTCCTGCCGAGGATTCGAGCACGATCCAGTCGGTCTGGGCGACCCGGGTCGGCCGCACCGGTTGCCAGTCGCGATCGGCACGTGGATGGTCGCCCCGGCGGTGTTCGGTGAACACGCCCCACAGCATCAGCGAGGCGACTACCAGCCAGCACATAGCGAAGATGACGATCTCGGCGACACCCACTGATTCGAGGCTACCGCGATCGGTCGGCCTCGCGCCGGGTCGGCGTGAAACGGCTATGGAGGGCCCTTTGCGACCGGCATTCGTCGGCCCGCTGCGGCCGGCTCAGCGGCCGGTCGTCAACGTCCCGCCCGGGCACGAGAGCACCTTGTTGCAGGCGGCCTGGACGTAGGGCACGAAGTAGACCCCGGAACTGCTGAAGCCGTCGGGGGCGTAACTGCGGGAGGCCACGGCGATGACCTGGCCGGACTGATTGACGACCGGTCCGCCCTGGAAGCTGGTGCCGATGGCGGCGTCGAGCTGCAGTCCGCCGCTGGACACGTCGATGACCGAACCCTGGGTGAGGGACACGCCGGCGGTGCCCAGCCCGGACACGGCGAACAGCCGGTCGCCGGGCTGTGGCGTGGCCGAGGTGGCGGCGATGGTCATCGGCGGCAGCCCGCTCTTGGGCAGTATCAGCAGGGCCATGTCGTACTGCGGATCCCACGTCGACAGGGTCACTGTCATCTGGGCCGAGGCGTCGCCCTGGGTCACGTAGATCCCCGGCGCCGGAGCGTGGGTGGCGGCGGCGATCGTCGTGTACGAGGTGAGCAGCAGGGTCTGGTTGTTGTTCGACGACACCACGAAGGCGGTGCCGACCGAGGGCTGGCCGGCTGCGTCCTGGGTGTGCACGAAGAAGACCGACGGCGAGACCTGCTTGGTGAGCGAGGCGATCTCGGCCGGGCCGGCCAGGGCCGACTGGGCGTTGTGGGCCTGATCGGCGATCTGGGCCTTGGCCGCCGCCTCCGACGAGGCCAGGTCGGCTTCCGCCTTGGCGAACTGGGACTTGTAACCGCTGATCAGTGCGTTGACCTTGGAGTCCGTCTGGTTCAGGTGGTACTGGTAGTACGAGTACAGGACCACCCCACTGAATCCGGCGCCCACGGCGAAGGCGAGGATCAGCATCGAGATGCCGATGACGCTGCGCGGCAGGATCCGGTAGCGCAGCATCCCCCGCCTGGTGGTCGGAAGCATGCCGCCCGGGGCGGGGGGAACCGCCTTCGGAACCCGGCGGGCAGCCAGAGCGTCGAGGGCCCGCCGGTCGGTCGGCGGTGGATCCTGGGGGACGGCGGCGGTGGCTTCCGTCTGCGCCGGGGGCGGTTCGGGGTCGGGGGCGTTCGCCTTGGACCCGGGCGCGCGGCGGCGTCCCCGGTCTCCTGCGGCGCTCGCCATTCGGAAGAAACTACTAGGCGGTCATCAGCGGAGGGCGACGCCAAAGCGACCTTTCGCCCCGGTCCGTGGGTACCCTCCGTAGGTGGTCCCGCCCCCCGACGAACCGACTGCTTCGTCCGCTCGTCCAGCTGCGTCGGCATCCGCCGACCCGTCCGCCACACGGGCTGCGTCCGCCCCTTCCGACTCTTCTGCGGCTCCGGCTGCGCCGGCTCCTCCCGGGATGGAAGCCGCGGTTCCGGTCGAGGTCGCCCCCGGGGTCAGCCGGGTGGTCGCCCCCAACCCGGGCCGGATGACGGGACCGGGGACCAACACCTACCTGATCGGCGGCGACCGGCTGGCCCTGGTGGATCCCGGTCCGGAGGACGACGTCCACCTGGCCCGCCTGCTCGATCTGTACGGCGACCGGATCGGGTGGATCGTCGTGACCCACACCCACATCGACCACTCGCCTCTGTCGCGGCGCCTGGCGGCGGCGACCGGGGCCCCGATCGTGGGCTTCGGGCCCCCGCCGGCGCCATCGGCCAAGGGCCCCACCGGCGTTGACCCCCACGACGCCGACTTCCTCCCCGGGCTGACCCTGGGAGACGGTGATCGGCTGGACCTGGGCGACTGCACGCTCGAGGCGGTGTGGACCCCCGGTCATGCGTCGAACCACCTGTGCCTGGAGATGGACGGGCTGCTTTTCTCCGGGGACCACGTCATGTCCGGGTCCACCGTGGTGATCGCCCCACCCGACGGCGATATGGCCGTCTACCTGGAGTCGTTGGAGAAGGTGAAACGGCGGCGACCGCGACGCATCGCGCCCGGGCACGGCACGATGATCGAAGACCCGGGCGCCGTGCTCGACGACTATCTCCGGCACCGGCTCGAACGCGAGGCCCAGGTGCTCGCCATCGTCGACCGGGCCGGCACAGGCGGGGTGACGCCCGAAGCGGTGGTCACCCAGCTCTACGCCGACGTACCGGCCGATCTGCACCCGGTGGCCCGCTACACGGTGTGGGCCCACCTCCGGAAGCTGGCCGCGGAGGGCCGGGCGGCCACTCCCGAGATAGGCGATGTGGACGCGGCGTGGTACCCAATGGGACAAAATGGACAGCAGGCATAGGGGATGTTCGCGACGAATTACTCTGCAAGTAACTAGTCCTGAGCGCCGTCACGTGACCACCGATCACTACCCCCAGATACTCGACCTGCAGACAGCCGCGGAGTACGTGGACGTCTCCCCGTTCGCTCTGAAATCACTGGTGACCGCCGGGTATGTGGATGCGTCCCGCAACTCCGACGCCCAACTCCGGTTCACGATGTCGGATCTGAAGGCGTTCGTCGCCCGCAACTCCGACAACGGGTCGAGTGTCGACCTGCCCGGTGACCTGGTCCTGCCGGCGCTGGAGCCGAGCGAGTTGGTGGAGCTACTGGACGACCGGGCCGAGCACATGGCCCTGCGCATGCTCAAGATGTACTCGACCGTCTTCCCGCAGGTGCAGTCGTGGCCGCCGGCCCGGCTGAGCAAGTTCGTCACGGTGACCCGGGCCCGCTTCAAAGCCATTCTGGCGGTGGCCCTGAGCGAGAAGTTCGACCAGGAGCTGCTCGACGATCTGCACCACATCGGTTCGAGCGCGGCCAAGCACGAGGTGAAGCTGCCGGAGATCCTGCTGCTGCTGCGGGTATCGAGGGACCTCGTGGTGCAGAACGCCATCGAGGTGACCGAGAGCGACGATCGGCCGAGTGGCTTCGCTCTTTCACTGCTGCTCACCCGAATCATGCCGGCGATGGACCGGCTGGCCGACGCGTTGACCGCCGGGTACTGGGAGACGATGTTCCCCGGTCAGTAACCGGGCTCGTCTCGCTCCCGCCCATCGAGGCGGCGGCGCACGTCATCGAGGATCCGGGCCGTGCAGTCGGTCACGTCGACCACCGGGGCCACCTCCTGCACGGCGTCGGCCAGGGCGGAGAAGGCCCGGGCCGCCGGCCCCTGTCCGGCGGCGGCCGGAGACCCGGCGTCCCCGCCGGCGGACACGGACGGCTCGATCGGGATCTGGGCCAGCAGCCGCACACCGACCTCCTCGGCCAGGCGGGTGCCGCCGCCGGCGCCGAACAGGTCGTAACGCTCCCCGTGACCACACTCGAAGCCGCTCATGTTCTCGATCACGCCGGCCACCCGCAGGTATCCCTTGCGGGCCATGTCGGCCGCCCGGGCGGCCACCTTCTGGGCGGCCAGAGCGGGGGTGGTGACGATCAGCATCTCGGCCCGGGGAAGCATCCGGGCCAGCCCCATCTGGATGTCACCCGTGCCCGGCGGCATGTCCACCAGGAGGTAATCGAGGTCGCCCCACGCCACCTCCTCCAGGAAGTGCTGGACCCCCCGGTTGAGCATCTGGCCGCGCCACATGATGGCCTCGTTCTCGGGCGAGAGGAACCCCATCGACACGACCCGCACCAAGCCGTCGCCGAACGCCTTTACGAGAGGCTCGATGCGCAGCTTGCCGTCGGCGCCGGAGACGGCCTTGAGCTCCCCTTCGACGCCCAGCATCCGGGGCACCGAGAACCCGGCGATGTCGGCGTCGAGCAATCCGACCGTGTAGCCACGGGTGGCCAGGGCGGCGGCCAGGTTGACCGTGACCGACGACTTGCCCACGCCCCCCTTCCCGGAGGACACGGCGAGCACCCGGGTGCGGGCCGGCACGTCAGTGGCCACCGGGTTCTCTGCCGCCCGGGCGCGGGCCCGGGCCATCAGATCCCGCTTTTCTGGCGAGGTCATCTCGGAGGTGCGGACGAGCACCTCGCGAACGCCGGGCAGGCTGCCCACCCGGTCCTTGACGTCTTTTTGTATCTGCCCCCGCAGCGGGCAGCCGGCGGTGGTGAGGGCCACCTCCACGGTGACCCGGTCGCCTTCGATCACGGCGCCGCGGTACATCCCGAGCTCGACCAGATCGGCGCCCAGTTCAGGGTCGATCACACCGCGCATCATGGCCCTGACGCCATCCTGGTTCGGGGTTTCGGGTGAGCTCCCCACAGCCGTACAGTGTACGGGCGGCTGCCGCGTCAACTGCTCCGAGCGGTAGCATTGACGTCCTAGGCGTGACCGACGCCGTTCGACCCACGTAGGAGGACCTGGTGACCACCACCGACACCGACATCAGCCCGGCGATCACCCTGACCGATCTGGCCACCACCAAGGTCGCCGAACTGCTCGAGCAGGAGGGCAACCCGGAGTTGGCCCTGCGCGTCGCCGTGCGGCCCGGAGGCTGCTCGGGTTTCTCGTACGAGATGTTCTTCGACTCCGACATCGCCAAGGACGACGTGACCACCGCCTTCGGTTCGGTCAAGGTGGTTGTCGACCCGGCCAGCGCCAGCCTGCTGCAGGGCGCCACCCTCGACTTCAAGGACGGCCTGCAGGGCGCCGGGTTCAGCATCAACAACCCGAACGCCAGCCGCACCTGCGGTTGCGGTAACTCCTTCAGCTGATCTCTTTCACTCTCGACGGCCACCTCGTGGAGGTGGCCCGAGAGGAAATCTCACTCCTGGAGGCCCTTCGGGAGGACCTGTCCGTCCATTCGGTCAAGGACGGCTGCAGTCCCCAGGGCCAGTGCGGGTGCTGCACCGTCCTGGTCGACGGTTCCCCGCGGGTGTCGTGCGTTACCCCCCTCCGGCGTGTCGCCGGGCGGTCCGTGTCCACGGTCGATGACCTGCCGGCTCGGTCGGTCGGCGGGCCCCGTGCTCTCTCCGGGGCTGATCGCCTGGTCGAATCGTTCGTCGCGCATGGCGCATCGCAGTGTGGGTTCTGCACCCCGGGCATCCTGTGCCGGTTGGCCGGGCTGCCGGCCGATCCGACCGCCGACCAGGTGGAATCGGCCCTGCTCGCCCACCTGTGCCGCTGCACCGGCTGGCGCTCGATCGTGGCCGCGGTCGCCGACACGGGTGCGGTGGCCGATGTGGTCGGTGTCGATGTGGCCGGCGGCGATGTGGCCGGCGGTGCGGTCCTCGACGGGGACGCCGCCGACGTGGCGATCGTGGCGACCGCCGTCCGGCCCTCGGCGGTCGGGTCGGTGTCGGTGTCGCCGGGCGCGGCGGCGCGGGCTTCTCTCGAAGGGGGCGTACCACAAGCAGTTGGTACCGGCGTGGTCCGTGGCGGCGGCCGGTTCGCCGACGACGAGGCTCCATCCGATTGTCTGGTCGCGGTGCCCATCGCCGGCGGTGACCAGTCATCGGCCACCGGTTGGTCGGTGGCGGGCACCTTGGCCGAGGCCCGCACCGGCGCCGGCAAGATCCAGGGCCGGCGCAGCGGGGGCGAGATGAGCTATCCGGTGGACATCCCCGCCGGCCAGTGGGACATCACCCTGCAGACGACGTGGGTGGAGCCCGGCTACCTCGAGCCCGACGCGTCCTGGTGCCGGCCGGGAGGAACGCCGGCATCGCCGTACGGCAACGGCGGGGCGTTCGGCGGCAAGATCGACTCGCTGGCCCCTGCGGCGGCGCGCATGCTCGCCGATCACCACGGGACGGCGGTCAAGGTGCTGTACTCCCGGGAGGATGTCGTCCGGCTGGGCCCCAAGCGGCCGCCGATCGGGGCCGGCGTGCGCTTGGACGGCTCCGGTCGGCTGCACCTCGGCTGGTCGGGGTCGGCGCCCGGGCGGCCGGCACCGAGTGGTGATTCCGGGGCGTGGCCGTCGGCCGGCGGAGCCGCAGCGCCGGTGACGGCGGGAGACAGTCGTCAGAAGGCAGGGTGGGACACCGGCTTCTGCCCGGAAATAGCGGTCGAGACGGTCGCCGTCTCCGGTCCGCCGACGTCTATGGCGATCCGGGGCGCCGTCTGGGCCGAGGTCGCCGTGCTCGAGGCGGCGGCCGAGGCGACGTGCAAAGGTCACCTATCAGCGACCGTGACCACTGCCGATGGCGCCAGAGCCGAGGCGCGGGTCACGGTGGATGCCGGCGGGTGGCCGACCGGCGTCGAGATCGAAGTGGACGCCGGAGACCCGCTCGACGAGGTCGTGCTCAGCTCGTATGTGCAAGGCGCCGCCCACATGGCTCTCGGGTGGGTCTGTTCCGAGGGAATCGCCGTCGGCGACGATGGGAACCCGGTCGACCTCACGATCCGCAGTTTCGGGATACTTCGGGCCAAGGACACCCCCCCGATCTCGGTGACCATCGCCCCGGGGGCCGGTCGGGCTGCGGTGCCGGTGGCCGACGCGTCATTCGCCGCCGTGGCCGCCGCGACCTGGTTGGCCCAGGGCCTACCGTCACGATGGCCGTCCCGCCGAGGTACCCGGCGCTGAGCCGTTCGACAGTGAAAGGAACGCACCGATGAGTGACACTCCCGCCAAGCCGGTCGGCCCCTATACCCCGGCCGTCCGGGCCGGCGACTGGCTGATCTGCAGCGGCCAGGTCGCGCTGAAGAACGGCGCCCTCCTCGACGGGGGCGTGGCCGAGCAGACGGCCCAGTGCGTCGCCAACGTGAAGGCACTGGTCGAGTCCCACGGGTGCCGGTTGGACCAGGTCGTGAAGACCACCGTCTTCATGACCGACATCGCCGACTACGCCGAGATGAACTCGGCCTATGTCGAGGCCTTCGGTGACCATCGTCCGGCCCGCAGTGCGGTGGCGGTCGCCGGCCTACCCCTGGGCGCCAGAGTCGAGATCGAGGCCTGGGTCCACACCGCCTGAGCCGCACCGGTCCGTTGGACCAGAGGCCCAGGGCGGCCCGGTCCGCCGAACGGCACCCGGCCCGGCCGCATCTGACCCCGCCTCCGACTCGCACCCGGCCCGGCCGCACCTGACCCCGCCTCCAACTCGCACCCGGCCCGGCCGCACCTGACCCCGCCTCCGACTCGCACCCGGCCCGGCCGCACCTGACCCCCCGGACGCTCTGGACTCGTTCTGTGGTCGATTTTGAGGGTTATAGCCCTACTTTCGACCACAGTTAGCCACGGAGGACACGGAACGCGCACTGAAACTACATCTAACCCGCTCAAACGACTTGCGACCTGGCTGACCGGGGTCAAGCCCCCCAGCGCGACTGACCGAAGCGGTAGCCCACTGAGCGCACGGTGGAGATCAGGTTGGCCTGCTCCTCGCCCAGCTTGGCCCGCAGCCGCCGGATGTGAACGTCGACCGTCCGGGCGCCGCCGTAGTACTCGTAGCCCCACACCCGCGACAGCAGGGTCTCGCGGGTGAACACCTTGCCCGGGTGGGTGGCCAGGAACTTCAGGAGCTCGTACTCCATGTAGGTGAGGTCGAGCGGCTTGCCGCCCAGCGTCGCCTGGTAGGTCTCCAGGTTCAGCACCAGCTGCCCGTACTCCACCAGATCGGGCCGGGTGCCCCGCCCGGTCCGCCAGAACAGGTGGGCCAGCCGGGCGTCGAGCTCCTGGCCCCGCCACGGCGACACGCAGAAGTCGTCGAACAGGTCCTCGCGCAGATCCAGCTCGGCCATCTGATCGGTGCTCACGACCAGGAGCAATGGGGTCAGCGGCACATCCTTCTTGCGCAGCGTCCGGCACAGGACGAACGCCGACTCGGGGTCGGTGTCGGCGCAGACGATGGCGCCGGACCAGCCGTCGTCGGGCTCCAACCGCTCGGCCCCCTGGGGTGATCCGACCGCCTTCCACGGGTAGCCGGCCATGTCCAGCGCCTGGGCCAGCGCCGGCGGGGCCGGGTCAGGGAAGAGCAGCAGCGGTTCCAAGGCCAGCGCCTACAGCGAGGTCAGGTACCGGCGCCACTCGAACGCCGTCACCTCGGACTTGTAGTCGGCCCACTCGGCCCGCTTGTTGCGCACGAACCACTCGAAGACGTGCTCGCCGAGCACATCGGCCATCAACTCGGAGCGTTCCATCATGTCGACCGCCTCCGACAGCGAGCCGGGCAACGCCTCGATGCCCTCGGCCAACCGCTCGGCCGCCGACAGCTCGAACAGGTTGGTCGCCAGCTCGGCCGGCAGCTCGTAGCCCCGCTCGATGCCGGTCAGGCCGGCGATCAACACCGCCGCAAACGCCAGGTACGGGTTGGCGGCCGGGTCCGGCGCCCGGTATTCGATGCGGGTGGAATCCCGCTTGCCCTTCTTGGTGTGGGGGACCCGGATCAGCGCTGATCGGTTGTTGCGGGCCCACGAGATGTACACGGGAGCCTCGTGACCGACGATCAGGCGCTTGTAGGAGTTGACCCACTGGTTGGTGACGGCGGTGGTCTCCCGGGCGTGGGTGAGCACGCCGGCGATGAAGCTGCGGGCGATCGGCGACAGGTTGTACTCGTCGGAATCGTCGTAGAAGGCGTTGGTGTCGCCGTCGAAGAGCGACATGTGGGTGTGCATGCCGGAGCCCTGCATGCCGGGCAGCGGCTTGGGCATGAACGTGGCCATCACGCCGTGGCGGGCGGCGATCTCCTTGACCACCATCCGGACGGTCATCACCGTGTCGGCCATGGTCATGGCGTCGGTGTAGCGCAGGTCGATCTCGTGCTGGCTGGGGGCGTCCTCGTGCTGGCTGTACTCCACCGGGATGCCCATGTCCTCGAGCGTGAGCACCGTTTCGCGGCGCAGCTCGCTGGTCAGATCGTGGGTGGTGAGGTCAAAGTAGGAGCCGTGATCCAGCGGCACCGGCGGCCTGCCGGCGGGCTGGTCGAGGCGATCGAAGTAGAAGTACTCGAGCTCAGGGGCCACGAAGAAGGAGAACCCGTGGCTGCGGGCCCGCTCCAGGGCCCGGCGCAGGACGTGGCGGGGGTCGCCCTCGAAGGGGGCGCCGTCCAGGTTGACCACGTCGCAGACCACCCGGGCCCGCGGGTGACCGTCGGTCAGATAGGGGAGCAGCTGGAACGTCTTGGCGTCGGGCATGGCCAGGACGTCGCTCTCCTGCACCCGGCTGAACCCGTCGATCGTCGATCCGTCGAAGGTCATGCCCTCCTCGAGGGCGTTCTCCAGTTCGGCCGGGGTGATCTGAAATGACTTGGGGGTCCCGAGCACGTCGGTGAACCAGAGCTGGATGAACCGGACACCTCGCTCCTCGACCGTCCGCAGCACGTAGTCCTGTTGCCGTTCCACGTGGCGAGGATACCGAGCCTCTCCTTTGACCTCCCCTGCAGATGCCGGTGATGTCACAGACCTGTAACACTCGCTTGACCGAACCGTGTCAGGCCCGTGACAAAATGTGCGTCGATCATTGGCAAGGGGCCGATCTATTTCTGAACCTCTGGAGGAGTCAGGCGTGACCATCAAGGCCGAGTACATCTGGATCGACGGGACGGAGCCGTCCCCGCTCCTCCGGTCGAAGACCAAGATCCTGCCGAAGGGGTCCGGCCCCAAGGACCTGCCGATCTGGGGTTTCGATGGCTCGAGCACCAACCAGGCGCCCGGCAAGGCGTCCGATTGCGTGCTGAAGCCGGTCTTCTCCTGCTCCGACCCGATCCGCGGTGGCGATGACCTGCTCGTCCTGTGCGAGGTCCTCCTCACCGACATGACCCCGCACCCGACCAACACCCGGGCCCTCCTCAGCGAGGTCGCCGAGAAGTACGCCTCCCACGAGTCGCTGTTCGGCCTCGAGCAGGAGTACACCCTCTTCAAGGGCAGCCGCCCCCTCGGCTTCCCCGATTCGGGTGGCTTCCCCGGCCCGCAGGGTCCGTACTACTGCGGTGTCGGCCAGGACGACATCTACGGCCGCCCGCTGGTCGAGGCCCACCTGGACGCCTGCCTCCGGGCCGGTCTCGGGATCTCCGGGATCAATGCCGAGGTCATGCCCGGCCAATGGGAGTTCCAGGTCGGCCCGCTCAGCCCGCTCGACGTCTCCGACCACCTGTGGGTGGCCCGGTGGTTGCTGCATCGCCTGGGCGAGGAGCACGGCGTGTCGGTGACCCTCGACCCCAAGCCGGTCCGCGGCGACTGGAACGGGGCCGGTTGCCACACCAACTTCTCCACCAAGGAGATGCGGGAGTCCTATGACGCCGTGATCGCCGCCGCCGAGGCCCTGGGCAAGAATGCCGACGAGCACGTGGCCGGCTACGGGCACGGCATCGAGGACCGCCTCACCGGCCACCACGAGACGGCCCACTTCAGCCAGTTCAGCTACGGCGTATCCGACCGTGGCGCCTCCGTCCGCATCCCGTGGCAGGTCGAGAAGGACGGCAAGGGCTACATCGAGGATCGGCGGCCGAACGCCAACATGGACCCCTACGTGGTGACCCGCCTCATCGTCAACACCTGCTGCGCGGCCGCCGGGTAGCCCGTCGGCTCGTACTCAGGCGGTCTGTAAGACTCGGCCGGTGGTCGCCTCGAGCGGCCACCGGCCCTGTCTTTTACGAGGGAGCACATGCCGATCGCCAGACGCACGCCCGAAGAGGTGCTCGAGTTGGTCGAGCGGGAGCAGATCGAGATAATCGACTTCCGCTTCTCGGACCTGCCCGGCTTGATGCAGCACTATTCGATGCCAGCCCACGAACTGACGTTGGATTCGTTCGAGGACGGCTCCGGGTTCGACGGCTCGTCCATACGCGGCTTCCAGCAGATCCAGGAGTCGGACATGCTCCTGGTACCCGATCCGAACACGGCCGTCATCGACCCGTTCCGGCGGCACCGGACCCTCAACCTCAACTGTTGGGTGCGCGATCCGGTTACCGGTGAGTCCTACTCCCGCGACCCCCGTTACGTGGCCAAGAAGGCGGAGGACCACCTGCTTTCCACCGGCCTGGCCGACACCGCCTACTTCGGCCCCGAGGCCGAGTTCTTCGTGTTCAACGACATCCGTTACGACCAGAACTCGCACGAGGGCTACTACCGCATCGACTCGGTGGAGGGGATCTGGAACAGCGGGCGCGACGAGGGGCCCAATCTGGGCTACAAGCCGAGGCACAAGGAGGGGTACTTCCCGGTCCCGCCGACCGACCACTTCCAGGACCTGCGTTCCGAGATGGTCCTGGTGATGGAACGACTCGGCATCGAGATCGAGATCCAGCACCACGAGGTGGGCACCGCCGGGCAGGCCGAGATCGACATGCGCTTCGACACCTTGTCGGCCATGGCCGACAAGCTCATGCTCTACAAGTACGTCGTGAAGAACGTGGCTCGCGAGCACGGCCTGACGGCCACGTTCATGCCCAAGCCGATCTACGCGGACAACGGCTCGGGGATGCACGTGCACTCGTCGCTCTGGAAGGGAGGCGAGCCGCTCTTCTACTCCGAGTTGGGCTACGCCGGTCTGTCGGACATCGGGCGCTGGTACATCGGCGGTCTCCTGGCCCATGCGCCGGCGGTGCTGGCCTTCGCCGCCCCCACCACCAACAGCTACAAGCGGCTGGTGCCGGGGTACGAGGCGCCGGTCAATCTGGTCTACAGCCAACGCAACCGCTCGGCCGCCTGCCGTATCCCGTTGTACTCGAAGAGCCCCAAGGCCAAGCGGGTCGAGTTCCGGTGCCCCGACCCGTCGGCCAACCCGTACCTGGCTTTCTCCGCCATCTTGATGGCCGGCCTCGACGGCATCCAGCGCAAGATCGAGCCACCCGACCCGGTCGACAAGGATCTGTACGACCTGCCACCGGAGGAACTGTCCCAGGTCCCGACCGTCCCCGCATCATTGGACGAGTCGCTCCGGGCGCTCGAAGCGGACAACGATTTCCTGCGCGCCGGTGGGGTGTTCACCGACGACCTGATCGAGACGTGGATCCACTACAAGCGGGTCCACGAGATCGACCCGGTCCGGCTACGCCCCCATCCCTGGGAGTTCATGCTCTATTACGACATCTGACCGGCGGTGGATAGCGGAAAGGGACGCGCATCTGCGCATCGCCGGTCCGCCGGTCGCGACCGCCGGGCCGCGCCCCCTGAGGGGCGGACCGGGACGGTAATCGGGGAAAACCGGCGATCTCGGATGAAAAAGTTGGTGCCGTCGCCGCCGATCGCTAAAGCCGGCGGCCGGTCAGGAATCGCCCGGTGGGGAGTTGTTCGTCGGTTGTCCTCCGCCGCCGGCCCGGTCGGCCGAGAACCATTCCGTGCCCGGCTGTGATTGTTCTGCTATCGAACGCGCCCGCACCAAGCTGCTGATCGAGCCCGAGGGGGCCGCCGTCCTGCGCCGGCGCCACATCCTCGAGTCCGACCTACCCATGGCCCTGCGCCGGGATCAGTTCCACATCGCCTACCAGCCGATCTACGACCTGGCCGATCTGAGTCTGCTCGGGTTCGAGGCGCTGCTGAGATGGAACCATCCCACACTCGGCGTGGTCGGCCCCGAGGAGTTCATCCCCCTACTGGAGGCGACCGGCCACATCGTGGAGGTGGGCCGCTTCGTTTTGTGCCGGGCCAGCTGCCAGTTGGCCGACTGGCACCGGTTCCAGCCGCAGTTGACGATGGCCGTCAACATCTCGAGCCGCCAGATCGACGACGCCGATTTCGTGGACCACGTCCGTCGCGCCCTCCATCTCAGTGGGGTGGATCCGGGGTCGCTGACCGTGGAGATCACCGAGACCACCCTCATGGCCGACGTCGAAAAGAGTGTCGATCGGTTGAACGGCCTCAAGGCGCTGGGCGTACAGATCGCCATCGACGACTTCGGCACCGGGCGTTCGGACCTGGCGGATCTGCGCCGCTTCCCGGTGGACTGTCTCAAGATCGATCGAAGCCTCACTCGGAATCTGTCGGCGTCGTCGGATGCGGACGCCGCCGTTCACCACCTGCGCGATCTGGGTCAGAGGCTGGGATGGCGGATGATCGCCGAGGGCATCGAAACGATGGCTCAGGTCGATCACCTCCGCGGCGAGTTCGTCGAGGAGGCCCAAGGTTTCCTCTTCTCCAAGCCGCTGCCGCCGGAGGAGATCCTGCAGCGCTGCCTGAGCGCCCCCGACCTGTACGCGTCGCCGGAGAGGTGATCAGCCTTTGGTGACGAGGGTCCTCGGATCGAACGACGCCCGCAGCCCCTTCAGGCGGGACGCCGGATCGGTACCTTCCTTCAGCGCGTCGACCACTCCGTCCTGGATGTCCCAGGCGGTGTCGACGTCCTCCTCGGTCGGGCCGTCGATGGAGTAGAGGGCCCGGTCGATCAGGGGTCCGAACGAGGTGAGCCGGTCGCCCAACTCGATCCGATCGGCCTTGGCGCACCGGTCGGCCATCTCGAGGGCGGTGGCCGCTTTCGGCATGCGGATGTGGCGGTCCCGCATGGCATCGCGGGTTTCCTTCCACGCACCGATGATCTGATCGGCGGGCGTACCCCGCTCGCGGCGCATCCTTTTACGGAACTTCTTGGCGGCGAGGATCAGCATCGGCAACCCGACGAGGATGGCGAGCACGGCGATCACGACCGCCTTGGTGTGGGAGTGGTGCCGGTGGGCGGCCGCAGCCGCCGCCGCGGCAGCCGCACTGGCGGCATGCGACGGGGCGTTGGGCAGAGTGGTCGCCACCGGCGGGGGCGGCGTGACCTGGGGCGGAGGGGCCTTGCGGGGCGTGGTGTTGGTGGGATCGAAGGTCACCCAACCGACCCCGTTGACGTTCACCTCGACCCACGAGTACATGTCGGCGGCCACGACGTTGACGACCTGAGTGTCACCCGGCTTGATGGCCACGGGGAGGCGGTAGCCGACCACGACACGGGACGGGAAGCCCTCGATGCGGGCCAGGATGGCGAAGGCGGCGGCGAACTGCTCCGAGTCGCCGATGTGGCTGTAGGTGTCCCCGGGGCTGGTCGAGAGGAAGTCGGACAGGACACCGAGGCTGTGGCCGGGCCGGGCGTTGGTCGTGTACCCGAACGCCTTCGCGGAGCGCATCTGGTTCTCGATGGCCACCAACCGGGCCAGCGGGGTGGAGCCGACGCCGTACTTGGACGCGAACGTGAGGAACTGTGACGGCCACGGCTCGTTGGACGGAGGCAGCGTCAGGAGGGCGAGCGACGGATCGGTGCCGGTCTTGGCCGCCTTCAGGGAGTCGGACGTGATCTGGGGAACGGCGGACTCGACGGTGTAGGCCGCCGTCACACCTGAGCCGGCCGGGTCGACCATCGTCCCGGTCGTGCGGTCGAAGCCGACGGTCAGCCCGGTGATCTTCTGAGCGCCTTCCAGGCTGGGCAGGAAGGCACTCGGATAGTTGGTCAGGTGGAACGTCTGGCGGATCGTGGCGGTCGGCACGGATGCCGGTGCGCCGGGCGGCAGGTCGGGACCGGCCAGAGCGAACGGGGCCGATGTGCCCCACACCGCCCCGTCGTAGCTCTCGAGGTAGGCGATCGGAACCAGGGCCAGAGTGGATCCGGTCGGAACGTTGCTGAAGCTCACGGAGAAGATCGGCGTGGTGCTGGTGTTCTGCAGGGCAGGGGTGACCTGAGCCAAGGGCGTCACCTGGTTCGACAGGTTCAGCGGGGGCGTGTAGTGGGACCGCAGGTCGAATCGGCTCTGGGTACTGCCGATCGGCACGAGCGTGCCCAAGGCGATGGCCACGACGGCCGAGGCGCCGAACACGATGGCGGCCGATCGCACCCGGCGACCGCCGCGACCCCGGGTCACACCGGGCGGCTGGGAACGGACCAGCAGCAGGCCGAGCGTGAGGACGACCAGGGCGGCCGGGTACAGGAACGAGCCGGGCGACTGGGTGCCGGCGAACGCCAGGGCCACGACCAGCACGACGAGGGGCGGGAGGACGGGCGCGGCCGAGGGGCGGGTCTTCAGGGCCAGCAGGCAACCGACCATGGTGGCGGCCCAGCCGAGGAGCACCGGGGCGGCAATGTCGGAGGCCGACGTCACGGCCGGGGTCGTGGACGTGAGCAGATCCGACCACGTGGAGGTGACGCCCGTCCACGTCTTGCCGGGCCCGGCCTTGAAGACGAACACCACCAGGTACAGCGCCAGAAGAACGGTGGACGCCACGATGGAAATGACCACCGGGCGGCGGGCCAGGGCCCCCATGACGACGAGGGCGATGAGCGCGGCCCCGCTGACGGTGACCAGGAAGTGGTACGAGACGAGGATCCGCCCGAAGGGGGCGGTCACCAGGACGGCCAGTACCGCGGTGAGGACCAGGTCGAGCCGGAACACCTCCCTGATTACACGGAGAACGGTGCTCATCCGACCCGCGTCTTCCAGATCCGCACGAACTCCTCGGCATCGTTCGCAGATACGCCGAAGACGCCGGACAGCCCGATTCCGGGACGGCCGTACTTCTCGCCGACCTGGATGAGCGACACCATCATGAAGCGGTCGCTGACCGCCCCGACGATGCTGGCCCGCTCGGGCGTCGGCTGGCCGGTGACCACGCCGAGGGCCACGCCGTGCTCGCGACGGTGGGCCATCTTCCCCATGGCCGGCAGGCCTTCGTCGTCCTTGCTCATCTTGACGGCGGCCAATTTGTCCATGACCTCGTTCAACCCGAGCCCGGACTGATCGATGCTGGCGTCGATGCCACCGGTCGTGCGGAGCTGGGTCGGGTAGTGCTGGTCCAGACCGGCCTTCATGAGCGACGCCGCCACCCGTACGGCGTCCTCGAAGCTCTCGGGGGTGTACGGATCGGCCGACGTGTCGAGCACGATGAGCAGGCGGGGCTCGTTGGTCACGACGGTGTGCTTCACCATCATCTTCCCGAGGCGGGCCGTCGACCGCCAGTGGATCAGGCGGGGATCGTCGCCGGGAACGTACTCCCGCAGGCTGTGGAAGGCCACGCCGCCTCGGGGCGCGGTGCGGGCCGCCGGACCTTCGATGTCGTCGGCCCGGCCGGTCGGGATGGGTCGGACCCGGTAGGTCTTCGGGTGGACCCACAGGGTCTGCTCGGCGGTGTCCTCCTGGGTCGCCGACACCAGGTGGAAGGGGTCGGTATGACCGATCCTCAACGGACCGACGGTGTAGCAGCCCCGATGGTTGGTCGGCAGCGTGTACGACTCGATATGGGTGTCGCCCCCGGCGATCGAGGGGAGAGCGAGGTGGAGGACTTCCGGCCCGAGCTGCTCGGTGGCGTCCATCGGCCGGCTCCATTTGGAGCTCAGATTGGTGACGGTGAGGACCCCGGCACAGCCTTGACCCTCCTCCACCCGGGCCGGTGACACCACCCGTGTCACTTCAACCGGAGCGCGATAGCGGACGGCGAACCAGGCGGCGATCACGCAGATGAGAAGGGCGAACCCGAGTATCTCGGCCTCGGTGTACTTGAAGAAGTAACTGGCTACGAGAGCAAGAACGGCTACGACAATCACTGACCAACCACTTCTGGTAATCAAGCGGTCGCCACCCTCGCATCGGCTCCCCGTGCAGGAAGCGGTTCGTCACCCCAGTACAGCAACGTCATCAGCCCTGGCCTCGGCCCCCGGACGGCGGCTACTCCCGGATCATAAGACCACGATTGGTGGTTGCTCAGCGCTCGCCGGACACGATTTGTACTTTCGGTTAAGACCGCTGTCAGTGGGGGAATCGGCCGATATTGCTGGTCTATTCTCCGCCCGGAAGGTAGTCAGCAAGGGGTCGGGCGTGGCTTTATGCGGCAGTTGTGGTCAGGAGAATGCGCCGGACGCTGACTTCTGCGTGAACCGCGCCTGCCGCAAGTACCTCGGCTGGAGTCGCAACCCGCAGGCTCCACAGGCTCCGGCCGCCTCCGGCTACGGCCCGGCACCGGGCGATCAGTCCTACGGGCAGGCGCCCCCGCCGTATGACCCGGCCGCCTACGGGCAGCAGCCGCCCTACGACCCGTCCGCCCACGGCCAGGCGCAGCCCGGTTACAACCAGGCCCCGGCTCCGTATGACCCGGCCGCCGCTGGCTACGGCCAATCGGATCCGAGGGTCAACCAGTGGGCACCCCAGTACGGCCAGGCCCCGGTGCCGTTCGAGCCGCCCCCGCCGGCCATGAACGAGCCGGTCACGCTGATCGCCGACCGGGGCGACGGCCAGGCCAAGACGCAGGTGGAACGTCAACGGTTGGCGGCCATCCCCGTGATGGGCGGTCCCAACCGGACGGGCCCGGCCAACCAGGGCGGCCAGATATCGGCGGACGGCAACCAGGGCCTGATGTTCTCGATCGACGTGCACCGGGTGGACCTGGTCCCGGGGGGCGCCGCCGTGATCAACGCCCAGGTGAAGAACCGGGGGACCATCGTCGATTCGATGACGGTGGATGTGATCGGGTTGCCCCGGGAGTGGGTGACGATCCTGCCGTCGACGGTGAACCTGTTCGTCGGCGCCGAGTCGACCGTCCAGATCCGGATATCCCCGCCGCATCACTTCTCGACGGAGAGGGGATTGCACAGCGTCGAGGTGGCGGCCTGGTCGGGCACCAACCCCAACGTGAGATGCGTGCAGAACCTGGACGTCAACGTCAGCGGTTTCGCCGATATCGACGCCAAGCTCGAACCGGGCATCACCGTCGGTCGGTTCGAGGGCAAGTACCGGATGACCATCAGTAATGGCGGCAACGCCAAGATGGACGCCACCGTCCGGGGCGTGCACGACGAGGGCACCGTCAGTGTCACCTGTCGGCCAGCGACTCTGAGCATCCCACCCGGATCGAAGGGCGTAGTGACGGTCGTCGCCAAGCCGCCGTTCCTGTTCACCGGGGCGCCGGTCAACTACAGCATCAATGTCACGGTCCAGACCTCGGAAACGTCGCGTGCCTTTCCGGTCCGCTACAAACAGCCCCCACTACTTTCCAAGTGGCAGGCCCGCATCGGCGCGATCGTGCTGGTCGCAATCCTGGCTGTGGTCGCAGTGGCCCTCCTGCACCACAAGAAGGCGAATCATCCGCCGACCACCCCCACGACGATCGCCCAGACCGCCACCACGACAGCTGGCTCGACACCTACGACGGTCACCAGCGCCACTACCGCTCATACGAGCGTCACAACCGCTAAGCCATAAGGCGGCCTCAGAAAGGTGAAGCAATGACAGACGTACAGGCAGCGGCCGGCGGTCAGGCCCAGTCGCCGGGGGGCGCCCAGGAGCGGGCGGCCCGGGCGCAGTGGTTCGCCCAGCGCTTCGCCGCCCTCCACGAGAACGTGGAGACCTTCATCCAGGGCAAGCACAACGTCGTCACGATGTCCCTCGTCTGCATCATGGCCGAGGGTCACCTATTGATGGACGACGTGCCCGGCGTCGGCAAGACGTCTCTGGCCAAGGCCATCGCCAACTCGTTCGCCGGTTCCATGAACCGCATCCAGTTCACCCCCGACCTCCTGCCGACCGACGTGACCGGCACGCAGATCTGGAACGCCGGCGAGCAGCAGTTCAAGTTCCATCCCGGCCCCGTCTTCGCCCATGTCGTGGTCGGCGACGAGATCAACCGGGCGTCGCCGAAGACACAGTCCGCTCTCCTCGAGGTCATGGAGGAGCGCCAGGTGACAGTCGACGGCACGCCCTATCTGGTGCCCCGGCCCTTTGTCGTCGTCGCCACGCAGAACCCGGTCGAGTTCGACGGTACGTACCACTTGCCCGAGGCGCAGATCGACCGCTTCATGATGAAGATGTCGATCGGCTATCCCGAGCACGCGGCCGAGGTCGAGGTCATACGCAACCGCGGCGCCGGGCGGACGGTCGAGCACGTCCAGCCGGTCCTCGACACCAAGACGGTCGAGACGATGATCCGTATTGCCCGCGACACCTATGTGGCCCCGGCCCTCGAGTCATATGCGGTGACCATCTGCGGAGCCACCCGGAAACTGCCCGAGCTGCGCCTGGGCGTCAGCCCCCGAGGCAGCCTGGCCATGGTTGGTGCCTCGCAGTCCTTGGCTGCGTCACAGGGGCGCGAGTTCGTCACCGCCGACGACCTGAAGACAGTCGCCCCGTTCGTGCTCGGGCACCGCATGCTGCTCACCGCCGAGGCCGAGCTCAATGGCAAGACGCCGGAGAGCCTGCTGAAGCAACTCACCGACTCGATCCCGCTCCCGGACGCCCGCGGCTGACCGGTAGCGCCCCGGGCGCTACCCCTCGCTGATACCACGGCGGGCCTTGGCCGCCACGGCTTCGTCGCGCCTCACCGGCTCGATCAGTTCCGACCTCAGTTCGTTGCCGAAGCGGGCCTCCATGCCCAGCTTCCGGTGGGTGACCGGCGGACCGGACTCCTCGACGTAGTCCGGTCGGAACGGCGCTGTCACCGTCAATGACATATGCGTCCGCGGGGGCACACCCAGGCTCGACCAGAGTCCCCAGCCCTCGGCCGTCGAGTGTTCGGGGTTGGCCAGGTCGAGGCGCACCAGGTCGTTGTCAGCGGCCAGCACCCCCTGTTTGACGGCGTCGGGCAGGCCACTCACCGCACCGAGGGCGCACAGCAGGTTGCCGATCACGTTCATCTCCGCCTCGTAGGACGCAGCGTGGACGGTGACGACGTAGGAGAGCCGGTACTTGCAGAAAGGAGGCCGCCAACCGTTGACCATGCCGTCGTCGCCGACCGTCGGTTGCCAGTCGGACGAGCGGCCGTCCTTCTCCTCGCGGATGTCGGCCAACCAGAGGTTGACCACAGGAGCCTTCAAAGGACTGGGCGGTGCCGCGGGCGGTCCGAAGGTGACGGTCCCGTCCTTCGACCCGATGAACTGAGCGATCAGGACGCGGAGCGATTCGTGGAGGTCGCCTAGCACCACTTCGGATTCTCGTTCGTCGCGAGCCACCGTTCCAGGGACGTCAGCGCGTCCTATCAGGCGAAGGCGGCCGCACGATAGTGCAGTCGAAAAGCACCAAAGGTCGCGCCATCGCTCCTGTTGGCGGGTGCTGCCCACTGCGACGATGACGCACGAGGCCCATGCCTTCTATTCGGCGTCAACGACGCGATCCATAACGAGGAGCTGCCATGCCGAACTACCTGTCCCCGGGCGTTTACGTCCAAGAGGTTTCATCAGGATCGAAACCCATCGAAGGTGTCGGCACTGCGGTCGCCGCCTTCGTCGGTCTGGCCCAGGACGGCCCGATCAATGAGCCCATCCTGGTCACCAACTGGACCCAGTTCGTGTCCACGTTCGGTGACTTCATGCCCGAGGGCTACCTCGCCCATGCCGTCTACGGATACTTCCTGAACGGCGGCGGGTCGGCCTACGTCGTGCGCGTCGGCGATTCGGGATCGGACGCCGAACCGGTCGCCAAGGCGGCCCTGCCGGCGGCCGCCGAGGGCTCGTCGGGACTGAGCATCAGCGCCATCGAGGCCGGGGCCGGGGGCGACGAGATCACCGTCGAGGTCCAGGAGGCCTCGGAGGCGGCGGAAGGCAACTTCAAGGTTGTTGTCAGTCGCGGCGACAAGGTCGAGGAGACGTTCGACAACGTCACCTCCAAGCGCGGTGCCCAGAACGTCGTCAACGCCCTGAAGCGGTCGCGGCTGATCAAGGTCGAGGACGCGCCGGGTGCGCTCGACGCGCCTCTGGCCCAGGGGCGGATCGCCCTGTCCGGCGGCCGGGTACCGCCGACCACTTCGATCAATGCCGACGACTACATCGGGAACTCCAGCGACCGCAGCGGTTTCGCCGGCCTCGAGGCCATCGATGAGGTCACCATGCTCAGCGTGCCCGACGCCATGTGGGCCTTCCAGAAGGGCCTGATCGACATGGACGGCCTCCAGGCCATCCAGCTGGCCATGATCGCCCACTGTGAGCTGATGACCGACCGGGTGGCCATCCTGGATCCGCCGCCCGGACTGAACGCCCAGCAGATCAAGGAGTGGCGGGTCGAAAAGGTGGGTTACGACTCCAAGTTCGCCGCCCTGTACTGGCCGTGGATCAAGGTCATGGACCCGGTCCAGGGCAGCCCTGGACTGATCCCGCCCAGCGGTCACATGGCCGGGGTGTGGGCCCGGAGCGATGACACCCGCGGTGTGCACAAGGCACCGGCCAATGAGGTGGTCCGCGGCGCGCTGGGCCCGGCTCTCAAGATCACCCGGGGCGAGCACGACCAGTTGAACCCGAACGGGATCAACTGCATCCGGGCATTTCCCGGCCGGGGCGTCCGTGTCTGGGGCGCCCGGACCCTGTCGAGCGATCCGGAGTGGCGCTATCTCAACGTCCGCCGGCTCTTCAACTTCGTGGAGCAGTCGATCCTGCGGGGCACCGACTGGGTCGTCTTCGAGCCGAACGACGCCCGCCTCTGGGACGCCGTCAAGCGGACCGTCAACATGTTCCTGCGTCGGGTGTGGCGTGACGGCGCCCTGTTCGGAGCGACCGCCGGCGAGGCGTTCTTCGTCAAATGCGACGCCGAGAACAACCCGCCCGAAACCCGCGACGTCGGCCAGCTGATCATCGATGTCGGCATCGCCCCTGTGAAGCCGGCCGAGTTCGTCGTGTTCCGGATTTCGCAGTACGCGGCCGGCGGCGCCGCCGAGTAGTTGACCCCACCAACGAGCCTCTGAGGAGAATCCCATGATTGGTCTTGGCAAGGACATGCCGAACGATGCGATCACCGCATCACGATTCACCATCTCCATCGACGGTTACGAGATCGCGCAGTTCTCGGAATTGACCGGTATCACGACCGAGGTCGACGTCGTCGAGTTCCAGGAGAACACGTCGAACGCGGCCGCCATCCTGAAGAAGCTGCCGGGCAAGAAGAAGGCACCGACCATCGTCCTCAAGCGGGGCAAGAACATGTCGGTCGACATGTGGACCTGGCACGAGTCGGTACTCAACGGTGACATCGCCGCCGCCCGCAAGAGCGGCAGCATCGTCATGTACGCCTACGACGGGAGTCCGGTGGCCCGCTACCACTTCGAAAACGGGTGGCCGGCCAAGATTTCCGTCGGGGGCCTGAAAGCCGGCGCCAATGACGTCCTGATGGAGGAGGTCACCATCGTCTGCGAGCACATCATGAGGGTCGCGCCGTGATCAGGTCCGCCACCGGGCGGGCGGTGGTCCGATGAGCATGTCGACCCTGGATGCCCGTCCGCCGGTCCGGACCCAGTTCCGCTTCACGTTGCCGGTCGGCTACATCGACTCGCATGGTGTCCTCCACCGGGAGGGCACCATGCGGATGGCCACCGCCCGCGACGAGTTGGCCCCGCAGAGCGACATGCGGGTCCGCCAGAATCCGGCCTTCCTCACCGTGCTGCTCCTCGAGCGCACGGTCACTCAGCTGGGTTCGGTGCCCGAAGTCGACTCGACCGTCATCGAGAATCTGTTCGCCGCCGACCTGAACTTCCTTCAGGAGCTGTACCGGCGGATCAATCAGGAAGGTCATACAGAGGCCACGGTCAGCTGCCCAGGCTGCCGTTTGGAGTTCACGGTGGATCTCGCCGGTGATGCGCAGGGGGGAGTGTGACGTACGCGGCTGACCAGCTGTACGAGGAGGTCGCGTACGTGGCGTACTACTTCCATTGGTCCGAGGACTCGATCCTCGACCTCGAACATTCGTCCCGACAGCAATACCTGGCCCAGATCTCCAAGATCAACGACCAGATCATGCAGGAGTACTAGATGCCTTGGGGTTTCGGCCGTGGGCGCCGCCGCGACACGGCGGGGCAACCGGCGAACCAACCGACAGAGAAGAGTTCGTCGCCGGCGTGGACCGAAACCGCTCCGCTCCGGCCGACCCTCTCGTCGCGCCCGGTGGCCAATACCCCTGAGTTCCTGCGGTCCCTGGCGGGGAGCCGTACGCCGAGGTTGAGCGTCGTCGCTCGGCCGACGAAGCAGATCGCCGATCTGCCCCCGGTCCGGCCGATCGAGGAGTCGAGTGACTTCGGCACCCCGGGACCGGGGCCGGCCCGACCGGCGTCGGTGGCGCCCGAAGGCAGCCGGCTGCGCCGGGCGTGGTCGAAAGCGGCATCGGCTCCGGAACCGGCGACCGGTCCCTCCGGGCCTGACCCGGGCGCCCTGCCGCCCATACCCGTGGCGAGGATCGCCCCCGCAGTCGAGTACCCGGCCGCATCCCGCCGACCGGTGGAGGTGCCGATCGTCGCTTCCTTCCCACGCCGGCAACTGGCTGTTCGCACCGAGCCGGACGCATCCGACACCGGAGTCGGCTACCAGGCGCCGGTCCCGACTCCCGCCGGGAGCAACGAGCCGGACACCATCCCGGACGAGACGATGGCGGTGGACGAGGGCGACGACCTGCCGCCCGAACCGGTCCGGGGTGTCAGCTATCTCAACATGCCGACGCGTCGTTCCGAACCGGTGGCCTCCGATCCTGAGCCGGTCCGCCCCAAGCCGACCGATTCTCCCTCGCCTCCTCCGCGGCCGGCCCACCGCCCGGGGCTGGGCGCGCCCCGACGCCGGGTGATGGAGGGCCCGGCCACAGACGCCGGCCGCCAGGACGACCACCCCCAACCGGCTCCGGCACCGCCGGTCGCGGAATCCACCCCGACCGTCGCAGTTGTCGAACGGGTGGTTGAGATCGAACGGTCCACTGTTGGGGAGCCGTCGTCGGCGGCGCCCGAAGGCCTGTCGGCTTCGTCGGCCGCCGAAGCCCGGTCGCACGCCGCATCCCCGCCGCCTTCGCCGGACCCGTCGGTGACGGAGTCCGCTGAACCAGCCTCGCCGCCCGTATCGGTGCCGAGGGTCGGCCGCCGGTTCGAGCCCGCCGTCCCGGCACCTGAGCCGGTTCCGGCCCGGACGTCGGCGGCACCGAACCCGCCGACCAAGCCCGGTCTCGTGCACCTCAATCCCCGACCCCGCCCAGGGCTGAGCGATCCGATGCCGGCTACCCGGGTGCTTCCCGGCCGCACCCGTCCGGCACCGGCGTCCACCCCGCCACCCTCGGCACGCGTCCAGGTGCGGTCGGCGGACATCCCGGTCGACGTGCCCACACAGATGCGCGAGCAGATCCGCCAGGTCACCGGCGCGGACGTTGGCAACGTCCGGGTGCACCGCGGTCCGGCGGCGTCGGCCAGAGCGGCGAGCGTGGGTGCGGCCGCCTTCGCCCAGGGTGAGAACGTCGTACTTCCGGCCAGCCTCGGTCCGCTGTCCGACGACCGGGCCAAGGGCCTCCTGGCCCACGAGCTGACCCACGTGGTGCAGCAGCGGCGGTTCCGTGGGGACCTGCCCGACGAGAGCTCAGCGGCCGGTCGGGCGCTCGAGGAGCAGGCCCAGGTGGTCGAGCGGCACATCCGCGACCACCACCACGAGCCGACCCCGGTGGTCAGCACCGCCCCGGCGCCCGAACCGGTGGCGGCGCCGGAACCGGCCCCGGTGGCCGATGATCTCCCGCCGGCGGTAACACTGTCGGCGGAGGAACAGCAGGCCATCTCGGCCGCCGCCCATGACCTGGTCGCCAGCGGGTTGGCCGGCGCCGGTTCCGACGGCGTCCTCTACTTCGGCCCGGCCCGGGAAGAGATGGAAGGTCACCCGGGAAGAGAGCTGCAGGGCCCTCCGCTGGGCCTGGTCGACATGGTGGGGGCGCTGCCGGGCGCGTCCCGACTCGCCCCCGGGACACCGGTGGGAGCGCCCGGGACCCCGAGCGGAACCCGCTTCGATCTGACGTCGGCGTCGCCGGTGGGAATGCAAAGGGCCGTGGGCCCGGCCGATTTCGGGCCGGTGAGCGAGTCGATGCCGAGCGCCACACCAGCGTCGCCGGTGATGTCCCAGCTCATGTCGATGGCGAACGACGCCACCGTCGTGGATTCCCTGGGCGCCGATTCGCCCCCGTCCTCGCTGCCGTCATCAGCCGCCGCCGCCCCGGAGGCGCCGGCCACCGACGAAGCGGACCCGGAGCCGCAGTCGCAGAACCGGTTCCAGATGCCGAACGAGCGGGACCTGGACGAGCTGTCGAAGAGGCTCTACCACCGGTTGCGCCGCCAGTTGAAAAACGAGCTGGTCATCGACCGCGAGCGGTCCGGCCTCATCGCCGACCTGCGGTGACCACTAACCCCCTACGAGTGAAAGGAGCTCACCAATGCCCATGAAGGCCTTCTCAGAGAACGACCATCTCGGTCTTGCTCTCCGCTTCGAAGTTGTGATCGACGACTGGGAGCTGGGCAGCTGGTCGAAGTGCACCGGTCTCGATGTCTCCTTCGGTCTGTGCCAGTACACCGAAGGCAACAACCCGGACTTCACCTGGTATTTCCCGGGTAACACCAAATACAGCAACATCACCCTGACGCGGGCGTGCACCAAGGAGAGCACCGGCGTAGTGATGAAGTGGCTCGAGAAGCAACTGAAGACCCCCACGCATGGCAACGGGTCGATCACGTTGAAGGACGCCTGGCAGGAGGAAGTGGCCAAGTGGAATCTCCGGCGGATCATGCCGCTCAAGTGGGCCGGCCCGTCGATGGATGCCTCCGGCAGCGCGGTAGCTACCGAGACCCTCGAACTGGTGCACGAGGGCTTCCTCCCACTCGCCGGATAGAGCTGACATGGGTGCTGTCACCTCAATAAACGCTCACCTCGGGCTGGCCCCGAGATTCGAAGTCACCGTCGAGGGTCACGACCTCGGCGGCTGGCAGCAGTGCACCGGCCTGGAGGTGGACTTCAGTCCCTATCAGCTCCAGGAGATGGGGGAGAACACCACAGTCCACAACCTGCGCGGCCAGGCGAAGTACCAGAACATCGTCCTGACCCGCGCCGTCGTGTCCCAGATGTGGAACTCCGAGACACTCAAGTGGCTGGCCAAGTTCCAGGGTATCCAGCGGCCCGGCAACGCAACGATCGTCCTGTACGACGCATGGGGCGAGTCGGTGGCCAGCTGGGAGCTCATGCGCGTCATTCCGGTGAAATGGAAGGGGCCGACGCTCAACTCGAAGCAGAACGAGGTCGCCACTGAAGTCCTCACCCTGGCTCACGAAGGATTCGCCGGGCTGGCTGAGCCCCACGCCGTGGCCCTGGCCTCGCTGACCGAGGTCGGCAACTCCGATCACCAGATCAACCTGCAGTTCAACCCGAAGAGCGTGACCCAGAAGCGGCAGAACGAACCGGCCGTTCACAACGGTTACAGCACGTACACGGGGAACTCCTCATCGGGTTCGGCCAGCGCCAGCGACGGGTTCGGGGACTCCTACTACGGCCAAGCGGCGGTCATGATGGGCATGGGGCTCAACACCTGGAGTCTGTCCAGCGTGGTGTTCGACTCCGACTACGGGGCGTCGGGCGGTGGTGGCGCATCGTCGGTACGGGAGATCGACGATCAAACGCTGATGCGGAACGTGAACCTGCTCTTCAAATGGATGCAGACGCACGGCAGCGGGCAGAAGAAGTCGTCGGTCGTGCTGCTGTTCGCGTGGCCCCGGTTCCTCTCGGAGCCGGCATTCGTCCATCTCGGATCGACGACGGTCAAGTACGTCCGACTCAGGCACAACGGAACGCCCAGCCGGGTCGAGATCAGCCTGACGCTGACCGAGGTCGCACCCAGCGACGTCACCGCCAACCAGAACCCGACATCAGGGGGACCGGGTGGCCATCGCACCTGCCGGGTGGTCGACGGCGAATCCCTGGCCTCGGTCGCCTACCGCGAGTACGGCGAGGCCGGGGTGTGGCCCCAACTGGCCCGGTTCAACAGGATCGACGATCCGTTCCGCATGCGTACCGGTCGGGTCCTGCAGATCCCGACCCGTCGGATTCTCGATCGCGCCTGATGCGACTCGGGCCCGGTCAGATACCCACCCTCCTCGTGGAGGCGGACGGTAGTGAGTTGACCGCGCCCGCGATGCAGCGACTGACCAACCTGGTCGTCGACAACTCCTTGCACAAGCCGGACATGTTCGTCATCACCTTCGCTGATGACGAAGCGGAGGTCATGGGCGCGACGCACCTCCGGGTCGGTTCCCAGATCACCGTCACGGCCAACGGCTGGATGAACGACGAGATGCTCACGCTCATCGAGGGCGAGGTGACCTCGATCGAGGCCGCTTATGAAGGCATGGCGTCGGAGACCATCATCCGCGGCTACGACAAGTCACACCGGCTCCACCGGGGTAGCCGGACGGCCACCTACAACAACGTCAAGGACTCTGACATCGCCCAGACCATCGCCAACCGACTGGGATGCGAGATCGGCACCATCGACGACTCCGGCACCACCCTCGACTACGTCGCCCAGTTCAATCAGACCGATTGGGAGTTCCTGTCCGCCCGCGCCAGGGAGATCGGCTTCGAGATGTCGGTCACAGAGGGGAAGTTCAACTTCCGCCGACCGATCAGCGCCAGCACCGGCCCCGATTCGCCCGACGGCGGCTTGCCGTCCAGTACCCAGCTCACATACGGGTTCGATCTGCGGACCTTCCATCCCCGAGTGAGCGCCGTCGGCCAACCGGGCGATGTCGCCGTCCGGTCGTGGGACCCGATGCAGAAGCAGGTGATCCAGAGCAGTAGTTCCAACTCGGCCAGCCACTTCGCCGTGGCCACCGATCTGTCGCAACTCACCGAGTCGTTCGGAGACGCCACGCACACCATCGTCGACCGTCCGGTCGGTACCCAGGGCGAGGCCGACCGCATCGCCCAGGCCGGTGCCGCCCAGACCGGGTCGTCGGGCTTCGAGGGGGAGGGCATGGTGCTCGGCAACCCGACTCTGCGCCCGGGAGTGCCGGTCAACATCAGCGGTGTCGTCGATCCGTTCAACGGCCGCTACACCTTGACGGAGACCCGCCACGTGTTCCAGGCGGGCGACTACCTGACCCACTTCACGGTCAGCGGCCAGCGCGACCGGAGCCTGCTCGGGCTCACCTCGTCAGGTGGTTCACACTCCCGACCGTCGGCCGGGGGCGCCCCGATACCGGGGGTGGTCATCGCCCAGGTCACGGACAACAACGACCCGAACAACCTCGGTCGGGTGAAGTTGAAGTTTCCCTGGCTGTCCGACGACTACGAGTCGGATTGGTGCCGGTACTGCCAGCTCGGCGCCGGTCCCAGCAGCGGTGCCCACTGGTGGCCGGAGGTCAATGACGAGGTACTCGTCGCCTTCGAGTTCGGCGACGTGCGACGCCCGTACGTGGTCGGCAACCTGCACAACGGCCAGGACACCCCCAACCTGGGCGACAGCCTGTTCAACGGTGGTCAGGTGGCACGTCGTGGCTTCGTCTCGCGGGCCGGTCACATGATGGTGTTCTTCGACGACTCATCGAAGATGGGCGTGGCGCTGCTGACGGCCGACAGCAGTTGCAAGGTGGCTCTCAACCAGACGTCCGGTGAGATCCACATCTCCTGCTCGGGGCAGGTGACGATCGAGACCGACAGCGGTGACGTGACCGTCAACAGCGGCGGCGATGTGAACGTCAGCAGCAATGGCGATGTCAGCGTGACCGCGTCGGCCGGAAGCATCACGTTGGACGGCGGTTCGGGAGTGACCATCCAGTCCGAAGCGCAGGTGACGATCAGCGCACCCCAGGTCAGCCTCGGCGGCGGGTGACAGGTCAAGAGAGTTGAAAGGAAGAGCGAGTTGTCACTGAGCAGTCGTGACGAGATCATCGGCATCGGGTGGGGATTCCCGATGTACTTCAACGCCGCCGGCGGAGTGGGCCTGTCGTCGCAGGGACGGAAGTTGGAGGAGAGCATCCGTCTGATCCTGTCGACGGCGGTCGGAGAACGGCCGATGCGACCCCGCTTCGGATGCCGGATACACGACCATGTTTTCGGTGTGATCAACGACGAGACCATCAATTCGATGAGCCTGGCCGTCAAAGAGTCGCTGAAGATGTGGGAGCCGCGGATTCTGGTGAAGGACGTGACTGTCACCCAGGACCCGGATGAGCAGTCGCTCGTCTGGATCGACGTCAGCTACGAGCCCAAGGACACCAACGACAGGCGGAACCTGGTGTTCCCGTTCTATTCCATACCTGTTGAGGAGGCGGCCGAATGACTCTGCCCACCCCCGAACTCGATGACCGCACCTTCCAGAATCTGGTCGACGACGCCAAGCGTCTGGTCCAGGTGCGATGCCCCGAGTGGACCGATCACAACGTCTCCGATCCGGGCGTCACGCTCATCGAGACCTTCGCGTATGTCACCAGTCAGCTGATCTACCGGCTCAACCGGGTGCCCGACCGCCTCTACGTCAAGTTCCTCGAACTGATCGGAGTCCGGCTCCTGCCGCCCACGCCGGCACGGGCCCAGCTGACGTTCTGGCTGTCGGCCCCCCAACCGGGCCCGGTCGTGATTCCGGCCGGCTCCCTTGCCGCCACTCTGCGCACGGACACGGAGCAGGCCATCTCCTTCTCGACGACGACGGAGCTGCCGATCAATCCGTCCTCCGTCGGTGGGATGTACACCTCCGGATCGGAGGACGGCGGTCCGTGGACGAACCGCGAAGTCGAGATGAGCCAGCCCGGTGGATTCCCGGCGTTCTCCGATGTGCCTCAGCCCGGGGAGGCCCTGGTCATCGCTCTGGACGAGGCGGTGCCGTCCTGTGTGATCCGTCTCCGGTTCAAGTGCCGGGTAGAAGGGGTGGGTGTCGATCCGGCCAATCCGCCGCTGCAGTGGCAGGCCTGGAACGGCTCGGGTTGGGAGGTCTGCGTCGTCGAGTCCGACGGCACCGGGGGATTGAATACGAACGGTGACGTCATCCTGCACATGCCCCGCAACCACGAGAACGCCGTGATCGCCGGACGACTGGCCGGCTGGGTGCGTTGCCATGTGACGCCGAACGCCGACAATCAGCCGGCGTATTCGTCCTCACCTCTGATCGACGGCTTGGAGGCGGCGACGATCGGTGGCACGACCGAGGCCATCCACGCGGAGATCATCGAGACGGAGGACCTCGGCGAGTCGGAGGGGATCGCCGGGCAGCGTTTCGAGTTGCAGCGGCGTCCGGTCCTCGGCGGGGTCATCCCGCCCATCGTGGAAGCGTCGAGCGAGGACGGCTGGGTCGAGTGGACCAGCGTCACCGACTTCTCCCGGAGCGGAGAGAGCGACCGGCATTTCGTGCTAGACGCAGCCATGGGAGAGGTGCAGTTCGGGCCGGCCATTCGGGTGCCTACCGGCGACATCGTGAGCTACGGCGCCGTCCCCCCTCAGGCCTCGCACCTCCGGATCCGGGGCTACGCCATCGGCGGCGGGCGGAGCGGCAACGTCGGCCCGCGCACGATCAGCGTCCTGAAGTCCTCCATTCCGTATGTGTCGCGGGTCGAGAACCGAGGTGCCGCCCAGGGGGGAGTGGACGGGGAGACCATCGACCAGGCCAAGGTGCGGGGACCGCTCCTGCTGCGGGCCCGCGGTCGGGCCGTGACGGCGGACGACTTCGAACAGTTGACGAGAGAGGCCGCACCGGAGATCGCCCGGGTGCGTTGTTACACAGCCGAGGACGGGAGCGACCCAGGCGCCGTAAGGGTCCAGATCGTGCCAACGTCTACCGCGCAGAACGGGCGCATCGAGTTCGAGGACCTCCTCCCGGACGAGAGCACCCTCGATGCCATCTCCGAGCGTCTGGGGTCGGCCCGCCTGGTGGGCACCCGGGTCCTCATCGAGCCCCCGCAGTATCAGGGGGTGACCGTGGTGGCCCGGCTGAAGTCGAAGCCCAAGGCCGACCCGAATCGGGTTCAGGCGGAGGCCCTCGACCTCCTCTACGCCTATATCAACCCGATCAACGGCGGTCCCGAACGCGACGGGTGGCCTTTTGGCCGCCCGGTGCAGGCGGGTGAGATCTACGGCGTCCTGCAGAAGGTGGCCGGCTTGGACATGGTCGACGACGTGATTCTCTTCGCCGCCAACCCGGTGAGCGGAGATCGGGGTCCGGCGCTGACCCGGATCGACATGGTCGACAACGCCCTCGCCTTCTCCTTCGAGCACGAAGTGCTCGTCGAATCGTCGTAGGGCCCGACATGAGAGGAACGGTCAGGGGGCTGCGCAGCGCCCAGCGCATCGGAGACATGCTTCCGGGCGTCTACCAGGACAATGACCCGGTGATGCTGGCTTTCACCCAGGGTCTCGACGAGGTACTCGCGCCGATACCCGGCGTTCTTGACAGCCTCGGTGCCTACATCGATCCTCAGCTGGCGCCTCCGGACTTCCTGGGTTGGCTGGCCACCTGGGTGGGCGTCGACCTGGATGAGAACTGGGCGTTGGATCGCCAACGCTCGTGGGTCGGGAATGCCGTGAACCTTTTTCACGAACTCGGCACTGAAGAAGGGCTCCGCAAGCATCTAGAATTCGCCACTGGAGGGCGAGTCGAGATCGAGGACAGCGGAGGTATTGCCGTGTCGCAGTTGCCAGGAGCTGACCTTCCGGGTGATCCGGAACCTCGAGTCTCTGTTCGGGTGTTCGTATCCGACCCCGACAGTGTGGACATCCCCACGATCAACCGGCTGATCATCAGTGCCAAGCCGGCGTGGGTGGCCCACAGCCTCGAGGTTCTACAGGGATGAGGATCTGCGGCAGCTGTCAGTTCCCGAATAGCGCCGCCGCCGTCAACTGTGAGGTGTGCGGAGCGGTGCTGCCACCCCCGGGCCAGGCGCCGGCCCCGCCCGCTCCGCCGCCCGCCGCCGCCCCGCCGCCCGACCCGAAGAAGCGCGGCTTCTCAGCCGCCAAGGGGATGCTGTCCAAGCTGAACGACGTCGTCTACATGGGCGTTCCGAGCCAGGAGAAGATCGACCCCCCTCCGCCGATGCCACCGGGTCCGGGGCGACCGGGAATGGGGCCTCCGGGCGCCGCCGGCCCCCGACCGGGACCGCCCGGCGCCGGCCCCCAACAGGGCCCGCCTCCCCAGGGGATGCCGCCGCAGGGAGGGCCGCCTCGACCCGGTGGACCTCCGGGGCCTGGACCGCAGGGCATGCCTCCGCAGGGCATGGCTCAGCAGGGGCCTCAAGGTCCCCAGGGCATGGGTCCACAGGGTGGGCCTCCGAGACCTGGACCGCCTCCGCAGGGAATGCCGCCGCAGGGACCTCCGCCACAGCAGATGCAGCAGGCTCCTCCGCCACAGGCGATGCAGCAGGGACCACCTCAGCAGCAGATGCAGCAGCAGGGTATGCCCCCCCGGGGTTACGCCTCGCCGCAGCAGGGTCCGCCGCAGATGCAGCAGCAGGGACCGCAGCAGCAGCAACAAATGTCGCCAGGACCCTCCACACAGCAGATGCAAGGCATGCCGGGTCAGCAGCAGATGCCGCAAGGCCCTCCGACTCAGCAGATGCCTCAGGGTCCGGCCTCGCAACAGCAGATGCCGCAAGGGCCCCCGCCCCAGCAGATGCCGCAGCAGATGCAGGGAATGCCTGCTCAGCAGCGGATGCCTCAGGGTCCGGCCCCGCAAGAGCAGATGCCGCAAGGGCCCCCGCCGCAGCAGATGCCGCAAGGGCCCCCGCCGCAGCAGATGCCGCAGCAGATGCAAGGGTTGCCTGCTCAGCAGCCGATGCCGCAGCAGATGCCGCTCCAGGGTCCGCCTCCGCAGCAGCAGATGCCGCAAGGGCCCCCACCGCAGCAGCAGATGCCGCAAGGACCCCCGCAGCAGCAGATGCCTCAGGGTCCGCCTCCGCAGCAGATGCAGGGGATGCCTCCTCAGCAGCCGATGGCCCAGCAGCAAGCAGTGACCCAGCAGAGTCCGCCGGGTCCTGCGCCGCAGCAGATGCAGGGGATGCCTGCCCAGCAGGGGATGGCCGAGCAGCAGATGCCACCCCAGCAGCAGATGCCACCGCAGGGTCCGCCCCCTCCGCAGCAGCAGATGCCGCCGGGTCCTCCCCTGCAGCAGCAGGCAGTACAACAGATGCCTTCGCAGCAGCAGATGCCTTCCCAGCAGATGCAGGGGGTGCCTCCTCAGCAGCCGATGGCACCGCAGCAGATGTCGCAGCAGGGTCCGCCTCCGCAGCAGGGTCTGCCGCCTCAGCAGCTGCAGGGCATGTCGCCCCAGCAGCAGATGCAGCAAGGTCCTCCGCCGCCGCAGATGCAAGGTATGACTGCTCAGCAGCCGCTGACTCAGCAGCAGCCGGTGGCTCAGCAGCAGATGCCCCCGCAGGGTCCGCCTCCGCAGCAGCAAGGCCCTCTGCCGCAGCAGGCGCAAGGGATGCCACCCCAGCAGCAGATGCCGCAGGGTCCGCCCCCGCAGCAGATGCCGCAGCAGCAGATGCCGCAGCAGCAGATGCCCCAGGGTCCGCCTCCGCAGCAGCAGATTCCCCCGGTTCCTGCGCCGCAGCAGATGCAGGGGATGCCGCTGCAGCAGCCGATGCCGCAGCAGCAGATGCCGCAGCAGGGTCCGCCTCCGCAGCAGCAGATGCAGCAAGGCCCTCTGCCGCAGCAGATGCAGGGCGTGCCACCCCAGCAACAGATGCCGCCGCAGCAGATGCCTCAGCAGCCGATGCCTCAGCAGCAGATGCCGCCGCAGGGTCCGCCTCCGCAGCAGCGGATGCAGCAAGGCCCACTGCCGCAGCAGATGCAACAGATGCCCCAGCAACAGATGCCGCAGCAACAGATGCCTCAGGGCATGCCGCCGCAGCAGATGCAGGGAACGCCGCCACAGCAGGGCATGGGTCCGCCCAGGGGGCCACAGCCGGGACCCGGCGGACCTCCGCAAGGACCGCCTCCCGGAGGTCCCCGCCCCCAGGGACCTCCACAGGGCGTCGGCGCCCAAGGCCCTCCTCAGGCACAGTCGCCGACCGCTCCCCAGATGCCCGGCAAGCCGTCCAAGCGGAGTCTCCTCTCGAAGCTGGCCTCGACGGCGATGTATGCCGGCGTGCCGAAACAGGAGAAGGTCGATCCACCGCCGATGCCACTCCCCGGACCGGGAGGGCGGCCCGGTGGCCCCATGGGGCCCGGTCCACAAGGGGGTATGCGGCCGGGCATGCAGGGCCCTCCGCCACAACAAGGAATGCAGCAACGCCCTCCCGGGCCGCCGCCCCAGGGACCGGGCCAGGGCCCCCCTCCTCAACAGGGCATGCAACAGCGTCCTCCCGGCCCCCCGCCTCAGGGACCGGGCCAGGGTCCCCCGCCACAGCAAGGAATGCAGCAACGCCCCCCCGGGCCTCCGGGCGGACCGCCTGGCATGGGACCTCAACGGCCCGGCACCGGACCCGGGCAGCCGGCTCCGATGCAACCTGGTGGCCGCCCGGTCGTACAACAGGGCACGCCCCCACCGGCGGCGCCGGTGTCGAGGCCTACGGCGAACGTGCCCACCCAGAACCAGTCCCCGACCTCGCGGGTGGTCAACGTGCCCACCGTGGCCGTGTCCGCCGTCACCGTTTCACCGGTGCCGGGTGTGCCTCCCCAGGGACCGTCGATCGCCGGCCCTATCGTCGGCTCCGACGAGATCGACCGCTGGGGCCAGCAGGCCGTCCGCTCGCACGGACCCATCGCCGACCGGCCACCGATACGCCCCCAGGAGCGATCGGCTCCGAGCCGTCCCTTGCAGACGGGCGATCTGGAGTGTTCCTCCTGCGGCGAGGCCTGCCCGCCTGAGATGAGCTACTGCCGGCGGTGCGGACGCAGCCTGAAGGACGCCCGGGTAGTCGGGCCTTCCCGGTGGCAGAAACTCAAGTCGAAGCTCGAGAGCGAGAAGGAACCGCCCATCTGAGCCCAAAGTCACACGTGATTGGCACCAAAATGGCACTGGCCGTGAACTGAAGTGATTCCGGCCCGTGCCATCCTCATGGCGGACCGCGCCAGGGGAGAGGGGCCAGATGTCACTGACGATCAGGGACCAGTTGTCTGTTCGGGTCATCGCACCGGATGCGATCACCCGCGACGGTCTCATCGCCCAACTGCGGAGCCGGCCCGGAGTCACCGTCGCCGAGGACCCGCAGGACTACGTGAGCGTGAGCGTGGTGGTGGCCGACGAGGTCGACAGCTGGGTGTTGCAGGCCATTCGCCGGGCGCGGGCCGAGGGGCCGGCCAAAGTCGTGCTGGTCGCCGCCCGGCTCGATGAGAAAGCGGTATTCGAAGCCGTCGAGGCCGGCATCGGCAGTGTCCTGTGGCGCAGCCGGGCCAGCATCGAGACCATCGTCGACGCCGCCCGGGCCACGGCCGAGGGCCACGGGGTACTGCCCCCGGACCTGATCGGCCGACTGCTGGATCAGGTCGGCGCGATCCAGCGCGACGTCCTCATACCGCGCGGGCTCGGCTACAGCGGCTTGAGCACCCGCGAGGCCGACGTTCTCCGGTTGGTTGCAGATGGGATGGACAGCGCCGAGGTGGCTCGTGAGCTGTTCTGCTCCGAGCGGACGGTGAAGACGATCATCCACGACGTCACCAACCGGCTGAATCTCCGGAATCGGACCCATGCGGTGGCTTATGCCCTCCGCCAGGGGTTGATCTGACCCGGCGCGTCAGACGCCGAGTTCGGCGAGAACGCTGGCGTACTGAGCACGGAGACGGGCCGCTTTGGCCACGTCGCCGCACGACTCGTGCACACAGATCATCCGTTTCCAGAGCGCGTCCGAGTACCGGTCGATCCGCAGTCCCCGTTCACACGCGGTGATCAGGCGGGCCGGCGGCGCGCCGATCTCGGTGAGGACATCGACCAGACGGGCGGCCCCTTCGGCCGCCCTCAGCCGGAGTCGCTCACGTGGCTCGACGACCCAGTCGGCCGGCCCCTCCTCGGGTAGGAGGTCACCCGCGTACAGATGCAGGGCCTCTTCGATGGCATCGGCCGCCGACCCGAGCGAACTCCGCCCGGAGTCGGCCTCCGCCATAAGGCGGGTGAAGTCGACCACGTCGACGTTCACGTCCGACGCCAATCCCAGCCGGTAGGACTGGCCTTCGCGGACCACCAGAGGCGCCCCCCGCTTGGCCTCGATGCCACCGAGCAGTTGCCGCAGCGATGTCACCGCCACATGCAGCTTGCGTGTCGCGGCGGTCAGATCGTCGTTCGGCCAGAGGCCGGCCGTGATGGTCTCCCGGTGCACCGGGCGGCCCTCCTCCATGGCCAGCCACCTCAGGAGCGAACGGGACTTCGGCCGGACCGTACCGAGGTCACTCTGCACGCCGTCCACCGCCATCTCGAACCGCCCGAAGCAGTGCATCTCGACGACACCACTCGTCGGACCGGGGCCTGGTTCCCGCTTCACCTCCGGCTTCCGTTCGACCCGCCGCGGCACCCCCGTGGACCACAATCGGGCCGCCAGATCCACAACCTGGTCCGCTCGGGAGGACGGCAGGTCGTCGTCGGCTCCGGCGCCGGGGCCCAGTCGATCGAGCACCTGACCGGCCAGCCGGGCGGCACCGGGCGAAGCTGCCCCCCGACTCACCTGGATGGCCAGACGAGCGACCGAGTCCGCCGCCTCGGACTCCTCCTGGAGGGCCAGGGCGGCGCTGAGGAAGGCGAGCGCCCAACTGCGCATGACTTCGGCACCGAGGATCTCGAAACACTCGGCGGCGTGGCGCAGATGGTGCATCGAGACGTCGGACGAGAACGGGCCGGGATCATCCTCGCTCGCCAACCGGGCCAGGTTGGCCAGGCCGATGGCCAACTGGGCGGTGGCGTACAGCCACGGGTTCTCCGCCCGCGGCCACACCTTTTCCGCTTCTGACAGCAACGCGGTCACCGCGTTCAGGTCCCGCCGGACGACAGCGTCCCCCAGAGCTACCACTAGTGGCACCGGTACTGACCTAAGTGCCTCGACGACCAGTGAAGACTCTTCGACCTCCGTCGGGGCGCCGGTGCACCACCGGGCGGTGGCGGCGCCGACGCGAGCAAAGGCCGACACCACCTCGGTACCACGGGTGGCCGCATCGAAGAGGTGTCCGGCGGCATCCGGTCGGCCGGCGACCAGTGCGAGCGCGGCCCGGGCCAACAGGTCGGCCGGATCGCCGGTGATCGGCTGATCGGTGCCGGCGGCGGTCAGCGGCTCTCGGTGCAGACCGCGCCGCAGGCGGCTGGCCCAGATCGGTGCGCCGGCGGCGGCCGGGGCGGTGTCCTCGTGCGGGATGAACCAACCGGTGAGGACCAGGCGTTCACGTTGGCACCGGGCGGCGAGGACATGGCCGAACGACGCCAGTTCGGCCGCCTTGTAGTGCTCGATGGCACTCTGCCACCGGCCGGTGGCGACGTGCCGGCGGGCCAGGGCCAGAAGCACCCATGGGTCCTGCGCGCTGAGCGCCGCCGGAAGAACGTCCAGCCAGCCCAGCTCCCCTTCCACCATCTCGCCGCCACGGTCGACGAGCAGCTTGCGGACTGCGTCCCAATCCTCGGCACGGCAATAGGCGTGCAGGGCCTCCGGCCACGCTCCGGCCGCTTCGAGCAGGTGGCCGGCGCGGCCCCGCTCGACCCGGGCCGCCGCCTCGCCGATGCGTTCGACCAGTACTGACTCCAGGAGCGACCGGAGCACCTCGTGGAAGCGCCAGGTTTCGCCGTCATCGGTAGACGTCAGGAACAACTGCCGGCGCTCGATCTCCTGGATCATGGCCTCGCCGCCCGGGCGGTCGAGAAGGCCGTCACAGAGGGGGCCGTTCAAGCAGCCTAGAACGCTGGTCCGGACCATGAACTCGTGCAAATCATCGGGTAGCCCGGCCAGGACGTTGTGGGTCAGGTACTCACGCAGCTGCCGTGGTCGATCGGCCAGACGGGCCAACACCCGGTGCCGGTCGGCCGACGTCCGCTCGCGGGTGGCCAGGTGGAAGAGAGCCAGCCCACCGGCCCAGCCCTCGGTCCGCCGCTCCAGTTCCGCACACTCCTCCGGCGCCAGCGGCTGCCCGTAGTGCTCACGGAACAGCCGGTCGACCTCCCAGAGGCGGAACCGCAGGTCCTCGGCGTTGATCTCGACGACCATGGCCGAGATCCTGAGCCGGGACATGTTCCATCCCGGGACGACCCTGGACGCGACCAGCAGATGCACGTTCTCTGGCAGGTACCCGATCAACTGCTCGAGCGCCCCCTCGGCGGCGGTCCCGGACAGCACGTGCAGGTCGTCGATCACCAGCAGGGTGCGGCGATCGGCCCACGACTCCAACTGCTCGGCCGCGTCCTCGACGGTCAACCACGGCGCGCCCGGCTGATCAGGTCGCAGCGCGCTCCGTAGGGTGTGCTCCAGGTGGCGAAGGAGGTCAGCCGCCGACGACTCCGAGGTGCTGGCCTGGTACCAGGCGACCGCCCCCCCTGCGGCCCGGGTCGTCGCTGCCATATGGGTCAGCAGCGTCGTCTTGCCGTAGCCGGCCGGCCCGATCGTCAGGGCGGCCGGGTGGGTCCACAACTCGGCCAGGCGCCCCATCAGACGCGGTCGCTCCAGACCGGTCTGGGCCGGCGCCCGGGTCTTGGCCGGCACGATGCCGGCCCTCGGGGACTCCGGACGCTCGCCCGTCACGCGGATCGCCCCTGGGACCGGCCCATGGACGGACTCTAAGCATTCGGTTCCGAACCCGACTCAGTGCCTGCCACAAATTGTCCTATTGGACGGAGGTGCACCACGCGGAGTGATGGCGACGCTCCTGTGGGCGAAGTATCGGCGATTTCATGGCCCTTCGTGTCCAACGACATGGGTATGCGTCGTGCCGTGAGTACGAGCAGCACTACGCCCGGTCGAAGACGGTGACCACCTCGACGTGCCAACTGTGAGGGAACAGGTCCACCGGCGTGACCGATCGGAGCCGGTAGCCACCGGCAACGAGGATCCCGGCGTCGCGCCCGAGGCTGGCTACGTCGCAGCTGATCAGCACCATCCGGCGGGCCTCGGCCGACAAAAGGGCCGCCGCGCCGAGCTTGGCCAAGCCGGCCCGGCTCGGGTCCGCAACCACCAGATCGAATGGTCGGGTGGCGCGCCACTGGTTCATATCGGCTCTGACCACGTTGACCTGGTCGCCGAAGTCGGCCAGGTTGACCCGGGCGTCGGCTACCGAACTGGCCGATCCCTCGACGGCGGCGACCGACCAGCCGCTGGCGGCCAGGACGCCCCCGAACAGACCGACCCCCGAGTACGCATCCAGAGCCCGGCCCCCGCCGGGCGCGTCGCGGGCGGCGGCCGTTACCAGTGCGACCAGCGCGTCGGCTCCATCCGGACGGCTCTGGAAGAACGAGGAGGCCGAGATCCGCCAACGGCGGTCGGCCACCACTTCGTGGATGAAGTCCCGAACCACGTGGTCGGGCACATCGATCACGGTTCCCGCCGGCGTCGGCCGGACCAGGACCTCGCCGGTGCGGGCACCGCAGCGGAGCAGGACACGGTCGGCCCGCCCGTAACGGCGACCGTCGAGAAGCGGACGGAGGAGCGGATGGGCCACCAGACAGCCGTCGACACCTACGAGCTCGTGCGACGACATGCGCCGCAGCGCGGCCCGGCCTTGGCGGACCCCGGCCCGGATCGTGGTCCGCCAGTTCTCCTCCGGCAGCTCGACGGTCGCTTCCATCGGGATGTCGTCCAGGTGGCCGATACGGCGCAGGGACTCGGCGATCATCTCGGCCTTGAGCCGGCGCTGCGCGGCCGGGGACACGTACTGCCACTGGCAACCGCCGCACCCTTCGGTGAAATGCGGGCAGGGCGGACCGACCCGATCGGCCGACGGCGTGATGACTTCGTCCACCTCGGCGTCGGCGAAGCGGGCCCGGTCGGCCACGATGGCCACCGACACGGTCTCGCCCGGGAGGGCGCCGTCGACGAAAACGACCTTGCCGTCGCTCAGGCGCCCGACGGCCCGGCCGTCGGTGGCCATGGCCGTGGTGTGAACTTGTTCGACGCCCGCCATCAGGTCGCAAATACTGCCAGGCGCCCGACCCGGCGGGGGCTCGTCGGTCCAGGCTGGTCCTTAGCTGTGCGGGGTACCTTCGGTCCATGGATTGGCTGCCGTGGTCCGATGCGGCCGGCGTCGCGGTCGGCACCGGTGCCGCCACCCAGACCCTGGTGCGTCAGCATCGGCTCGGCCTCCGGAAGGTGGCCGCGTGGACGCGGGAGCTGACCGTCATGTTCGGGTTGTACGCCCTCTGGCAGCTGGCCGGAGACCTGTCGCTCGGCGGCTCCGCTCATGCCGTCGCCCGGGGGGCCGACCTGGCCCGCGACGAACGTCTTTTCGGCATGCCGCGGGAGTCCACGTTCCAGCATCTGTTCCTTGGTCATCACGACCTGCTGAAGGCCTTCAACCTGTATTACGTGGGTCTGCACATCGCCGTCACAGGCGCCTGCCTGGTCTGGGTCTTCGCCCGGCACCGGGACCGGTATCCGGTTGTCCGCAACGCCCTGGCCCTGGCCACCGGCGCCTGCCTGCTCGTGGCCCTGGTCCCGGTCGCGCCGCCCCGGCTGGTGCCCGGCCTGGGCCTGGTGGATGTCGGCCGCACGGTCGGACCGACGGTGTACCCGGCGACCGCCCGGCCCGGTCTCGATCAACTGTCGGCCATGCCGTCGGTGCACGTGGCGTGGGCCCTCATCGTCGCCTTCGCCGTCGTGCATGTGCTGCGATCACCGTGGAAATGGCTGGCGGCGCTCTACCCGATATTCACGACATCGGTGGTTGTCGCCACCGGCAACCACTTCTGGGCCGACGGCCTGGTGGCTCTGGCCCTGGTCGCGCTGGCCGTCGCCGCCAGCGTGCGATGGAGCAGATACGAACGGGTCCCGCCGGTCGCCCACGGCTCGTTCGAACACCCGGCGCAGCCGGTGCCCGTCCCTTAGGCGCTCCGTAGGTCGAGTACGACATTGCCGAGCACGGAACGGTCGCTGAGCAGATCGAGGGCTGTATTGACCTGGCCCAGAGGCACGGCCCGGTCGATGACGATCTCGAACCGGCCGGCCGCCAGAGCGGCCAGGGCCTCGGTCGCCGCTTGCGTGAGAACCTCCTCCGACTCGATCAGGCCGGCGTAGCCCAGCACGGTGATGCCCTTCCGGTAGAGCTGTTGCAACGGCACTTGGCCTTCGGGTCCGGCCGACGTGCCGAACGGAACCAGGCGCCCCCGGTTGGCCATGATGCCGACCGCCGCCCCGAAGTAGTCCCCACCCAGGGGATCGAATACGACCGTGGGTCGGTACTCACCAGCCGCGTCGGCCACTGCTGCGGCATCGCCGACGACGACTTCCGACGCACCTCGGGCCCGGATCCAGCCGGCCTTGGACTCGCTACCGGTCTGGCCCCATACGGTGGCGCCCGCCGATCGGGCGAGCGAGACGAGGATCGAGCCGACCCCACCGCTGGCCCCGAGCACCAGCACTCGGTCGTCGGATGCGATCTGGGCCTTCTCGACGGCACATCGCCATGCCGTCACCCCGGCGATGCCCATCGCCGCCGCCACATCCAGGTCCACCCCGTCGGGGATGGGGACGATCGACGAGTCGGCGACCAGCGCGGTGCCGGCCCACAGTCCGGCGATGAGGGACCCGGTGGCGTAGGCGCGCACCAGTACGGGCCGGTCGTCCAGCCACGCCGATCCTTCCAGGCCCAGGGTGCGGGGCAGAGGGGCGTCGGTAGCCACGCGGCCCAACGCGTGGTACCGATCGATCGGATTGACCCCGCCGAATGCCATGTCGACGCGGACCTGCCCAGACGCCGGCGGCCCGATCTCGATCTCCTCGACGGTCAACGGTTCCCCATGAGCCTGTAGGCGGGCCGCCATGGTGCGCATACGGTCCATTCTCACTCAGTACCGGGGTGACGGTCAGCGCAGGTGATCTGCGGAGCTTGCCGGCAATTGTCCGGGCGCCGGGGTCCCTTTGGCGTGACAAAGCGTGCATTCGCGAGTTGTCGGCGCTACGGTCGCCCTCCATGGTCCGGGGGGTCCACCAAGATTTGTCAGTGACTGTTCCGTTCGCTGCCATTTGTCTGTGCCCTAGGACACGGATTCGGAGATGGTTCCACGGGATAGAACTCCAGCGTCACATCCCGCGTACCGAATGGAAGTCATGGCCCGAGAAACTGTGAACCTGGCCAGGGGCGGTCAAGAAGCGCCGCGCCGCAGTCCGGCCCGTCCGGCCCGGCCCGGTTCGCCTCTGCGGGTCGTTCCCGCAGGCGAAGGCGTCCAGACCCTCAACACGCCGCCGCCCGGCCGTCGGCTCGATCTGGGCCGGCGGGGCCGGACCTGGATCCGGGAAGAGGCCGGCCCGGCCGGAGCTCCGACGCTGCTGATGCTGCACGGTCTCGGCGCCACCGGCGGACTCAACTGGTCCGGCTCGCAGCTGTTCCTGCGTGACCAGTTCAACATCGTGACCATCGACCACCGGGGTCACGGTCGGGGCATCCGCACCAGGGATTTCCACCTCGAGGACTGTGCCGACGACGCCGCCGCTGTGATCGACGCCCTCGGCCTGGACCGTCCCATCGCCGTCGGATACTCGATGGGCGGCCCCATCGCATCACTGCTCTGGCGCCGCCATCCGGAAAAGGTGGGAGGGCTGGTCTTCTGTGCGACCAGCCGCAACTTCCGGGGTACGCCGGGTGAGAAGCTGGCGCTCGGAACGATGGGGATGATGGGCCTGTCCCCGATGCTCCTGCCGGAACGGGTCGTCCGCGGTGCCGGCCGGGTGATACGCCGGCTGCCGGTGCCGCATCCGGCTTCCGTCCACGAGGTCCAGTGGGCCATCGAGGAGATGGCTGGGCACGATCCCCGCTCGGTGCTCCAGGCGGCCGGAGCCATCGGGCAGTTCAACTCGTCGTCATGGATCGGCGGGGTCGACGTGCCGACCGCGGTGGTCGTGACCACGTCCGATCAGATCGTGCCCGCCATCCGGCAGTTCCGGCTGGCCCGCTCGATACCGCACGCGTCCGTGCACTGCATCGATGCCGGACACCTGTGCGTAGCCGGTGGCGACCCCAAGGTCCGCTTCCTCACCACGCTGCGCCGGGCCTGCCTCGAGGTATCCGCCGACCACTGACCGGGACGGACCGTTCCCGACCGGGTCCGGACGCCGAAGCGCCCGATATGCTTCGCCGCCGGCCCAGGAATAGGACGGAAAGGTCACGCCACGATGAAGTTCGGCATCACGCTGTTCACGAGTGACCGGGGGATAACGCCCGCGGCCGCAGCCGCAGCCGCTGAGGAGCAGGGTTTCGCTTCGTTCTACGTTCCGGAGCACACCCATATCCCGGCCAGCCGGGACACCGCTCACCCGGCGACGGGCGACAGCAGCCTGCCCGACGACCGGTACATGCGCACCCTCGATCCGTGGGTGGCGTTGGGCACCGTCGCCGCCGTGACCGAGCGCATCCGGCTGGGCACGTGCGTCGCCCTTCCACTCGAGCACGATCCGATCACATTGGCCAAGACCATCGCCTCGCTGGACCATCTGTCTGGTGGTCGGGTGGTGATGGGGGCCGGGTTCGGTTGGAACCTGGAGGAGATGAAGGACCATGGGGTCGATCCGTCCCGCCGGCGGACGATCCTGCGCGAGTACATCGAGGCCATGCGGGCGCTGTGGACCGAGGAGGAGGCGTCCTACCACGGCCAGTTCGTGTCCTTCGCCGAGTCGTGGGCGTGGCCCAAGCCGGCCCAGTCCCGGGTGCCGGTGCTTCTGGGCGCGGCTGGTACGGAGAAGTCCTTCTCCTGGCTGGTCCGGTCGGCTGACGGCTGGATCAGCACGCCCCGCGAGACAGACATCACGGCTTCGGTCGAGCTGCTCAACCGGATGTGGGACGAGGCCGGGCGCGAGGGTCGGCCCGAGATCGTCGTCCTCGGGCCGCGACCCGATGAGGAGACGGTGACCTTCTACGACAAGCTGGGCGTCACCGAGATCATGGTCGGACTGCCCGATAAGAGCCCTCAGGAGGTCGTGGACTTCATCGGCCGCCGGGGCGAGCAAATCCGTCAGTTCATATGACAGAAGCTCGCCGGTTTCCTGACGGTTTCCGTTGGGGATCGGCGACCGCCGCCCACCAGATCGAGGGCGGCAACGCCAACAACGACTGGTGGGCATGGGAGCACGCCGAGGGGAGCGGCGTGGCCGAACCCAGTGGTGACGCTTGCGACTCCTGGCACCGCTGGGCCGACGACATCGATGTGGTCGCCTCGCTCGGGCTCGATCACTACCGGTTCTCGGTCGAATGGAGCCGGATCGAGCCTGCCCCCGGGGAGTGGTCGCGGGACGCGGTCGACCACTACCGCCGTATCTGTGACGGTTTGCAGGTCAAAGGAATAGAGCCGGTCGTCACTCTCCACCACTTCACCACTCCCATATGGATGGCTGAACGCGGCGGATGGGCCAACCCGGAGATCGTCGACCGCTTCGGCCGGTTCTGCCACCGGCTGGCCACCGAGATGGGGACATCGGTCGGTCGGGTGTGCACCCTCAACGAGCCCAACATCGTGGCGACAATGGGCTACGCCCTCGGAATCTTCCCGCCCGGGCGCACCGATCCGGTGGCCGCCGAGGCCGTGTCGGCCAACATGGTGGCCGCCCACCGGCGGGCGGTCGAGGCGGTACGGGCGGCCGCTCCCGGCCTTCCGGTCGGACTCACCCTCTCGATGACCGACTACCAGCCCATAGACGGGGGCGAGGACCGGGTGCCCGAGATCCGCGAAACCCATGAGGACGTCTTCCTACGGGCGACGGCGGGCGACGACTTCCTCGGCGTCCAGACCTACACGCGTATGCGCATCGGCCCCGACGGCTGGGCCGGCCCCGAACCCGGCGTGCCGACTCTCGTGATGGGCTACGAGTACTGGCCCCAGGCCCTGGCCGCCTGTCTGCGCCGGGCCTGGGACGTCACCGGTGGTGCCGTGCCCATGTGGGTCACCGAGAACGGCATCGGTACCGACGACGATCAACAGCGGATCGACTACGTGGCCACCGCCCTGGCCGGTGTGCTCGACGTCATCGCCGACGGCATCGCGGTGGAGGGCTACACCTACTGGTCCCTGCTCGACAACTTCGAATGGGCCTTCGGCTATCGACCCCGGTTCGGTCTGGTCGAGGTCGATCGTCGCACCTTCGAGAGGCGCCCGAAACGTAGCGCTTCGTGGTTTTCGTCAGTGGCGCGGGCTAACGAATTGCCCTGATCGGGTAGGGTCCCCGTCCTATGGCGGCGGGGAGTGAAACGCCCGAGAAGTGACAGCACCTGATGGTCCGCGGGCGAGCATCCGCTTCGGGCAGACGACCAGCGATCCGTCGACCCCCCGACCCTTCGGTCTGGTCGGGCTGATCGCCGGGATTCTCATTCTGGGCCTGGTTCTGGGCGGCTTGGCCTGGGCGGCGGCCGCCGGTCGCCCGGCACAGGCCGAGAAGCCGAACCTGTTCGGCGGGTCGGTCGTGCTTCAGGACATCCGTCCACTGACCGTCGTCGATGTGGCCACCGCTCAGATCACCGTCCGTCTGGAGGGCGTGGACGGTCAGGTGGGGGCGACGAACTATGCCGATGTCGAACCGGTGCCGGTGTCGGGCGGCACGATGCTGGTCAACCAGGCCACCGGCAGCTTCAACTATCTGGAGAGCGACGACTACGTGGCCGATGCCAACGGTCCGGGGGTCAACCTGGCCACGTTGGCCGGTTCGACCGGCGCCCTCGCCTTCGGCAGCGGAGCCGACGCCTACATCGTCCAGACCGGTCGCCAGGCCGCCGTCTCTCTCGTCGGCCCCCAGACCGTGGCCGAGGCGGCCAGGGCCCAGGCGTCGCCGGTGGGGGGGACGCCGACCGAGAAGAAGGTGACGGCGGCGCCGGCTGCGGCCATCTCACCCCTCGGCTACGAGCGGCTGTCCGGCGCGGTCATCCGCCAGGCGGGCAGTGCGGTGGTGGCGGGCGGGAACCTGTGGGTCCTTGCCGGCGGAGCCGCCGGGTGCGATGCCGTCGAGTTGACGCCGGCGCCGACCAGCCGCCTGGGTCTGGCCTCGTCCACCCGGGCCCATTCGACCGCCGACTGTGCCAAAGGGGCCATAGAAGCGGACACCACGGCGGTGGCGATGGCGGTACCCGGCCAGGTCCAGATGGTGACGGCCACCGGCTCGGGTCCGTCGGCGTCCACCCTGGTCACCGTGCCCACTCCGTTCACCTCCGGAGTCACCGCCATGCTCCCGGTGGCCGGGGCCACGAGCCAACTCTGGTTCCTGGCCGAGAACGCCAAGGGCTGGCTGCTCTTCGGTGTGGGTGCGGACGGCCGCCCGGTCGGTCCCTTCCCCCTGACCGGGTTCACCGTCGCATCTTCACCAGCCGCGCCGGCGCTGTCGCACGGGGTTCTGTACACGCTGGACCAGACCGAGTCACCCGCCCCGGCACTGTGGACCATCGACACGTCGGACGGGCACATGGCGGTGCTGTCAGGGGTGACCCGCTATCCGCTGCTGAGCAGCACCGAAAAGGACGACTACAACCACACCCAGGTCCTGGTGGACGGCCCCCGGGTGGTCTTCAACAACCCGCAGGGCCTGGAGGCGGTGGTCGTCTTCACCGACGGATCGCATCCTCCGGTCGTGGTCAACAAGAGCCTGGCCGTCGAGGTGAGCACCACAGGACCGGCCGACCTGACCGCCAAAGCGCCGTCCGGAAAGGGCACCACCGGGAAGAAGCCCGGCAACGCCGGCAGCACGGCCACCAGGCAGACGGTCGTCCCGGTCATCGCCCCGGTCAGCCAACAGGTGACCTGCGCCAACACCACCCAGAAGCCCTACGCCCCGCAGATAACCGGCCTGACGCCGTCGTCGGGTGCCGTGCTGGTGGGGTGGTCGTACCAGTTGCTCGACCAGACCGACTGCGAGCCCGATTCCTGGGGGGTGCAGGTGACGGCCCTGACCGGCGGACACCAGCCGGACAACCCGGTGCAGACCGTCAACGGCCAGGACCAGTATCAGTTCACCGGACTCCGGCCGACGACCGAGTACCAGATAGTCGTCACCGCCTACATCAACCGGCAATCGACGGCCTCGTCGCCGGCCACTTTCACCACATCGGCTCGCGGACCCGACGCGCCACTGTCGGTCACCACGAGGGCCGACAGCTCCGGAGACTGGGTGGTGTCGTGGACGCCGTGCGCCGGGCCGGCCCACCCGAACTGTGTCGTTCCGGCCAACCAGTGGACCGTCATCGGCGCGGCCTGCAACGGCAGCGTGGTCGGTACGCCCCCCACGGTGCAGGTTGCCGGCAACCAGGACAGCGTGACCCTGAACTCGGACAATCTCGGACTCCTGGGTGATTACCTCACATTCTCCGTGCAGGGCAGCCTGGCGTCGGGCCTCACCGGGAACCAGAGCACCGACAACTCGTGCACCCAGGCCTGGCAGAAGCCGGTGGCCGCCGACATCTCGGTGACGGGGCAGGGTGAACCGACCGGGAACACGGTCAAGGCCAAACTCACCGTCGAGACGACGGCCGGCAGCACCAGTCCGTTCGGCCTACCCCCTCCGCAGGTGGAGTTCATCTACCGGCTGTCCACCCCTTCTGGGGTCCTGACGAAGGGCCCCACGAGCGCCGAGGCCGTTACGTTCTACGGGCTGCCGGCCGGCGCCACCTTCACCCCTTCGGTCGAGGTGTACCCGCAGGGCCATCCGGGCGCGTCGGTCACCGTGGCCGGAAGCCCGTTCTCCCAGACGCTTCAGTGGGTCCCTGACCTGGCCAGCACGACCGCCACGGGGATCATCGACAAGTCGGACCCGAACCAGGGCACCGTGCTGGTCACGTTCCCGCCCGACCTCACCGCGGATCCGCTCATGGTCGTCGGCACCTCGGCCGGGGCGGTGCCGTCCATGCAGTGCGGCGGGCCGGGGGGAACCGTGGTTCCCTTCACCGACCAGCCGCTGCCGGCGCCGGCCCAGCCGGGCGCCGCCCGCCAGATCACTTTCTCCCTGCCCGATCCCGACCTGGTCAACTTCGGGGGAAGCTGCTCGATCGCCTTCAGCCTGACCGACCAGAACAAGCCCGATCCGTACGACGGGCCGTCGCCGGCCGTGACGGCCGCCTTCGATCTCGGGCCCCAGCCCTCGTACAGCTACACGGCCGACTTCACCGACTGCCGGGACTACCGCTGCGGGCCGCTCGGCAACCCCTACACGCTCAATGTCAGCGCCGACGTGCCCTATCAGGGGGGCAGCAACTTCGCGATCACCGTGCAGAACCCGAACATCCAGTACCCGGTCCCGGACTACTGCAAGACGACGGTGCCCATCAACGACACGCCGCCCACCTTCCCGCAGACCTTCGAGTTGCCGCAGGACTGCGCCACTCCCAACCAGCTCTCCGTGACCGTCAGCTGGGAGTACCTGGGCCAGACCCAGACGTGGACCGGCAGCCCGGACAACTCCCCAGGGTCTCCGGCCACGACCACCACGACCACCACGACCACCACGACCACGACGCCGCCGCCGCCGTGCGACACCAGCACCGACCAGTCCACCACCGACTGCACCAGCCCCAGCAGCACCGGCGCCAACGGGCCGGCCCGACGGTCGGGCGGCACCGCCCTGGCCGCCACCCGTTCACAGGCGGGGCCGCCCGAGCTGATCGGTGTCCTGGGATGGACGATCGCCGGCTTGGCTGTTCCGGGACTACTCGGCACCGGGCGCCGACTGCGCCGGCGTCGCAACACAGGGAAGGGAACCGTATGAGCAGCAGCCCTGAGATGCAGGGTTTCGTAGAGCAGTTCGACCGCCTGGTGGCCAACGTCAGCCGGGTGATGCACGGCAAGGACCAGGTCGTCAGGGCCGCCCTAGGGTGCGTCCTGGCCGAAGGTCATCTGCTCATCGAGGACGTGCCCGGTGTCGGCAAGACGTCTCTGGCGCGCGCCATCGCCATGTCAGTGGCGCTGACATGGAACCGCATCCAGTTCACCCCTGACCTCCTGCCGACCGACGTCACGGGAGTCGCCGTCTTCGACCAGTCGACCTCCAAGTTCACGTTCCGGCCGGGACCGGTGTTCGCCAACATCGTTCTCGGTGACGAGATCAATCGGGCCTCGCCGAAGACCCAGTCCGCCCTGCTGGAAGTCATGCAGGAACGGACGGTCACCACCGACGCCACCGTCTACCGGGTGCCCCGCCCGTTCGTCGTGGTGGCCACCCAGAACCCGATCGACCTCGAGGGCACGTACGTCCTTCCGGAGGCCCAGCTGGACCGCTTCATGATGCGGATAGAGATCGGCTACCCCAGCCCCGAGGCCGAAGCGCAGGTATTGCGGACGGAAAAGGACGAGGCGACGGTGGCCCATCTGTCACCGGTGATGACCGGTGAGGACCTGCTCGGCATGATCGAGTTCGTCAAGCGGACGGTCGAGGTGGCACCGGCCATCGAGAACTACATCGTGTCCCTGTGTGCCCACACCCGGACCTTGCCGGAGGTGCGTCTCGGCGTGTCACCGCGCGGCGGCCTGGCGTTGCTGCGGGCGGCCCGGGTCGCCGCCGCCGCCGCCGGTCGCACATTCGTGACCCCCGACGATGTCAAGGCGATGGCCCACGCCACCCTGGCCCACCGGATCATCCTGCGACCTGACGCCGAGGTGCAGGGGCGGACGGCCGGGGAGGTCGTGGCCCGGGCGCTGCAGTCGGTGCCGGTCCCCCGAACGATGGTGCGGTGACGCGGCTCGGTTACTGGTCGGTGCCCTTCGGCGCCGGACTCGTGGTGCTGGGCCTGCTCGCCCACTGGCAGCCGGTCGCCGTCCTGGGAGCCGGCGCGCTCGTACTCACCATGGGCTCGCTCCTGTTCGTACTCCGTCGGCCGCGCCTGCGCCTGGAACGGGCGGTCGAACCGCCCCGGGTGGAGAAGGGGCAGCCGGCCATTGCCGTAATCCACGTCACGAATCTGTCCCGGCGCAGCTTGGCGCCCCTCACCATCGAGCAGCGCCTCGGTGACCGGCCGGTCAGGGCCCGCCTGCCCCGGTTGCGACCCGGTGAGCGGGGACTGCGCACCTACCGGCTGCCCACCGCCGACCGCGGTGTCTACGACGTGGGGCCGGTGGAACTGCCACGGGCCGATCCGTTCGGGCTGTGCCGGACGGTACAGAAGATGGGTGAACCGCAGAAGATCGCCGTCCACCCCCGTCTGCTGAGATTGCAGCCGCTCCCGACGGGCATGTCGCGCAACCTGGAGGGGCCGTCGAGCGACTCCTCACCGCAGGGTTCGGTCACGTTCCACCGGCTCCGGGAGTACGTGGTCGGCGACGACCTGCGCACCGTGCACTGGCCCTCCACGGCCCGGGCCGGACAGCTCGTCGTGCGGCACAACGTGGACACGGCGCAGCCGTACACGGTCGTGCTGTTCGATCTGGATCCGGCCCGCTACTCGCCGGAGTCGTTCGAGGAGGCGGTCGACGTCGCCGCCTCTACTGCGGTATCGATGGCCGCCGGCAAGGCTCCCGTCCAGCTGCGGACGACCTCCGGGGACCGGCTCGGAGGTCCCTCCTACCGCGAACCGTCGACCATCGTCGACTTCCTGACCGATGTCGCGCCCGATCCCGCCGGCTCGCTCGAGGCCGAGTTGGTTCTCCTGCGCCGGGACCGCGGGGGCACCGCATTGGTGGTCGTCACCGGCCCGGTCGACACCGGGAACCTGCCGACCATTGCCGGCCTGCGCCGCCGATTCGACCGGGTGATCGTGCTGTCCCTGGTGAGCCGGACCGGTCAGTCGCCGACCCATCCGGGGATCGTGGTGGTCGAGGCTTCGACCGTGGCCGAGATGGCTCTCCGCTGGAACACGGTCGTGGCCCGGTGAGCACGTACCGCCCGAGTCCGGCCGGGTCGTTTCCGGGCGGCCCACCCGCAACCCCATCGCCGGGGCCGACGTCCGACCACGAGGAATCGGCCGCCGAACTGTTCCGCCGAGCCCTCGCCCGCTCGTCGCTGGGGAGGATGGGGGCGGTGCTCGGGTGCCAGCAGGCGCTCGAAGTGGCCACCGCCGTGACCGTGGCCGTCGCCGTCTTCGTGGCGTCGGTGCCCGCGTTGCGGGCGTACCAGGTGGCCGACCTACCCGCGTTGCTCGTCGCCTGCGCGGTGGTGCCGATCGCGGTGGCCTTCACCACCGCCCGCCTCCTCCGCTGGCCGGCGCCCTGGAGCTATCTGACCTCGGCGGCGGCGCTGGCCCTCACCCTGCTGATCGCCGACGGACCCCATCCGCTCGCCGTCGCCCGGGCGTTCGCCAGAGGGCCGAACCATCTGCTCACCGAGACCCTTCCTTTGACCGGATCACGCATTTCGGTGAGCGCCCTGGTGGTGCTCGTGTGGGTGGCGGGGGCGGCCACGAGCGAGTCCCTCATCCGGACCGGCGGAGCGCGACCCCGACCTCCGTACGCGCTCGCCATCCCGGTCGCCCTGTATGTCGTGTGCTTCGCAGCTGCGACCGCAGCGCCCGGGCGGGACCGTCTGGCCGGCCCGTTGCTGCTGTTGGCGGTGGCATCCACCGCCGTTCTGCGGCTCGCCATGGCCGCCCCCCCGACCGAACCCGAGCAGGCCGAGGGGCGGGCGCCGTCCCGATTCCGGTCGGCGCTCACCGGCGTCGTCCTGGCCGCCGCCGTCGCCCTGGTTCTGGCTTTGGTGGCGCCGTCGGTTCCAGCCCTCGCCGCCCGCCCGGCGACCGTGCACCGACAACCCCCGACCGTCATCCCGGTCATCACTGATCCAGTCGACACGATGGCGCAGCTGCGGGATGACAATCCGCGGGCGGCGCCGGTCCAGGAGCTGTCGGCCAGCTTCTCGGCGCCTTCGACCGGGTACCTGAGCCTGGCCTACCTGGACAGCTACGACGGGGCCAGATGGCAGTTCGCGGCCACGTTCCAGCCGACCGGGGGCCGGGTCCCGCTCGAGAGCCGGTCCGCCCCGCTCGTGTCCAACGGGACGGTGTCGCAGCGCATCGCCATCACCGGTTCGCTGCCGGTCCCGTTGCTACCGGCGCTCGACCGACCGGAGACCATCACCGGGCTGGATGCCGTCACCGATCCGGTGTCGGGAATGCTGCTCCCGCAGCAGTCGACCGCCCACCCGGTGTACACCGCCCTCTCGGTGGCCCCGGACGTCACCGTCGCCCAGCTGTCGCCGGCCGACGGCATCGAGGGGGCCATCGCCCAACCGGCGGACCGGGTGCTGCCGCCGGACACGTCCAGCGACCTGGCCACGACGCTGCGGTTCCTCTCGTCCCTGACCGGCACCCGCCCGACCGCCTCGGTCGGTTTCCTGCAGTCGACGCTGCAGGTCCTGCAGACCAAGGAGAAGCGGATCGATCCGGTGGCATCGGCTGCGGTGGCGCCGGTGGCGGCGAAGGGTCACGCCACGACCACCACGACCGCGGTGCCGGCCGGCGCCGGCGGTACCTCGCTGTCGGAGGTGATCAACGCCGTCACCGTCAACCGGGCGGCCACCCCGGAACAGTTCGCCACCTTCTACGCGATGGTCGCCCGCTACCTGGGGGTACCGGCCCGGGTGGTCACCGGCTTCCGCCTGAGCAACGGTCCGAGTCCGGGCCTGATGAATGCCGGGACCTACCGGGTCACCAACCGGCAGGCCTGGGCCTGGGTGGAGATCCCGGTGCAGGGTTTCGGTTGGGTCATCTGCGACCCGACCCCGAACGTCGCCACGGCGGCCGCCGCACCTCCGCCCGAAACCGTGCAGACGCCGGTAACGACGGTTCCCCCCCGAGCGGCCAATGTGGTGCCGCACGCGTCGAACGTCGGCGGTCACGCCGTCGCCCCGCACGTGAAGGTCCGCGTCCCGCACCACCACTCCACCCCTGTTTGGGTGTGGGTGCTGATCGGCCTCGGAGCGGTGCTGCTCCTGGCGCTGCTGGCCGGCCCCGGACAGGCGTTCGGCCGCCGGGCCATCCGCCGGCGCCGGCGCCGGTCGGCCGACCCGGCCCACCTGGCCGTCGGCGCCTGGCTGGAACTGCTCGACGGCCTGGACCGATCGGGTATGCGGACGGCGGTGGGTGCGACTGCGTCGGAGGTGGCGGACGAGGTCGGCCACCACTTCGGCTCCGAGTTGGTCCCGTCGGTCCAGGCCATCGGCCAGGTCGTCGACCGGGCCGTATTCTCCTCCAGGACGGCGGTGGCCGTCGCCGAGGCCGATCAGTGCTGGTCCGGCCAGCAGGCCATCCGGAAACAGATCGAATCCGGCTTGGACCGCCGCCAACGGCTGCGGGCGTCTCTGCTGGTGGGCTCGGCCCCGGCCGGCCCGGTTGGCCGGGGCCAGGACCAGGGGTAGGTTCGGCGGGTGCCCAGACGGAAGGGCCGTGACCAGGCGGCGGACTCGGTGCTGGCCGGATACGCCGATCTCGTCGAGATCGGAGGTGGCGCCTTCGCGACCGTTTACCGGGCCGTAGAGACCGAAACGGGACGGCCGGTCGCCCTCAAGATCCTGAAGGTCGACACGATCCACGCCCACCTGATCGAGACCTTCCACCGCGAGATCCAGGCGCTGGCCGCGGTCAGCGATCACCCGAACATCGTCACCCTCTACCGGCCCAGCACCACCGCCGACGGTCGACCGGCTCTCGTCCTCGAGTTGTGCCGGGAGTCGCTCGCCCAGCAGGTGCGGACATCCGGCCCCCTCGATCCGGTCGACGTCACCCGGGTCGGCATCCGGGTGGCGGGCGCGTTGGAGACGGCCCACCGCAACGGGTTCCTGCACCGGGACATGAAGCCGCAGAACATCCTGGTGACCCAGTTCGGGGAACCGGCCCTGGCCGACTTCGGGGTTGCCGCCCTCCAGGCTTCGGCCCAGTCCACCGCCGGCGTGTTCGGGTTCACCACCCTCCACGCGGCACCGGAGATGCTGGAAGGGCAGAACCTCTCGCCGGCGACCGACGTCTACGGGCTGGCGTCGACCATGTACCAGTTGCTCACCGGGCAGGCGCCGTTCGCCACCTACGAGAACGAGGCGCCGGCCTCGGTGATCCTGCGTATCCTGCGCGACCCGGTGCGGCCGTTGCGGGTCGAGCACGTCCCCATCTCGCTGGCCGACCTCCTGGAGGCGGCTCTTTCCAAGGCGCCCGAAGGTCGCCCCCGGTCGGCGCTCGAGTTCGCCCAGGCGCTCCAGAGCGTCGAGGCCTACCAGGGCTGGCCGGAGACCCGATTCGTGGCCTGGGGCGCCGAAGGAGCACCGGCCGGCGGCCCGGACGTCGGTCGGGGTCCCATGGGCATGAACGCGGGCACGAACGCGGGTGTCCCGGCCGAGCCGCCGATTCCGACCGGGCCGCCCCTGGTGTCGAGTCCGGGGATCATCGAGCCGACAGTGGCCCGCACCCCGGTGCGCTCCGTTCTGCCGCCGCTCCTGCCGTCTGTCGGGCCCGGTGCGCAGGCCGGCGCCGAACTGGCCGTCGGGCCGGGCGTGATGGCGCCCCGACCGGAGCCGTCGTCAGCAATCGAGCCGGCGTCACCGATTGTGTCGGCACCGCCGGTCGGGCCGGCGCCGGCGGCCGACGACCGGCCCGCAGCGGGCGAGGTGATCGCCGTTCCGCCCCGGGAACCGCCTCCGCCGCCGGCCCGACCGGTGCGGCCCTCACTCGTCGACCCCGACATGGGCGTGCGCGCCGTCGTGGACCCGGTCGGCTCGGTCCGGGGCGGCCCGGTCCCGCCCCCCGAGGTGCCGCCGGTCTTCATCCCGCCGTCGATCCCCGGGCCGCCGGTGAGCGACGCTCCGCCGCTTCCGGCGAGCGTCGCACCGCCCACCTACATCGACCCGCCGGTCGACCGGAGCACCTCCGGTTACCGGGACTTCGGGTTCGCCGACCCCGAACCGCCGGCCCGTCGGGACACCCCGAACGTGTACGAGCAGACGATGGGCGTCCAGCAACTGTTGACACCGGCTCCGGCTGACGCCCCGCAGCCGGCGGCGCCGGCGTGGCCGATCTGGGTGCTGGCCGGCGTCGGGGTGGCCGTCGTCGTGATCGTGGTGGCCATACTGCTGATCGCCGGCGTGATCTGAACCCGGACCGGACCCGCCCCTGACGGGCCGGTCCGGACCGATCAGTGGTTCAGGCGACGGCCACGTCGCTGCCGCAGTACTTGCACTTGGTGGCGCCGATGGCCAGGTCGTCGGACAGGCAGGCCGGACAGGTCTTGGCCGGGGCCGGCGCACCGAACACCACGACGCCCCGGCGGGCCTGGATGGCCTTGTACGGCAGCACCAGGATGAAGTAGATCACCGCCATCAGGATCAGAAACGCAATGATCGCAGTAATGAAGGCGCCGATATCCATGAAAGTCGACTTGGTGTTGGCGGTTCCGAGCTGGATGCCGAGTCCGATCGGGTGCTTTCCCTGGGCTCGCGTGATGAGCGGCTGGATGATGTCGGTCGTGAATGCGGTGATCAAGGTGGAGAAGGCGGTGGCCACAATGAGGCCGATCGAGATGACGATGACATCACCGCGCAGCAGGAAATTTCTGAAACCCGAGAGCACGACTCTTGATCTCCTTTGATTGGTGGGCGCACCTGTGGCGCCGTCCGGAACATAGCGTGACGAAACGGGCGCGTGGCGGGATTCAGGCGCCGTAGAACAGTCTCTCGGTCACCTGTCTCGCCCGGCGGGTGAGGCGGGCGTACTCGTTGCGCAGCTCCGGCGACGAGTAGCCGAGACTGTGAGCCAACGTGGTGAGCACCCGGCCGGCCACCGGCAGGGCGTCGCCAGGCGTCTCCCGGATCAGGCTCAGCCGGTTACGGGCCTGCCGGCAGAAGCGGTAAGAGGACCTCAGGGTGGCGGCGTCCCCGGCGTCTATGGCACCCGACCGCTCGAGCAGCTCCAGGGCGGCCATCGTGTTGGTGGCCGCCACCCGGTTCCGCAGCTGCAGCAGCTGCACCGTCCACTCCACGTCGGAGATGGATCCGGGGCCGAGCTTCAGGTGGAACTTGGGATCGTCTCCGGCCGGCACCCGCTCCTTCTCCATGCGCGCTTTCGAGCGGCGGAGGGCCAGGATGTCGGCTTCGGTCAGAGGTCGGTCCCAGATGAAGCGCTGGGCCAGTGCTGCGAACCGTTCGGCCAGCGCCACGTCACCGGCCACGTAGCGACCGCGCAGAAGCGACTGCCGTTCCCACGGTTCGGCCCACCGCTCGTAATAGGCGGCGTACGACGCCAGGCTCCGGCTGGTCGGGCCCTGACGCCCCTCGGGGCGCAGGTTCAGGTCGACCCGGTACGAGCCAGTCGACGGCGAGTCGCCGGCGACCAGCCGGATGACGGCCCGGGCCGCCTCCTCCGCCACCTCCGGATCGGCCGCCGGCCACCCGGCGTCATCCCACACCGTGAGGAGGTCCAGATCGCTGCCGTAACCGACTTCCCGGCCGCCCAACCGGCCCAGGCCGATCACCGCAAACGGCATCGGGGGATTCACCGCTTCGATGGCAGCGGCGATCGCCGCGTCGGCCAGATCCGACAGGGCTCGACCGGTCACATCGCCGTCGTCCATCTGGAGGACGTCGCGGGCGCCGATACGGAGCCGTTCGGATTCGACGAACTGGCGCAGCCCGGAGCCGACACGGCCGGCACCGGTCCGCCATCCGATGGACCGGCTGGCCCGGTCCCGGAGGTCTTCGGCGTCGGACGGGGCCGGGAACGAACCGGCGGCCAACCGGGTGAGTGCCTCCGGGTGGCGCTGCATGTCGCGGGCGAACCGGTGGGCGGTGCCGAGCAGTTGGCAGAGCTGGCGCGCTCCGGCCGGCGACTCCCGGCACACCGCGACCAGGCGGTCGCGGGCGGGACCGGCTCCGGCCAGGGTGCGCAGCCCGAGCAGTCCCTGGTCCGGGTCGGGCGTCGTCGAGAGCCAATCGAGCAGCAGCGGCAAGGACCTCTGCATGAGTACCGACATCCGGCTGAAGCCCCGCGTGAGCTCCGAAACGGCTTGGCCGGTACGGGCCGCGTCGGCGAATCCGAACGCAGCCAAGCGCTCGGCCCGCGCCGCCTCCGACAGCGCAGCAGCCGACGGTCCGCGGCCGCGGGTGGCGGTGAACGCTTCCAGCAACGGTCGGAAGAACAGTCGCTCATGGATGGAGCGGGCCGCCTGCCGGTGGGCCCGCAGATCGCGGTCGAATTGCTGTGCGGCGCTGTGCCGTCCGTCCGCCCGGTAGCCCATGACCTCCGCCAATGCGGCCAGACCGTCGGCGGTCGACGGCAGGGTGTGCACCGGCTGGCCTTCGTACAGCTGCAGTCGATGCTCCACCGTCCGGAGGAACCGGTAGGCCGCAGCCAGTTGCTCGGCATCGCCCGGTGCCACGTAGCCACCTGCAGCCAGCGCCGACAGGCAGGCAAGGGTCGATGGCTGGCGCAGCGCCGGGTCCGAGCGGCCGTGGACCAGCTGGAGCAGCTGCACGGCGAACTCGATGTCCCGGATGCCGCCCCGCCCCCGCTTGATCTCGCGTTCGGCCAGGTTGCGGCGGGCCAGTTCCTGCTCGGCCCGGGCTTTCATCTGGCGGAGTGCCCGCAGTTCCTCGACTCCGAGCGGCCGGCCCCAGACCTGTTCCGCGGCCCGCTCCTCGAAGGCCCGTCCCAGGTCTCCGGCGCCCGTCACCGCCCGGGTCTTCAGTAGCGCCTGGAACTCCCACGGCTGCGCCCATCTCGACCAGTAGTGCTCGTAGGAGGCCAGGGTCCGGACCAGAGCGCCCGAGCGACCCTCCGGCCGCAGATCCAGGTCGACGGTCAGTACCGATCGGGCCAGCTCGAGAAACGGCCGGGGATCGTGCTCCACGCCCCCGGATGGGTCCGGGCCGATCAGAACCAGGTCCACGTCGCTGGCGTAGTTGAGCTCGCTCGCGCCCAGCTTGCCCAGACCGATGACGGCCAGGTCCCGCCCGGCCGGGCCGGCCTCCTGCACGGCTTCATCGAGAAGCCGGTCGGCCAGATGCGAGAGGCGGCCGACCACCGTGTCGAAGCTGTCCAAGCCCAGCAGGTCGCGCGCCGCGATGTGCAGGATGCCGAGGTCCCGGATCCGCTTCAGGTGGTCGACCGGGTCACCTTTGACGTCGGGAGCGCCACCGGGGACGGGGTCGCGATGGATCCGGTCCAGCACGTCGAGGGCGGCCGGTTCAGTGGCGCAGATCCGGGCCAGCCACGGGCTGGCCGCCACCACCGTGGCCACCGTGGCCGTCAGGTCCTCTCCTGCAGCCAGCCGCTCGGCGGCCTCCGGTCGGGCATCGGTGATCCACTCGATCGCCGTACCGATACGGTCCCGGCCGCGCCGGGTCGGCCACTCGTCGGTCCGCAGTTGGTCGGCCCCGGTCGCGGCCTGATCCAATCGCACCCGACAAGTGTGCCGCCTGGGCAAGGGCCAGTCGTCGGGGCGCCGCTCATCCGGCCCGGCTGGCCTGTCGCTCAATTGTCGGGGTCGGCGCCCTACGCTGCATCATGTGACCCGACTGCGCGTCGCCCTGGCCCAGATCGACCCCGTGGTCGGAGACCTGGGCGGCAACACCGAGAGGATCATCGCCCGACTCGACCAGGCCCAGGAGCAGGGGGCCGACGTCATCGTGTTCCCCGAGCTGGCCGTCACCGGGTACCCGCCGGAGGATTTGCTGCTGAAGCCGGGCTTCATCGCCGACAACCTGGCCGCCGCCTCCAAAGTGGCGGCGGCCACCGACAAGTGCGTCGCCGTCTTCGGGTTCGTCGACGAGCAGATGGACCTCTACAACGCAGCGGCGGTGTGCGCCCACGGCGAGATACGGGGCGTCTACCACAAGCAGGTGCTGCCCAACTACGGCGTCTTCGATGAGCAGAGGTACTTCGCCAAGGGCGGGGGCGCCACCCAGTTGTTCGGCATCGCCGGTGTCCGTGTCGGCATATCCGTCTGCGAGGACGCATGGAGCCCGACCGGACCGATTGCCGCCCAGGCGGCGGCCGGCGCCGAACTGATCATCAACATCAATGCCTCGCCCTACTCGGCCGGCCGGGTCGCCGAGCGGGAGCGGATGCTGGCCACCCGGGCCGCCGATGCGTCGTGTGGTCTGGTGTACCTCAACTGCGTCGGTGGTCAGGACGAGTTGGTGTTCGACGGCGCCTCGCTGGTCTTCGACGCCGACGGGCGACTGGTCGCTGCGCTGCCGCAATTCGAAGAGGCCCTTTCGGTGTTCGACATCGTGGTGCGGCCGGTGTACCGCAAGCGTCTGATCGATCCGCGCGGGCACCACAGCGCCGCACCCCTACCCGTCGTACCGGTCACCGAGGCCGTGGACCGCCGACCCGAGGACGAGATCGTCCGGCCGCCGGTCGCCCCCCGCCTCGACGCCGACGAGGAGGTCTACCGGGCGCTCGTAGTCGGGACCCGTGACTACGTGGCCAAGAACGGCTTCGGCGACGTGGTGATCGGCCTGTCCGGCGGTATCGACTCCTCCCTCGTTGCGCTCGTCGCGGTGGACGCGCTGGGTGCCGACCACGTGCACGGTGTGGCCATGCCGTCGCGCTATTCGAGCGCCGGATCGGAGACCGACGCAGCCGAGCTGGCCGCCAATCTGGGCATCGAGTACCGCACCATCCCGATCGAGGGTCCCCACGCCGCGTTCCTCGACGCGCTGGCCCCTTCGTTCACCGGCATGGAGCCGGGCCTCACCGAGGAGAACCTCCAGAGCCGGATCCGGGGCGTGCTGCTGATGGCCCTGTCCAACAAGATGGGTTGGCTGGTCCTGACCACCGGCAACAAGAGCGAGGCGGCGGTGGGCTACTCCACTTTGTACGGCGATACCGCTGGTGGCTTCGCCGTGATCAAGGACGTGCCCAAGACGACGGTCTACCGGCTGTGCCGCTGGCGGGACCAGGCCGGCTCCCGCCCGGTACTACCTCCGGACGTCCTGGTGAAACCGCCGTCGGCCGAACTGCGCCCGGATCAGCGTGACGACCAGTCGCTGCCCGCCTACGACGTCCTCGACCCGGTTCTGCTGGCCTACGTGGAGGACGACCTCACCGCCGCCGAGCTGATCGAGGCCGGCTACGACGAGGAGCTGGTCCGTCGGATCGTCCGGCTGGTCGACATCGCCGAGTACAAGCGCCGCCAGACACCTCCCGGTGTCCGGGTCACGGCCAAGGCATTCGGCCGTGATCGCCGGGTCCCGATCACCAACGGCTACCGCTAGCCGGGGTCGCGCCGGCGGCCCCGGCCGTCGGGCCGGATCGGCGGTCCGGTTACGATGGACCGCCGTGCCTGTCTCCGAAGCCGCCCCCCGACGACGCAGTCGCTCGCCGCGCGGCCAGGGCGAGCAGCTGCGCGAGGAGATCCTGTCCGCCGCCGAGCGTCTGCTGATCGAAACGAACGACGAATCGGCCCTGTCCATACGGGCCATCGCCTCCGCCGTCGGGGTGACGCCGCCGTCGATCTACCTGCACTTCGCCGACCGCAACGATCTGGTCTTCGCCGTGTGCGAGCGCCAAGCAGAACAGGTCGACCGGGCCATGGCCGAGGCGGCGGATTCCAGCTCGGACTCCCTGGAGCGGATCCGGCTCCGGGGTTACGCCTACCTGTGCTGGGGTTTGGCCAACCCCGAGCACTACCGGATTCTCATGATGAGCCGCCCGGACGCCACCCCGGATCGGTTCGTCGATCAGCGGTTGGCCGACACCACCGGGCTGGCCGCCGTCGCCGGTGACATCGAAGGAGCGGTCATCGAGGGCCGCATCGCCAAGGTGCGGGAGCCCATGCAAGAGGCCGAGCTCTTCTGGATGGTGATCCACGGCATGGTGTCGATGCTGATAGCCAAGCCGGACTTTCCGTTCGGGCCGCCCCGCGACCTCTACGACGCCATGTTCGATCTGGTCTACCAGGGCCTGGCCCCCCGCTCCTGACGCCGGCTGCATTGGCCACATCGCTCGACGAATCCGCAGCCTGGGCCGGCCGGCACCGCTGGATCGAGAACCGGCTCTACGAAGTTGCCGGCGCCTGGGTGCCGTCCACCCCTGACGTCGAGGTCAAGCTCCTCTTCGACCGCCACAGCCACCACCACGCCTGGCGGGCGGCCCAATGGTGGGACCGCCTTCCCGTCCTGGCCGATGTCGACCGGGACGCGCAGTGCCGGCCGCCGAGCGCCTCCTGGGACGATTTCACCGACCAACTACTGCAGATGGGGG
>DASZNC010000147.1:0-11889 GCA_035551615.1 Acidimicrobiales bacterium
GCGGCTTTCCCTTCCCCCACGAGGAGCGACATCCCAAAAGAGAGTGAACACTCACCCCCAATATAGGGTACGGTCGGGGACGTGTCCAGACACTTCGCCGAAGGCGACGGAACCGTTGGTGCGGCTCCACTTGGTCGCTCCCCGAGTGGGGACGGCCTGCGTGAAGCCACACTCTTTTCGGAAGACTCAGAAGTGGCACTGGTGCGAGAGCGCCTGGCCACGCTGGTCGCAGAGCTGCAGCAACGACCGCACTCCGCGCCGCAGGCTTGGGGCGCCACCTTCGACGCCGGCTTGAGCAGGGTCAGCTACCCCCGTGGCTGGGGTGGCATCGACGCCCGGCCCGAGCTCCAATCGATCGTCGATGAGGAGCTCGAGCGCATCGGCGTACCCGACAACTTCAGCGCCCACGCCGGCGGAATAGGTGTGGTTGCGCCGGCGCTGGCCAAGTTCGGGTCCGATGCCCAGCGGGCCAAGTATCTGCGGAAGCTTTTCACCTGTGAGGAGTTCTGGTGCCAGCTGTTCAGCGAGCCGGGCGCCGGTAGCGATCTGGCGTCGCTGCGCACCCACGCCGTGCGTGACGGTGACTCGTGGACGGTCAACGGCAGCAAGGTGTGGACGACGATGGCGCACATCGCCCGGCGGGGCCTCCTTCTCGCCCGCACGTCGTCGGACAAACCCCGCCATGGCGGCATCACCGCCTTCATCGTCGACATGACCGATCCTGGCGTCGAGGTCCGCCCACTCCGGCAGATCACCGGAGAGGCGGAGTTCAACGAGGTGTTCCTCACCGATGTCGCCGTCCCCGATTCCGATCGCCTCGGCGAGGTCGACGACGGTTGGCGGATCGCGTTGGGAACGTTGATGGAGGAGCGCAACGCTACGAACGCGTTCCTCGATCACCGGTCGGCCTCGATCGACGAGGCACTCGAGGTGTGGCGCTCACTGCCGGCCGAGCGCCGGTGTGCCGCCTTCCGCGACCGGCTCATGGATCTGTACGTGCGTTGGCATGCGAACGAGCTCATGCGCGCTCGCGGGGTGGCCCGCCAGCGCCTCGGAATCCCCGGGCCGGAGGGGTCCCTCGTCAAGCTCGCCTCCGGCGACCTGAACCAGGCTGTATACGAACTGTGCATGGAGATGATCGGCGCACAGGGGATGCTCTACGGCTCGTATGAGATGGTCCGGCCGACCGACTGGCACGACATGGGAATCCAGGCCGGTGACATCCCGCGCGCCCTCCTGCGCAGCCGAGCGGGGACGATCGAAGGCGGCACCAACGAGGTACAGCGCAACACGATCGCCGAACGGATTCTGGCCCTGCCGCGGGAGCCCCGCGCCTGAACCCTGACTAACGGACCCTGACGCCGGCCGCTTCGCGGTCCCAGGTGTTGCCGTTCAGGGGATCGGCGCGCAGGAGGTTCTTCTTGACCCTCTGCGTCGCGTCTGTCTTCGGCAGACTGTCGGTGAACTCGACGTAGCGCGGAACCATGAAGGCCGGCATGGTGCTGATCAGGTCGCGGATGAGCTGCTCCTCGGTGAGCGAGTCGTCGGCACGTACGACGCAGACCTTCACCTCGTCCTCACCCCACTCCGAGGGAACCGGAATCGCGGCGGACTCGATCACCCCGGGGTGTCCGCAGACCAGCGCCTCGACCTCGAAGGAGCTGATGTTCTCCCCGCGACGGCGGATCGCGTCCTTGATCCGGTCGACGAAATAGAAGCGATTCTGCTCGTCGACGCGGAACGCGTCACCGGTGTGGAACCATCCGTTGCGCCAGGCGTCGGCGGTTTTGTCAGGCATGTCGAAGTATCCCTGGCACAGCACCCATGGATCGCGGTGGCGCACGATGAGCTCACCCACCTCGCCGACCGGCACCTCGAAGTCGTGCTCATCGACCAGGCGGACCTCGAAGCCGTCGCGGACCGTCCCGCACGACGCCGGGTCAGTGATGTTCCAGCCGGTGCTCAGCACCGGGCCGACCTCGCTCATCGCATAACAGGTCGTCAGCTTCAGTCCGAACCGCTGCTCGAATTCCTTGTAGTGCGGCACGACCGGCATCATCACCGCCCGCCGCAGCGGGTTGGCGGCGTCGTCGGGCGACGGCGGCTGGGTCCACAGGAAGGTTGTCATCGCACCGACCAGTCCGGTCGTCGTACATCCGTGGCTGGTGATGTCCTCCCAGTAATGCGAGGTGCTGAACCGGTCGCGGATCACGAACCGACCCCCGCATTGCGTCATGATGCAGATTCCGGCGCGGCCGCTTGCGTGGGCCATCGGGAACGGCGAGTAGAAGACGTCGGTCTCGTCGAAGCCGTCCAACGGAATCAGGCCAATGCTGCCTTGCTGGATCTGGGCCCACGCGATCAGGACGCCCTTTGATGGCCCGGTGGTGCCGGAGGTGTAGATCATCGTCGCGATATCCCACGGCATGAGGGGCTCGAGTTCGCTCTCCGGCTGCGCCCCGGCGAGCAGTTCGGTCGCGGTGATCACCCGGAATGGCGCTTCTGCCACGTCGCCGGCGATCTCGTCGAGCACGACCACGACCTCCAGGCCGGGAACCTCGGCGGCGACCTCAACCAGGCGGGGCAGGAACTCTGCATCGATGACGGCCACCTTGCTGCGCGACTGAGTGAGAAGGTAGGTGAGCGTCTGACCGCGGTATTCGGTGTTGCATGCGGCTTCGATGGCTCGTCGCCAACACATCCCGATCCAGGCGGCGTAGGCGGCCGCCGAAGGTTTGACCATCGTCACCACCGTGTCGCCGGCGCCGAGGCCGAGAGTGGTGAACGCGGATGCCCAGATCAGCGCCTCGGTATTGAACTCGCCGTAACTGACGGTACGGCCGCCCGCCTCCACTACGAAGGGTCGCTCAGGATGCTCGATCGCATGCCGTCGGATCCGTTCAGGAACGGTGAGCGTGTCTTGCGTCATCGATATTCCCGCTTTCGTTCGGACGTTGCGCTCCCCAGGGGGCTGATCTATCTTCTGGGGAGTGATCGCTCACTTTAGCGGTATCGCGGCCCTGCCGTCGATGGCGGGGAACTTCTCGACGACCTGGGGAGTCAGGCAATGAAGACCACCTTTCACGACCCGCTCGAACTAACTGTCCTGGCCAGCGGGCTGGGTTGCCCCGAGGGTCCGGTCATCTGCGACGACGGGTCAGTTCTCACAGTCGACATCGACAGCGGGCGGATCCTGCGGACCGCCGCCGATGGCACCGTCTCAACCGTTGCGACGCCGGGCGGTGGGCCGAACGGCTTGGCCATCGGCCCGGACGGGCTCGGGTACGTCGCCAACAACGGTGGATTCCTCTGGACCGAGATGGGCGTCATCCGCCTGCCCATGGACCTGGCCACCCACAGCAACGAGCCGCCGGACTTCGGTGGTGGGTGGATCGAGAGCGTTGATCTCACCACTGGTGAAGTGACGGTCCTGGCCCGGTCGTGCGGCGACAAGCGGCTGACCGGGCCGAACGATTTGGTCTTCGACGAGATCGGGGGACTGTGGTTCACCGACCACGGCAAGCTACGTCCACGCGATGTCGATCGGGGAGGCCTCTACTATCTCCCGCCGGGCGGCAAGATCCAGGAGATCGCCTACCCCTTGCTCGGGCCCAACGGGGTCGGCCTGTCGCCGGATGGCCGCCGGGTGTACATCGCGGAGACCATGACCGGCCGGGTGTGGGCCTGGAAACTCGCCGCCCCCGGTGAGGTGGATCGTGCGGCGGCCTCGCTCGCCGTCCCGCATGCCGGCACTTGCATAGTGGCGACGCCGTTCACCCTCGACTCCCTCGCAGTGGAGGAGGACGGGCGGATCGCCATCGGAGGTATCGGTGACGGCATCGTCGTCGTGACGCCCGACGGTCAGGAGGTCGATGTGTACCCGATCCCAGGCGATGTGACTACCAACATCGCCTTCGGAGGCTCCGACCGACGACGGGCCGTGCTCACCTTGTCCGGATCGGGTCGACTCGCCGAGACGACCTGGCCGCGCCCGGGCCTCAAACTTCACGGAGGTTGATAGCCGCCGGCGCGCCCTGGCCGCCCAGCCGCATCACCCGCTTGTCGGAACTCTGACGCCCAGCAGGTCGAGCATGTTGCCACCCATGATCCGGCGCTGGGCATCCTCGGACAGATCGACGATGTTGTCGAGGTACGAAAGCGGTTCGGCGAGACCTTCGAGGTGGGGGTAGTCCGAGCCGAACATCACCCGGTCCACACCGATCGCGTCGATCACGGGGGAAAGAGCGTCCTCGTGGTTGGCCTGGACCCACACGTTCTGCTTGAACGTCTCGGACGGCTTCATCTCGTACATGTGGGGCGCCTTCAACGCCACGTGATCCAGGTGCTCCAAAAGTCTCGGGACCCAGCTGGCCCCGTTCTCGACGAGCATCACGCGAGCCTTCGGGAAGCGCCAAAAGGTGCCGTGGCAGATCAGGGACGTGACAGTGTCCTGGATCGGGTAGTGGTTGAACAGCTGTGCCATCTTGAACGGGTTGGACTCCACCGAGGTGGACCTCATCTCGATGTCGGCGCCGTGCCACTCGTTGTAGTACCGGTCGTAGCCCGAGTCCGAGACGTGCAGCACAACGATCGTCCCGGTCTCTTCGACGAGCCGCCAGAACGGGTCGAATTCCGGCAGCCCGAACGAGCGCGGGCCGCGATAGCCCCAGGCCGGCGCCGGTCGTACGAGCACGGCTCGGGCACCGCGCTCGACGACCCACTCGAGCTCGGCCACCGCCCGGTCGACGAGTGCGGTGGTCACGACCGGTGTGGCGTAGATGCGATCGGCATAGAGGAACGACCACTTCTCGACCATCCACTCGTTGAACGCGTGGATGACGTCGTGGCAGGCGTCCGGGTCCTCTCGCATTCGTTCCTCGATGAGGCTGACGAGGGTCGGGAGCGTGAGGGCGTAGTCGACACCCTGTTCGTCCATCAAAGCGAGCCGATCGGCCGGATTCTGAAGCGCGGGCGGGCAGTCGATGCCCGGGCCGACCAACTCACGCGACGACAGGCCTTGCGGGTTGCCGTGCTTGAAGTACTGCTCCTGCGCACCTGGCCGGCCGATGCGCTCGAAGGTGGGATTGGGGATGAACTCGGCGAGCCGACCGAGAAACATGATCTTCTTCCGGCCGTCGATGTCCACGAACTGCACTGAGTCCCGCCGATTCGGCGGCAGGTACTTCGTCAGAGCATCGGGGGTTTCATAGAAGTGGTTGTCGGCGTCGAAGATCGGAAAGCCGGGTTTGGGCGCGGTCTGGGATGCGTCACTGGCCATGGAATGGGAGCTCCGGTTTCGAGATCGGGCGTTCTCGGAGTGAACGCTCACTTTACTGAGGTTATAGCTTGCGGCACCCGAAGGCAACAAGTGACCGAAACGGCGAACGCGATCACCGACCGGCGCCGGCCGCTCCGCGGCGACGTACACACGGGCGTGAGCTGAGTCGGATCCCTCCGACCCGTCGGCCAAGCCGCCGTCTTCGCTGTCTTCCGCATCGAGGCGCGGCTGACCGTGGACCTGTCGGGGAGAAGGCCGCATGGCGAGCGGGTGCCCGGCGTGCAGGGTAGCTGACCCTGACGCTTGACTGGGCCGTCAGCGGGATGTCTTGGTGGTCTTCCGCTTCCTTGCCTGCGCGTCTCGGACGACCAGTGCATCACCTTGGCGGGCCAGCTCTTCGGCCACCTCGTCGATGTCCGGCGGGTTGGCGGAGCGCCGCTGCTCGAGAGCGCACATCAAGGCGACCCCGAAATGAGCGAAGACCTCGTAACGGGTCGGCGAGTCGGTCCGGCCCCCGATGCCCGAGTAGACCTCCCGCCACCGTTCCTGCACGCCGGCGAGCGCGGGCTGCAGGACGTCCCGGTAGAACGGGTCCGCATAGCGGGGATCGCCGAACAGGACTAGTCCCAGCAGGGGCGTCAGATCCTCGAGGGTTCCGATCATCTCCCGGTAGTAGTCGACCACACGGGCATGGCGATCGGCGACGGGTAGATCGAACAGGGAGCGCATCTTGTCATCGCCGAGCTCGAACGCCTGCTGCAGCGGCCTCACGGCAGCCTCGTAGAACAGCTCCTCTTTGCTGTCGAAGTAGCGGTAGATGTTGCCCTCGCTGATCTTCGCCTCAGCGGCAATGTCCTTGATCGTCGTCCGGCCGACATCGCCCCGACGAGAAAAGGCGCGGCGGGCAGCATCGAGGATCAGCTGCCTTCGCTCGTCGCCGGGCAGCCACGACCGCGAAGTTGAGTGATCATTCACACCCACGACTGTACCGACGCACGGTCGCTTCCCAAACGTCAGGCCCCGCAGAACTGACGGGCCCGAGTGCCGACTGTTCCTCGGTCACCCGCTGTGGGGCTGACGTTTTTGGAGAGCCCGAGGTCGGCTTCGAACCGACGACCTGACGCTTACAAGGCGCCTGCTCTGGCCAACTGAGCTACTCGGGCGGAATCAACATTGTTACCAATAGATGATGGTCAACGAGCTTGATGGTCAATGCTCTTGACGGTATGCTGGGTTGGTGACCGATGACTACGACACCTACGCCACGCCCACGCTGATGCGGGCGGCCCGAGGTGCGTACGCCCAAGCCATGAGGTCGGCGGTCGCGGCGGCCGGGTTCGACGACCTTCCGCTCAACGGTGCGTTCATCCTGGCTGGGATCGATACTCGTGGAGGCCCCCGGGGCGACCTGCCGGCCGGCCTCGGGGTTTCCAAGCAGGCGGTCAGTCAGGCCATCGAGGTGCTCGTCGGGCGGGGCTTCATCGAGCGGCGGCCCGACACCGAGGACCGGCGCCGGAACATCCTCGAACTGACCGACCGGGGCCGCCAGGTGCTCGACTGCGCCGCTGCCGCCGTCGGGTCCGTGGACCAGCAACTGCAGGACGTCGTGACCCCGGAAGAAGTGGCGGCTATGCGCCGGGCTCTCGGCGCTCTGGCCAGGATCAAAGGACAGCGCCTCGACGACGGCACGTCCACGCGCCGCCGGCCCCGGGACGGTCGGCAGTTCCGGCGGTTCAGCCCGATATTCAAAGTCGATGATCTGGCTGTCGCCCTGAACCACTACCGGGACCTGGGTTTCCAGGTGGAGGCCTACGAGGCCGCCGACGAATACGGCTTCGCCCAGCGGGACGGCATCGATCTGCATCTGTCGACCAACCGTGACCGGCACCCGTCCGCCTGTTACCTCTATGTGGATGATGCCGACGCCCTCTATGCCGAGTGGAGCCGCCCCGGTATCGGGGGAACCACCCGCCCACCCGGGCCGACCGACTACCGCCTGAAAGAGGGATCGCACACCGATCCCGATGGGAACCTGATCCGATACGGCTCGCCTCTGGAGTAGGCGCACATCGGGTGCACATGCCGGCGGGCTGTTCGCAGTTGGGTGTAGATATCCGGTACACGCATACCGTCCCTCGGCCCGGCGTGTACCGGACCGGTACGTAGGCGTGACGATTCCGTACACGACATAAGAGAGCCGATCGAGGTGTACCGGATTGTCACGCTGGCGTACAGAACTGGTATACGGCGCCGGGCTGCCGGGCTGCCGGGCTGCCGGGCTGCCGGGTTGCCGGGTTGCCGGGTTGCCGGGTTGCCGGGTTGCTATCGAATGATGGGAGGGCGGGGTCGGCTCGCCGGTAGTCGGCGGCGCGCGTTTGTTCGGCCGGCCTGCGGCCACCCGCTCCGCACGGCCGACTGGAGTCGGCCGTTTGGCTCTGGAACATAGGGCCGCCTGACGTCACTCTCGGCTGTCGGTGAGCGGTCCCGACGGATGGCCGCCGCCGGCCTCTGGACTGCGGCACTCAGGCTCCGTCAGTTGCAGCGCCGATTCTGTGGTCGATCTTCCGGGCTACAGCAGGTCTATCGACCACAGAAGCGTCTGACGGGCGACGGAGGCACCCGGCCAGGGGTGTCGGCGATCACATCGGGTCGCGTAGTGAACTCTTTCTCGACGCCGCCCGTATAGGGATGCTGTGAACGCCAACCCGCTCCGCATGCATTTCGCCAAGCTCGCCCTCGGCTTGGGTGTCGCCCTGGCCTCGACCGCCGGCCTGGCTGCCTGCGGATCCTCCAGCAGCAAAGGCACCCAGACCAACAGTCCCGGTACGAACGCCCCGGCGGCGCCGACGACCAACGCACCGAGCAGCCCCACCACCGCCCCCGGCGGCGGCGTGTCCTACTGACCCAGGCCATGTCGCTATCGATCACCGGCCATCCGGGAACGCCGGCTGGCCGGCGGGACCCGGCGCCGAACCGGCAACCGGTCGAAGTGCCGGCCCGGGCCCGGCCATGGGCCGTCCTGCCGTGGACCGGCGGGGTGGCAGTGGCGGTGACGGCCGTCTGGCTGGCGGTGGTCGGCTGGCACGCCCTGGGCACGCCGGCGGACGCCTACCACGCCCTGGCCGTAGCCCAGATGCGCACAGTCGGGCCGGCGCTGCTCATCGGGGTGGCTCTGGTGTTTGCCGTCGAACGTATCCGGCCGGCCGTGCCCCGGCCCTGGCGCTGTAGGGCGCACCTGGTCGACGCCGCCTACCTGCTGCTGTTCGCAGGGATGGCGCCGCTGGTCGCCCTACTCGACACCGGCTTCGCGGTGATGGTCGAGCGACGCGCCCGGTTTCTCCTGCTCGGCCGGCTTCCGGTTGCTTCGCAGTTCGTGATCTCGATTGCGACCCTGGTCGGCATCGACGCTGTCAACTGGGCGGCCCACGTGGCCAACCATCGTTCCTCTGTGTTCTGGCGGTTCCATGCCCTGCACCACTCGCAGGAGGACATGAGCGTCTTCACGACGTTCCGGACCCATCCGCTGGCCCATTTCTCCTATGCCCCGGCCCTCCTGCCGGCACTGATCCTGGGGGCGAGCGGGGCTACGCCGGCGTGGACGTTGATCGCCTACGGGTGTCTGGTCACGCTGCCTCATGCCAACCTGCCGTGGACCTTCGGCCCGCTCGGCCAAATTTTCGTGAGCCCGGCCTACCACCGCCTGCATCACGCCACGGCGCCGATCGGAGGCCGGGCGGTGGTCAACTTCGGATTCGTCCTGTCGATCTGGGACCGGATGGCCGGCCTGGCCGCCGACCCGGCGCCGGGCCAGGTCGGACCGACCGGAATCGCCGGCCGACCGGTACCTATCGAACAGCACGGGCCGGGCCGATCGGTGCTCCGGGTGGTGAGCGCCCAACTGGCCCAACCGTTCCGCCCGCACGACCCCATGGGAGCGAGTTGATGGACCTGTCCAAACTGTACGAGAGGGCCGGCGAGACGAAGAACTCGCCGGCGGCGCGCGACACAGCACTCCTCGGTGCCCGGGTCGTCCTGGCCTGGCTGTTCGTCTACCACGGTGCCGAGACGCTGTTCGGGGCGTTCCACGGCCCGGGCATCCAGCGGGCTGAGATCTTCTACGGCCAGATCGCCGGACTGCACCCGGCCGTCTTCTTCACCGTGCTCGGCGGTTGTATCGAGTTCTTCGGCGGGATCGGCGTCGGGCTCGGGATTCTGGGCCGGTTGGCCGCCGCCGGTCTGGTCGGCGACATGCTCATGGCCATGATCACCGTGACCTTCGCCAACGGCGTGGCGTCGAACCGGCCCGGCGGTGGGTACGAACTGAACCTGGCGCTGATCGGGGTGGGGTTCGTGGTCGCCCTCCTCGGCACCGGTTCGTGGTCCCTCGACGCCGTCATCCGGTCCAGGTGGTCGCACCGACGCCCGGCGCTCGTCCTGCATCCGAACAACCGAGACCACTTGGCCGCCTCCTAGCCGACCGATCCGGGACGGAGGTCTCCACCGCCAACCGGACCTGACCGTCCAGACCGCCCTGCGGTTCACGCCGCCGACCTGACCGACTACCCCGGCCCGCGGCCCACGCCGCCGACCTGACCGCCCACCCCGGCCCGCGGCCCACGCCGCCGACCTGACCGCCCACCCCGGACGGCGCTCCATGCCGCCGACCGGACCGCCCCATCACCCAACTGACCGAACGGAGCCCCGACGAGAGGCGTGATCCGACGGGCCCGAAACTCTGGAGGAGAACACAGACATGACCCCTACATCGACCAAACGGGCACTGGTCCTGGCTCCCGCCGCGATAGCCGCCGGTGCCCTCCTCGCCGCCTGCGGGGGCGGCAGCTCCCACTCGGCCGGCACTTCGGGGGCGGCCGCCACCCAGAAGGCGCCGGCCGCAGGCGGCCCGGTCGTGCTTCTCCGCAACGAACCCGGTCACGCCGACGTCCTGACCAACGCAGCCGGCATGGTGCTCTACACCTACACCGCCGACTCGGTCGGGAAGAGCAACTGCAGTGGCGGTTGCCTGAAAGCCTGGCCGGCCGTCGGCCTGCCGGCGGGTACGAGCACGGCCGCGGGTGGCCCCGGAGTCACCGGACTCGGGACCATCACCCGGTCGGACGGCACCCTGCAGGTGACGTTCCAGGGTTTCCCGCTCTACACCTATATCGACGACAAGCAGCCCGGCCAGGTGACCGGCCAGGGCGTCGTCGATGCCGGTGGCACGTGGTACCTGGCGGTGGAGAAGCCCGGTTCGACCCCGTCGACGACCTCCTCGGTCTCGTCGACCACCTCCATCTCCGCCGCGGCGTCGGCCGCCGCCACCCCGCCGGTGACGGCCGAACCCGCGACGCCGACCACCGATGACCGCTCGACCGGAACGACCGAAGAACATTCCACCGAGAGCACCACGCCCCGTACCGACCCACCAGCGACCACTCCACGTACGGCCCCGCTGACCACCGAACGCACCACCCCGCCGACCATCCCACGCACGTCGCCGCCCACCACACCGGTACCCACCACCGTGCCCGGGGGCGGTCCCAGCTACTGAGGGACGTAGAGTCGTCCACCAACCGCCCGACTCCGGGGAGCAATCGATTCGTGCCCGTCGTCCGTAGAGAAGGTGTGCCGCGCATCGGAGTACCCGTCGAACGGATGACCGACGACGCGCTGCTCGCCGGATTCGCCGGCGGATCATCTGAGGTGGCCGTGGCGTTCGTGCGCCGCTTCCAGGGTCACGTGTACGGCGTGGCCCTGGCCATCGTCGGCGATTCGGGCCTGGCCGAGGACGTCGCCCAGAGGGCGTTCGAACGGGCCTGGCGCCACGCCCCCCGCTACGACCCGAAACAGGCGGCGGTACGCACCTGGCTCACCACCATCACCCGCAACCTGGCCATCGATTCGCTGCGGGTCCGCAAACCAGCCCCGGTCGACCCGTCCGATCTGGTCCGTCTGCTGGGCCCCCCGGACGACGACCCAGCCGACCGGTCGGTGAGGTCGGATGCGGCCCGGGCGCTGAAGGACGCCATCCGGTCCCTGCCACCCGAGCAGGCCCGGGCCATCGTGATGGCCGGCATCTACCGCTTCACCGCCGAGGAGGTGGCAGCGGCCGAGGGCATTCCTCTGGGGACGGCCAAGACCCGTCTCCGGGCGGCCATGCGCAAGGTGCGCGATGACCGTCGGGTGAGAAACCAAGTGAGAGAGCAGCAGCCGTGAACCAGCCCATCGAACTCAGTTGTGGAGAGGTGCGGAACGCCGTCCCCGAGTACGCCCTGGGTCTGCTTCCGGTCGACGAGCGGGCCGGCGTGGCCCGCCACATCATGGGATGCCGGGAATGCCGCCTCGAGCTCGAGGAGATGAACGCCCTGGGCGACGAGCTCATCGATCTGGTGCCCGACGCCGGGCCGCCGGCCGGTTTCGACCGCCGGGTGCTGGCCGCCATCCGACAGGCTGGAGGCAGTTGGGATGACAGATCTCGCCGAGCGGGCCGCAACAAGCGGTTCGTGATCGCCGGGCTGGCCGCTGCGGCCGCGGTGGCGCTCATCGTCGGTCTGGTGGTGCGCGGTGGCAACGGGAAGTCGCATCACGAGATGACGGCCGCCCTGACCGCC
>DASZNC010000148.1:0-30766 GCA_035551615.1 Acidimicrobiales bacterium
TGCTGAGGATGGACCAACACCCCACCGAACCGGTCGCGCCCGGGGAAGTCCGGGAGGTATCCCTGGTCGTAGCGGTAGTACCCGGTGCACAGGTACAGGAAGTCACAGGTCATCTGGTCGCCGGCCTCGATCGACACGGTCCACCGGCGCTCTGTGGTCGACCACGACGCATCGACGACGCGGTGGCCATAGCGGATGTGGCGGTCGATCCCGTTCTCGGTCGCGGTGGCCCGGATGTAGCGCAGGATGGATGGGCCGTCGGCGATGGCCTTGGCGTCGGCCCACGGCCGGAACGGGTAGCCCAGCGTGTACATGTCGGAGTCCGATCGGACGCCCGGATAGCGGAACAGGTCCCACGTCCCGCCCAGAGACCCACGGCCTTCGAGAATGACGAAGTCCCGGTCGGGGCAGGTCGTCTTCAGTCGGTAGGCCGCCCCCACCCCGGACAATCCGGCCCCCACGATGATGACGCTGTGGTGCTCACGCATAGACCTGCGAGCGTACCGACGGTCAACAACCGGTGTCGATGAACAGAGCCTTCGTGATGGCACCCCATTCGTAGGTCACCTCGAACGGCACCTGGGACCACGGTTCGCTGGCATCGGCGACATACGAACGTCCGGTGAAGCACCGCCGGGCCAGCAGGGCGGCGCGCGTCCCCTGCGAATGGCCGGCCACGATCACGATGCTGGTCATTCCGTGCGACCGGGCGTAGCGCTCGGCGTAGCTCACCTCGCCCACGGTCCGGGCCGGATCGGGAGTGAAGCACACCACCCGCACGGCCGGAATCTCCGGGCAGTACGGCGGATACTCGCTGGGCGCCCGGTAACCGCCGAGAGAGTAGAGCAGCACCGGGGCAACCTTCCTCTCGGCCAGGCGGATGCCCAACTCGGCCCGGGCCCGGTTGTCGTTGCCGTTCAGCACCAGGATGGCGTCGGCGTGGGCCGGGTACGACGACGTCGGCCACACGAACCACTCGACGGAGGTGACGATCACGATGATCAGGAACCAGGCCGCGGCCGCCCGGACGGCGCCTCGGCCCGGCGTCCAGTCCGGCCCCGGCCACCGACTTCGCACCGGCGAACGGTACGACAAATCGGCCGCCTTGGCGCAGCGACACTTTTCCCGTGACCGCCGGCGGTCCGCCGTTACAGTCCCGGCCGTGCCGACTCCGCTCCAGCATTGACCATGAATCCTGAAACGGTCGACAACGAATACGCCATGCTCGAGCACGTCGTGCAGTCGACGGCGGGCGCCATCGACGAGTTCACCCGCAAGCTGCAGCGCGCCGCCCAGGCCGGCGACGCGGGCGCGTCCAACTGGCTGCGGGACCTGCGCAACATCGCCATCCAGGTCCAGCAGGAGCAGATGCAGATGCAGTCACTGCTCCAGGCCCTCCACGACTTCACCGTCAGCAGCGTGGTCGAGGGCCAGCAGGGATACGGCGACTACCAGCAGCCGGGAACCTACGGTCAGTCCGGTGGTCAGGAGTGGGCCCAGCCCAACTACGCCCAGCCCGATCCCTACCAGCAGGGACCGCCCCAGTACGCCCAGCAACCCCAGTACGCCCAGCCGCCGCAGTACGCCCAGCAGCAGCAGTACCAGGGTGCGGCGCCGGGCTACATCCCGGACCCGAACTACCAGGCCCAACCGGCCCGACCCGAGCACCACATGGGCCGGTTCCTCGGTGGCAGCTTCCGCCAGGCCATCATGGCCGGGACGTCGTTCGGGATCGCCGACGAGCTGATCAACCGCATCGCCTAGCCGGCCAGGACCCGTACGTGGTCCAGGCTGATCTTGTCCCACCAGTGATGGTGACGCCGGAACACCTGCGGTTCCCGGTCGCTCAGGAACCCGACCAGGGCGGCCGCCTCCGCGGCCAGTGCGGCCCATTGCCGCTTCGTGGGGGACCGGAAGCAGCTCACCTCGATGCCCCCGGCCACGGGTCTCCACAAGCCGGCCACCCGGCCATCGATCAGAACAGTGGGGAGGAAGTCGCCATTGCTCCTGACCACCGTCGTCCGGTAATCGGGCGGGATCACCCGGGTCCGATCGTGGTAGGCGAGCAGGATGCTGTCCCACATGGCCATGAGCCGGGGCGGCGCCGGCGCCCCGTCACCCGGTAGCAGGCCGCCGGGGACGTCGATCAGGACCTCACCGTTCGGGCCCTCGTACCGTTCCAGGCGGTCACCCAGCTCGGCCACGGCCCGCCGCACACGGGGCATGGCCACCGTCGCGAACTTGGCCACGTCGGCCAGGGAGGCGGGACCGAATCCGTCCAGGAAGCGCAGGACCAGCCCGACCATCGCCTCCTCGCTGTCCATGGCCATCGTGGCCGCAGCATCGGGCGCGGCCACATATGACGGGCGTAGGCCGAAGGCCCATGGCGGCCCCGACGGCACATGGAGGATCGGGGAGATGGTCCGCACCCCCCGCCACAGGAAGTCGGTGGACGGTACGCCGAAACGCTTCTCTATCCAGCCGGTCAGCTCGGCGGTGGTGCGCGGCTCTGTCGCGTAGGCCACGAAGTCGACCACCGCAGCCCGCGCCGCCTCGGGCGTCACGGTGGACTCGGTGAAGCGGTAGTCCAGGCGGGCACCGTGCAGGGTCGGGCGCATGGCCGCATGCAGGGTGGCGAAGTCGTCGGCGTGGACGACATGGAGGGTGATGCGCAACAGGCTGGACTTGACCACGGTCTGCTCGGCGAAGGCGGCGTCCAGCTGGGCGGGCCGGAATCCGGCAATCCGGTTCCACAGGGCGACGTAGGGCGAGGCCGGCGCCTGGGCCTGGATGGCGACGATCCGGCGGACGGCGTCGTCCACCGCCAGAGGCTCCCGCTCCAGAAGCATCTGGCGGCCGAGGGTCGCCCGGTTGAGGTCGCCGCCCGTCAGCTTCACCACCGTCGGGTTACCCGGCGCGGCCAGGACATCTGCACCCGCTCGACGATACCCACCCGGGATCCGGCCCGGACCGGGCAACATGGCCGGCGATGGTCCCCGCCGCCGTGCGCCCCCTCCGCCACCGGAACTTCGCCCTGATCTGGTCGGCCGCGCTCATCTCCAACATCGGATCGTGGATGCAGACGGTCGCCGTCGGCGTGCTGGTCACCGCCCGCACCGGCCGACCGGGCTGGACCGGACTGGTCGCCGCCGCCGCCTTCCTGCCCATCGGTCTCCTGTCGCCCATCGGCGGCGCCCTGGCCGACCGCCTGGACCGGCGTCGGTGGCTGTTCACCACCACCGTGGGCGAGACCTTCTTCGCCGCCATCCTGGCCGTGGCCGCCTTTGCCGGTTATGACCGGCCGGCGGTCGTGACCGCGCTCGTGTTCGCCGGCGGAGCCATGGCTGCCATCGGGTTCCCCGCCTACCAGGCGATGATGCCCAGTCTGGTGCCACCGGACGAACTGGGGCCGGCCATCTCACTGTCGTCGACCCAGTTCAACCTGGGCCGGGTGGTCGGGCCGGCCCTGGCCGGCGTGGCCATCGTGGCCGGCGGGTACTCGTGGGCGTTCGTCATCAATGCCGCGTCGTTCGTCGCCGTACTGATCGCCCTGGCCCTGGTCCGCCTGCCGGTGTCGACCATCCCGGGCTCGGCCGACCCGCTGCGCCGGCGGCTGGCCGAAGGGGCCCGGGCCACCGCCGCCAACCCGGCGGTGCGCCTGGCCGTGATCGTGATCTCGGTGGTGGCCCTCACCGCGTCGCCCTTCATCGCGCTGGTCCCGGCGATGGCTCTCAAGGCGTTCCATTCCAAGGCAGCGGGCACCTCAGTCCTGGTGACGGCGCAGGGCATCGGAGCCGTGCTGGGCGCCCTCGGGCTCACTCCTTTGACCGCCCGATTCGGACGCACCCGCATGCTCCTGGTCGATCTTGTCGCCGTCGGCGTGGCCCTCGTCGGGTACGGGCTGGCGCCCGGTCTGTGGCTGGGGGCGCTGGCCATGGTCGTCGTCGGGGCCAGCTACATCGGTGTGCTGGCCGGCTGTAACACGATCGTCCAGTTGCACACCGGAGACGCCATGCGGGGCCGGACCCTCGGCATCTACATGATGGCGCTGGGCATCCTGTACCCCATCGGTGCCCTGGCCCAAGGGGCGATCGCCAACGGCATCGGCATCCGGATCGTGACCGTGAGCGGGGCGGTGGTCCTGATGGCCGTGGTCGTCGGTGGCTTCCGCCGGCCTCTGCTCGGCCTGCCCGACCCGCCGCCGGCCCCGGCCGAAGTGGCCGCCCCGGCCGAAGTGGCCGCCCCGGTCACGGTGATCCCAGGTGACCCGGAGGGCTAGAGGGAGAGGAAGCGGACGGGCAGGTGACGGATGCCGGTATGGCGGTTGCTCCGGGTCCACTCCACCGGGCCGGCCGGCTCGAATCCCCCGAAGCGGGACATCAACTCCTCGAACAGGACGCGCATCTCCAGGCGGGCCAGGCTGGCGCCGAGGCAGAAGTGGATGCCGTGACCGAAGGACAGGTGGGGGTTGGGTCGGCGTCCGATATCGAACTCCATCGGTCGCTCGAAGATGGCGTCGTCCCGGTTGGCCGATCCCTCCCAGAACAGGACCTTCTCCCCCGCTCTCACCCGGTGGCCGGCCAGCTCGGCATCGCGCGTCGCCGTCCGGCGCTTCGACGGCGCCGGCGTGGTCCACCGCAGCATCTCCTCCACGGCGAGGGGCAGGAGGCCGGGCTGGTCCCGGAGGCGGTCCATCTGGTCGGGATGGGACATCAGCGCCAGGACCCCGCCGGCCATGGCGTTGCGGGTCGTCTCCGCCCCGGCCGCGAACAGGAGCGAGAAGAACGAGTACAGCTCCAGGTCGGACAGCCGGGGTGGGTCGGCGTCGGCGAGGGTGGCCTGGACGGCGACCGAGAGCATGTCCTCGGACGGCTCGCGTCGCTTCCCGGCGATCAGCTCGGTTCCGTACTCGAACATCCACGCCCGGCCGGATTCGGTGTCGGCGTCGGACCCGGTCAGGTCGAACAGCGGCTCCACCACCCGGGCCAGGGCATGGCGGTCCTCCTCGGGCACGCCGAGCAGGATGCAGATCATCTGCATCGGCGGCTCGGCGGCCACCTCGGTCAGGAAGTCGATCTCCTGGCCGGCGCAAAACGCGTCGAGCAGGGCACCCGTCCGCCGCCGCAGCTCGTCCTCGAGACGGCGCACCATCCGCGGGGTGAGGCCGCCGGACACCAACCGTCGGATACGGGCGTGACGGGGGTCGTCCATCATGTTGAGGACCACGCCGGCGGTGGGCAGGTCCTGGAGCAGCGTCCCTCCGTACGGGCGGTCACCACCCCTCTCCGAGGAATAGGTCTCCGGGTCGTTCTGTACGGCCAGCGTCTCGCGGTAGGTGGCGACCGACCAGAAGCCCTCGGCGTCAGGAGTATGGGCGGTCGCGGCGTGCCACCACACGGGTGCCTGGCGGCGATGGATCTCGAACAGATGATGGGGGAATCCGGCGGCGAAGTTGTCGAGGTCGGTCAGATCGATGCCGTCCATGTCCACCGTGTCCGCGTTCGGAGCGTCCGCCCCCGCCACTGCGCCGGCCGTTCCGGCTAACCGGCGTCAGCCAGGTCGTCGGCCCGCACCACGCCGAAGAAGAACTCGCCGATCTGGCATACCACCTCGACGAACGAGTCGAAGCTGACCGGCTTGGGGGTCGCCGCCCTCAGGTGCTCCAGGGCGGACTCGCCGTCAGGCGCCACCGCCAGGTGGTGCAGCACCTTGGACCGGGCCAGCCCTTCGCTGGTCAGCATCACGTCACCCGGGTCGTCCTCCACCAGCAGGATGTCAAGGGCCACGGCGTCGTCGGCGGAGAGCATCAGCCAGAGAAAATAACTCGTCCTACGATGCTCTGCCGGTGACCGTGGCCGAACGGCTGATCGGGGTCGATCCGGGACGAGGATCAGGTACCGGTGAAGTTGGGCGGCCGCTTCTCGATGAAGGCGCGCATGCCCTCCTTGGCGTCGTTGCTCGACATCACCCGGCTCGAATACGAGTTCTCTATGGGACGGGCCAGATCCTCCGACAGCCAACCGGTCTCGATGGCCGACGCCTTGGTCGCAGCCACCGACAGGGGGCCGTTGCCGGCGATCATGCCGGCGATCTCCAGGCCCTTGGCCAGACCCTCGCCCGCCGGCACCAGGTGCGTGACCAGGCCCCACCTGAACGCCTCTTCGGCGTCCAGGATGCGCCCGGTGATGAGCATCTCCATGGCGACCGCGTAGGGGATCTGGCGCTTCAGGCGGGTCGTCGATCCGGCCCCGGCGATGAGGCCCCGGCGGGCCTCGGGAAGGCCGAAGCGGGCCTGTTCCTCGGCGATGCGGATGTCGGTCTGCTGGAGCATCTCGCAGCCGCCGCCGAGGCAGTCACCGTTGACGACGGCGATGATCGGGGTGCGCAACCAGTCGGACAGGAGCAGCCCGCGGCCGATGATCGACGGTTCGTCCATCACCCGCCGCTCGGTGGCGGAAGGCTGGCGGGAGCGGTTGCCGGCCATCCAGCCGGACTCCATGTCGCCGCCGACGCAGTAAACACCGGTCGCACCGGTCAGGATCACCGACCGGATACCCGGGTCGCCGTCGGCCTCGGCCCACGCGTCGGCGAAGCGGACGATCATGTCGAGCGAGAGGGCGTTGCGGCGTACCGGCCGGTTCATGGTCAGCACCAGGGTCGGGCCCTGGCGGTCCACCAGCAGGCTCGGTTCGTCGCTCATTCATTCCCCTTTGCCTTCGGCCGTGCAGGCGACAATATCGGCGACACCGACGAGTCGAGAGGAGACGGGATGCCGTTCCGGGGTTGGCCGGTCGAGGCGGTCGAGTTCTACGAGGGTCTGGCTGCGGACAACAGCAAGCCCTTCTGGCTGGAGAACAAATCGGTGTTCGAATCGGTGGTGCGGGCCCCGATGGAGTCGCTGTTGGCCGATCTGGCCGAGGAGTTCGGCACCGGACGGATCTTCCGTCCGTACCGCGATGTGCGGTTCAGCAAGGACAAGAGGCCGTACAAGCTGAACCTGGCCGCCCACCTGCCCGCCGGGTACATCTCCTTCTCGGCCGACGGTCTGTTCGTCGGCAGCGGCCTCTACCTGGCCGAGACCGCACAACTGGCCCGCCTCCGGGCGGCCATCGACGACGACGGGTCCGGTTCCGAACTGGAATCGATCCTGTCTGATCTCCGCGCCTGGGGCGGCGAGATCGTGGCCCACGGGCAGCTCAAGACGGCCCCCCGGGGTTACCCGAAGGACCATCCCCGGATCGAGCTGTTGCGCCAGAAGGGCATGACGATGTCGAAGTCCTGGTCGGCGGGTCCCTGGCTGGGCACGGTCCAGGCCCGGGACCGGGTCGTCGACGCCCTCCGCCGAGCCCGGCCGTTGAACGCCTGGCTGGACCGCTACGTCGGCTGACCGGGGCGCCTGTGGACCGACACCGCATAGGCACCGCCGGCGGGCGGGAACGGCGCCCGGTCCCAGGTGGACCAGCGTTCGCCGAGCTCCAGCCCGGCCGCGCCACAGGCCCGGTCCCAGTCGGCCAGGTCGTAGTCCCGGTCCAGCTGGAATCCGGCCACCAGATGGCCACCGGGTGCCACGTGGGCGGCGCACGACCCGACCAGGTCGTCCCGCTCCGCCACCGGGCAGAACAAGGGCACGTTGCCGGCCAGCACGACCACGTCGAACTGTTCGTGCAGGTCGAACCGGGCCAGGTCGGCATCCAGCCAGGTGAGCTCGGGGGCCCGCTGACGGGCCTCGGCCAGCATCGACCGGTCGACATCGACGCCGACCACCGACCGGCCCCGCCGGGCCAGTTCAATGGCCACCCGCCCGGTGCCGCAGCCGGCGTCCAGGATCCGCGAGCCGCCCAGCGACCCGACGAAGTCCGCTTCGCCGTGGACGTCGGTGCCTTCGGCGGCGAGGGCATCGAAGCGAGCTTGGTAGGCGGCGCCGTCAAAGGAAGTCACGCGACCTAGGATCGCGCCACCTGACAACCGACGCGTGAAGGGGTCCGAGCCGTAATGAGCGAACCATCGGGCGGCCGGGTCGCCGACCTGCTCGGGGTCCGGATCCCGATCATCCAGGCCCCTATGACCTTCATCGCCGGCGCCCGACTGGCGGCGGCGGTGTCCGAGGCCGGCGGCCTGGGCATCATCGAGACGACCTCGCCCCAGGGCCGCGACGACCTGAAGCGGGTCCGGGACATGACCGACCGGCCGGTCGGAGCCAACCTGGCCCTGGCCATGCGCAAGGACCCGACCATCATCGACCTCCTGGTCGAGACCGGGGTCCGGGTCGTCACCACATCGGCCGGCGACCCGGCGCTGTTCGCCGACCGGCTGCACGATGCCGGTATCACCGTCTTCCACGTCGTCGGCACGCTGCGCAACGCCATGAAGGCGGTCGACGCGGGCGTGGACGGGTTGGTGGTCGAGGGGGTCGAAGGCGGCGGCTTCAAGAATCCGAACGGGGCGTCCACGATGGTCCTCCTGCCGATGGTCGCGTCCGGGGTCGACATCCCGGTCATCTCGGCCGGCGGCATCTGTGATGCCCGCTCGATGGCGGCCGCCTTCGTCCTTGGGGCGGAGGGGGTGCAGATGGGCACCCGGATGCTGGCGTCACGGGAGTCGCCCGTCCACCAGAACTTCAAGGATTCAGTGGTGGCCGCCGACGACACCGGCACCGTTCTCCTGTCGCTGCCCGGCCATCCGACCATGCGGGTCATCCGCACGGCCACCGCCGAACAGGCCAAGGCCGAGGGTCGCTCCGAAAAGGCCCTCGAGGCGGTGCTGGAGCTCTACTTCGGGGGCGACATGCAAGCGGCGTTGGCCAATACCGGCCAGGTTGCCGGCCGCATCGCCGAGGTCGAGTCAGTCGCCGACATCGTGCGGGAGACCTGGAACGGGTGCCGGCAGATTCTGCAGGGCGCGCCCGGCCTGGTGCCGTAGGCGGGCTCGCCCGACGGCGGCGTCGAGCGGGGGGACGCCGTAGCCGGGGTCGTCTAGACGCGGCGCCCGGCGGGGAGTACGCCATAGCGCAGGTCCCCGGTGGCCCCGTCGATCTCGTAGTACTCGACCCCGGTCTCCACCTGCGGAGCATCGGCCCCGAAGGCCACGGCGATCTTGTTGGCGGCGTTGCGGACGATGTCCAGCACCAGTTCGGTGGCCGCCGCCGGGCCCAACTGGCCGGCGATCCGGGCACCGAGTCCGGCCGGCCAGCGCAGCGGCTGCCAGACGAAGGCATCGACGACGTCCAAAGCCAGGTGCTGGGCGGCGCTGAGCTCGGTCGGCTCCGGCTGGTCGAACAGCTCCTCGTTGCCGGCCAGGTCGATGGCAGTCACGTTCCGGCGGGACTGGCACAGCCGGCAGGCATGGGCCCGAGCCCCGCGCAACCTGACCAGCTCGGCGGTCACAGGGTCCAGGGCGTCCAGCTTGGCCACCTCGCGCAGGAACCGTTCATGGGCGGCCCACGGCTCCGCTGGCCGCACCGGGGCGGTGCGCTCCGGGAGACCGGCGCCGAGGATCTGACGGAACGCGTGGTCGGCCCGGACGGCCATGTCCTCGGTCCATACGGCCAGGACGAACACGGGAGCGGTGGCGCCCAGCTCGGCCAGCGCGGCTCGCCGCTGGGCCGGTGTCAGCGAAGCCACGTCCACGACCATCTGCTCGGCGAACGCCACTTCTGCGGACCGGGGGACCGGCGGATGGCCGGGATCCAGACCGCCCCGGGCAATCGAGCGGGCCGCCTCGAACCGGTCGGCCGGCAGGGCGGCGGCCACCGCTCCCAGCAGGTCGTTCCAGGCGGCCAGGGCGTCCGGGGCATGATCGGGAGCCGGCATGACCCGGACGTTAACCGGCCCGGCGGCGACCGTCAGCGGCGTTTGACCAGTGGATCTAAGTCACGTACTTTACTACCGGGGACGGGAGGTCAGGCGTGGTGGATTCGACGGTGACAGCGGAGGATGGTCGGGCGTTGGCCGTGCGGATCGCCGAGTTCATCCAGGCCGTCGATCCCGATGCCTCCGATCCGGTGGTCACCGGCGTCCGCCGGTCCGATGTCGGCTACTCCCGGGAGAACTGGACCTTCGATGCCGAATGGTCGGCCGCCGGCTGCCAGATCCGCCGCCCGCTGATCATGCGCCGGGACCCGACCGGGTCGGTGCTGGCCACTGATCGCAACACCGAGTACGCCCTGCTGAAGGCGCTCGAGCCGACGGCGATCCCGAGTCCGGTCGCCCGCTGGCTGGACGGGAACGGGTCGTGGTTCGGGCGCCCCAGCCTGATCATGGACCGCATCGACGGCGACTGCCAGATGTTCGCCATCGAGGGCCCGGGGCGCCTGGAGGACCGGCTCGGCCTGGCCGCCGACTGCCTGCAACTGCTGGCCGACGTGCACCAACTCGATTGGCAGGGCCTCGGTCTGGCTCCTGTTCTCGATGCGGGTCGCCCGGGCGGCGCGGCCAGAGAGGCGGCCTACTGGATCGCCGAGATGGAGCGCGAGCAGATGGCGGACGACCCCCGGCTGCGCGAACTGGCCGGGTGGCTCACCGACCAGGCGCCGGACCCCGCCGCCCAGGTCCTGGTCCACGGCGACTTCAAGCCGGGCAACATGCTCCTGCGCAACGGCGCCATCGTGGCCCTGCTCGACTGGGAGACGGCACATGTCGGTGACCCGGTCGAGGACCTGGGCTGGATCACCAATCCCTTGCGCCGTCGCGAGCACCAGATTCCGGGCCACTGGGAGACGGCTCAGATCGTCGACCGCTACCAGCAGCTCACCGGGTCCCAGGTGGACCGGTGGGCCCTGCGGTACTGGAATGTCCTGGCCAACTTCAAGCTGGCCGTGATCGTCCTGACCGGGATGCGATCGTATGCCGAGAAGCGCTCGGACCGGCCGTTCGACTTCCCCACTCCCCTTGTCGACCTGGCTTTCCAACTCATCGAAGGAGACTGAACCAGTGGAACGAATCATCTCGGCCGACTCCCACGTCAGCGTCCAGCACGATCAGGTCAAGGCCAACCTGGCCCGCACCCACCACGAGGCCTATGACGCGGCCGTTGCCGAGTTCTACCGGTGGTTCCTGGGGGGCGGCTTCGGCAGCGCAGCGGCCGCCAACCGTTCCGGTCTCGACATCTACAACCGGGCCCTCGGCCGCCCGGGCAACTCCGACCCCAAGGCCCGGCTGGCCGACATGGACGCCGACGGCATCGACACCGAGGTGATGTACTGCGAGCTCAGCGCCTATCGCTACCTATACATGGTCGAGGACGGAGCCGAGCCCGCAACCCGGGCGTTCAACGACACCCTCCACCAGTTCGCATCCGAATGCCCCGAGCGGCTGGTCGTCAACTACCAGATACCGATCAACGACATCGACGAGGCGGTGTCCGAAGTCGCCCGGGTGGCGGCCATGGGGGGCCGGTCGTTGCAGCTGCCGGTGTTCCCGCGCGAGGTGGGTATGCCCGACTACCACGACGAGCGCTACGACCGGCTCTGGGCGGCGGTGCAGGAAACCGACCTGCCGCTCTGCTTCCACATCGGGCTGAACACGGCGGTCGATGACATCGCCCGGCGGGACCCGACCCCGCGTCTCGGTCTGACCGTCCCCTGCATCCCGCCGACGACCACCGAGGCCCTCGGGATGTGGCTGTTGACCGGGGTCCTGGAGCGATTCCCCGAGCTGAAGCTGGTCTTCGTCGAACCCGGGCTCGGGTGGGTGGCGTGGTACCTGTACTTCGTAGACGACATGGTCCGGTACCAGGGCTACGAGTACCCGGCGATCAAGGAGCTGCCGAGCCACTACTACGCCCGCAACGTCAACCTGACGTTCATCAAGGAGCCCGACGCCATCGATCATCTGCGCCACCGCCTGGGCACGGCCAACCTGCTGTGGTCGACCGATTACCCGCACCCGGTGACCAGCTGGCCGCACTCCCAGGACGTGATCGCCGAGCAGTTCCGCTCGGTCTCGGCCGAGGATCGGGCGCTGATGCTGTGCGGCAACGCCCAGCGGGTCTGGGGCATCTGAATCGGTGCCCCGCAGTCCCGAGCCGACGCGAACCAGGCTGCTCGACGCCGCCCTGCGCCTCTGGGCCGTCAACAGCATCGCCGCCACCAGCCTGCGGGAGATCCGGCTGGAGGCCGGGCAGCGCAACGGCGCCGCCCTGCAGTACCACTTCGGCGACAAGGAAGGCGTCCTGCGGGCCCTGCTCCAGAGGGAGATTCCCTGGCTCGAGCGGCGCCGGGCCGGACTGCTGGCCGGCGTGTCCGACCTGCGCTCGGCGGCCGCCGTGTTCGTGCTCCCGTTCGCCGAGCTGGCCACCGGCACCACCCATGAGCGCTTTGTCGTGCAGTTCCTCAGCCAGCTCCATGACGACGTCTCCCGTTCGCTGGCCGACGTGGTCGAGTTGATCGGCCACTCCAACTCGGCGGAGGCGGCCGACGCCGTCCGGGAGTGGGCCGGGCTGGACGAGGATCTGCTGGCCGAACGGATCACCGTCGGGTTGAGCAGCTTCCTCCACGCATGCGCCATGCGGGCCAAAGCCGAGCAGCGTTACCGGGGGCTGCCGGCCGACCGGTTCCGGGAGAACATCGTCGACATGTTCGTGGGATCGCTGGTGGGCAAATGCTGACCGGGCCGGACGATTCGCCTTGGCACCAGCTGCCGACCACCTTCGATCACGTCGGCACCAGCGATCCCCGGTTCTTCGACCGGCTGTGGTTCGCCGCCTCCGACGGCGACGGTCGGTCCTGCCTGCAGTTCACGATCGGGGTGTACCAGAACATGAACGTGGTCGACGGCGGCTTCGTCGTCGTCCGCGACGGTCGCCAGCACAACCTGCGGGTGTCGAGGCAGCTGCGCCCGCGCTACGAGACGACCGTCGGGCCGATGGCCATCGAGGTGATCGAACCGCTGACCCACCTGCGCCTCACCGTCGGCCCGAACGACGGCTCGACGGCGGCCCAACTGGACTGGCGGGCGACGATGCCGGCCCAGGAGGAGAACCATCACTTCCGACGGCGGCGCGGCCGGGTTCTCGAGGACTACGCCCGCTACGACCAGATCGGATCGGTGTCGGGTTGGGTCGACGTCGACGGTGACCGCGTGGAGATCGACGACTGGTGGGCGTGCCGGGACCATTCGTGGGGGGTACGGGAACGGGTCGGCATCCCCGAGCCCCGCACGGGCGAGGACAGCCCGCCGTCGGGCTCGCTCTTCTCGTTCCTCTTCTTCTCGACGGCCACCCACGGAGGCCATGTGCAGGTCGGCCGCCATGACGGCGTCGGACATCTGACAGCAGAACTGACTGATATCCGGACAGGTGAGACCAGTCGCGGCCGCCGGGTGGCCATGACCGCCGAGTTCGTCGACACCGGACGCCCCCGCCGCTTCTCGTCGGCCACTTTCTCGGTCGAGCAACCGGACGGCACGGTCATCGACCTGGAGGTCACCGCCCGGGGCCCGGCCGTGGCCATGACCGGCCTCGGCTACGGCGGCTACCGGGACGGCCTCGGGCTCGGTGTGTACAGGGGTCGGGAACTGCACGAGAGCGAGATCTGGGATGTCTCCCACCCGGCGGTGGTGACCTATCCCGACGGTCGCCAGGACCGGCCGGTCCACCGCATCCAACCGGTGCGGGTCGTGCAGCGCAGCTCCGCAGGGACCAGCGAGGGCAACGGCAGCCTGACGTTCATCGCGGAGGTCGAAGTCGACGAGGACGGTCGTCTGAGAGAAGCCGGATGAGTAGCATCTGGCCGCCGAAACGGAGGGGGATCGATGCGAGGTCTACAGGGTAAAGCGGTGCTCATGGCCGGCGGCGCCGGCGGCATCGGCACGGCCACGTCCCGGCGTCTGGGGGCTGAAGGAGCCCGGGTGCTGGTCGGCGATCTGAACGCCGACGCGGCCCGGGCGGTGGCCGATGAGATCACCGCCGCCGGCGGGGAGGCATTCTCGATGGCGCTGGACATCGGCCACGAGGAGGCGGTGGTGGATGCCGTCCAGGCCGCGGTCAAGGCGTTCGGCGGCCTGGACGGGATCCATGTCAACGCCGCCGACCTGTCATCCGAGACCGTGCTCAACGACAGCAACGCCATCGACATCGATCTGGACGTCTTCGACCGCACCGTGCACACCAATCTGCGCGGCCACCTGCTGTGCACCCGCCACGCCCTGCCGGAGCTGCTCAAGCGGGACGGCGGCGCGCTCGTGTACACCAGTTCGGCCGCCTCGTTCATCGGCGAACCGGAGCGACCGGCCTACGCCATGACCAAGAGCGGTATCAACGCCCTGGTCCGCCACGTGGCATCCAAGTGGGGCCGGACGGGCATCCGGGCCAACGCCGTCGCCCCCGGTTTGGTCATCACCGAGAAGAACATGCAGAACCTGGACCCGAAGTTCCGCGACTACGCCCTGAAGGGCACCCGCAGCCGCCGGCTCGGACAACCCGACGATATTGCCGGCATGGTCGCCTTCCTCCTCTCCGACGACGGCGAGTGGGTGAACGGCCAGGTCATCAGCGTGGACGGCGGCGCCACCCTCCGCTGAAAGGCAGCGGCGGGAAGTGGCTCGTCCGCAGCGTTATTGACATTACAGCGTGTTTCATACGCACATTCATCGCCAAATCTGCTATTTCCCTTGGACTTTGTATGGATTTAGTGCCTTTTCGGCGTCGAACCTACATAGTTGCCAATCCGTAACAGATTTCGTCGGCGCACCCGGTCGGGGGGGCGGCCTGAGCATCACCCGGTCGCCCACCGGCGCCGTATACGGTCGACGCCGTGCTGCGGCGACGGATGAAACGGGCGGCGGTGCGTTTCCACGTGCGCCGGAAGATCTACCGGGTGCAGAAACGCACCACTCGCCGGCTTCTGCGCCGTATCGGTCTGTAGCGGCGGCTACCGCAGGTCGAAGCGGTCCAGTTCCATCACCTTGGCCCAGGCGGCGGCGAAATCCCGGGCGAACTTGGCCCCTGAGTCGGCCGACCCGTAGACCTCGGCCAGCGCCCGCAGCTGCGAGTTGGACCCGAAGACCAGGTCGACGGCAGTGGCCGTCCAGCGCACGGCGCCGGTGAGCCGGTCCCGACCGTCGTAGCCGCTCGGCACCGTCTCCGAGGTCCGCCATTCGATCGAGTTGTCGAGCAGGTTTACGAAGAAGTCGGTGGTCAGGGTTCCCGGCCGGTCGGTCAGCACGCCCGCTGGCGACTGGCCGACGTTGGCGTCGAGCGCCCGCAGACCACCGACCAGGACGGCCACCTCGGGCGCGGTCAGGGTCAACAGATTGGCCCGATCCAGCAGCAGCCGTTCCGGGGGCCGCTTCTCCCCCGAACCGAGGTGGTTGCGGAATCCGTCCGAGCGGGGCTCGAGCACCGAGAACGACTCGACGTCGGTCTGGTCCTGGGTGGCGTCGGTCCGTCCCGGATTGAATCGGACCGCGATCTGGTGGCCGGCGGCCCGGGCCGCCTCTTCCACCGCGGCACCGCCGGCCAGCACGATGAGGTCGGCGAGGGAGATCTGCGGTCCGCCGTCGTGGGCCGAGTTGAACTCCTGCCGGATGGTCTCGAGCGCATCGAGGGTGGCCGCCAGTTCGCCCGGTTCGTTGACCGCCCAGTCCTTCTGCGGGGTCAGGCGGACCCTCGCCCCGTTGGCCCCGCCCCGCTTGTCGGTGCCGCGGAACGTGGCCGCCGACGACCAGGCGGTGGCCACCAACCGGGACACCGACAGACCGGAGGCCAGCACCCGGGCCTTCAGGTCAGCCACCTCGGCGTCGGTCACCAGAGGGTGATCCGCGGCCGGTACCGGGTCCTGCCAGATGAACGTCTCGGCCGGCACCAGGGCGCCGACGTAGCGCGACAACGGGCCCATGTCCCGGTGGGTCAGCTTGTACCAGGCTCGGGCGAAGGCGTCGGCCAACTCGTCGGGGTGCTCGTGGAACCGCTTGGAGATGGGCCCGTAGGTCGGGTCGAATCGCAGCGCCAGGTCGGTGGTCAGCATCATCGGGGCGTGGCTCTTGGCCGGGTCGTGGGCGTCGGGGACCGTGCCCTGGGCCGCCGGGTCGGTGGGCGTCCACTGCCGGGCGCCGGCCGGGCTGGTGGTGAGCTGCCACTCATAGCCGTACAGATGGTCGAGGAAACCGTGGTCCCACTTGGCCGGCTCCTTGGTCCACGCCCCTTCCAGACCGCTGGTCATGGCGTCGTCGCCCTTGCCGGTGCCGAAACTGTTCTTCCATCCGAGGCCCTGGGCCTCGACCGGGCAGCCCTCGGGCTCCGGCCCGACGTACTGCGGATCGACCGCCCCGTGGCACTTGCCGAAGGTGTGGCCACCGATGATCAGGGCCACGGTTTCCTCGTCGTTCATGGCCATCCGGGCGAACGTCTCGCGGATGTCGATGGCCGCGGCCAGCGGATCGGGGTTGCCGTTGGGCCCCTCCGGATTCACGTAGATGAGTCCCATCTGCACGGCGCCGAGCGGGCCGGCCAGATCCCTCGTCCCGCTGTAGCGCTCGTCGCCCAACCAGGTGTCCTCCGGACCCCAGAAAATCTCCTCCGGCTCCCAGATGTCGGGCCGGCCGCCGCCGAAGCCGAAGGTGGTGAAGCCCATCGACTCCAGTGCGCAGTTGCCGGCCAGGATCATCAGGTCGCCCCACGACAGTTTGCGGCCGTACTTCTGCTTGACCGGCCAGAGCAGGCGCCGGGCCTTGTCCAGGTTGCCGTTGTCCGGCCAGCTGTTGAGCGGGGCGAAACGCTGGGCCCCGCTACCCCCGCCGCCCCGGCCGTCCTCGATCCGGTAGGTGCCGGCGCTGTGCCAGGCCATGCGGATGAAGAGGGGGCCGTAATGGCCGTAATCGGCCGGCCACCAGTCCTGAGAGGTGGTCATGACCGAGACGACGTCCTGTCGGACGGCGTCGAGATCGAGGGTGGCGAACTCGGCGGCGTAGTCGAAATCCGGTTCCATCGGATTCGACTGGCGCGAGTGTTGACGCAGCACCTGCAGGTCCAACTGGTCGGGCCACCAGTCCCGGTTGGTCCGCGGCCGGTGCTCGGTGTTCGGCGTCGGCCCACTGATCGCTGGATTCTCGCTGTCGGACACGTCAGGTCCACTCCTCTCACGAGTGCGCGTTTTCGTCCGAACCTACTTACATCCGCAGCCCTGTGGCGGCGGGCCGTCCGTCACGCGTAACCGTATCGACACACCGAATGTCCCGGTTTCGCCCCCGGGACGATTTGCCCGGCACCTCAAGGTCCGGCGCACGCCCGGCGATACGGCCCGAAAGAGCTGAGGGCAAGTCAGCTGGGGCCTCTGAGGAGTCAACATGTACAAATCCGGTCAGTCGGGCGCGTACCGCCGTGTCGCGGCCGCGCTCCTAGCGGTAGGAGCTGTCTTCGCCGGCCTGCTGGTGCCCGGATTCGCCTTCGGCGGCCGGTCGGCGTCGGCCACGGCCAGCTCCTTCACCTGCCAACCCGGCTTCTATCAGGTCATCAGTGGACAGCTGAAGCTGCTGAACCCGCTCACCGGCATCTACACCAACATCGGCTCGGTCAACTCCGGCTACACGTCCTACAACGCCATGGGCTACGACGTGCAGGACAACTACATCTACGCCATCAGTACTTCCACCAGCCCAGGGAGCGTCCTCAAGGTCGCCGGTGACGGGACCGTGACCAACCTCGGGGTCCCGTCCGGCCTGCCGGCGGTCCAGTACATCTCCGGCGACATGGACAACTCGGGCGACCTGATCGTGCAGACCGGCACCCCCAACGTCTTCTATTCGATCAACGTCAACACCATGACGGCCACCCAGTTCACCGTCAGCGGCAGCGTCGGGGGGGCCAACGACATGGTGTGGATCAACGGCTCGCTGTACATGGTGAGCGGCTCGACTCTCTACGTCGTCAACCTCTCGACGATGACCGCCACATCTGCGCCCGTGGCCGGCCTGGCCTCGGGCAACTTCGGTGCCGCCTGGTCGGACAAGCCGGACGATCTGTTCGTGAGCAACAACGCCAATGGCCAGATTTCGCAGATCACCGGGTTCACCGGAGCGACTCCGACGGCGACCCTGAAGGTCACCGGTATCACGACCAGCAATAACGACGGCGCCGCCTGCAAGCAGGCATCGAGCCCGTTCGCCACCCCGACCGCCACCGACGACAGCTACAGCGTGACGGCCGACAACACGTTGAGCGTGACCGCCACCGACGGCGTCCTGGCCAACGACCAGGGAACCAACATGACAGCCGCCGCCGTCACCGGCCCGAGCCACGGTCAGCTCACCCTCGGTACGGACGGGTCGTTCACCTATACCCCGACAGCCGGCTGGTCCGGGCCCGACAGCTTCACCTATCAGGGGACCGACCAGTACAACCGGGTATCGAACACGGCGACGGTAACGATCAGCGTGAACCTGCCGACCGCGCCAGCCGCCCAGAACGACTCCTACAGCACCGCTGCCGGCGCCCCTCTCACGGTGGTCGCAGCCACCGGCGTCCTGGCCAATGACTCGGGCACCGGGATCGATGTGACGGCCGACACCCAGCCGGCCGACGGCCAGGTCACGGTCAATGCGGACGGGTCGTTCACCTACACCCCGGACACCGGCTGGTCCGGATCCGACTCGTTCACCTACACCGTCACTGACACGTTCGACCGCCAGGTATCCGCCACAGTGGACGTGCAGGTCACACCTGTCGCCCGTGCCGATACCTACTCGGCCACCGGCGGATCGACCCTCACCGTTCCGGCGGCGACGGGCGTCCTCGCCAACGACACCGGTAGCTCCCTGTCCGCTGACGTCCAGACCGGTCCCAGTCACGGCTCGTTGACGCTGGCCACCGATGGATCGTTCTCGTACGCCCCGACCCTCGGCTACACCGGATCAGACGCGTTCACCTACACCGCCACGGACCCCAGCGGGCAGACGGCGACGGCGACCGTCACGATCACGACCGGCGACCCGACCGCACCCGATGCTCACGCCGACACCTACTCGACGCCGTCCGGCACGGCGCTGAGGGAGACGGCCGGGACCGGCGTTCTGGCCAACGACAGCGGGCTCGACCTGTCGGTCACGGCCAACGGACAACCGGCCCACGGCGCGGTCTCGATCGCCTCCGACGGCTCCTTCACCTACACACCGACAGGCGGTTACTCCGGTCCGGACACTGTCACCTACACCGCGACCGACGCCTACGCCCAGACCACTACTGCGACCGTGACCGTCTCCGTGCGGCCGGTCGCCGGCAACGACTCCTACTCGACCGGGTCCGGTCAGACCCTCGACGTACCCGTTGGCAGCGGCGTTCTGGCCAACGATCTCGGCACGGCGCTCACCATTACCGGCAACACCGAGCCGACCAACGGAACGGTCACCATCAATGCCGATGGCTCCTTCACGTATATCCCGGTCGTCGGCTACTCCGGACCTGACAGCTTCAGCTACACCGCCACCGACGGCAGCGACCAGACGACGTCGGCGACAGTCCAGTTGTCGGTCACTCCGGCCGCCCAGGGCGACACCTATTCGGTGGCCGCCGGCCACGTCCTCACCGTTGTCGTGGGGGCCGGCGTTCTGGCCAATGACAGCGGCCGCGGCCTGACCGTGACGGAGAACGGCCTGCCGTCCGACGGGACCGTGTCGGTCGCCACCGATGGATCTTTCACCTACACACCGGTGGCCGGCTTCTCCGGGACCGATACCTTCACGTACCAGTGCACCGACAGCAGCAGCCAGACGTGCGGTGCAACTGTCACGATCACGGTGTCCCCCTTGGCTGACCCAGACGCCTACTCGGCGCAGTCGGGCGGAACCCTCACGGCCGACTCGACGGACGGGGTGCTGGCCAACGACGAAGGTACCGGGCTCCTGGTCTCCTCGCTCACCCAGCCGGCCCACGGATCCGTGGTCATGGCCGACGACGGCTCGTTCTCCTACACCTCAGCGGCCGGCTACTCAGGTGGCGACAGCTTCACCTACACCGTGACCGACGGCGACTCGCACCAGGCATCGACGATGGTGTCGGTCACCGTTCTGCCGGTCGCCGGCGCCGACTCCTATTCGGTCACCGGCGGCGCCACGCTGTCGGTTGCCGCCGGCACCGGGGTCCTGGCCAACGACGGTGGCTCGGCACTGACCGCCGCTTTGTACGGGGGCTCGGTGTACGGGACCCTGAGCCTGTCGGCCGATGGATCGTTCACCTATACCCCTGAGTCCGGCTTCAGCGGCGCCGACAGCTTCACCTACACAGCAACCGATGCATCCGGCCACACCACGCCGCCGACCCTCGTGACCATCTCGGTCGGCCGACCGGCCGCCCCGGTCGCCCGGCCGGACGCGTACACCACGTCGTCCGGGTCGGCGCTGAGCACTCCGGCCCCGTCCGGTGTGCTGGCCGATGATTCCGGAACCGGGATCGCCGTGTCCGGCCATACCGACCCGGCCCACGGGACGGTCGACCTGGCCGCTGACGGTTCGTTCCTGTACACCCCGACCGCCGGCTACTCGGGCACGGACAACTTCGGCTACACCGTCACCGATGCCTACGGCCAGACGGCGAACACCACGGTCACCGTCACGGTGACGCCGGTCGTCGGCACCGACACCTACACGTCCAGTAACGGTTCGACGCTGGAGGTGCCGGCCCGCGCCGGGGTCCTGGCCAACGACCTCGGCAGCGGTCTTCGGGTCACGAGCTACACCCAGCCGGCCCACGGCCACCTGATCGTGCACCCGGACGGTTCGTTCTCCTACACGCCGGAGGCCGGGTACGTAGGTGCTGCGTCGTTCACCTATACGGCGACCGATGCCCAGGGTCAGGTCGTCCATGGGGCCGTCACCCTCGCCGTCGCCAGTTCCCCGGCTCCCCAGAAGGTGACCGCCAGTTCGACGTCGACCGGCAGCCCCAAGTCACCGACCCGCACCCCGAAGGAGCCGACCCCCGCTTCCGCGCCGCCGCTCGCCACCCCTGCGCACGCCGTCAGCAGCGGCCAGCTCCCCTTCACCGGCACTGACACCTTGACGCTGGTCGGCGCCGCGCTGGGCCTGATCGCGTCCGGACTCCTGCTCCTGGCTGTCCGCCGGCCCCGCCGCTGGCGGCGCTGAACCCGCGCCGGTCCCCCCTGACCGGACCGGTCATCCTGACCCGTCCGGGTGTCCGAACTGAGCTATTAATTGGGACGCTACAGTCTGGTCGGAGAGTGGCCACTGGGGCTGAGCGGGCGAGGGGTTACTGGGGCACGGTTTGTCGATCGAGCAGGCGCCGGAGCGGGCCATCGGAAAAACTGAAATCGCCGACGGGACGACCGAATCGGCCCGGCCAGCCTGGCACCGCCACGGGCTGGCGGCGGTGGTTCTCATGGTCGGGCTGCTGGCCACGGCTGCCCTCACACTGACTTCGGCCAACAGCTACCGGAACAACGAGCGGAAGCTGACCCGCCTTCAGATCCGCCTCACCGGTTCCATCCTCCAGACGGCGCAGCCGCAGCTGGAAGGCACTCTGGGCCGTATCGTCGGACTGGCCGCCGGCGCCACGGATCCGGCGTCCACCTTCGGGTCGGTCATCCAGGACCAGTTGATGCCCAAGGGTACTTTGACCTCGGCCTCACTGATCCTCGTGGCCAATGGCCAGGCCCAGGTGATCGACCACGTCGGCGCGGCCCGGTTGGCCGGCACCGCCTCCCAGTCGTTCACCGACCTCTACCTCCGGGCGGCCAGTTCGACGACCCTGATCACCGCCCGGGTCGTCTCCGGGAACCTCCAGCGCCTCGGCTACCTCCTGTCGGCCAAGGGGCCGGCCGGCGTGTATGTAGTGGCCGCCGCCCAGCAACTGCCTCTGGGCGACCAGGTCCAGGTACCGGCAGGCTCCCCCGACTCCAACCTGAACTTCGCCCTGTACTTCGGCTCGCAGGCGGACCCGGCCAACCTGATCGAGACCAATGTCGGCCGCCTGCCACTGCACGGCACCACGGCTTCGACCATGGTGCCGTTCGGGAACAACGAGCTCACCTTCGTCGCATCGCCGAAACGGTCCCTCGTCGGCGCCTGGTCCGAGTACCTGCCGTGGGCCATCCTCGGGGGCGGCATACTCCTCTCGTTGGGGGCGGCCGGGCTCACCGAGCGCCTGGTCCGCCGGCGCCTCCAGGCGGAACGGCTGGCTGCAGCCAACGAGGTGCTGTACCAGCAGCAGCGGGGTTTCTCGGAAACCCTGCAGCGATCTCTGCTCCCCCGGCGGATGCCGGACATCGCCGGCTTCGACTTCGCATACCGGTATGTCCCGGCCACCGAGGGCGCCGAGATCGGCGGCGATTGGTACAGCGTGGTGGAGATCGACGATCGGCGCTTCGCCGTGGTCGTCGGCGACGTGTCCGGTCACGACATCGTGGCCGCCGGCACGATGGCGTCGCTGCGCTACACCATCCGCACGCTCGCGGCGCTGGGCTTCTCCCCCGACGAGATCCTGTACCGCACCGGTAAGGAGATGGAGATGGACAGCGACGACCAGTTGGCGACGGTCCTGGTCGGGGTCGTGGACGTCGAGGCCCGACAGGTGACCCTCGCCTCGGCCGGCCATCCGCCACCCCTTCTGGTCAGTGAGGACAAGGTCGTGTTCGTGCCCATCGTCCCCGGCGCCCCTCTCGGCACACCCGCCGACCGGCCCCAACTGATCACCATCGACTTCCCTGCCGGTTCCACCCTCGTGGCCTTCACCGACGGCCTGATCGAACGGCGGGGGGAGGGCCTGGGCGCCGGCCTGGACCGCCTGGCCGCGGCCGCCGGGCGGGCACCGGCCGCCTCGGAGGAGCTCATCACCCACTTGGTCGACGATCTGGCCGCTTCCCGCCAGGAGGACGACATCGCCGTTCTGGCCGTCCGTTTCGTCGGCACCGAGGTGCCGGTCGGTGCCCGCCCCGGCTCCGAACGAGTGCCCTGACCGACCACTCTCCGAGCAATTCCACCGCCCGGAACCACAGTATGTACTGATTGTCGGTCTAGCCATCGGGCCTGAGGATCGGTAAGTTCGCACCTGCCACGCGCCGACGGTGGGTGGCCTTTGCGCTTGAAAGGGGCCGAGCGATGTCGAGCTACGACGTGAATGAGGAGTACATCTCCCTCATCAAGAAGGCGGGCACACCTCCGACCGACGCGTGGAATGCAGTCGCCGACGTCGGCTGGCTGGATCTGTTCAAGACCTTCGTCGAAGGGGTCGGCAAGGAGGACCTGATCGGTTACTCCGACGTCCTCGAGCAGATCGAGATCGACAAGAAGGACCCGATCACGGTCTGGAAGGACAACGACATCGCGTGGAGCCAGGACACCAAGCTGGTCTACGAGGAGGTCGAGGAATCCAACAACATCGCCCTGCTCAAGTCGGAAATGGTGAATGAAGCCACCTCGCAGCTGGAGGAGTTCTACAAGGACGAGTTCCTGCCACTGGTGAAGGACATCAACGCCGGCGTCTTCGACGAGGCCGAGGGCGAAGAGAACCTGGTGTCCGAGATCGACGACCTGCTCAACCAGTTGGCCACCGTCGTGGAGCAGAAGAGCGACGGCGACGTCACCAACCTCATCGACAAGGTCCATCCGGAGAACTACGGGACCTCGGCCACCGATCTCGACAACCTGCTCGAGGAGCTGGTCGAGATACACAAGTCCTCCGACCAGAAGCGGAAGCAGGAATTCCGCAAGAGCGTCCAGCTGGACGAATCCCAGATCGCCAACCTGATCGACGAACTGATGGCCGAGGGGCTTCCTGAGCCGTCGAGCGACGACCTCGAGAACCTGATCAAGTCCTTGGCCGACGAAGTTCAGGGCAAGAGCACCGACAACGTGATCAAGCTGATCGACATCGAGGAGCTGAACGCCACCGAGACCGAGATCGAGGAGCTGTTCGGCAACCTCAACGAGTACATCAAGGCGACGGACAAGAAAACGGCGATCAACCAGTTGCGGCGGAGCACATCCGTCAGCGATGAGGACATCAAGAAGCTGCTCGACGATCTGGCCAACCCCAAGGAGATCGACGAGGAGGCCCAGAAGGTCTCGGCCGAGTTGGACCAGAAGATCGACCTCCTTCTGCAGGAGCTCGTGACCAACGCCCCCGATCCGTCGAACCGGCACGATTTCCTGGACAAGGCGGTCGACGAGAAGGACCGTCAGCTGAGCACCGGTGACGACTTTCTCGAGTTCCTCGACAACCTCGTGAAGCTCAGCCAGGAGGAGGACAAGAACCTGCGCCGGTCCCTCCGCCAGAGCGTCAACCTGATCGACATCGACGAGCTGATCAACGCCATCGACAGCATCGATCTGACTGACAATCGACCCCCGGCGATCCTGGCCAGCCAGTGGAGCAAGAAGAACGTCGGGGCCAAGAACTACCAACACATGAACAACAACGACGGAAAGTCGACGATGCAGGTGATCGCCAACGGCGAGTACGTGCTCATCGGCAATGAGTGGGACACCGACAGCGATGGCTACCGCGGCGCCCTGACGCCGGCCTGGCGGGGCGAGAAGGGCTACCCGGGGGAAACCGGCCTGACCGAGATCGGGCAGGCCACCATCCAGAAGGGCAGTGGTCCGTTCAACGCCGGCAAGGTCGTGGTGTCCGGCATCACCTCGGCTCGCAACCGGGCCGGCATCGTCGATACGGTCAAGCTCAATTCGAAGAAGAAGGTCGTCTTCGAGGACTGACCAGACCGGCCGGGCCGGGTGCGGCCTGAGTCCCGGCCGCCGACGCGCAACGGGCGGGTGAGGCCGAAGCCCCACCCGCCCACCGACCGGGCGGACAGCTCAGTACGACTCGGTGCCGCCGGGACCACCGCCCGGGCCACCGGGACCACCGCCCGGACCGCCGGGACCACCGCCCGGACCGCCGGGACCGCCGCCCGGACCGCCGGGACCACCGCCGGGACCGCCGGGACCGCCCGGGCCACCGGGACCGCCCGGGCCACCGGGCCCCGGCCCGCTGTCGTTGGCCGAAGCGCTCAGTGGCACGACGATCGGGCCGGTCTGGAACGGCGACTCGTACGGGTCCCCGGCGGTCGGCTGCTGGCCGTCCCATGCCTGGCCGGCCTGGTGGAACTCGTCCTTCATGTCGTGCAGGTCGTGCTGGATGTTCTCGTCATGGCCGCGAGCGGACTGGTCCCAGTCCGCAGCCGACTGCGGGTCGCCGTTGTTGGCGTAGATGTTGGCGACGCCCTTGTCGAACATCGCCTGCGGCGCCTGCGCGAAGGCGGCCGCTGCGTCACCGACTCCCTTGGCGGTGTGGGTGACGACGTCTTCGGCCTGGTCCAACCAGGATTCCTCTTCAGGCACTGGAGCCACCTTTCTGTCGATTGATTCCGGCGCCAGGGCTCCGGTGACCTGGCCTGTCCGACTCTGATATATGGCAGCAGGACCGTCAATCAGGTGTGTACGAAAGTACGGGCCACCTCGCAGTAGCGTGCCCGCCCATGCCGATCTGCTCCGGCCCGGTGGTGCAGACCGCCTGGGTCTCCAATGATCTGACAGTCGCTAAGACATATCTCGCCGATGTGTTCGGAGCGGACCATTGGACGGCATTCGATGCTGTCGAGTTCGGCCCGGAGTCATGCGTGTACCAGGGTCGACCGGCGGACTTCGTGGCCGACATCGCCCTGACCTACGTCGGTGACATGCAACTCGAGCTGATCCGACCAGTACGCGGGCAGAGCATCTACACCGAGTTCCTCGAAGCCAGCGGGCCCGGACTGCACCACATCTGTTTCGAGGTCGACGACATGCCGGCGGCCCTCGACCGGGCCGGCGCCGCCGGCATCGAGGTGGCGCAACATGGTTCGATGTTCGGACTGATGGACTTCGCCTACCTGGACGGGCGCAGCGCAGGTGTGCCCTACATCGAACTGGCCCGCATCGGCGGGGAGATGCGGGCCATATTCGATCAGATCAGGACGTCGGCCGGCCGGCGACAGGTGGCATCATCAGACCCATGACCGACGAGATCCAGGTCGAGACGAACGACCCCGTCTGCCTGATAACCCTGAACCGGCCGGCTGCTCTCAATGCCCTCACCTATCCCATGCTCGGCGCCTTCCGGAAAGCGGTCGAGGCGGCCGGGCGCGATCCCCGGGTCGTGGGGATCGTCGTCACCGGCACCGGGCGGGGCTTCTGTTCCGGGCTCGACGCCTCGGCGCTCCAGGCCACCACGACGGAGGGATCGTCGTCCCGGCCGGCCCCGACAACCGACATTCCCGGCCTGTTCACCTGGCTCTTGCGCATCCCGAAGCCGATCATCTCGGCGGTGAACGGGGTGGCCGCCGGCGGGGGGTTCGTCCTGGCCGCCATGAGCGACCTGCGGTTGGCATCGACGGCGGCCCAGTTCACCAGCGTGTTCTCGAAGCGGGGTCTGATCGCCGAGCACGGCATGACGTGGATGGTGCCCCGCCTGATCGGGGCCGGGGCGGCTCTCGATCTGCTCTGGTCGTCCCGCAAGATCGACGCCACCGAGGCCTACCGCGTCGGACTGGTCCAGCAGGTGACCGAACCAGACGACCTCCTCGCCGCCGCCCGGCGCTACGTGGTCGACCTGGCCGAGAATGTCTCACCTGCATCTCTCGCCGACACCAAGCGCCTCGTCTACGAAGGGTTCGGCGTCACCTACCCGGACGCGCTGGATGAGATCGACCGCGTGCAATACGCCGCCCTCGACCGTCCCGACGCGCGAGAGGGAGCCGCCTCCCTGATCGAGAAGCGGGCGCCCTCCTTCCCGCGGCTCGGAGCCTGACGACCGGCTACGGTCGGATTCCGGTGGCTGCTTCCGGTTTTGTCAAAGGAGTCCACGAGGTGGCCGAAGGCGTCTTCGCCTACCTCCAGCCGGACGGCGGATGGGGATGGAGCAACGCCGGACTGGTGGTGGACGACAACCGCTCCCTCCTGGTCGACACGCTGTTCGATCTGCGGTTGACGGCGGAGATGCTGGAGGCGATGCGTCGGGTCACCCCGGCGGCGGCCTCCATCGGCACCGTCGTCAACACCCATGCCAACGGCGACCACTGCTACGGCAACGCCCTCGTCAGCCAGGCCGAGATCATCGCATCGGAGCGGTGCGCGCAGGAGATGGGCGATGTGCCGCCGGCGACCATGGATGCCATGCTCAGGGCGGTCCCCGACATGGGGGCGACCGGAGCATTCATCAGCCGCATATTCGGTGCCTTCGATTTCTCCGGAATCGAGCTGACTCCACCGACGCGCACCTTCTCCGGACGACTCGATCTGAAGGTGGGTGGCAAGCGGGTCAGCCTGATCGAAGTCGGACCGGCCCACACCGGTGGTGACGTGGTCGTCCACCTGCCTGATGACGGCGTGGTCTTCACCGGCGACATCCTGTTCCACGGCGGACACCCGATCGTGTGGGCCGGGCCGGTGTCCAACTGGATCGGCGCTTGCCAGGCAGTGCTCGCCCTGGATGCCCCGATAGTCGTTCCCGGCCACGGTCCCATCGCCGGACGCCAGGCGGTCACCGATCTGAAGGGTTACTTCGAGTGGCTGACCGGCGAGGCCCGCAGCCGTTTCGACGCGGGCATGGCTCCTCTGGACGCAGCCCGCGACATCGGGATCGGACCGTACGGCGACTGGGGCGAATCGGAGCGTGTGGTCGTCAATATCTGCGCCCTGTACCGGGAATTCGGCGACCGGGTCGACCGCTCGGCCCTGGACCTCATGGCCTTGATGGCGGAAATGTCACCGGGCTGATGAGCGGCTTCGACACTCTCACCTATCAGGTGGACGACGGGCTGTGCCGGCTCACCCTGAACCGCCCCGAGCAGATGAACGGCATGACCAACACTATGGTCCGAGAAGCGTGCGAGGCACTCGAGTCGGCCGCCTGCGATCCGTCGATACGGGTCCTGCTCCTGACCGGTGCCGGGAAGTCGTTCTGCCCCGGCGCCGACCTCAACCACTTCACGTCCGGTGGCGCCGACGAGGTGTTGACCTCACGCCAGTTCGCGGTCACCACGCTCCTGCACGAGATCCCGGCCGTCACTGTCGCCGCCGTCAACGGCGCCTGTGCGGGGGCCGGGATGGGCTGGGCCATGGCGTGCGATCTCCGCTTCCTGAAATCCTCAGCCCGGATGAACACCGCGTTCCTGGATGTCGCCGTCGCCGGCGACATGGGCCTGCCGTGGTCGCTCCCCCGCCTGATCGGCGCCGGCCGGGCCCGGGACTTGTCGCTCCGTCCCCGCCGGATCAGCGCCGACGAGGCGCTGACCATCGGTCTGGTCACGGCCGTCTTCGCCGACGAGACCTTCGCCGACGACGTCGAAGCCGAAGTGGTCCAACTGCTGCGGAAGTCGCCGACCGCCCTGTTGGGTCTCAAGCAGAACTACCTGGCCGCCGAACGCATGACCTTCGCCGACTTCAACCAGTACGAAGCCGAGCGGCACCTGAAGATCGCTGCGTCCGAGCACACCCGGGAAGCGTTCCGCGCCTTCGTCGAGAAACGGGAGCCCAGGTTCTCATGATCCGCCTCCGCCAGATCGCCCTGGTCGCCCACGACCTGGACGCCGTGGTCCATGCTCTCTCACAGGCGTTCGGCCTCGACGTGGCGTTCCGCGATCCGAGCGTGGCCACCTTCGGGCTGGTCAACGCCGTGCTCCCGGTCGGCGACCAGTTCCTGGAGGTGGTCAGCCCGACCCGGTCCGGGACGGCGGCCGGGCGCCAACTGGAGCGGATGGGTGGTGACGGCGGCTACATGGTGATCTGCCATACCGATGACCAGGCCCCGTTCCGGGCCCGGGCCGACCGGCTCGGCGTTCGGTCCGCGCTCGAACACGACGAGGACAACGGCTATCGCATCTGGCAGCTGCACCCGGGAGACACCGGCGGATCTTTTTTGGAGATCGACTACCAGCCCGGGTGGGACGAGGAGCCGAAACCGTGGATCCCGGCCGGACCGGACTGGCACCGGGCGGTTCGGACCGACGTCATCGACGGCTTCGCCGCTGTCGAGCTGGCCGTGCCCGACGTCGACCGCACCGCGGCCCGGTGGCGCGATCTGATCGGCCAATCGGACTTCGACAACGCCGGACTGCGCTGGGCCGGAGGGACGGGGGGCATCATCACCGTGGACGTGCGGGGGGTGGACCGGGCGCGCGCCGGCACCAGCCACAACATCTGCGGCGTGGAATTCCGGTTGGTGTGAGATGGAAGTGATCGTCCGGGGCGGCTCGTTCTTCGAGGCTCCGCGCTGGCACGAAGGTCGCTGGTGGGTGTCCGACTTCTTCCGTCGCCGTGTGTACAGCTACGACGCCGACGGGGGCGACGAGAGGCGCGAGGCGCAGGTGGCCGGCCAACCGTCCGGATTGGGTTGGGACGCCGCCGGTGCCCTCATGGTGGTGTCGATGCTCGACCAGAGATTGCTGCGGCGCGATCCGGACACCGGCACCATCGAGACGCTGGCCGACCTGGCGCCCATGTGCGGCGGGCCGGCCAACGACATGACCGTCGACCGGGCCGGTCGGGCCTGGGTCGGGAACTTCGGCTTCGATCTCTGGGGTGGAGGCGACCAGGCCCCGACGTCGCTGGCCCGGGTCGACCCCGACGGGACGGTTACCGAGGTGGCGGCCGGCCTGATGTTCCCCAACGGTGCGGTGATCACCGACGACGGCCTCACCCTCATCGTCGGTGAGACATTCGCCGGCCGCTACACCGCTTTCTCCATCGGCCCTGATGGGGCCCTCGGGGACCGCCGCACTTGGGCCGACCTGCCAGGCGTCCATCCCGACGGCTGCACGCTCGACGCGGACGGACGCATCTGGACGGCCGATGCCGGTGGCGAGCGCTGCCTGCTGGTAGAGGAGGGCGGCCGGATCGTGCGCCAGATCGACACCCCCGGCGGGCTGGGGGTCTACGCGTGCATGCTCGGCGGCGAGCAGGGCACCACGCTGCTGATGTGTTGCTGTCCGGTGGGTCGGGCCGACGAGACCCCTTTCCGACGGGAGGCCGTGCTGGTCACCGTCGAGGTCGACGCCCCTCACGCCGGTCTCCCTTAGCCGACCGTCCCGGTCAGCTGACCTTGCGGGGCGCGCCGCAGTTCTCGCAGAACTCGGCCGAGCCCACCGTCTCGCAGAAGTGGCAGACGTAGATGCTGGCGAGAGCCGGTGCGCCGGTGGACGAAACCAGGGCATCGACCCCGCCCACCCGCACCTCCGCCGGGGCAACCGCACTCTGGAGCATGGCTACGGCCCGGTCGGCCGCGTCCTGATCGGCGTACCGGGCCACCACCTGTGGTGTACGGTCGGCGCCGGTAACGACATCTTTGGCCGGCCCCAGCTCGAATCCGGTCAGTGTCCTGACCGCCTTGATGCTGGCGATCTTGTTCGACCCGGCCGCCTGCAGGACGACCGCGTACTGTCCCTGCGGATCGGGACGCGCCAGTGGCTGGGTGTCCGACCCCTTCTGCCCACCCTTCAAGAACCCCACGTCACGAATGTAAACCGGGACGCGGCGCGCCGCTCCCGGATTCGACCATCCGACAATCGGTACCGGCTGAACCTCCCCCCGTCGCGTTCAGGGCATCTGAGGTAGCGTCCCGCGCCATGCCGTACACCGTGGACTTCAAGACAGTTTCGACCGTCGGCCTCGAGTCGTCCCCGGTCGCCGAGGCACTGGCCGGTCTGCGGGCCAACGAATCCCGGTACTTCAAGAACAAGTACGACCTCGACTTCACAGTCGAGCCGGCGAGCAGGACCAAGAAACTGATCGACTACGTGCACCGCATCCTGAAGGAGGAGCGCGACATCGTGATCGCGTCCCCGCCGCTCGAG
>DASZNC010000149.1:0-56516 GCA_035551615.1 Acidimicrobiales bacterium
CCAGCCGCTCGAGCAGCGCCGGCTCCCGCGTCCGGGCGGCGGCCGCCGCGGCCAGACCCTGCAGCGCGCCGAACACGAAGTAGATGTCGCGTATGTCGGCCGCCGTGACACCGATCACCACACTGCTCTGCCGGGGGTTGAACTCGACGAGACCCTCGCGGGCCAATAGGAGCAGCGCCTCACGTACCGGCGTCCGCGACGCGCTGAAGTCGGCGGCCAGAAGGTCCAGGTCCAGGCGCATGCCGCGATCCATGGCGCCCGTCAGGATGCGCTCGCGCAGCTGCGTGGCGATCTCCTCCCTCAGGGTGTTGCCGGACACGGCATCGCCTCGTTCATGCGCCCGTCGCTCTGCGGCGCTGGGCCTCGGCGAAGTCGGCCGGGAACAGCATGAACTCGAGAGCCAGGCCGTGGGCGAACACATCCTGCCGGGCCCGCAGTAGCCACTGGTTGAGGTTGCGCTTGGTCGCCGCCACCGCCTCGGGGCGCAGGGCGGCGATCTCCTCGGCCACCTCCATGGCCCGGCCCAGGGCCTGCCCGGTCGGCACGACCTCGGCCATCAGCCCCATGTCGACGGCTTCCTGGGCGGTGAAGGGCCGGCCGGTGAGTATGTGGCGTTTGGCACGCATCAGACCCATCGAAGGTGCGCACAGGAACGGTTGGGTGGCTGACGCCGTCCCGATCTTGACGTGGTTGTCGGAGAAGCTCAGCTGTTCCTCGGCGATGACGTAGTCGCCGCTGAGCGGGATGGTGAGAACCCCCGGATTGCCGTCCAGGGCGACGACGATGGGCGTGTCGAGCTCGAGCATGGCGATGACCGGATCCTTCAGGGCCCGGTCGTAGTAGCGGAACGCATCGAAGTCCTCGAACATCGTCCCCGGGTGACCGCGACGGGGGTTGGACCAGCCGCTCAGGACCAGCACCCGGCTATCGGGATCGTCGGCCACAGCCGCGAACAGTCGGCCCCACTCGAGCCGCTCTGCGTGGTCGTAGTCGGGGTGGGTCAGCTCGGCGTGCACGATGCCGTCACGGGCGGTGACGTCCAGGAAGCGGAATTCGTCGTAGGAGCTCATGTGGCCGCCGCTCCGACCAGGTCCAGCCAGTACTCGGCGTTCGAGCGGAGGATGGTCTCTCCCTGCTCGGCGGTGATGTCACTACGGGCCTCGAAGTCGGCCAGAGTGCAGCGCTGGAGCTGGGCCGCCTCCATGGTCTTGTGCGGCCAGTCCGACGAATACACGATGTTCCTGGCCCCGACCCGGTCGATCACGTCGGCCAGGCCGGCGTCATCGGGAAAGGTCGATATGAACACCTGACGGGCGAACAGCTCGCTGGGCTTCAGGTCCGAGTCGGGCCGGGCCGACTCGTAGCGCTCGCCGATGTGGTCGAGCAGTTCGAGCCAACCCGGCAGCCATGAGAGGTGGGCCTCGAAGAGACCGACCCGCAGGTTGGGATGGTGCGGGATGACCCCGCCGAGGATCACATCCATGACCGCCAGCTGAGGTTCCACCGTATGGGCGCACAGGTACAGGAAGCGGTTGGCCCCGCCGTAGCGCGATAGCCCGACGGTGTTGGGACCGGCCCCGACGGCCGACTCGTGGAAGCACATGACGATGCCCAGGTCCTCCATGGCCGCCCACATCTGGTCGAAGTGGGCATCGCTCCACGGGATGTTGTCCGGCGGTGTCGGGTTGGCGAACACCATGTTCAGGCCCAGGTTCTGGCGGGCGTAGGTCATCTCCTCGATGGCCTGGTCGGGGTGGTTGAACGGGGCCAGCATCGCCGGCCGCAACCGGCGTCGGTCGGCGGATGCGAAGTCGTGGGCGAACCGGTTGTAGGCGCGGGCCAGGGCGCCCGCCAGTTCCGGATCGTCGACCCCGGAGAACCCGACCATGGCCAGGGTCGGGAAGATGACATGGACGTCGGTGCGCTGGCTGTCCATGAACTTCAGGCGGCCGACCGGGTCCATGGCCACTGTCTTGCCTTCCAGCAGAGGGCCGTAGATGGTCTCGTCCGGACCGTAGGTCCGCGCCAGACCGGGATGGTGGCTGGCGCTCGGATAGATGTGCTCGCCGACCTGCACCAGCAGGCGCCCGTCGGCGTCCTCTACGAACCTGGGCACGCGGTCGCGAAAAGCCGGGTCCACATACTCGCTCCAGAGGGCGATCGGCTCCCAGTAGTGGGTGTCGCAGTCGACCGCAATGGCAGTCTCGGTGTCATTCATGGACGGTGCTCCCTTCGCGGTCCCCCAGGTCGATGTCACGGGCCAGGTCCCCGTAGGCCTTGCCATGGGGGTCGGATCGCAGAGAGATCGAGACACCCCCGTCCAGCGCCCCGGTCATGACGAAGTTCAGACCCAGGGAGACGGTGTACTCGTAGCGGACGACGTCGCCCTTGACGAGTGGACCGAACTTGGCCCGCACGACGTCGGCGGTGAGCCTGTCCCTCAGAAACTCCCAGTCACTGTCGTCTTTCGGGAACGCGCAGATGTTGGCCACGTCCGCCTTGTCCCCACAGCCCACGTAGGCGATCTCTCCGAGCTTCACGACTCCACCACCTCCATCTCCAGGTCGACCGAAGACCGCGGCAGGAACGCCGGGGTCACACCGATGGCCTTGTCAATGGCCCGGGTCACGCCACCGCCGCCATTGCCGTAGAGGCGCCAGTAGATCTCAGCCACGTCCTCGGCCGCCTCCCGGGACCGGATGCGAGCGGCGATCCGCAGCCGGCAGTCGGCCGGGTACCCCCCTTTGATCGCCCCCAGAAAAACGGCGTCGACACCATGGGTGCTGATGAGCAGATCGTCGATCTGATCGCTCCACCTCGACAGCAGGCTCTTGACCACCTCGCCCTGCTCAGCCGCCCGTTCGACGCATCCCGGTCCACCGAACGAGACTTCGCCCACGACCTTCCAGCCCAGATCGAGGCCGACCAGGACCCGGTAGCTGTCCGGTGGGGGTGACCCGGTTGCTCCGTACGCTCTCAGTTGTTGGGGACCGACCTCGGTGAATCCGACCTCGCTGAAGTTGGCCGTGACATCAGGAGTCAGGTAGCGGCGGGGATCGTGGATCTCGTGGGCCATTCCCAGCCGACCGGCCTTGAGGTCGATGGGCCCGCTCCGGCCGTCGAGTTTCGAGAGAGTGAGTTGGCCGTCCTCGTCGACCGTCGCCAACGGGTAGCCGAGGGGCAGGTGGCGGTCGGGCTCGGACGGCCGGCGGCCGATGCCGCCTTCCAGGAGGTGGCCGGCCAGGGTGGCCATGGCGACCTTGTCCCAATCGGTGAGGCTCCAACCCAACTCGTAACAGATCGGACCGACCCAGACCGACGGGTCGGCCAGCCGACCTCCGAGCACGATCTGGGCCCCCTGATCCAGGGCTTCGACCACCGGTTCGGCACCGATGTAGGCGTGCGCCGATATCACCTGGTCGGCCATATCGCGGTACCGGCATCCCATCTCCGGTAGTTCGACATCGGCCGCCCGGACCGCATCGAGCACGTCGTCACCTCGGACGACTCCGATCCGGATGCCGTTGAGTCCGTATTCGGCCAGCGCCCGCCTGGTCACGTCCAGACCGGCGTCCACGTTGGCCTGGCCGAAGTTGCCGACCAGGCGGCCGCCACCGGACAGGAACCCGGTGTACAGGCGGATGAGATCGGGGAGGCGCGGGTCGTATCCCGACCCCGGATCGCTCTGGCGACGGACCTGGGCCAGCGCCAGTGTCCGCTCGGCCAGGCAGTCGAAACCCATATAGGTCACCAGCCCGGACCCGGCCAGCTCCGCTCCCGGCTCCAGGCGGTCTCCGCCGCTGATGCTCCCGCAACCGATCGAAATGGTGCGCGTCACTGCTGTCCCTCCTTGTCATCGAAAACGATCCCGGTCCCGGTGCGATCCTGGACCGTGGCCCGGTCAACGCCGGGCGCCAGTCGCCGGCACACCAGGCTCCCGCCGGCGAAGCCGAACACACCCAGGTCGGTGTAGAGACGGTCGACCACGCCCCGACCGGTCACCGGGAGGGTGCACTCGGCCAGCACCTTCGGCCGCCCGTCCTGGTCGTTGTGCCACATGAGGACCCAGACGCTCCGGGCGCCGACGGCCAGGTCCATCGCTCCGCCGACGGCGGGGATGCCGGCTCCCGGGTGCCAGTTGGCCACGTCGCCCGCGGCCGACACCTGGTAAGCGCCCAGGATGGCGACGTCCAGGTGGCCGCCCCGGATCATGGCGAACGAGTCGGCGTGGGAGAAATAGGAGCCCCCCGGCACCAGCGAGATGGGCTGCTTGCCGGCGTCGATCAGATCCCAGTCCTCGTCGCCGGCCTCGGGAGGAGGGCCGGCGCCGAGGATGCCGTTCTCCGAGTGCAGCACGACCTCCCGGTCGGAAGGGAGGGCCCGGGTCACGAGGGTGGGCAGCCCGATGCCCAGGTTCACGTAGGTGCCGTCGACCAGATCACCGGCGGCGGCCGCCGCCATCTCCAGGCTCGACCATCCGGCGCTCACGACGGGACCTCGACGACGCGCTGGACGAATATGCCCGGGGTGACGACGAGCTCGGGGTCGATGTCGCCGAGCGGCACGATCCGATCCGTCTCGGCCACGGTCACCCGGCCGGCCATCGCCATCGTGGGGCCGAAGTTCCGGGCCGCCTTGCGGTATGTCAGGTTGCCCCACCGGTCGGCGGTGTCGGCCCGGATCAGGGCGAAGTCGGCGGCCAACGGGGTCTCGAGCACGTGGAGCCGCCCGTCGATGACCCGGGTCTCGCGCCCGGCGGCCAGGTCCGTATCTGCGGCGACGCGCGTGTAGAAGCCGGCGATGCCGGCGCCGGCGGCCCGGATGCGTTCCGACAACGTCCCCTGAGGGCACAGCTCCAGCTCGATCGACCCCTCCGAGTAGAGCTTCTCGAAGATCTCGGAACCGCGCATGCGCGGGTAGGAGCAGATGATGCGGGAGGCAGCACCGGAGGCGAGCAGGGCGGCCAAACCGGTGGTTCCGGTGCCGGCGTTGTTGGCGATGACCGTCAGATCGTGCAGGTCCCGGCCGGCCAGTTCCTCGAGCAGGGCGGTCGGTGCGCCCGCCCCCCCGAAGCCGCCGACGAGGATCGACGCGCCGTCGCCGACATCGGCCACGGCGGAGGGGATGTCGGTGGCGACCTTGTTCACTAGTTCTGGTCCGCCGCTCGGCTCTCCCGTGTGTCTGGCTTGGTCACGAAGTGGCAGGCCGCCATATGGCCGCTGCCGATGTCGATCAGCGGAGGTTCGCTCTCGGCGCAGATCGGTTCCGCCCTCGGGCAGCGGGCTCGGAACGGGCACCCGACGGTCTCGGGGGTGGGAACGACCTGCGCCGCTGCGGGGGAGACAGCGGCGACAGGCCGAACCGCTCCGACGGCTCGGCGGCCGGGGATCGAGTCGAGCAGGAGCCGGGTGTACGGATGGCGCGGGCGCATGAAGATCTCGTCGGCCGGGGCCAGCTCACAGACCTTCCCTAGGTACATCACGGCCACCCGGTCGCTCACGTTGCGCACGACGGCCAGGTCGTGCGAAATGAAGAGCAGCGAGATCCCCCGGCTCTGGCGGAGCTCCTCGAGCAGGTTCAGGATCTGCGCCTGGATCGAGACGTCCAGCGCCGAGACGGCCTCGTCGCAGATCAGCAGGTCGGGCTCGCTGACCAGAGCGCGGGCGATGGACACCCTCTGGCACTGTCCGCCCGAGAGCTCGCTGGCGTACTTCTTGCGGACCGTACCCGGCTCGAGGCCGACGGCCGTCAGGGCGTTGTCCACGACATCGTCGGAGACGTCGGTGCTGCGCAGCGGTTCGGACACGATGCGGCCGATCCGCCGGCGCGGGTTCAGGGAGGCGATCGGGTCCTGGAAGACCATCTGGATCCGGCGCCGCTGCTGCCTCAGCTCCCGGCCGCGCAGTCCGGTCAACTCCGTCCCGTTGAAGCGGACCCGGCCCGATGTCGGTGGCGGCAACTGCATGATGGCCCGGGCCAGGCTCGATTTGCCGCAGCCGGACTCGCCGACCAGACCCAGGTTCTCGCCCTGGCGCACGTTCAGCGACACGTCCTGGACGGCCCGTACCGTGGTGTCCCCGCCCCGACCCGGGAAGATGACGGAGACCCCGTCGACATCGAGCAGGTTGGCGTTGGGAACCTCGGCGATGGTCATCGGGCCTGCCCCAGGGTCGACTCGATGCGCTCGTCCACTGGGACCGTCCCGCCGTCGGCACCGGCCGGATGCCAGCAGGCGTACGACCGCTCGGCACCGGCCGGCTGCAGTTCCGGCGCGGCGGCCCGGCACTGGTCGTCGGCCAGTGCGCAACGCGATTCGAACGAGCAACCGGGAGCCCGGACGTGAGCCGGGGAAATCTGGCCGGGAATGACGGCCAGGCGGGTGTGGGCCGGATCGTCCACCTTGGGGATGGCGTCCAGCAGCCCCCGCGTGTACGGCATCATCGGGTGGACCAGGACATCGGTCGTACGGCCGAGCTCGACGATCCGGCCGGCGTACATGACGGCCACATGGTCGCAACGACCCATCACCACACCCAGGTCGTGGCTGATCAGGAGCATGCTCATGTGGAGGTCGCGGCGCAGCTCGTCGAGCAGGTCGAGGATCTCGGCCTGGATGGTCACGTCGAGGGCGGTCGTGGCCTCGTCGGCGATGAGCAGGCGGGGCCGGCAGGCGATGGCGGCGGCGATGGCGACCCGTTGGCGCATACCGCCGGACAACTCGTGCGGGTACTGGCCGGCCCGGGTTCGGGCCGACGGGATGTGCACCTCGTCGAGCAGCTCGACCGCCCGTCGATTGGCTTCGGCGCGGTTCATCCCCTTGTGGACGGTGAGGACCTCGGCGACCTGCTTGCCGACTTTCATCACCGGATTGAGCGCCGTCATCGGGTCCTGGAAGATGATCCCGATGCCGGCCCCTCGGATACCCCGCAACTCCTTCTCGGGGGCGGAGATCAGGTCCCGGCCTTCGAAGCGGGCCGAGCCGGTCACCTGCGCCCGCTGGCGGCGTAGCAGGCCCAGGATGGAGCGGGTGAGCACGCTCTTGCCGGACCCGGATTCGCCGACGATGCCCAGCGTGGCGCCCCGCTGCAGTTCGAAGCTGACCCCGTCCACCGCCCGGAACTCACTGCCATCGATCCCGAACGTCGTGGTGAGCGACTCCACGACGAGGAGCGGATCTGCGCTCGCAGTTCCGTCCGGCCGGCTGGTCGCCGCCACGGGGGTGCCGGTCATGCCCGGCCCACTTTCGACGTCTTGGCGCCGAGGGCCTCTCCGGCGATGTTGAAGGCCAGGACGGTGAGACACATCACCGCCGACGGGATGAGCACGAGACCGGGGTCGTTGCGCAGATAGTTCTCGCCTCCGGCGATCATGCCGCCCCATGACGGTGTGGGGGCCGACACGCTCAGGCCGAGGAAGCTGAGCGATCCCTCGACCACGATGGTCAGGCCGACGGCCACCAGACCGTAAGCCACCATGGGGGGCCACACGTTCGGGAGCAACTCGTAGAGAAGGATGTCGCGGGGTCGGCTGCCCGACGCCCTTGCGGCCAGTACGAAGTCCCGCTCGGTGAACGAGAGTGTCTGGGCCCGGGCGATGCGGGCGTAGATGGGGATGGCCAGGAAGCCGAGCACGGCCGATATGTCGAACAGCGAACGGCCGACATAGGCGACCAGGCCGATGAGCAGCACCAGCGCCGGGAACGACAGGATCACGTCCATGGCCCACATGAGCACGCGCTCGACCTTCCCCTTGGCATAACCGGCCACGATCCCGATGGCGCCGCCGGCTATCAGGCCGCAGACGAAGGATGCGGCGCCGACGATCAGCGACACCCGGGCGCCGTATATCAACCGGGAGAGGATGTCCCGGCCCAGGTCATCGGTGCCCAGGAGGTGGCCGGCGGAGCCGGGCAGGAGCAGCCGACGGAACGGATCGAGCGCGTCCGGCTTCGGAATAGGCAGCAGCGATGCGAAGATCGCGGCGAGGATCACGAGCGCGATCCAGACGAAGCTCAGCGTGCGCACGATCCCGTGCCGGGCCACGGCGCCCCGCATACGCCGGCTGCGCGACAGCGGGGGACGGGGCTCAGACTCTGGTTCCGGACCGGCCGGCCGGGCGACCGGACCGGTCTCAGACGGTTGCGATATTGCGACCACGGCGGATCCTCGGGTCGATCAGTGAGTAGGCCAGGTCCACGACGAAGTTGATCACCACGAAGCCGGTGGCGATGAACAGGGTCAGGCCCTGGACGGTGATGAGGTCACGGGACAGGATCGACTGGACCAGCATCTGGCCGATCCCGGGCAGGCTGAACAGGTTCTCCACGATCACCGTCCCGCCCAGGAGAAAACCGATCTGCAGACCCATGACCGTGACGAACGACAGGCTCGATGGGCGGAAGGCATGGCGGAAGAGGATCTTGCGCAGGGGCAGGCCCTTGGCTACTGCGAAGGTCACGAAGTCGGACTGCATCGTCGCTGCCACGTCACTGCGCAGGACCCTTACGTTGACGGCCATCTGCGGTAGGGCCAGGGCCAACGCCGGGAGGAGGGCTGAACGGAAGTTCTGCCACGGACTCTGCGTGAGCGGGACCCAACCGGAGGCCGGCAACCAGTGGAGGTCGACGGCGCACACCAGGATGAGCATCAGGGCGACCACGAAGGTCGGGACGGCCAGGCCGGCGAAGGCCAGCAGGGAGATGATGCGGTCATCGGCCCGTCCGGCCCGGTAGCCGGACCAGATGCCGAACGGGATGGCCAACACCACGGAGAAGATGGTGGCCAACACGATCAACTCGAGGGTGACCGGCAGATGCTGGCGCAGCTCGGAGCTCACCGAGATGTGGGTGATGAACGACGAGCCCAGGTTGCCGTGGACCACGTTGCCCAGCCAGTCCCAGTACCGCTGAACCAGAGGATGGTCGAGACCGAGCGCCCGCCGGGCGGAGGCCAGGCTCTGCTGGGTGATACCGCTGGGACCGAGGATGGCCACTGCCGGATCGCCCGGCAGCAGGCTGGTCAAGAGGAACGACAGGACCGAGACGGCCAGGAGGGTGGCCAGGAGGGCCACGACCTGGCGACCGATCCGCCCGCCGAGACCGGACATCAGGTCTCCGGGGGGAGCGGGACCGGAGCGTTCACGCGACCGGCGATCCTTCCTCGCCGGTCGCGCTCCGCAGTTCGGACTACTTCGCCCACATCAGCGCCCAGTCGATGTTGTCACCGAGGCCGCCCTTGCTGCCCGGAGTGAGCGTCAGCCCGCCAACTTTGCTGGTGGAGTAGATCCAGCCTTCATCGCTGCTGAAAAGGAAGTCGACCGGGAGCTGCTGGGCGAACACCATGTTGATCGTGTGCGACAGCGACTTGGTCTGGTTCAGGTCGGTGGTGGCGGCCAGTGACTGGATCGCCCCCAGCACGGTCGGGTTGTCGAACTTGGTCCAGTTGGCCGGGTCCTCCTTGGAGGGCAGATAGTTGTGCTCGAACAGTCCGAACGGTGGTTGGTTGGCCCACTCGAAGAAGAAGGCCTGGTCCTTGCCCCCGGCCGCATCGGAGACTTGCGTGGCCTCGTCCGTGGCGTTCAGCGTCACCTTGAACCCGGCGGCCTGCCACTCGGACTGGGCGACCTGCACGGCCGCACCTTCCTGGGTGTCGGCGGAGATGTAGTTGAGCGTGATGTTCACCGGGCTGCCGACCGGCTTGCCATCCGTCCGCTTCGGGTCATTGATGTAACCCTGCAGCGTGGCCTTGGCCTTGGCCGCATCGGTCGCCGGCAATGCGGCCGCCGCCTGGGGGTCGTAGTACTCGCTGTTGGGTCCGAAGTACTCGACCCGGGGCTGGACGATGCTGCCCGCGCCCAGCGCGGCGATGATGGCCGATCGGTCGGTGGCCTCGGTGATGGCCTCACGGACCCGGAGATCGTTCGTCGGTGCGGCCTGGGTGTTGAAGAACCAGCCGGCACCGCCGGTGTCCACGTTGTCTACGGCGATCCCCGGCAGGGAACTGGCACTTGACATGAGCTGCGCCTCGACCGTTTCGAAACCGGCGATGCCGCTCGACTGCAAAGTGGCGGTCCGGGTGTTGCCGTCCGGAATGATCTTCAGCGTGATCGAGCTCAGGTAGGGCAGCTGCCGTCCGGCCGAGTCCTTGCGCCAGTAATACGGGTTGGCCTGCAGGACGATCTGGTTGTTCGGCTGCCAGGAGACCAACTTGAACGGACCGGTCCCGTCCGGATGAGCGCCATACGACGACCCGTACTTCGACTTCAGGTCCGGATTGAACGTGAAGAAGTTGGTCAGGATGATGGGGAAGTTGGCGTCCGGAGCCGACAAGGTGAACAGCGCGGTGAGGGGACCGGTCGCCGTCACCGACTTGACCTCGGCGAAGGTCGCGGCGTCGGAGGAACCGGTAGCCACGATGTACTGGTTGTAGTCATCGACGATGTCCTGGGCGGTGACTCCGGTACCGTCCTCGAACTTGATGCCCGACGGCAGCGTCACCGTCCACTGGGTGCTGGTGCTGTTGGCCGTGACCGACTGGGCCAGGAACGGCTTGGCCGTGCCGTCCGGCTGGTACTGGGTGAGCGGATCGTAGACCGCTGCTTCCACCGCTGATCCGGAGTAGGCCAGCCGGGAACCGCCGGGAACGTAATCGGGCGACTCGGACTCGAGCGCGAAGGTCATGCTGCCCCCCGTTTTCGGCGTCCCGGCGGCCGGGGTCGACCCGCTCGTGGTGGAGCTGCCGGTCCCGTTGTTGCTGGAGCTGTTGGCCGAGCCCCCGCACGCCGCCAGCACCGAGACCAGGGCCAGCCCGCCGAGCACGGCGCTGCCGCCTTGACGGTAACGCCTCTGGGCGCTGGTTCCCTTGGGAAGCTCTGAACCTCTCATTACGTATTTCCCCCTCGAGTTTGACGGCTATTTCGGCTCTGTAACAGCGGTATTGGCAATGCGGGGCCCTCGAACAGCTGCGCCCTGACTCAGTCCCACTTAGGTCAACGAGCCAGGTATATCAGCGTCATTTGGGTGTGTCAAGCAAGTACTGATTGGTAGGTTTTCATAAATCTAGGCGCGTTCGATCGCCTGTTATTCGGTGCGGAACGGCGATGTCAGCTGCTCGGATCACCCGGCGTCGGGCCGGGTCGACCGGTCAACTCATGTGATATATACGTGCCGCGTTCCCATGCAGGGCCTTGACCGCCACATCCTCGGGAACGTCGGCGAAGGCGGTCCGGATGAAATCGCCCGGGTGCCGTTCGGGGGAGTTCGGCCCCGGGGACATCGCCGTGGGATGCGGGTAGTCGGTCTCGAACATGAAATTGTCGGGATAGGCCTCGAGCAGGCACAGGGTCTCGGTCTCGAACCAGAAGGTGCCGTACATCTGCCGGCGGAAGATCTCGCTCGGCAGGGTCGGATGCTCGCGGTGGGCGCCATAGCCCTGCCAGTGCCAGTCCATCGAGTTCAGCAGGTAGGGGATGTACCCCATGCCACTCTCGACCGACACGAACGGCAGACGCGGGAACCGGTCGGCCAGGCCGCTGGCGATGATGGCGGCGATGCAGTCGGCGTTGCCCATGATCCCGACGCTGGTGCGGCGGGCCGTCTGACGGGCGTCGAAGTTCTTCTCGGCGGCCAGCTTGGCCTTGCCGGTGTGGGTGCCCTCGCGCATGCCGGCGAAGCCGACGTGGAAGTTGATCGACAGGCCGAGCGCCTGGCACTGGTCGTAGATCGGATCCCAATGGGGATCGGTGAACGAAGGCAGCCCTATCTGCTCGAACTTGTTGGCGAAGAGCACGCCTTTGTGACCCTGGTTGTGCGCCCGCTCGATCTCCTTGCGAGCCTCGTCCAGGTCCCAGAAAGGCACCATGGCGATCGGGATGTACCGCTTGGCATCGGTGTTGGCGAACTCGGTCAGGAAGTCGTTGTACACCTGCGTGCAGAGGATCGACAGTTCCGGGCCGAGGTCCATGATCAGCGGCGCCTCGAAACCGATGATGTTCGGGTACAGAACCTGGGCGTAGACGCCGTACTCGTCCATCCGCTTCAGCCGCTCGACCGGATTCCACGAACCCGGGTCGGCGTCCTCCAGATTGCGGTAGTTGCCGGCCGGCGGGTACTCGTCGGAACCGGCCTGGGCGAAGAAACCGGTGGCGGCCAGCCACGTGTCGCCGACCTTCCAGTGCTTGGCGCCGGTCTCGGCCCAGGTTTCGACGTTGGGCACCTTCTCGCGGAATCGCTCCGGAACCCTCGAGGTCCAGAGATCGTATGGTTCGCTGACGTGGCTGTCGGTGTCAATGACCTGCACGTCCATCAGCGTGGTGGGACTTGCCAATTCGGACCCCCCGGTCTCCTCGCAGCACCTAAAAGCGGTACTATGTTCGAGACTTTAGTTCCTCCCTCAGGAGCCGTCAACGCCATTGGGAGCGAACCAGCCGGCCATTTTTCTAGCGTTTCGGGGGAAATGAACGATTTGCTGAGCCGTCGTCATGGGAACTGACCGGTCTGCCCGCCACGCCCCTGCGGCTGACCCCACCGGGACCCCTCGACCGGAGGCGGGCTGATGCCGGTACCCCGGTCGCGCCCGGCCGAGGCCACCGTGGCCGGCCTGGTCCGCTGGTATCGCGACTGCTTTCCGGAGGCGGTCGACGTCGCCGTGACCTTGGTCCCGTCACCGCGGGCGACCGGCTTCTCCTGTGAAACCGTCCTGTTCGACGTCGAGGCGGCCGTCGACGGTCGCCACGCGCGCGAGGAGTTGGCGGCGCGTGTCCAACCGGACGGGTACACCCTTTACCGTGACCATGACCTGGACCGGCAATGGCGGGTCATCGAAGCGGTCCACCAGGTCGGAACGGTTCCGGTACCCCGCATCCTGGCCGGGGGTACGGGCCGGGAGGAGTATCTCGGTACCCCGTTCTTCGTCATGGAACGCCGCCCGGGCCTGACCTGCTCGGACGCCCCGCCGTACAGCATGAAGGGATGGTTGAAAGACGCCGAGCCGATCCGGCAACGCCGGGTGGTGGAGCGGTCCATCGACGTACTGGCGGCCATCCACGCCGTGGACACCTCGAAGCTGCCCGAGGAGCACCTGGCCCGCCTCATACCGCCCGGCATCCACGACCAGGTCCACAGCTACGGCGAGTTCCTGGCCTGGGTCGAGGACGGGCGCACGGTACCCGACCTCGACGACGCCTACGACTGGCTGCGAGCGGGTGTCCCCGATCACCCCGAGCGGGGGTTGTGCTGGGGCGACGCCCGGATAGGCAACATGCTCTACGCCGACGATCGACCATCAGCGGTGCTGGACTGGGAGATGGTGGCCCTCGGACCGCCCGAATCGGATTTGGCCTGGTGGCTGGTGTTCGACCGGATCCACACCGAAGGTCGCGATGTGCCCCGCCTACCCGGATTCCCGACCGAGAAGGAGATGGTCGCCCGCTACCAGGATCTGACCGGGCGGCCGGTGCGGCAGTTGCACTACTACCAGGTGTGGGCCGCGCTGCGCGCCGCCGCCCTGCTCTACCGGTTCCAGGACATGCTCGTGTTGTCCGGCATCGCCCCCGACGAGGCGCACGCCGCCTACCAACCGGCGTTCCGCGTGCTCCGGCGCCTGATGGACGACGCCAGATGAGCGAGGAGCCGATGGACGAGCTGCTCAGCGCGGCCGACGATCTGCCGATCCACCAGATCGCCGAACCGGTTGCCGTCGTCGGGACGAGCGACCGCAACTTCTACGACCGCTACTACTTCTTCGCCCATCACTGCAGTGACGAGATAGCGGTGACCGCCGGCTTGGGCCAGTACCCGAACCTCGGGGTGAGCGACGCCTTCATGGCCGTCACCCGCCACGGCCGTCAGGACGTGATCCGCTCGTCGCGGGAGTTGGCCGGCGACCGCCTGGACGTGTCGGTGGGGCCCATATCGATCCACGTCGAGCAGGGACTGCAGCGGCTCCGGTTGGTGGTCGAGCCCAATGCGGCAGGCATCGAGGCCGACCTCACCTGGGACGGCAATATCGCCGCCCACCGGGAGCCCCGCCATATCAATCGGAACGGACCTAGGGTCACGACCGACAGTGTGCGCTTCTGCCAGACCGGCACCTGGAGCGGGCTACTGGTCGTGGACGATCAGACCTGGCGGCTGGATGACGGCAACTGGTGGGGGGCCCGGGACCGGTCGTGGGGCATCCGGCCGGTCGGCGACAGCGAGCCGCCCGGCCGGCGGTTCGGTAGCCGGGCCCGGGGTTTCCTGTGGCTGTACGGGGTGCTCCGTTTCGAGGACCGAGTCGTCGTGTTCATCGTGCAGGAGGACTCGGCCGGCGCCCGCAGCCTCGAGCACGCGGCCATGGTCTTCGCCGACGGGCGGCCGGCGGAAACCCTCGGTCGACCCGACCACGATCTGGACATCGATCCCCTCACCCGCCAGGTGCGGGCGGCCACCATCCGCTTCGAACGGTCGCCCCTGGAGCTCAGCGTGTCGCCGCTCGCCGCCAGCTTTCTGGCCCTGGGTACCGGCTACGGGACCGAACCCGACTGGCGCCACGGCCTGTACCAGGGACCACTGGCCGTCGAACGGCAGACCTATGACCTGACCGACCCGGAGGTGCAGGCCAGGACCTACGGACTGATCGACAGCGTGGCCCGCGTCCGCCTCGGCGACGCCGAGGGTTACGGGTTGTTCGAGTACGCGGTGCTGGGCCGGAACGACCGGTACGGGCCGTTCGCCCGCCCGGGGGGCGGAGGCACCTAACTTCGCGGGGCGCCGAACGTCGGACGACCCGGGTTGGCTCATCGAGAGGTGGAACGCATGGCTGGTAACGCCGATGAAGGGACTCGGTCCGGCCCGCTCGTCGGGCTGCGCGTCCTCGAACTGGCCGGCATCGGACCGGGACCGGTCGCCGGCCGGTTGCTGGCCGACATGGGGGCCGAGGTGATCCGGGTGGAACGCCCGGGCCAACCGACCGATGTGGCCTGGCCGGTGACCATGTGCGGGCGCCGGTCGGTCGTCCTCGATCTGAAGGACCCGGCCGAGGTCGAGTCCCTCCTCCGGATCGCCGCCGGAGTCGACGTGATCATCGACCCGTTCCGGCCGGGCGTGGCCGAACGCCTGGGCGTGGGGCCCGAGCAGTGCACGGCCAGGAACGGGCGCCTCATCTACGCCCGGATCACGGGTTGGGGCCAGGACGGCCCCCTGGCCCAGACGGCCGGCCACGACATCGACTACATCGCCGTCACCGGGGCCCTCCACGCCATCGGCCGTTCTGACTCGGCCCCCGTCCCGCCGCTGAACCTCCTCGGTGATTTCGGGGGCGGCACCATGTTCCTGGTGGTCGGGATTCTGGCCGCGTTGTGGGAGCGGGAGCGCAGCGGCCGGGGCCAGGTCGTGGACGCCGCCATCGTCGATGGCACCATCGCCCTCACCGGGTACATCCACGGGATGCGGGCCGCCGGGCGCTGGTCCGACGAGCGGGGCACGAACCGGCTGGATACCGGCGCCCCGTACTACGACGTGTACGAAACCGCCGATGGCGGCTGGATGGCCGTCGGTGCCCTCGAGGACAAGTTCTGGAACGAGCTGGTCACCGCCCTGGACCTGGCCGGGGAGATCGCCGACGCGGGGATCGCCGACCGCACCGATCCGGAGGCGTGGCCCCGCCTGCGGGGCCTCCTGGCCGAACGCTTCCGCGGGCGCGACCGCGACGAATGGGCCGAATTGTTCGGTACCGGCGACGCGTGTGTGGCTCCGGTCCTGGCCTGGCCCGAAGTGGCCGCCCATCCCCACATCCGCCACCGGCAGTCGCTGGTCGAGCGGGACGGGGTCAGCCAGCCGGCCCCGGCGCCCCGCTTCTCGCGGACCCCGGCGCAAATGTCCGCACCGGCGACGGTGCGGTCCGGTCACGACACGGACGCCGTGCTCGACGAGTTCGGCGGCCGCCCGCCGGCAACCGGAGGGGCCGCCTAGGTCAGAGTGAAGGGCCTCTGCGGTACCCGGGCGGCGAGACCGCCCTGCCTCGGGTTGTGTCGGTGGGCCCGGTGGGGATCGAACCCACGACCGAGGGATTATGAGTCCCCTGCTCTGACCGCTGAGCTACAGGCCCCTATGGACCCAACGACGTTACCGTTCGGCAACGCGCCGGCACGAGCAGAGGACGTTGACCCCTTCGGGCAGATCGACGGTGCGGCCCTCGCCCCGCCGCTGCGTCGGGTGGAAAATCCGAGGGACGCGCCACCTCCTGGCCGGACATCGGCGGCCGACCCCGGTCGCGCCGCCCATGTTCGCCTGTTCAAGTTTGCCGGCACAAGGACTTTGCCCGTCCGGGCACCTCCTTCGCCCTTACTGCCGGGACGAACGTCGCCCGGTCAGGCCGGACGGGTCGCGCCGGCCGGCCGCCGTGACCTCAGCAGCGAGGCGACGGCCGCCACCAACGCCAGTGCCGTACCCACGGAGAACACCACGATCAGGCCGCTACGGAACGCCGTCGCGATCAGATCCGGGAAGAAGGTCCGGCCGGTCAGCAGGTGCTGGGTGGCGAGCGGCAGCGGATTCAGAGCCGGCTGGCCGACCAGATGCTGGATGGGGTTCACACCGAGCAGGGCGGCAAACAGCGACGACACCGGCGGCAGGGCGGCAGCGTGGTTGGCGGCGACCGGGTTCACGCCGTGCACCAGGAGGCCGTGGCGCAGGCTGCCCGACAACACCGGCGCGAAACCACTGATGATCAGCGAGATGAACAGGCCGATCGAGATGGCGGTGCCCGAGTTGAGGAACGTCTGCCGCATACCGGAGGCCACCCCGCGGTCGCGGGCCGGCACGCTGCCCATGACCGACGACGAGTTGGGCGAGGCGAACATGCCGTTGGAGACGCCGCTCAAAAAGAGGAGCAGGGCAAAGGCCCAGTAGGGGAAGTTCACCGGTAGGGCCAGCAGCCCGAGCAGGCTCCCGCCGAAGAGCAGAGCGCCGGTGGTCGCCAATCCCCTGGCCCCGAACCGGTCGGACAGACGCCCGCACGTCGGCCCGGAGATCAAGAAGCCGGCGGTGAGGGGCAACAGGAAGATGCCGGCCCACAGCGGCGTGTCGCTGTAGTCGTAGCCGTGCAGGGGCAACCAGATGCCCTGCAGCCAGATGATCAGAATGAACTGCAGGCCGCCGCGCGCCGCCGCCATCGTGAAGGTAGCGATATTGCCGGCCGTGAAGTCGCGGATCCGGAACAGGCTGAGGCGCAGCAGCGGGTCTTTGATCCGCTGCTCGATCCGTACGAAGATCACCAGCAGGGCGGCCCCGCCCACCATGAGGGCCTCGACCGTCGGGCTGGTCCAAGCCATCGAGTGGTGCTGATAGGGCTGGATGCCCAGCGTGACGCCGACCAGCAGGGCGCCCAGGCCGAGGGCGAAGGTCAGGTTGCCCCACCAGTCGATGCGGGCCGGATGGCGCTCGCCCACCTCGCGCAGGCGGCGGTAGGCCCAGATCGTGCCGAAGACCCCGACCGGGACGTTGATCCAGAACACGAGCCGCCAGTCGACGACGGCGAGCAGACCACCAGCCACCAGCCCGATGAACTGGCCGGCCAGCCCGGCGATCTGGTTGGTCCCGAGGGCCAGTCCCCTCTGCTCGGCCGGAAACGCATCGGTGAGGATGGCCGACGAGTTGGCCATGAGCATGGACCCGCCGGCGGCCTGCAGGACGCGCCAGCCGATGAGCCATTCCGCCGCGTGACCGCCCTGGAACGGGTCGAACGAGAGCAGCACCGAGGCGATGGTGAAGACCAAGAAGCCGGCGTTGTAGATGCGGACGCGGCCGTAGATGTCCCCCAGCCGGCCCACGTTGGCCACCAGCACGGCCTGCACCAGCCGGTAGCCCATGATCATCCACAACAGGTAGAAGGCGTTGCCGGGGGCGAGCGGGTCCAGGTGGATGCCCCGGAAGATGGCCGGCAGGGCGATCAGGACGATCGAGCCGTCGAGGGTGGACATGAAGAGGGCGGCCGTGGTGTTCACCAGCGCCACCCACTTGTACGAATCATCCGCCGGCGGGACGCCCTCGGTTCCGGTCCGCAGGTCGGTGTCGGTCACAGGTGCTCGCCCAGCTTCTCGATGAGCGGGGCGGCGGCCGCCAGCACGGTCAGCTCGCCGGCGTCGAACGACTCCTCCAACACCTGGGCCAACCGGTTGGCCCGGGCGTCGCGCATCTGGCCCAGGTCACGGCGGGCCATGTCGCTGATCGACAGGATGACCCGCCGGCGGTCCCCCGGATCGGGCCGGCGATCGATGAGCCCCCGCTCCTCCATGCCGGCGACGGTGACGCCGATGGCCTGAGCGGTGACCCGCTCGGCGCGGGCCAGTTCGGCCGCCGTGGCCGGCCCGTTCCGGTCCAGCCGGGACAGCACCGCCCGCTCCGTGAACGACATGTCGCCGTAGACCTGCTTGATCCGGCGCATGCACAGCACCACCCCGGCGTACAGCTCCCGGGCCAGATCGTCGACCTGTCCCGATCTGGTCGCCGGGGAGTTGGGAGAGCTGGGCACGCCCGCAATTTTAGTTAGCCAATGTCAACTGTCAATATACGTTTACTACTTTAGGGGAACAAATGTTCGAACCCGATGGTTCGCAAGAGTATGGGATACCGGGGAAAGCTGGCCGACCGCAACCGGGCCCGAGAGCTGCGGGCGGCGGCCTGGACACTGTCGGACATCGCCGCCGAGCTCCGTGTGGCCAAGTCTTCTGTGTCACTCTGGGTGCGCGACGTCGACTTCGAGCCGCATCCGCGCCGGACGGCCCGGCGGCGGTCGCCGAACGTGCTGCAGCGCCGCAAGGCCGAGCAGATCACCGCGCTGCGCGACGCCGGCCGGGAGCGACACGGGGCCCTGGACAACCAGGCTTTTCTGGCGGCGGGCGCCGCCCTTTACGCCGGGGAGGGCTCCAAGCGTGACGGGGACGTGATGTTCGCCAATACCGAACCGGCGATGGCGGCCTTCTTCTGTAGCTGGTTGCGCACCTTCTTCACGATCGACGAATCCCGCCTGTCAGTGAGGATCTACCTACACGAGGGTCTCGACCTCCAGAGGCGATGGACTACTGGTCGACGGTGACAGGGATACCGGGTTCGCAGTTTCGCAAGCCCTACCGGGCCGTCCCGGACCAGAGTCGTCGCCATACCAAGCACCAGTTCGGCTGCGTCTATGTGCGTTACGGGAGCGCCGCCGTGCACCGGGAGATCATGGGCTTGATCTACGGTTTGCTAGGGTCAGAAACCGCCTTCCGGGGTAGCTCAATCGGCAGAGCAGGGGCCTGTTAAGCCCAAGGTTGAGAGTTCGAGTCTCTCCCCCGGAGCCAGAGGTCTCGTCCCAGGACCATCGGCCGCCGCTCACGCGGCGGCGTCGGAGCGGGCCTGGATGAACTCCCGCACGGGCCGGGTCACGAACCGGCGACCGGCTCGCTTCTCCCGATGACGCCTTCGCGTACGGCCACCGCCACCGCTTCCAGCTTGGAGTGGGCGTCCAGCTTGCCGAGGATGCTCTGCACATGATTGCCGACGGTGTTGAGGCCCATGTGGAGGCGATCGGCGATGACCCGGTTGCTGAGCCCGACGGCCATCAACTCCAGCACCTCGATCTCGCGGGGCCGCAGGTCGGCGCCCAGCCCGGTGGCCGACGGCCGGAGCGACTTCAACAGGTCGGGCATCTCCTCGGCCGGTATGGACTCGTCCCCGGTCTGCACGGCCCGGACCATCTGCACCACCCGGTCGGCCGACTCCGTCTTCGGGACGTAGCCGGCGCATCCGGCGGACACGGCCGACGCCACCGCCTGACGGTCGGTACGTCCGGTGAGCATCACGACCTTGGTGGCCGGCACCAGCGACCGTATGGCCCGGGTGGCCGACGCACCGTCGCCGTCGGGTAGCTCCAGGTCCATCAGCACCACATCCGGCTGGTAGCGGCCGGCCGCATCCACCGCCGCCGCCACTGACCCGGCCACGCCCACCACCCGCATGTCGGCCACCGAGCCGATCAGGCGGACCAGGCTCTGCACGAAGACTTCGTGGTCGTCGACGATCATGACCCTGATGCGGGCCTGCTCGTCGATGTCGGGGTACTCGTCGCGGACCGCCACCACCCGTTCGAGCGCCCCCAGGAAGGCGCCGACCACCCGGGGGCAGAACTGCTGACCTGCCTGCTCGGCCACGTAGGCGACGGCGTCGTCGACCGGGAGCGCCGGCCGGTACACCCGGTCACTGGTCAACGCGTCGAACACGTCGGCCACGGCGGCGATGCGGGCGGCCACCGGTATCTCCTCGTGGGCCAGGCCGCTCGGATACCCGAAACCGTCCCATCTCTCGTGATGACCGAGGGCGACCGTCGCCGCCAGCTGCACCGCCGGCGACGGCGACTCGGCCAACAGCTGGTAACCGAGAACGGAGTGGCGGCGCATGATCGACTGCTCCTCCGGCGTCAGCGCCCCCGGCTTGAGCAGGATGGCGTCGGGTATCCCGATCTTGCCGACATCGTGGAGGGCGGCGGCGACCTGCATCCACTCGACCGTGGCCGGCCCCAGATCGAGCGCGTGGGCCAGGATGGCGGCGTAGCGGCTCATCCGCTCCAGGTGACGGCCGGTCTCCTCGTCGCGCAGGGCGATGGCCCTCGACAGCCAGGCGACGAGCGGGTCGGGGCCCTGACGCAGATCGATGCCGTCCTCGATGCCGGATATCACCGCCCGGACGGACCGGAAGCGGGACATGCCGTTGGTCAGGTCGAGCGGTCTCTGCCGGTTGGCCAGCTCCAGCCGCCGCCGGCGGAGGGCACTGGCGACGGCGATCAACGCCTCGTTAGGGGTGAACGCCTTGATGAGGTAGCCGTAGGCGCCGATCTCGAAGGCGACCTCGGCGACTGCGGGGTCATCGATGCCGGTCGTCATGACCACCGCGATGTCGGGAAAATCGGCGTGGATGACGGCCAGGAGATCGAGCCCCGATTCCTCGCCCAGCTGGATGTCGAGCAGGATCAGCTCGATCTCGGGGTAATCCTCGAGCAGGCGCAGGGCGCCCTCGGTCGTCTCTGCTTCGACGCACGTATGGCCGGCCCGGCTCAGAATCCGCCCCAGGCTGACCCGGAGGGAGACATCGTCGTCGACCAGCAGGATGGTCGGCATACTCAGCGGTCCTCGATGGCGTCTCTCACGGCCCGGAGCAGCGTGTCGGCGGTGAACGGCTTCTCGAGCAGGTGGATCCCGTCCTCGAGCACACCCTGGTGGCCCAGCACATCGTGGGTGTACCCGCTCATGTAGAGCACCGGCGCGGTCACCCCGGTGCCAGCCAACTCACCGGCCAGGGCCCGCCCGGAACGTCCCGGCATCACGACGTCGGTGATCACCAGATCGAACCGGCCCGGGTCGTCCCGGACGAGAGCCAGGGCATCGTCGGCATCGGCCGCCACCTCCACCCGGTAGCCGTGGCGGGACAGCATCCGGCGAGCCGGTTCGCGTACGATCTCCTCATCTTCGACGAGGAGTATCACGCGACCCTGGCCGTCGGTGAGCGTCGGCTGGCGGTGCACCGCCGGGCGTGACACGTCGTCGTGGGTGGCCGGGAGCAGGATGCGGACGGTCGTCCCGAATCCCACCTCCGAGTAGATCACGACCTGCCCGCCCGCCTGGGTCACGATCCCGTACACCGTGGCCAGGCCGAGGCCCGACCCCTGCTCACGGGGTTTGGTCGAGAAAAACGGTTCGAACGCCCGGTCGGCCACGTCTCGCGGCATACCGATACCTGTGTCGCTCACCGCCAGCTGCACGTAATCGCCGGGCCTGATCCCGCGGAGGCGGGCGAACTCCTCGTCGGCGGTCAACGCCGATGTCGCGATCCGCAGGTGTCCGCCGCTCGTCGCCATGGCGTCGCGCCCATTGACGGCCAGATTCATGATGACCTGCTCGAGCTGGCCCGGATCGATCCGTATGCGGGGCAGATCGGGTTGCAGCGTGCTGGTCAGAGACACCGACTCCCGGATGATGCGGCTCAGCAGCTTCTCCATCTCGGCCACAACGGAGTTGAGGTCGAGTACCTCCGGCTGGATGGTCTCGCGACGGCTGAAGATCAGCAACTGGTGGGTCAGTTGGGCGGCCCGGCCGGCCACCTTGGTGATCTCAGCTGCATCCCGCACCAGGGTCGACGCGACTTCATCGCCGGCCAGCCCGTGATTGGCCACCAGTTCCTCGACTCCCGAGCTGACCAGTGCCGCATAGTTCATGATCCCGGCCAGCAGGTTGTTGAAGTCATGGGCGATGCCGCCGGCCAGTTGGCCGATGCTCTCCATCCTCTGGGACTGGTGCAGCTGCGCCTCGAGGACGGCCCGCTCCTCCTCCCGCTGGGCCCGTTCCATCTCGGCCTGCATCTCGATCCGCTCCGCTTCGAGGCGCAGGCGATCTGTGATGTCACGCACAGCGGCCGACACCAGCACGCCGTCGGCGGTGTCGACCGACGACAGGCTGACCTCCACCGGGAACTCGGTCCCGTCCTTCCGACGGCCCATCGGTCCCAGATCGGCACCCATGGGCCGGGTGGCCGGGGCCGCCACGAAATCCCGGCGGTGCGCCGGGTGGCGCAAACGGGCCGCTTCGGGGATGAGGATTTCTATCGGTTGGCCGATGAGCTCCGCCGGCGTATAGCCGAAGATCGTCTCGCACTGACGGCTGGCCAGCACGATGCTGCCGCGCCGGTCGACGCACACGAGCGCGTTGGGTGCACCCTGCAGAAGCAGTTGCAGGCGCTCACGTTCGCGTTCGCGCTCGGTCACGTCCTGGGCGACCGATACCAGGCCGGTCACTGCCCCGTCACTGTCGACGATCGGCGACGCGCTGATCGATACCAGGACGGTCGAACCGTCCTTGCGGAGGCGTTCGGTCAGGTGGCTCTCGAGGTGCCGGCCGTCGTTCAGCTGGGCGACGATCTGCCCGGCTTCGGCTCTGCGGCTGGCCGGGAAGAGCAGGTGTCCGAGCGAGTGACCCACCACCTCGTCGGCCTGATATCCGTACATCCGCTCGGCGCCCGCGTTCCACGACGTCACGATGCCTTCGAGCGTCGACGCAACTATGGCGTTCGGGGAGGAGTCGACCACCGCCCGGAGGTGGCTCTCCATATCCTCGGCCCGCTTCCGACCAGAGATGTCGAGCAGGGTGGCGAAGGTGAACTCGGGGCGGCCGGTGCCGTCGCGGATCGTCTGGAGCAGGCAATCGGCCCAGATCGTGCGGCCGTCGGCCCGACGGAAGCGCCGCTCGAAGCGCGTCGATCCGGCTTCGGCGAGGCGGCGGGCGTCATCGTCGATGTGCACCCGTTCCTCTTCGAACAGCAGGTCGCCTCCCGGTGTGCCGACCAGATCGTCGACGACGTGACCGAGAAGCTCGGCGGCCGCCTGGTTGGCGACGACGACCACCCCCTCCAGGTTCAGCACGAGCACGCCGAGGCGAGTCTCGTCGAACATGGTTTGCAGGCGACCCTGGTCCAGCCTGAAGTCCTCAGCCACGCCCGGAAACTCCCTCCGAACTTCTTCAGTGTCAGCACCCTATCGGGCGCCCAGACCGGGACGGGGTATGGGGCTATTCGTTGTCCAGATAGTCGCGGAGATGGCCGGAATGCATCGGATGGCGGAGTTTGGCGAGCGTCTTCGACTCGATCTGGCGGATCCGCTCCCGTGTGACGCCGAATTCCCTGCCCACCTCCTCGAGGGTGCGCATCTCGCCGTCCTCCAGACCGAACCGGAGCCGGACCACCTTGCGCTCGCGCTCCGACAGCTCCGCCAGCGCCTCGCCCACCGCCTCGTTCAGCATGGCCCGGGTCGCCGCCTCGGACGGCGCCACCGCCCCCGGGTCCTCGAGCAGGTCCGACAGGCTGAAGTCGTCCTCGCCCATGGGCTGCTCGAGCGACACCGTCTCCTGGCTCAGCCGCATGATCTCCCGGACCCGGTCGGGGGTCATCTCCACGCGGGAGGCGACCTCATCGACGGTCGGCTCGCGGCCCAGGTCCTGGAGCAGCTGGCGCTGGGTCCGCATCACCTTGTTGATGGTGTCGACCATGTGCACCGGGATGCGGATGGTCCGGGCCTGATCGGCGATGGCCCGGGTGATGGCCTGGCGGATCCACCAGGTCGCGTAGGTCGAGAACTTGAAGCCCTTGGTGTGGTCGAACTTGTCGACCGCCCGCATCAGGCCCAGGTTCCCCTCCTGGATCAGGTCGAGGAAGGCCATGCCCCGGTTGCGGTAACGCTTGGCGATCGACACCACCAGGCGCAGGTTGGCCTCGATCAGGATGCGCTTGGCGGCGATGCCTTCCCGCCGCAGACGTTCGTCCTCGGTCACCCGGGCCCGGTCGGCCAGCACCGCCGACTCCTCCTCCTCGCTCTCGAGGCGGGCGGTCGCTTCCAGCCCCAACTCGACGCACCGGGCCAGAACCACCTCCTCGGTGGCGTTCAGCAGCGGGACCTTGCCGATCTCCTTCAGGTACATGCGGACCGGATCGTCACTGCCCCCGCCGGACGGCTCCAGGTCCCGGCGACTGTCGCTCATCCGCACCCGGACCCGTGCCGCCCGCGCCACCTGGGCGGGCGACAGGTTGGCGTCGTCCAGCGCCGCCGCCTCGGCGGCCGCCCGCTCGGTGTCGTCGCGCCATTCGACGCCGGCGGCGCGGACCCGGGCCACCGAGGTGGCGATGATCTCGGGCGTGAGCTCGACCGAGCCCATCACCGCCAGTAGGTCGTCCGGCGTCAGGTAGCCGCGCTCACGGCCGATCAGCAGCATGGCCAGGAACTCGCCCGATACCTCGGCCACCGGATCGCCGGCCGACTCGTCGACGTGGCCCATCAGATTGCCGGTCGCCTCGCTGACGTCGCTCACGCACTCGCCCCGTAACGCTCGGTCAACCATCCCACCAGCCGCTCCTCGGCCTCGATGGCCGCGTCGCGTTGGTTGACGTCGTCGGCCCGCATCCGTTCGAGGCCCAGCTTCAGCCAGGTGATGATCGGGATGTACCCGGCCTGCTGGTCGGGCGGGGCCTGGCGCATCTCGGCCTGCAGCTCCTGCAGCTGCTTCTGCACGGCCCGCTCGACCAGCCGGATGGTCACGTCGTCGGGATGGGCGTCGGACTCCTCGACCGCCAGCCGCTGCAACAGGTCGGCCACCTGGGGATCGGCCCGGTCGATGGCCTCGTGCACGCCGGCCGACTCCCGGAGGAGGGAGAACGTCGTGCGGGCCAGGATGTGGTCAAAGAGCGGGGCCTCCAGCCGCCCGATCACCTCATCACGGCGATGGACGGCCAGACGCAGGGCTTCCAGCTCCGGGCCGCTCAGCAGGACGACCGGTCGTTCGCCCTCAGGGTGGGGCGCGGGGCGGGCCGTCTCGGTCGGCGGGGCGACGGCGGTCATCGTGCGCAGGCGGTCGATGTCGACGCGCGACCGGTCGGCAACCTGCATCAGGTACTGGTCGCGGACCAACTCGTCGGGGTGCTCCCCGACCATGCTGAGGGCGATACCGGCCGCCCGCACCCGGCCCTCGGGCGTCGACAGTTCGCTGCGGGCGAAGAGCCGTTCCAGGCGGAATCCCAGGTACGGCCTGGCTTCTTCCACCGCAGCCAGCAACGCAGCGGGGTCGGTCCGGGCCAGGTCGGCCGGATCGGCCCCGGCCGGCAGGGCGATGACCCGCACCTCGATCTCGAAGCGCTTCTCCCACTCGTAGAACCGCTCGGCCGCATTCTGGCCGGCGCTGTCGCCGTCGTAGGCCAGGACGATGCGGCGGGCGAAGCGGCTCAGGGCCCGGATGTGACCGTCGGCCAGCGCCGTGCCACATGTCGCCACCGCTTCCTCGACACCGGCCCGGTGCAGCCCGATCACATCCGTGTACCCCTCGCAGACGACCACCCGGTCCTTGTCTACGACCGCCTTCTTAGCCCAGTTCAACCCGTAGAGGGTCTGGCTCTTGTCGTAGACCGTGGTATTGGCCGTGTTCTTGTACTTCGGTCCCCTCCCTCCCGGCATCAGGCGGCCGCCCCCACCGACCGCCCTGCCGCCCGGCTCGAAGATCGGGAACAGGATGCGGCCGCGGAAGAAGTCGTTGTAGCGACCCTGCTCACCGACGGTGGCCAGGCCGGCGTCGACCAGCGTGGCGGTGGGCACGCCCAGGTTGCGGATCAGCGTGTCCCACCCCTCCGGCGCCCATCCGATCCGGTACTGGCGGACGATGTCGCCGTCGTAGCCCCGCTCCCGTCTCAGGTAGGCCCGGGCGGCGGCGGCATCGGGTGAGGAGAGCAGACGCTCGTGGTACCAGGCCACCGCCCTGTCCAAGGCATCGAAGATGCGGGTCCGGCGTTGCCGGTCCTGGCCGCCCACCTCGTCGTCGTCGTGGCGCAACGCGACGCCGCACCGCGCCGCCAACCGCTCGACCGCCTCCACGAAGTCGAGATGGTCGATCTCGCGGAGGAAGGTGATGGCGTCGCCCTTGGCCCCGCAGCCGAAGCAGTAGTACAGGCCCAGTTCGGGGTTGACCGAGAAGGAGGGGCTCTTCTCGCTGTGGAACGGGCACAGTCCGGTGTAGCGGGTGCCCACGCGCCGCAGTGCGAGGTGCTCGCCGACGAGAGCCACGAAGTCGGTGGCGGCTCTCACCCGGGCGATGTCCTCCTCGACTATCCCCACGAGTTGTCAGCCTAGGACGATGGTACGACGTCAGGCGTTCGTTATCACCGCCTGGGCCGCCGCCAGGCGGGCGATCGGCACCCGGAACGGGGAGCAGGACACGTAGTCCAGGCCGGCCCGGTAGAAGAAGTCGATCGACTCCGGGTCGCCCCCGTGCTCGCCGCAGACGCCCAGCTTGATACCGGCCTTGGTGGACCGGCCCCGCTTGACCGCGTCCTCGACCAGCTGGCCGACCCCGGCCTGGTCGATGGTCTCGAACGGGTTGCGCTTGAGCAGGCCCTCCTCCAGGTAGGCCGTCATCATCCGGCCCTCCACGTCGTCGCGGGAGAAGCCGAACGTCATCTGCGTCAGGTCGTTGGTGCCGAAGCTGAAGAAGTCGGCCTCCTCGGCCAGCTCGTCGGCCCGCACCGCGGCACGCGGCGTCTCGACCATCGTCCCGATCAGGACCTCGGGCTTCTTGCGCAGGCCCTTGGTCTCCTCGGCGATGGCGTCGACCACCCACGACCGGGCCAGGCCCAGCTCCTGGCGGGTCACCGTCAGCGGGACCATTACCTCGACGCGCGGCTTGCCGCCCGCCTTCACCCGCTCGGCGGCCGCCTGCAGCAGAGCCCGGACCTGCATGGCGTACAGCCCGGGCTTGATGACGCCCAGGCGGACACCGCGGGTTCCGAGCATCGGGTTGAACTCGTGCCAGCTGCGGGCCGCCTCCAGCAACTTCTGCTCCTCGTCGGTCAGGCCGGACTTGGCTTCTTTGACCTCGAGTTCGGAGATGGACGGCAGGAACTCGTGCAGCGGGGGGTCGAGCAGGCGCACGGTGACGGGCAGGTTGTCCATGGCCTCGAGGATGGCGATGAAGTCCTGCTTCTGGGCCCCCCGCAGCTCCTCGAGGGCGGCCGCCTCCTCGGCCTCGTTGGAGGCCAGGATCATGCGGCGCACGATGGGCAGCCGGTCGTCGGCCAGGAACATGTGCTCGGTGCGGCACAGGCCGATCCCTTCGGCCCCGAACTCGCGGGCCTTGGCCGCGTCGGGACCGTTGTCGGCATTGGCGCGCACCGCCAGCTTGCCCTTGCGCACCTTGTCGGCCCAACCCATCAGGGTCTTGGCCGAACCTGTCAGCTCCGGTGTCTGAACCGGCCACTCGCCCGACGCGATCTGGCCGGTCTTGCCATCGATCGAGATGAAGTCGCCGGCCTGGACCGTCGTGCCGCCGACGGTGAAGGAGCGGCCCGATATCTTGACCGACTCGGCGCCGACCACGGCCGGCTTGCCCCAGCCGCGAGCGACCACGGCAGCGTGGCTCACCAGGCCGCCGCGGGTGGTCAGGATCCCCTGGGCGGCGATCATGCCGTGCACGTCCTCCGGAGAGGTCTCGTTACGGACCAGGATGACCCGCTCACCGCGGGCCGCCGCCTCCTCGGCGTCGTCGGCGGTGAACACGACCTGGCCGACGGCCGCGCCGGGCGACGCGCCCAGTCCTTTGCCCAGCGCCTTCTCCGGCCACTTGGCGAACTGCGGGTGCAGGAGCTGGTCCAGGTGGTCGGCGGTCACCCGCTGGAGGGCCTCCTCCTGGGTGATCTTCCAGCCCCGTTGCTTGGTCATGTCCAGCGCCATCTTGAACGCGGCCGGACCGGTGCGCTTGCCCACTCGCGTCTGCAGCATCCACAACTTGCCCTGGTCGATGGTGAACTCGGTGTCGCACATGTCCCGGTAGTGGTTCTCCAGCCGGGCGAAGATGTCCATGAGCTCCTTGAAGATCTTCGGGAAGATATTCTTGAGCTCGCTCAGCTCGAGGGTGTTGCGGATGCCGGCGACCACGTCCTCGCCCTGGGCGTTGACGAGGAAGTCGCCGTAGGCGCCCTGATCGCCGGTGGCCGGGTCGCGGGTGAAGCCGACGCCGGTACCCGAGTCGTTGTCGCGGTTGCCGAAGACCATGGTCTGGACGTTGACGGCCGTGCCCAGGTCGTGCGAGATGCGCTCGCGCACCCGGTAGGCGATGGCCCGGGCCCCGTTCCACGAGCGGAACACCGCCTCGATGGCACCCCGCAGCTGCTCGGCCGGCTCCTGCGGGAAGGGCCGGCCGGTCTGGTCCTCGACGATCTTCTTGTACTCGTCGCACAGGCCCTGCAGCGCGGCGGCCGGCAGGTCGGCGTCGCTCTTCACTTTGGCTGCGTCCTTGGCCTGGTCGAACGGCTCCTCGAACAGGTGACCTTCCAGCCCGAGGACGATGCGCCCGTACATCGAGATGAAACGGCGGTAGGAGTCGTAAGCGAACCGCTCGTCGCTCGTCTGCTCGGCCAGTCCTTTGACCGATGCGTCGTTCAGACCCAGATTCAAGACCGTGTCCATCATCCCGGGCATGGAGAACTTGGCCCCCGACCGGACACTGACGAGCAGCGGGTCGGAAGCATCGCCCAGGCGCTTGCCCATGGCCTTCTCCAGCTTGCGCACCTGCTTGGCCACTTCCGCGTCGAGGCCGTCCGGCCAGCCACCGACCATGTACTCCCGGCAGGCGTCGGTCGTGATGGTGAATCCGGGCGGCACCGGGAGCTGCAGCACCGACGTCATCTCCGCCAGGTTGGCGCCCTTGCCACCGAGGAGATCCTTCATCTCCATGGGCGGACGGCGGTGCTTGTGGTCGAAGGCGTAGACGAGCGTCATGCCTTCCACTCTAAACACCGGCGCAGAATGGCCTGGCCGCCCCACCTGCCGTCCGGGCGGACCGGGCGGTCACCCCCCGGCCGGACCGTGTGCCGAGACTCAGAGACCGAGACGCGACCGGACTTCGTGGACCAGATCGGCGATGGGCACACGGACCTGCTCGGTGGTGTCCCGGTCGCGGATGGTGACGGCCCGATCCTCGAGGGTGTCGAAATCCACCGTGACGGCCAGCGGCGTGCCGATCTCGTCCTGGCGGCGGTAGCGCCGGCCGATGGCCTGGGTCTCGTCGTAGTCGCACATGGCGTGCGGCTGCAGCAGGCCCAGCACCTCCTCGGCGACCGGCACCAGCGTATCCTTTTTGGACAGCGGCAGGACGGCGACCTGGTACGGCGCGATGCGGGGATGGAGGCGTAGCACGGTGCGGGGCTCGCCGGCCACCTCGTCCTGGTCGTAGGCGGCCAGCAGGAACGCCATCATGGTGCGGGTGGCGCCGGCGGCCGGCTCGATCACGTACGGCACGTAGCGCTCGTTGGTGGTCTGGTCGAAGTACTCGAGCTTGGCGCCCGAGGCGGCGGCGTGGGCCTTCAGGTCGAAGTCGGTCCGGTTGGCGATGCCCTCCAGCTCGCCCCAGCCCCACGGGAACATGAACTCCACGTCGGACGTGCCGGCCGAATAGTGGGACAGCTCCTCGGGGTCGTGGGGCCGCAGCCGCAGCATGTCGCGGGGGATGCCGAGGCGGACGTACCAGTCGAGGCGCTCGTTGGTCCAGTAGTCGAACCACTTGCCGGCGTCGGCCGGCGGCACGAAGAACTCGAGCTCCATCTGCTCGAACTCGCGGGTCCGGAACACGAAGTTGCCCGGGGTGATCTCGTTGCGGAACGACTTGCCGATCTGGGCGATGCCGAAGGGCGGCTTCTTGCGGGAGGTCTGCAGGACGTTGAGGAAGTTGACGAAGTGGCCCTGGGCCGTCTCCGGGCGCAGGTAGGCGACGCTCCCCTCGTCCTCCACGGGGCCGGCGTGGGTCTTGAACATGAGGTTGAACGCCCGGGCCTCGGTCAGGTCGGTGCTGTCGCAGTTCGGGCAGTGAATGGCCCCGTCGGCGCCCGGCTCCAGATGGTCGGCCCGCCACCGCTCCTTGCACTTGCGGCAGTCCACCAGCGGGTCGGTGAAGTTGGCCAGGTGGCCGGAGGCGGCCCACACCTTGGGGGTGGACAGGATGGCGGCGTCCAGGCCGACCACGTCGTGGCGCATCTGGACCATCGACCGCCACCACTCGTTCTTGACGTTGCGCAGCATCAGCACGCCGAGCGGCCCGTAGTCGTAGGTCGACCGGAAACCCCCGTAGATCTCAGCGGACGGGAAGATGAAGCCTCTCTGCTTGCTGAGCCTGACGATGGCATCCATATCGGGGGGCATCTCCACAGGGTAGGGGCTGGCCCGGTTCAGCCCTCGCCCAATAGATGGACCGACCGCAGCCGGCGCTCCAGGTGCGTCTCCAGCGTGGCGGTGGCCAGATGGTTGGCCGCGAACACGGCCGGGCGGGCCGGTTCCTTGAGGGCGCCGGCCAGGCCCCCGCCCAGGATGCGCCGCACCAGCTCGAAGGTGGCCGGGTCCACGGCCGTGCCGCGCCGGTGCTCCCGGCACAGGGCCCCGCCCTCGACCGGGTCGAAGCTGATCACGTCGGGCGAGCCGCACTGGACGCACTCGTCGACGACGGGCGCCACCCCTTCCAGGTTGAGCAGCTTCCAGTAGAAGGCACCGACCAGGCAGGCCGGGCGTTCGGCAGCGTCGTTGAGCGCCCGCAACGCCCCGGCCAGCATCTTCAGCAGCGCTGGGTTGGGCTCGCCCTCCTGGGCGACCTGGTCGACCGCCTCCAGCAGGGCCATGGCGTCGCTCATCCGGTCCAGGTCCTCCCGGATGGCCCGGTAGGTCTCGACCGATTCGGCCTGGTTGACCACGTCCAGGGTGCGCCCCTCGTAGAGCAGCAGGCTGACGTGGCTGGGCGGTTCCAGGCGGCCGCCGAACTTGCTCCGGGTTTTGCGCACCCCCTTGGCCACGGCGCGCACCTTGCCCCGCCCGGCGGTCATGAACACGATGATCCGGTCCGCCTCCCCCAGCTTGTGGGTGCGCAGCACCACCCCCTGCTCGCGGTAGAGGGGCACGGCCTACGGGATGCCGTCGTCGTGGGGGGCGTTTCCATACCGCCGGTCACGCGCCTGGAATTCCCGCACCGCCTCGTACAGGTGCTCGCGGCGGAAGTCGGGCCACAGCACGTCGGTGAACACCAGCTCGCTGTAGGCCAACTCCCACAGGAGGAAGTTGGAGATGCGGAACTCACCCGAGGTGCGTATGACCAGGTCGGGATCGGGCAGGTCGGGTGAGTACAGGTGCTTGTGGATCGTGCGCTCGTCGATCTTGCGGGCCGCCACCCCGGACTCGACGATGGCCCGGACGGCGTCGACGATCTCCGCCCGGCCCCCGTAGTTGAAGGCCACGGTCAGGGTCATGGCCGTGTTGTTCCTGGTCAGGGCGGCGGCGTCGTCCATCCGCTTGACCACCCAGCGGGGGACCCTCCAGTCCCGCCGGCCCATGAAGCGGATGCGCACGCCCATCCGGTGCAGGTCGTCGCGGCGGCGGGTGAGCAGCTGATCGGCGATCACGTTGAGGAGGAAGCGCACCTCCTCGTGCGGTCGGCGCCAGTTCTCGGTGGAGAAGGCGTAGACGGTGAAGTAGGGGATGCCCATCTCCAGCGCACCGCAGGCAGCGTCGAACAGCGCCCCCTCACCGGCCCGGTGACCCTCGGTCCGCGGCAGCCCCTGCTTGGTCGCCCAGCGGCCGTTGCCGTCCATCACGCAGGCCACGTGACGGGGTATGCGGTTCGGGTCGAGGCCGTCCAGATCCACCCCAGGCAAGGTAGCGCCGCTTCGGGCCCATCACATCACGGCGACCCCGGTCACCCGACCAGAGGTGCGACCTCGCGACCGATGAGCCGGATGTGGTCGAGGTCGGACAGGTCCAGGACCTGCAGGTAGGCGGTGCCAGCGCCGGCGGCCGCCCACTCCCCCAGCCGCTCGGCCACCTGAGCGGGCGTGCCGCAGACCCCGTTGGCCTTCAACTCGTCGACCTCCCGACCGATGGCCTTGGCCCGCTTGGCGATCTCGGCGTCGTCGGTCCCGCAGCAGACAATCACCGCCGACGAAAACCTCATCGTCTGGGGGTCGCGACCTCGAGCCTCGCATGCCTCCCGCACCCGGCCGAACTGGTTGGCCACGTCGTTCGGGCTCATGAACGGCGTGTTGAACTCGGCCGCGTAACGGGCGGCCAGCCGAGGCGTCCGCTTGGGGCCACCCCCTCCGACGATCACCGGCGGGTGGGGATCCTGGACCGGCTTGGGCAGGGCCGGGCTGTCGCTGATCTGGTAGTGCTTCCCGGCGAACTCGAACGTCCCCTCGGCATCCCACATCCCGGTGATGACCGCCAACTGCTCCTCCAGACGCTCGAAGCGCTCCCCGGTGGCCGGGAACGGGATGCCGTACGCCTTGTGCTCGCCGTCGTACCAGCCGGCGCCGATCCCCAGCTCCACCCGGCCGCCGCTCATCTGATCGACCTGGGCGACGGTGATGGCCAGTGGCCCAGGGAGCCGGAACGTGGCCGAGGTGACCAGCGTGCCCAGCCGGATGCGGCTCGTGTCGCGCGCCAAGCCGGCCAGGGTGGTCCAGGCATCGGTCGGCCCCGGGAGCCCGTCGACGTCGCCCATCTTCAGGTAATGGTCGGAGCGGAAGAAGGCATCGAAGCCCTCCTCCTCGGCGCAGCGGGCGACGGCGAGGAGCTGGTCGTAGGACGCACCCTGCTGGGGTTCGGTGAAGATCCGCAGTTTCATGGCCTCATCTTCCCCGAATCCGGACGGTTCTGAGACGTGTTGGTCGCGGCCTCGTCTGTCGGTGCCGGCCGCCCTCCGGGCGCCCGGAACCTTGGCGGTTTACGTACGCTCGGTTTGTCACTGCTCGGGCGCGGGCGCGTCGGTGGCCAGGCGTATGTCGATCGAGTCGTCAGTTCGGGCCCGAGTCGTCAGTAGAGGTACGAAATCCGTACACGTAGTGACGAGTCGGGACGCAAGTGACGACTCGATCCGGATCGACATGGCGTCAGACCAACCAGATGGCACTCGACCCCCTCATCCCCCTCATCCCCCGGCCGAGTGCCATCTCACCGGGCGAGTGCCATCTCACCGGGCAAGTGCCGTCTCACCGGCGCAGCCCCGTCGCACACGGAGGAGTGCCATCGGTCCCGGCCCGGCAGGCAATAGCCTCGACGGCTGTGCCCGATCCGGTCGTCGACCTCGCCCTGCAGAAGGCGACCGGTGCGTTGCCGGGGAGCGAGGACCGGCCCAACCAGAAACAGATGGCCGAGGCGGTGGCGGTGGCCCTCCGCCAGCGCCGGCATCTGATCGTCCAGGCCGGTACCGGCACTGGCAAGAGCCTCGCCTATCTGGTGCCCGTACTGGCGCTGGGCCAGAGGGCGGTGGTGTCCACCGCCACCAAGGCGTTGCAGGACCAGCTGGCCACCCGGGACCTGCCCCGGCTGGAGGAGGCGCTGGGCCTGCCGTTCGACTTCGCCGTGCTCAAGGGCCGGTCGAACTACGTGTGCCGGCAGCGGGTGACCGAGGTCAACGGCGCCGGCGACCAGCTCATGCTCGATGCCGGCGGACCCGAGCCGGGGGCCACGGATCTGGGGCCGTTGGGCCGGGAGATCCGGCGGCTGGTGAAGTGGGCCGAAACCGGCACCCAGACCGGCGACCGGGCGGAGCTCGACTTCGAACCGAAGGACGCGGCCTGGGCCCAGGTCAGCGTGGGCGCCCGCGACTGCCCGGGGGCGGCCCGCTGCCCGTCAGGGGATCGCTGCTTCGCCGAGCGGGCCCGGGAGCGGGCCGCCGAGGCCGACGTCGTGGTCGTCAACACCCACCTGTACGCCACCGGCCTCGCCATCGGCGGCGAGTTCCTGCCCATCCACGATGTGGTGATCTTCGACGAGGCCCACGAGCTCGAGGACATCGCCTCGTCGGCGTTCGGCTTCGAGATCACCGCCGGCCGCTTCGCCGCCCTGGGCCGCGGTAGCCGGGCGCTGCTCGACGACACCAGCGCGGCAACGGCCGTCGAGGACGCCGCGAGTGTGTTCACCGACGTGGCCCGGCCGTTCGTGGGCCGGTCGCTGCCCCGGCCCCTCGCCGCCGCAGACCACGACCGGTTCGTGATGATGCGGGAACGGCTGAGCCGGCTGAGCGCCGAGCTCAAGCGGTCGGCCAAGACGGCGGACGAAGGCGGCACCCATGGCCGCGTCCTCCGGCAGCAGCAGGCCCTGGGTCATCTGATGCGCGACGTCGACTACGTGACCAGCCTGGGCGACGGCGACGTGGCCTGGGTGGAGGGCGCCGACCACAACCCGGTCCTGCGGGTCTCCCCGGTCGACGTGGGCGCCGCTCTCGGCGCCCGGCTGTGGGCCGTCGACGAGGGGCCCACCGCCATCCTGACCAGTGCCACCATCCCGCCCCGCATCGGCGAGCGTCTGGGCCTGGGCAGTGGCACCTACGACCAGCTCGACGTCGGCAGCCCGTACGCCTACGACGAGCAGGCGCTGCTGTACTGCCCCCTGCACCTGCCCGACCCCCGCCACGAGAACTACCAGTCAGCCATGCACGACGAGCTGGTCGCGTTGATCGAGGCGGCCGAGGGCCGCACGCTGGCCCTGTTCACCAGCTGGCGGGCCATGCAGACCGCCGCCGACGCCATCAAGAAGCGGGTCGGCTTCGAGATACTGACCCAGTCGGATCTGCCGAAGCCGGCGCTGGTGGCCCGCTTCGCCGGCCAGGAGACGTCGTGCCTGTTCGCCACCATGGGCTTCTGGCAGGGCGTCGACGTGCCCGGGTCGGCCCTGTCGCTGGTCACCATCGACCGCCTGCCGTTCCCCCGCCCAGACGATCCGCTGCTCCAGGCCCGGCGGGCCAAGGCCGGGTCCGGCGCCTTCGAGCTGATCGACATCCCCCGGGCCGCCGCTCTTCTGGCCCAGGGCTGTGGCCGGTTGATCCGGACCAGCACCGACCGGGGCGTGGTGGCGGTCTTCGACACCCGCCTGGCCAAGGCCCGCTACCGGTGGAGCCTGGTGAACGCCCTACCACCCATGCGCCGCACCCGGCACCGCTCCGATGTCATTGACTTCCTGGCCGCCACTCGAGCCGCAACCGTTCAGTAACCGAGGCGTTCCAGGGCCTTGGGGCGGGACTGCCAGTTGCGGTCCACTTTGACAAACAGCTCCAGGTAGGCGCCCTCGGGCAACTGGGCGCGGGCCCGGGTGCCCACCTGCTTGAGGACCTCCCCGTTGTGGCCGATAACGATCCCCTTCTGGGAGTCCCGCTCGACCAGGATCTCGCAGCGGATGTGGGGCCAGTCCCACTCGGTGACCCGGCAGGCGATCGAGTGGGGCACCTCGTCGTGGGTGACGGCCAGCAACTGCTCTCGCACCAGCTCGGCGACCCAGAAGGCCTCGGGGACATCGGTGACCATGTCCTCCGGGTACAGCAGAGGACCGTCGGGCATCCGGTCGGCGATGGCCTCGACCAGGGCGGCCACACCGGCGCCGGTCTTGGCCGACACCGGGAAGTACTCCATGAAGTCGGCCACGCCGGCCGCCGCCTGCAACTGTTGGAGCACCTCGCGGCGGGGGGCGGCGTCCACCTTGTTGACCACACATATCGTCTCGGTCGGGACCAGATTGGCGACGAAGCGGTCACCCCGGCCCACCGGTGCCGTGGCGTCCACCACGAACAATGTCAGGTCGACCCCGCCCAAGGCGTCAGTAGCACTGTCATTCAGCCGGGAACCCAGGAGGGTGCGGGGTTTGTGGATGCCGGGCGTGTCGACGAAGACGATCTGCACGTCGGCCCTGGTCAACACCCCCCGCACCTGGGTCCTGGTCGTCTGGGCCACTGGCGAGGTGATCGAGACCTTGGTGCCGAGCATCTGATTGAGCAGCGTAGACTTCCCCACGTTGGGGCGGCCCACGATGGTGGCGAAGCCGGACCTCATACCGACTCGCCCGCGCCGCCGCCGGCCCCGGCACCGCCGATCCCACCGTCGCCCTCTTGGCGGACCGAGATGCGCACCCGGCCGATGCGGCGCCCCTGGACCCGCTCGGCCACCAGCACGTGGGCGCCGACCTCGGCCGACTCGCCCTCGCTCGGCACATGACCGAGCAGGGAGTAGAGCAGGCCGCCGACCGTGTCCCAGTCGTCGCCCTCGGGAAGTTCGGTCTGCTCGTCCTCTTCGAGGATCTCGTTGACCTCGTCGACCGGCATGCGGGCGTTGACGACCAGCGTCCCGTCGTCCAGCTTCTCGGCCGGCGCCTCCTCGACGTCGTACTCGTCGGTGATCTCGCCGATCAGTTCCTCGATCAGGTCCTCGAGGGTCACGAGCCCGGCGGTGCCACCGAACTCGTCGACCACGAGCGCCATGTGGAACTTGCCGGCCTGCATCTCGCGCATCAGTTCGGAGACCTTCTTGCTCTCCGGCGTGAAATGGGCCTCGCGCATGACATCGGAGACCTGGCCGTCACCGTTGCCCTCCCGCTCGGCCCGCATCAGATCTTTGACATAGACGATGCCAACCACGTCGTCGATGCCCTGGGAGAACACGGGGATGCGGGAGAAGCCAGCCGGGATGACGATGTCGACCACGTCGGTGATACGGGCGTAGGACTCGACGGCGACCATGTCGGGCCGGGGCACCATGACCTCCCGGACGACGGTGTCGCCGAAGTCGATGATGGAGTGGATCAGGGTCCGCTCCTCGTGCTCGATCACGTCCTCGTCGGCCGCCTCGTCGGCGATGGCGCGGAGCATCTCATCGGAGGTGTAGGGCCCGGCTTTGATCCCCTTGCCGGGCAGGAGCACGTTGGTCACCCGGATCAGGCCCCGGGTGATCCATCCGAGCGGGGCGAAGGCGTACAGGAGGCGGATGATCGGCGAGGCGAACAGGGCGGCCCGGTCCGGGTGCTGCACGGCCCACGTCTTCGGGGCCAGTTCGGCGACGACGAATATGACCACCACCTCGAAGGCGGTGGCGACCACGACGCCTAGGCCACCGAAGGCGTGCTCGGCGACGACGCCGACCAGGGTGGCGGCGACCAGGGTGCACAGTTCCAGGGCGAACAGGACCACCGGCAGGACCCGGTCGATGTGCTCGACCAGGCGCAGCAGGGTCTTGGACCGGCGGCGCTCCTCCTCGACCAGGCTCATGGCCTTGACCTTCGAGATCCGGGTGATGGCCGTCTCCGACATGGCCAGGAAACCGGTGACGAAGATGAGGACCACCACCACGACCAGGAGGATGATGTCGGTGGTGCCCAGTTGGTGGGTGGTCGCCGCCAGTAATGGACCGCTCAAGAGGCGGCACCGTCCGTGTTGGCCGAGTCCGGCTCGAAGGGGTCGGCCCGGCGGTAGGCGGAATCGGGCACCGTGCCGTGGTGGCGGCCGAGCAGCTCCCGCTCCTTGGCCTCCATGACCTCGGCCTCCTCCGGGTCCTCGTGGTCGAGGCCGAGCAGGTGCAGCAGGCCGTGCACCAACAGCAGGGCCAGTTCGTCGTCGAAGGTGCCGGCGTGCTCAGGTGCGTTGCGCAGGGCCACGGACGGGCAGATCACGACATCGCCCAGCAGCATGGGGGCCTCGTCGGGCGACGGGTTGAAGCCGGGGCCACTGCCACCGGAATCGGGGGAGCGGCCCCCCTCGATGGGCTCCTCGTCGATCGGGAAGGCCAGCACGTCGGTCGGTCCCTCCTTGCCCAGGAACCGGGTGTTCAGGTCGGAGATGGTCGTCTCGTCGACGTAGAGGATCGAGACCTCGGTGTCACCCCGGATGCCCTCATCCTTGAGGACGGCCTCGGCCAGCTTGATCCAGCGGAGGGTGTCGATCCGGTGCTCCGACTGCTCGTCGGCGGCGAATACAGAAGGTGGCATCAGATCTCGGTCGGTTCGGCCGGCTGCGCCTGGGCCGGGTTGATGGTCTCGGCGATGACCTGGGCGTCGGCCGCCGTCTGGCCCTTCGCCGGCGAGCCGGGACGCCGGCCGGCCTTGGCCTCCTCGGCCGCCTCGAAAGCACCGACGATGTCGGCCACGATGCGGTGGCGCACGACGTCCCGCCGGCCCAGACTGATCCACGCCAGGCCGTCGATGCCCGACAACGTCTGTTCCAGGCCGGCCAGGCCCGACCGGCCACCGGGCAGGTCGATCTGGGTGACGTCCCCGTTGACCACCACCTTCGAACCGAACCCGATGCGGGTGAGGAACATCTTCATCTGCTCGGGGGTGGTGTTCTGGGCCTCGTCCAGGATGATGAACGAGTTGTTGAGCGTGTTGTGGGTGACGATGAAGTCATCGGTCACGTAGAGCGAGTCGGGCGCGCCGACTGCGATGCAGACACAGGCTTCCTCGCCGTCGGGAACCACGCGGTCGATAAAGCGCATCGGGCGCCCGCCGCCGACCTGGCCGTAGGCGGCCACCTTGCGGGCCAGACGGAACGGGGCCACGTCGGAGGGCAGCCGGATGTCGATCACATAAGCGTCGCAGCGGTGAGGAACGGAACGACCCCGCGCCCGGCCCGGCGGTCGTCCGGCCGCCGGCCGGGTCCGTGAGTAGGCCACCCCTCCCAGCGACCGGACGAGGAAGATGACGGCGTCGCGTAGTCGGGGCGACGTCGTGGAGTAGTGAACGCGGCAGGAGCGGTCCTTCTGCTGGACCGGCCCCCCGTCGGTATCCAGGAGGCCCTGCAGGACCGCCAGCCGGACCTCCGGGCTGTTGTGGAGGTACTCCCGGGGCACGAACTTGGTGGAAGGCCGCTTCCCGGACAACCCGAGCCCGGCCAGCAGGGCGGTCACCGGAGGCTTCACGGCCACTCCGCCGGGCCCGCGGCCCCGACGGCCGTGGATATGGCGGATCACATAGTCATAGGTGCCCGGCTTGTGGACCAGTTCGACATCGGGGAGCAGCGATTCGAGAGCGGCCGCCAACTCCGGATCGCCGGTGGAGAAGGCCGGGGTGGTCGAACCGCTGATGCAGCCGTCGCCGAGGAGCAGGCCCAGCGCGTAGGGGTCGATCGGGATCTCCCGAGGCTCGAACTGGACCGGGCCGACCAGCGGCAACTCGAAGGTGCGGTAGTGAAACGTCCGCTCGCGGCCCACCATGTCGGTGGTCTTCACGACCCGGCCCGCTTTACCCGAGCGCATGTCCGAACGGGTACGGACGAACCACAGGTGGTCCCCGCACGCCAGCGTCGACGCCCCGTCCTGGGTCGTCACCCGGTAGACCTGCTTGACCCCTTGCGGATAGACGCCGAGCACCGGCGTGGGCCGGCCATCCGACCCGATGACCAGATCGCCGACCTCGAGACTACCGATCGGGATGAAGCCCCACGGCGTGAGCACTGGGGTGAAATACGGTTGCGCCCGGCCCCTCATGTACGCCAGAGGTGCCACCTCGATGGTGCCCGTCTCCATCAGCTTGCGGGCCGACTCGGTGCCCATCATGTCGTAGAGGGCGTCGTAGAGCGGCCGCAGGTACGGGTCGACCTTGGCCATGAGGTCGCCGGGCAGGAACCCGAGCCGCTCGCCGGCCTCCACCGCCGGCCGGGTCAGGATGATCCGGTCGACCTGCTTGGCCTGCAGGGTCTGCACGGCCAGGGCCACGGCCAGGTAGCTCTTGCCGGTGCCGGCGGGGCCGACCCCGAAGGTGACGATGTTGTCCCGGATGGCCTCGGCATAACGCTTCTGGCCGCTGGTCTTGGGCCGCACCGAGCGGCCCCGGGCCGACTTCAGCACCTCGGCGGTCAACACCTCCGACGGTCGTTCGTCGGCCCGGACCATGTCGATGGTGCGGTGGACGACCTGCGGGTCGATGACGGTGCCCGACTCGAGGAGGAGCCTGAGTTCGTCGACCAGGCGGGCGGCCACCACGGCGTCGTCGCCGGCGATGGTGAACTCGTTGCCGCGGGCGTGTATCGATGTGCCCTCGAAGGCGTCTTCCACCATGCGCAGGTTCTCGTTGAGCGGGCCAACGAGCCGGGGCATCAAATGGTTCGGGACGGTGACGGTAACGGTCGTGGACACGGGCGGGTCGGTCACAAAGCTACCGGGTCCGGGTGGCGACGACTAGGCAATCGGATCGACGCCCGGGGGCCAGCCCATCTGCTGGCCGCCCACCACGTGCATGTGCAGGTGGTGGACACTGTTGAGGGCGTGCTCGCCGACGTTGAACACCAGGCGGTAGCCGTTCTCCCCGATGCCCTGGGCCTCGGCCGCCGCTCGAGCGGTGGCGAACATCTCGGCCAGCACCGGCCCGTCGGCCGGCTCGATCTCCGACGCGTTCTTGATGTGGCGCTTGGGCACGACCAGGAAATGGACGGGCGCCGCCGGGGCGATGTCGAAGAACGCATAGGTGTTCTCCGACGACAAAACCTCCTTGGAGGGCACCTCGCCGGCGATGATCTTGCAGAACAGGCAGTCGGCCATGGCCACGAAAGTACCCTCGCCCGAGTGCCCGACGAGACCTTCTTCCACGAGTTGCAACGGTGGGCGGCGGCGGACCGGGCCGGAGCGGCGGTCGGTGAGCGGGTGCGGGGCCGGGCGCTGGCCGATCAGGAGGCCGGTTCGGCCAGGTGGGCCGGCCTGCTCGTCGACCTGGCCGAACAGGGCACGACCGTCTCCCTGCTGCTACCCGGCGGCCGGCTGGACGGTCGCCTGGTCGGGGCGGCGACCGATTTCTGTGTCGTGGAACGGGCCGGCCACCGCTCGGTGCTGGTACGCAGCTCGGTCATCCGGACGCTGACCCACGACGGCGCGACCAGGCGGGCCAGTGGGGACCGGCGGCCCCTTCTGGAACTGACCCTGGCCGCCGCCCTGGACGGCCTGGCCGCCGAGCAGTCGCCGGTGACGCTGCACCTGGGCGCGGACCGGTTGTCCGGCCTCCTGGTCGGTTTGGGGGAGGACGTCCTGACGCTGCGGGCCGAGGCCCCGCCACGCCGCTTCACCTACGCCCCGCTGACGGCGGTGGAAGCGGTCGAGGTGCGCTGAGAGCGGCTCAGATGCCCTCCGACAGGCTCTCATCCACGTCGGAGTCGGACTCCTCGCCCGGATTCATCGGCCGAGGCTCGCCTCGCGGCTTGGGCTCGGGATAGAGGTGCTCGAGGGTGCCCGGTTCGATGCGCATGCGGATGATGAAGTCATCGACGTCAGTGGACTGGACGCGGATCACGCGGCCCATCTTGTACGCCGGCAGCTGCCCCTCATCGATGAATCGGTAGAGGGTGCGCAGGGTCACCCCCAACCTTTCGCAGGCCTCGCGCGTGCCCATCCATTGGATCGGTTCGCTCATGGGTCCAATCATAACGTCCCGATAGACAAGCCAGTAGGATCTCGTTAGATTTCATGGTGTGGCGTGGCGGAAGACGTCTGGTGAGTCGACAGCGGTGGTCGACCGGCCCCGCCGGGCCTCGCAGCTGACCCGGGTGCCACCGACCGGGGCTGGCAGAGAGGGTGCGGGCGTCATCCTAGGCCGACGGGCGACCGGCACGCGACAACGGGCCGTCATCGGCGGCTTCCTGGTGGCGGTGGCCGTGGTGATCGTATTCGCCGCCGTCCTGTCCACCTCAGGCCACCACATGACTCCTTATGAGGTCGCCGCCGCTCCCCTTCCGGCCGGTACGACGATCGGCGCCGCCGATCTGACGACCACCCGGATGGACCTGGGCGGTTCGCCCCGTTCGTCGGCCTTCCAGACGCCATCCGCCCTCCTCGGCCGGACACTGGCCGTCGCCGTGCCACCTGGAGCCCTCATCCAGTCATCGATGCTGGTCGCGCCCACCGGCTCGACCCTGCGTCCGGTCAGCATCTCCGTCGATGCCAACTCGCTCTCCGATCTGGCAACCGGCCAGGCGGTCGACGTCCTCGACGCGCCGTCGTCGACCACCACCGGAACGGCATCGGCCGTCACCGTGGTGATGCGGGGCGCCACCCTGCTCTCGGTCCACCATTCGGACTCCGGGCTGCTCTCGTCCTCCTCCAACGGCTCCACTGTGGTGGTCACGCTGGGCGTGGCCAACCTGACCGAAGCCGAGCAACTGGTCAGCGCCGAGCGGACCGGCACCGTCGAGTTGATCCAGGCCGAGCCCTCCGACGGCACCGGGCCGGGCGGCGGCTGACCGTGCAGGAAGAGCGGTTCGTCCTGCTCGGGTTGGCGCCGGCCCGGGCCGCCTGGTTCGACTCGGTCGCTCAGTGGACGACATCGGCCGCCATCGCCGCCGAGTTCGTCAAATGCATGTCCGTCGAAGAGGTCCGCACCCGCCTCTCCTCCGGGCGCCGGCACTCCGCTCTGTTCGTCGACTCGTCGGTGCCCGCCTTCGACCGGGACCTGATCGACCTCTGCCGCCAGTTCGCCACCCCCGTGATCGTCGTCGGCGACCGCCGCCGAGGTGGGGCCGCCGGCCCGGCGCTGGTCGATCTGCGCGTCGCCGCCGAACTGCCGGCTGCATTCGGGCCCGACGACCTGATCGACGTGTTGGCCCACCACTGCCGCCCGGTCAGCACCGGCGCCGTCCTGCCGCCGCTCCTGGCCGACTCGACGCCGGGCACCTTCTGGCAGGCCCCTCTCGTCACCGTGTCCGGGGCCGGCGGTACCGGCGCCTCCACCATCGCCATGGCCGTCGCCTCCGGCCTCAGCCGCGACCCCCGCTACGGCGGCCGGGTCCTCCTGGCCGATCTGGCCCGGCGGGCCGACCAGGCCATGTTCCACGACAGCGCCGACCTCGGCCCCGGCCTCCAGGAACTGGTCGACGCCCACCGGACCGGCCGGCCCGAACCCGACGACGTCGCCGCCATGACCTTCGCCGTGCCCCGCCGCGGCTACCACCTGCTGCTCGGCCTGCGCACCGCCGAGTCGTGGTCGGCGCTTCGCCCCCGGGCCATCGATGCCGCCGTGGCCGGCCTGCGCCGCGGCTTCCAGATGGTCGTCGCCGACCTCACCGGCGACTTCGAGGGCGAGAACGACGGCGGCTCGATCGACGTCCAGGAACGCAACCACCTGGCCCGCAGCGCCGCCCTCCATGCGACCGTCAACGTGGTGGTAGGCGTTCCAGGGCTCAAAGGAACACACTCTCTCGTCCACACCATCCGCTCTCTCACCCGGGTCGGCGTCGATGCCGAGCGGATAATCGTCGTGTTGAACCGCTCTCCCCGCCATCCCCGCACCCGGGCTGAATCGGGCCGGGCCCTGGCCCACCTGCTCGACGGTTACGGGCTGGAAGTGGCCCTGGCCGGCCCGGTCCACTTGCCCGAGCGCAAACTGGAGGAGATCGTGCGCGACGGATCGCCTCTGCCGACCCCGATCGTCGAGCCGGTCACCCGGGCCGTCCTCCTGGTCGCCGACCGGCTGGCCGACACCGCCCCACCCGATACCGGCCCGACCCGCATCACGCCCGGCAGCCTCGGCACCTGGGCCGCGGAAGACGCCTAGAAGAGGGTGAGCTTCCCGGTGCCCACGCCGCGTAGTTCGTCGTAGTCGACCTCGACGCACTCGATGCCTCGGGCGGCGGCCAGGACCTGGGCCTGCGGCTTGATGATCTGGGCCGCGAACAGGCCCCGCACCGGCCGCAGCCGGCCGTCCATGTCCAACCGCTCCAGGTAGCGCGCCAACTGCTCGACCCCGTCGATCTCGCCCCGCCGTTTGATCTCCACCGCGAACACCTGGCCGTTCTCGTCGCGGCACAGCAGGTCGACCGGGCCGATGTCGGTGGCGTACTCCCGCTTGACCAGCTTCAGGCCGGCCCGCAGGACGGTCGGGTTGGCCGCCAGGAGTTCTTGCAGGTGGGCCTCGACGCCGTCCTTCTGCAGACCGGGATCGACCCCCAGGTCGTGCTCCACGTCCAGATGGATCTTCTCGATGGCGATGGTCAACCGCTCGCCCTTCGGGTTGGTGACCACCCAGCTGTCCTCGCTGGCCACCAGGTCGCACGGACTGGTCATCCAGTTGAGCGGCTTGTAGGCCTTGCCGTCCGAGTGGATGGACACCGACCCGTCCGCCTTCACCATGATCAGCCGGGTGGCGGCCGGCAGGTGAGCAGCCAACCGGCCCTCGTAGTCGACGGTGCAGGTGGCGATGACCAGGCGCATGGCCCGCTCATCTTGCCCGACGCAGAAGTCAGCGGTGGCGGACGGACAGCGCGCTCCGTCCCCGGCCCCAAACCGGAGGCCTGTGTGAAGTTGCTGAAATAGTGCGACTTCGCAACCCTCCAGGGCCGGGGCCGACCTAGGTCCCTGCTGAGCCCTCGTTGTTGGCCCGGCCGAAGCTGCTCACGTGGCCGTTGGCGGTGACCAGTCGATAACCGGCGCCCGACGGAATGGCCGACAACCCCGCCGTCGGCCCGGCCACGTCGGTGGCGGTCGAGCCCAGGAACGGGGCGTGGAAGGAGAAGATGCCGCCGTCAGAGGCGACCAGCCAGTAGCCGCCGCTGGTCGCGTCGTCGGCCATACCGACAATCGGCTGAGCCAGTCGCACGCCGCCGGTCGAACCGTAGAACGGGGCCGTTCCGAAGTCGAAGATGCCGCCGTCTGAGGCAACGAAGCGGTAGCCGCGCCCGTCAGGCGTGGCCTCGATCCCGATGGCCGGGGCGGTCAGGCGTATGGAGCCGGTCGAGCCGTAGAACGGGGCGTCGAAGGAGAACACGCCTCCGTCGCCACCTAACAACCAGTAGCCACCGGTGGCCGGATCGGCGGCCATGGCGACGATCGGCTTGGCCAGACGGGTGGTGGCCGCCAGGCCGCCGTGGTTGATCGCACTTCCGTAGGCACGGATCGCCCCGGACTTCGTCACCAGCCAGTAACCGTTGCCCACCGGCGCGCTGGTGATAGCGGCCACGCCCGACGGGCCGTTGCCGAAGAACGGGGCGTCTCCGCATGCCGCCACCGTCCCGGTCGAGCTGGCGATCCAGTAGCCGTTGCCGTCACTCGTCTCTGCCATTCCGACGACGGTGCCGGCCGGCAGTGTCGCCGTGCAGCCGACGTGACCGGCCAACTCGGGCATCACCGCACTGGTCGGCGCAGAAACCGGGCCGAGACCGGCCTGGTTGTAGCCGGCGACCACGAACGTGTAGCGATCTCCGTCGGTCAGACCGGTGATCGTGGCCGGGCTGGATGCGGCGAATACGCCTTGGCCCCCATGGGCCGGATTCGTCAGATCCTCCGCCTGTACGGCATAGCCGATGATGGCCGAGCCGCCACTGGTGGCCGGGGTGAAGGTGACAGTGGCGCGGGAATCGCCGGCCGCGGCCACCACTCCACCCGGTCGCCCGGGCACGGTGTACGGGGTGACCGGGCTGGACGGGTTCGACGCCGGACCGGCTCCGGCCAGGTTCGTGGCCACGACCGTGAACGTGTATCGGTCCCCGTTGACCAAACCGCCGACCGAGATCGGGCTTGTCGTTCCGGTGGTCGTGATCGGACTGCGACCCGGGCTGGTCTGGTCGGTGGCGGTGACGGAGTAGCCGGTCACAGCTGCGCCGTGGTCTGAGGACGGAGCGAGAAACGAGACAGTTGCCCGAGCGTTGCCCGGCACGGCCGAAACCGATCGTGGCGCACCGGCCGTGGAGTAGGGAGTGCCGTCCACGGTGGCACGCGGGCCCGTCCCCGTTTCGTTCGTAGCCGACAGAGAGAACGCGTACTCATCGCCGCCGGTCAATCCGGTCAGGGCCAGCGGGCTGGCGAATCCGTAGATGGTCTGCGCCGGATTGGTCGGGTCTGTGAGATCCGCGGCCTCGAGGGTGTACTCCCAGATGGCGGCTCCGCCGTCATCAGGCTCCGAGAAGGTAACGGTTGCCTGGTCCACTCCGACCTCTACTGCCATCCAAGGGGCCCCCGGAGTCGCGGCGGGAACGCCGTCGACAACATCGGACGGTGATGAGCAACCCGCCAGGTTGCAGGCGTTGACGGTTATCCCGTAGTTGGAACCGTTGGTCAACCCGGTGACGGGCAGGACAGTGGTAGTCGCTACGATCGACGGTACGGTCACGGCGGGATCGTCGAGATCGACGATGCTCGCCTGGTAGTAGGTCGGGGCGGCGTCCTCGGGCCCGATGGGGGCGATGGACAACGTGAGCGTCTTGTCACCTGGTTGCGGATCCGCCACCCTCGGGGCCCAAGGAACCGTCAGCACTGTGATGGGAGACGACGGAGACGACGGAGGGCCCGACCCGAGCGCGTTTGTTGCGACGGCAGTGAACGAGTAGCTCTGTCCCTCGGTCAGCCCGCTGATCACCACCGGGATCGATGAGCTGGTCGCTGTCTGCCCGCCGTCGGCCGGATCGGCTTGATCAGTCGCAGTAACGGTGTAGGACGTCACCGGGGACCCACCTGCAACAACCGGCGGGGAGAAAGTGACGGTGGCCGAGCCGATTTCAGCAGCGGTATCCGAGTTGGCCACGGCGGTCAGGTCAAATGGCTGTGACGGCACGGCTAGAGGCACGACCGCGGCGGAGGGTCCAGAGGGTGCGCCCATCCCGATCGAGTTCACAGCCGTCACCGAGAACGTGTAGCTGTCCCCGTTCGTCAAGCCGCTGACCATGATCGGGCTACTGGTCCCAGATTGCGTCTGACCGCCCCTCCCGTTGTCTGTCTGGTCGGTTGCCGTAACCAGGTAGGCGTCGGTCGATCCGCCGTCCGAGACGGGCGGAGCAAAGGCGACCGATGCTTGATCGTCATAGGGCGTGGCGACCGGGCCGACCGGCGCGCTCGGCACGGAGAACGGGTGCTCGAGGATGAATCCGCCGTACTGGTCCGCGCCGACCAGGAAGCATTCCGAGAGTGTCACGCACGAGAGGCTCAGCGCCGCGAAAACAGGCGATCCGGCCAGTTCCGAAACGACGGGAAGCTCGGGCCGCGACTGCGCCGCCCACGTGAGGCCATCGGAGGTCGCGGAGATCGAGTCGAAAGTCGAGCCTGATGGGGCACCGACAGCCGTGCAATCGGTCGTCGTGACGCACGAGACCTGCCGGACATTTCCTGCGCTGACCGGCAACGATTCCTGAATCCAGGTTTCACCACCGTCGGACGTCTCGTACACGACCGTGCCCGATGGTGCGAAACAGACCAGGTCGGACGGGCAATCGGGCTGTCCTGACAGCTGTATGTTCGCCGCCGTAGTAGTCCAGCTGGCTCCTCCATCCGAGGAGACCAGAATGCCGCCGGTCCGGCCACCGGCAATACAACTCGAGGTGGTCGAGCAGGCTACGTCGAAAGGCAGATCTCCGGCGGGGGCCGTGATCGGGGACCACGTCTGCCCTCCGTCACCAGTGCTGAATGCTTCGTCTGCGTCGGCCCATGCGACGCACTCTCGAGCGTCGGCACACGCAATCCCGCTCAGCTGATCGTTCATCGACAGAACAGGTGGCGATCCGACTGTCCATGACCTTCCGCCGTCCGACGAGTAGGCCGTTGCGGCCGTCGACCCGTTGATCGATCCAACGGCCACGCAGACATTCGCCGTCGGACAGGAGACGGCGTCGAAGGTGTCACCCGAAGGAAAGGAAGCGGCCGTCCAGGTACCCCCACCATCGCTGGTGACCAAGAAATGGTTCGGCTGGACAGCGACGCACTCATCGGCCGAACCACAAGAAACAGCAGACACCGTCGTCGCATCCGAGGCGCTCAGGGATTCCCAGGTCGACCCGCCGTCGGTGGAGGACTCGATGACGCCTCCTGCAGCACCTATGCAGTCCGTCGTCGTAGGACAGGACAGGGCTGCGAGCGGTAGCCCCTCGACGGAACCGGCGGACCATGAGCCTCCACCATCGGCCGTGAAGTCGATCACCGCCTGCCCATTACTGCTCCCACCTGCGATGACGCACCTGTTGTCCTCCGGACAGGAGATGGCGACATCGGTCGTTATGGACGGCTGGGAACCGGTCAGGTCCCAACTGGATCCGCCGTCGGCACTGGACAGGACAACGGTCGGCCCCGAGTCAGTGGACGGATTACCGATCGTCCAGCAGTCCGTAGACGTGGGGCAACTGACGCTGACGAAGCTCCCGGCGCGGCCGGGAGTCGCCGTTGCGCCCCAGCTTTGTCCTCCGTCAGTGGTTCGAACGACCATCCCGACGGCGCTGGCCCCGGATTCCCCGCCCGTCGCGACGCAGTCGGCAACGGAACTGCACGCCACCGCGTTGAGGTGGCTCAGCCCCAGGTTCGACACCGGCGACGTCGACCAGCGGGCACCGCCATCGATTGATGTCAATGCCGTCAGCGCCGCTGGTCGGTTTCCCCCGACCGCAAGACAGAAGTCGGCCGTGGGGCAGGAGACTGCTTGGAGGGCGATCGGCACCTCCTGCGGAAGCACCGCCGGGCTCCAGTGCAAGCCGCCGTCGGAGGTCCTGAATATCTCGCTTCCGCCGACGACCACGCATTGATCGGTGCTAGGGCATGACACCCCACCGCTTCCGAGGCCGGGCTCGGTCTGTTGGTTCCAGCTCACCCCGCCATCCGTGGACGTGAGGATGGCGTCCGGCCCGGTGGCCACACAAAAGGTCGTGCTGGGACAGTCGATTCCTGCCGGCTGCGTGTGATCCTGGTACGCCGCGGCGACCGACCACGGCGAAGAAGTTGCGGCCGATGCCGGCCCGCTCCCGACGGCCGACGTCAAACCAACCGAGAACAGCACGGCCGTGGAAATGATGGCCCGCAGATTTCGAGTGCCCCACCCCACCGTGGCGAAAGTAACGCCGGCCGCGCCGCCGGTACATAGGCCGAAAGGCCCAATACATATGGCCCGAATGGTCCCGAAAGGTCAGAAGGTCCAACAGGACGGGTCGTACGTGGCGCCCTGCAGGGACTGCCATATGCCGACCGCGCCGACGAGTAACAGCCCCGAGACGACGACGGCGAGGACGGACAGCACGACCCGGGCCGGACGGTCTCCCCGCCAGACCGAGAACAACGCAAGGATCAGAGAGAGGGCGGCCCTCACCCCCGACACGACCGGCCAGATCGCCAGGACATCGATCAACCGGACGTACCCTTCGGGACACGGCGGTCGGGTGGCGAGCGCGCCACCGGCGAACAGAGCGGCGCCGGCGCTGAGGGCGGTGGCCACGCCGGCGGTGACGCCGGAGAACCGTCGGTGGGAGTAGGAGTGCATAGCCCTTACTCTTCGAGTTGGGCGGCCTGATGCCTATCCGGAACATCCCCCATTCCGACCTGGGAAACCCCCAGAGACCAGATGGCCGCTCCACTGCCCTACCGTTCTGTCCAGAGTGACCCAGGCACCGACCACCGACTGGGGCGAGCCCATGCCGCCCGAGGAGGCCCCTCCCTCCGAGCGCCGCATGTACCGGCGCGGCGGGGCGCCGTCGGGACCGTGGGGACGACCGGCCAAGCTGGCACCCCGCCTGGCCGCCGAAGTGATCGACCTGCGTGAGGCGCCCCGCTTCACGCCGCCCCCACCACCAGCGCCGGTGTTCGCCACCGAGCCCGGGGCGGTGGCCAAACGGGCGTCGCGGTGGCTGGAGGTCGCCGCCGCCCTACTCCTCTTGGCCGGGCTGGCCGCCGTCTTCCAGGTGCACGCCCCGACCAGGAGTTGGGCGTCCCGGTCTGCGCCGGGCCTGGCCGCTCTGGCCCGGGACGTGGCCCGGCCCGCCCCGAACGCGCAATTGACGAAGGACGTGGCCGGCCTGCGCGGTATCGGGCCCCCGGTCGATCCGACCGCCCGGCGCGCCTGGGAACAGGCGCTGGCCGAGGTGACGGCCGCCGTACACACCACCGACACCTACCAGGCCCGTCAGGACCTGGGCGTCGCCGGCCTCGACCTGACCCAGCTGACCCGGTCCTGAACTTCGGCTTATTGGCCGAACGTTGTTCCCGGAATGGGACAGGGACGGCAGAATCGGGCGATCGGGTTGAGGATTGGAGCTGGCCGGTGGCCGTAGAGAAGCACTTGGACGAGTGGTTGGGGATCCTGCACGACCGGAACGGTTCGGACATTCTCCTGACCGCGGGGTCCGCTCCGTTGCTGCGCGTCGACGGTCAACTGGTGCCGCTCGAGGGCGCGCCGAAGCTGGAATCCAAGGACATCGAATCGATCGTCCGGTCCCAGCTCGACGGCGACAACAAGGACCGGCTGCACCCCCGCTCGGAGCTGGACTTCTCGTTCTCCTGGCGCGAAGAGGCCCGGATCCGGGCCAACGCCTTCTACCAGCGGGGCAACTGCTCGCTATCCCTGCGACGCATCCCGATGGATATCCCGGCCCTGGAAGACCTCGGCCTCCCCGACGCCATGGCCAACATCCTGCGCAACCCGAGCGGCCTGATCCTGGTCACCGGCCCCACTGGCTCCGGCAAGTCGACGTCCATGGCCTCGATGATCGACGTCATCAACAAGCGCCGGGCCTGCCACATCGTCACCATCGAGGACCCGATCGAGTACCTGCACCAGAACCGCAAGGCGACGATCAGCCAGCGCGAGGTCGGCACCGACACCGAGGGCTTCGACAGCGCCCTCCGGGCCGTGCTGCGGGAAGACCCTGACGTCGTCCTGGTCGGTGAGATGCGCGACCTGGAGAGCATCTCCGCCGCCCTGACCATCGCCGAGACCGGCCACCTGGTGATCACCACCCTCCACACCAACGACTCGTCGCAGTCCATCGACCGCATCATCGACGTGTTTCCCGGCGATCGCCGCAACCAGATCTCGGTGCAGCTGGCCGGCACCCTCCTCGGTGTTCTCTACCAGCGACTGCTGCCGAAGATCGGCGGCGGCATGTGCGGGGCCTACGAGCTGATGGTCGGCGTCCCGGCCGTGCGCAACCTGGTCCGGGAGGGCAAGACCCGCCAGCTGCGCAACGTGGTCGCCACCCACCGGGCCGACGGCATGCAGACCCTGGAGCATTCGCTCAACGTCCTGGTGAAGTCCGGCGCCATCTCCTACGAGGATGCGCTCGAGGCCAGCCTCTACCCGCAGGACATCGAAAGGCCGGCCCCGGTGCTGGCGGCGGCCGCTCCGGCCCCGCGCTGATGCAGCCGGGCGGCTCACGCTCCGGGCTGCCGTACCAGATCCTGGCCGGCGTCGAGCCGATCACCGGCGGTTGGCTGGTCGTACCCGGCAACCTGCAGGGCATCAACCTGGCCCCTCAAGCGGCCATGGTCATGCCCACCCTCGCCGAGGTCCTCGACTACCGGCCGTCGTATTCGATCGTCGCCCTCCACGCCCCGATCGGGGTGGTGGAGGAGCCGGGCGAGCTGCGTTCGTGTGATGTCGAAGCGCGCCGCCGCCTGGGCACTCGGGCCGGATCCGCCGTCCACGCTCCCAGCCGGGCCCTCCTGGAGGCGACCACCTACGACGAGGCCCGGAAGATCGACCCCAGCCTGGACATCATCCGGTGGCGGTCGATGGCCAAGGCGGTCGAGGCCATCCGCGAGGTCCAGTCCTGGCGCCAGCGCACGGTGTTCGAGGTGAATCCGGAACTGGCGTTCACCACCATGAACGAAGGTGTGCCCGTCACCCACAGTCGGCGATCCGAGTTGGGCCGTCAGGAACGCCGGGCGCTGATCGAGGAGAAGTTGCCCGGCGCCGGGCGGGTGCTGGCCGAACGGCCGCCCAAGGTCCGTGAGCAGAAGCTGATCGACGCCCTGGCCGATCTCTGGACGGCCCGGCGGATCATGGCCCGCGCCATCAATCGGATGTCCGACCCCCCTACTTGGGATGAAGAAGGGGTACGTATGGACATAGTGTCCTGAGACCTCCTCGGGACGTAGCACTGATCCCGAGGTTTTAGGGCACAAAGGAGGAGGCTGGTCGTGCATATCGAGCAGCTGCGCGATGAGCGCGTTCTACCCGTGCAGGTGGCCGACGTCGGCCGGGCGCGGGAGGCCTCGCGGAGGCGTCGCCTCGGGTGGTTGGCCTTGGCGTTCCTGGTCGTTCTGGTCTGGCTCTGGGTCTCCGTCTTCTACGGCCACATCCTCGGCAAGCCTCATCTGACACACGGCGAGACGCAGATGCTGCCTCTCCTGTTCATCCTGTTTGTGGTGGCGTGCGTCATGGTCGTACCCATGGTGGTGGCCGGCCGGTCCCCGCATATCCGGTTCCGACCGGAGGACATCGATGTCAGTCTGAATGACATCAAGGGTTCTCCCGTGGTCGTGGAAGAGGCGGTACGCACCCTGAATCTCTTCCTGGCCCACGCCACCTTCCGGTCCGAGATGGGGGGCACCCCCCGCAAGGGCATCCTGTTCGAGGGCCCGCCCGGCACCGGCAAGACCTACCTGGCCAAGGCGTTGGCCCACGAGGCCGGCGTGCCGTTCTTCTTCGTCTCCTCGTCCGCCTTCCAGTCGATGTTCTACGGGCAGACGAACCGCAAGATCCGGGCCTTCTTCACGTCGGTTCGGGAGGCGGCCCGCAAGGAGGGTGGGGCCATCGGCTTCATCGAGGAGATCGACGCCATCGGCGCGTCACGTGGGGGCATGGGCGGTTCAGGGGGCCGCGAAGGGGTGGCGGGCGTGGTCAACGAACTGCTCATCCAGATGCAGTCCTTCGATCAGCCGCCCCGGCGGTTGCAGTGGGCGAGCGGCGTAGTGGAGATCATCAACCGCTTCCTCACCCCGGACAGGGCTTTGCGGAAGCCACATGTACCGCCGGCCAACGTGTTGATCATCGGGGCCACCAACCGGGCCAGCGATCTCGATCCGGCGCTGTTGCGCCCCGGCCGCTTCGACCGCACCATCAGCTTCGACCTGCCCAGCCGGTCAGGCCGCAAGGAGATACTCGACCTGGAGCTGCACCGGCGCTCGCACGATCCCGAGGTGGCCGACCTGACTGACCGGCTGGCTGCTTCCACGTTCGGCTACTCCCCCGCCATGCTCGTCCATCTGCTCGACGAGGCGCTGGTGTGGGCCCTGCGGCGGGGCGCTTCCGCCATGTCCTGGAACGATATCCAGAAGGCCAAGATGACCGAGGAGGTCGGCCTGGCTCAACCGGTCGAGTACACCGAGGCCGAGCGCCGCACCATCGCCACCCACGAGGCCGGACACGCCACCGTCGCCTGGCTGGTCGGCAAGTCCCGCAAGCTCGAGGTGCTGTCCATCATCAAGCGCAGCTCCTCGCTCGGCCTGCTGGCCCACTCCGACCTGGAGGAGAAGTTCACCCAGACCGAGTCCGAGCTGCGCTCCCTCGTTCAGATCTCCCTCGGTGGCCTGATCGCCGAACAGATCTTCTTCGGTGAACGCAGCTCCGGCGCGGCCGGGGACCTCAAGTACGCCACGACCGTGGCCGCCACCATGATCGGCAGCATGGGCATGGGCGACACACTCCTCTCTTGGGAAGCCGTGCAGGCCGGCACTAACCTGGTCGGCAAGGTTCTGTCGTCCGAAGAGGGCCGAGAGGCAGTGTCCTCACTGTTGGACGACGCTCGGCGCGAGGTCACCGCGCTTCTGGAATCCAATCGGCACCTGGTCGAAGGGCTACGCGACGCCCTGATCGAAGAGGACGAGTTGGTCGGCGAGGAGATAGCTCACGTGATCGAAGGGACCTTGCGCCTCCACGATGTGCCATTAGCTAACGACTGAAGCGGGGCCCGGCCTATCCGACTTGCTGACACGCGGTCAGATCGTTGAAGGCGCCCTTGGTACCAGCAACGACTTTGCCCGCACTGTCGAGAACAGCGACATCCCCGGTCCCGTCATTCGCGACCCAGATGCTGTAATGCCCGGGGTTGGTCGGAAGATCCTTCAGCCAGGGTCCGACTGGGAATCGAGTCCCGGAGTCAAGGTTGCTGGTCGTGGCGCCGTTACTGTCTTGGAACGGGCTCGTGGTGGCCACGTTTGAGCCCGCCAGAAGCTCACCTCCCGATCCTGCCGCGTTCACGCCAGCTGGAGCAGAGCCAGCTGTGAGGGCGGCCGGTATGTTGGGGTCGGTATCCGTTGCTGACGCCGTAGCCACAGTCGAGCCATTGGCGGCCATGGTTCCACCACCGATCGGATAGGCCCCCATCTGTGCTTTGTAATCTTCTGCGGCAGTCTCTGCTGTCTTGAAGTCAGATTGGCAGGTGGCCTTCGTGCTGCTCGTTCCTAGGTTTTGAACGGCGAAGGTGACAATGGCCGCCAAAATGCCAAGCACCACAATCACGATAAGAAGCTCGATCATCGTGAACCCGGCTCCGCTGGCCGTGCTAGCCCTCAGTCGACGTTGTCTCTCCATGATTCGCGCCATTTGGTTCCCTCGCTATCGTTTGGCAAATGAGCCCCAGCTAATCCGGTCAAGCCGTGCCACGCTATCTCGATGACCCGTCAAGCTTGAGGCACCGGGCACGCCTTCTGGATCCTTCACCTGAACTGAGGAAGGGGACGCCGTCGGCGCCCCCTTCCTGTTCATCATGTAGTTTCCGTTTCGCAGGTTCGGAACCTGTTACAGCTCCGGCGAGTTGGATTAGACGTTGGTGCAGGCGGCGCTGGCGGTGTAGCTCGTGGCCGAACCAGCGGTGTAGGTCCACGGAGTCCCCGTGACGTCCTTGCCGCCCTTGCCGTCGTTGTACTGCGTCGCAGTACCCGGCGTGCCGATCCAGATGACGCCGTCAGTGGCGCTGGGCGTGCCACCAAGAGCAGTTACAGCGGCTGCCGGCGTCAGGTTGGCGCTTCCGACAACAATGCTGTATTTCGTTCCGCCCGGGGTGTCCTTCAGCCAGGGACCGACGGTCTGCCCGGAAGTCGGCGAGGTCGCCGTTGTCAGGAGTGCAGTGACACCGCTCGGGTACGCCCCCATCTGAGCCTTGTACGCCTCAGCCGCCACCTCAACGGTCTTCCAGTCGGACTGGCAAGAAGCGTTCGAGGACTGCTGGGTAAGGTTCTGGACAGCGAACACCACGATCGCGGCAAGGATGCCGAGGATCACGATGACAATCAGGAGCTCGATGAGGGTGAAGCCGCCCTCGCTGCCTTCGAGCTGTTCCCGTCGGGCACGAAGCCGGTCGAGGGACCCTTGCATGTTGCTCTCTCTTTCTTGTTGGTGACTCCCAAGCGATCACCACGACCGCCCGCATATGAAGATGTCAGTCTTCTCTCACCTTCCGCCCTCGCTTCTCACAACGGATCCCCAAGATGAGACGGTTTATCCTATTTGTCCGTTGTGAATGCTGCTTTTGGCAGTGAAGTTGGCTAAAGGTCGGCGGTGATCCGGTCGATTAGCCGTTGGCCGTCTGGACAGTCCACTGCGCGATGGTCATTCCCGACCCACACGTCGCTGATGTCGTCGCGCTGCACGAATAGGACCCCGCCGTCGAAACGTCGTTGAACTGAACCTTCGCGACGACGATCGCTGTGCCTGCACTGCACGAGGCCACGGACGTGGAGCACGTATAGAAGTTGACGGTGCGCAGTTGCGGGGCCAGGAGCACGAAGGTGTCACTCGCAACGGCAGCTGTCGCAGCCTGAGAGATGGTCACTGAGTTGCTTGCGTTGTTCTCCGCGGTGATGGTCGTCCCACTCGGAATGACTCCGGCCCCGCCGGAGGCAGTTGGATCCGTGATGGTCCAGCCAAGGAAGAAAGATAGAGGCAACGACGAAGTGAAAAGGACCGACGACGTCGCAGTCGTCTTAGTAGCTGCCGCGATACTTCCGGATCCACTCTGTGGAAACGACGAATTCAGGCTTCCCGAGCAAACAACCTCCATCGCTTGACCGTTCAAGGTTATGGACGACGGACCCAGGCACCCCGCACTGGTCGTATACGCGTTTGGGCGATAGCGGACGGCTTGTATAGCTATTTCGGTAGCACTGTCGGCGGAATACTCGGTTGCGCGCTCCGTTCGCAGATTTCCGCTATTGATCAAAGCGCCACCGGCGAAATCGACGAGCGCCCATAGTGCTAGCGCAACACCGAGGACGAAGACTATCGCGAGGATGAGTGCCGATCCCTCATCGTCAAGTGCTCGGAATCGTCCACGACGAACTGGTACCTCGGCGAGTTGCCCGTTCAACCGTTCAACTCCAGTGCGATTGTCGCCCACCACTGTGTCGACCCCATAGTGAGCGATTCAGTATTCGTAACCGGTCCCGAGTAGATGGCTCTCGACCCGTTCGAGTTGCTCGTTGCCGCCAAGGTCGTGAATCCGGTTGACGTGGACAGACTTGGTGACCCGAACGC
>DASZNC010000150.1:0-32700 GCA_035551615.1 Acidimicrobiales bacterium
GGTCCGGCGGCCGACTCAGGCGGCCCGGCGGCGGCTCAGGTCCGGCGGCCGACTCAGGCGGCCCGGCGGCGACTCAGGTCCGGCGGCGACTCAAGTCCGGCGGCGACTCAGGTCCGGCGGCGACTCAAGTCCGGCGGCGACTCAGGTCCGGCGGCGACTCAGGTCCGGCGGCGACTCAGGCAGCCCGGCGGCGGTATACGGCCAGGACAGTGGTGCAGATGGCGGCCGGGGTCTGGTGGCTGTGGAAGTCGAGCGGGGTCCAGCCGGCGGCGATCAACTCGTTGCGACGTTCGATGTCCCGCTCGAAGTCGCTCCGGCGCCCGTGGTGGCCGTAGCCGTTCCAGTCGACGCTGATGCGGGCGTCGACGATGGCCCGGTCGGGCCGTACCTTGCGCCCGCTGGGCAGCGTGATGACGTACTGGCGCGGCGCCGCCGGCAGCCCCATGGCCTCCCACATGCGATCCATCTCCTGCTCCCAGTCGTTGGCCCCCGGCTCATAGCTTGCGCCCCGTTGGCCCATCGCCCAGCGAACCGACGCCAGGGAGGGTGAACCCCGTCGCCGGTGGCGCTCCAACGCCAGGTCGATCCGCCCGACCGTGGTCAGGCCCCTCCGCAGCGCCTCGTCGATCAGGCGGCCGAGGGTCCGGGGCGCCTCGACCCGGGACAGATCGACGAGTGTCCGCTCGATAGTGGTGGTCGGGATCCGAAAGCGCGACGAGCGGTCCTGGCGGCGCAGGACGTCGCGGTGAGCGGTCACTCCTTTGATCCGAACCTGTCGAGAGGCGGTGACCTCGAGTCGGCCCTCCAGGTCGCTCGGGTCGAGCAGATCCCAGAGTGCTCCGGCGCTGTAGTACGAGACGACGGCGCCGTCGCCGGCCGCTAGCACCGCCGCCAGAGCGGCCGAACGCCATGTCGGGACGACGGCGTCGATGCGGTAGACGTGCTGACGGACCGGCGTCAGCCACCCGGTCTGGACCAGGTGCTGGATCGAGTTGCGGTCGAAGCCGGCGGCATGGAACTGGGCGGTCGTCACCAGGCCGTACTGCCAGCGGGCCATCTCGGTGACGCGCTTCTGTGCTGTTTCAGCCCTCATCATGCTCCGCCAGCCTACGAAATGAACGGTATGACATCAAGTATGTGCAAAGTTGCTGATATAGTCAGCAAGTTTGCACACACCTGCCGGGGCCGGCCGGCGAGAAGCGTGCCAGCCCGGACCCGGGGCCGGCCCCCGGGACCCGCGGCAACCGCCCATCACAGATGGGCGGTTCTCGACGACACGGACATACCGGCCCAGGGAGCGGAGTTCTCTAGCTCAGGGCGGCGAGGGCGGACCGGGCGGCGCCGACCACGTAGAGCGAGCCGGTGACCAGGATCAGGTCGTTCTCGCCGGAGTCGGCCAAGGCTGCCTCGAGGGCCTCGGCCACGCCGGGCGTCTCGATGGCCCCGCACCCCAGCCGGCGGGCGGCGTCGGCGATCAACGCCTCCGGCACCGACCGGGGTGACGGCGCCGGGCAGGTCACGACCAACCGGACGGCGGGCGTGCCCACCCCCAACGCCGAGAGCATGGCCGTCGGATCCTTGGCTGCACCGCCGAGCATGCCCACCACCAGCACCACCGAGCGGGTCGAACCGAACTCCTCGGCGACGGCCTGCGAGGCGGCTTCCGCCCCCTCCAGATTCTTGGCCCCGTCCAGTACGACCAGGGGTTCTTTCCAGACGATCTCCATCCGGCCGGGCGACGACACGGTGGCCGCCGCCTCCCGGACCAGCTTGTCGTCGACGGCCGCACCGAAGAACGCCTCTACGGCGGCCAGGGCGCAGGCGAAGTTGCGGCCCTGGTGGGATCCGTGCAGGTCCAGCCACACCCCCTCGTAGTCGGCGCCGGGCGTGCGTAGGTCGAGGGAGCGGCCGCCGACCGCCAGCTCGTTGCGGGAGATGCCGAAGTCGCGCCCGTCCAGCCAGACGCCGGCCGACGGCGGCTCCTCGAACACGGCCCGCAGTTCGGGATCGGACTCGCCGAGGATCAGGATGGACTCGGGCTTGACGATGCCCACCTTCTCCCGGGCGATGTCCTCGCGGGTCGGGCCCAGGAACTCGATGTGGTCGAGGCCCACGTTGGTGATGACGGCCACCGAGGCGTCGGCCACGTTGGTCGCATCCCAGCGGCCGCCCATGCCCACCTCGAGCACCACGACGTCGACCGGGCGGTCGGCGAACCACATGAACGCGGCCGCCGTGATCAGCTCGAACCACCTGGGCCGACTGTCGAGCATCGTGCAGTATGAGGCCAGTGACGACAGGACCTCCAGGAGGTCGGCATCGGAGATGGGCCGGCCGTCCGCGCTGATCCGCTCGTTGATCAGCTCCAGATGGGGACTGGTGAAGGTGCCGACCCGCAGGCCCTTGGCGGCCAGGAGCGATCCGATGACCCGCGCCGTCGACGTCTTGCCGTTGGTGCCGGTGACGTGGATGACCGGGGCCGACCGCTCGGGATGGTCGAGCAGTTCCATGAGCGCCTGCACATTCGACAGGTCGGGCGGCACGGCCCGGCCTTCGGCCACCGAGGCGACCATCCGCTCCAGATTCTGATGGCTGTCCAGCCAGGCCAGGGCGTCGCCCAGCGAAGGGAAAGCGGTCAGGATGCGGCCCGGCGGTTACGCGGGGCGACCCGGGGCATGCCCTCGGTACGGGGCACGAGCGTCGGTGCAATGCGCTCCATGACGACCGAACGGTCGATCACGCACTTGCCGATGTCGCTGCGCGACGGCAGGTCGTACATGACCTCGAGCAGGACTTCCTCGAGGATGGCCCGCAGGCCGCGAGCACCGGTGCCGCGCAGCAGAGCCTGCTCGGCGACCGCCTCGAGGGCGTCGTCGGAGAAGACCAACTCGACGTTGTCGAGCTCGAACACCCGCCGGTACTGCTTGACCAGGGCGTTCTTGGGCTCGATGAGGATCCGGACGAGGGCCTCACTGTCCAGGTTGGACACGGCACCGATGACCGGCAGCCGGCCCACGAACTCGGGGATGAGGCCGAACTTCAACAGGTCCTCGGGGAGCACCTGGGCCAGCAGCTCCCCCTCGGCCCGTTGCTCGCCCCGGCGGATCTCGGCCCGGAAGCCGATCCCCTGCTTGCCCAGCCGCGAGTCGATCAGCCGGTCGAGGCCGGCGAATGCGCCACCACAGATGAACAGGATGTTGGTCGTGTCGATCTGGATGAACTCCTGGTGGGGGTGCTTGCGGCCCCCCTGGGGCGGCACCGAGGCGGTGGTGCCCTCCAAGATCTTGAGCAGCGCCTGCTGCACGCCCTCGCCGGAGACGTCGCGGGTGATCGACGGGTTCTCGCTCTTGCGGGCGATCTTGTCGATCTCGTCGATGTAGATGATGCCGGTCTCGGCCTTCTTCACGTCGTAGTCGGCCGCTTGGATGAGCTTCAGCAGGATGTTCTCGACGTCCTCGCCCACGTAGCCGGCCTCGGTGAGGGCGGTGGCGTCGGCGATGGCGAACGGGACGTTCAGCATCCGGGCCAGCGTCTGGGCCAGGAACGTCTTGCCGCAGCCGGTCGGGCCGAGCAGGAGGATGTTCGACTTCTGCAGCTCGACCTCGGAGTCGTTGTAGCCGCCCGACTGCACCCGCTTGTAGTGGTTGTAGACGGCGACGGACAGGATCTTCTTGGCCCGTTCCTGACCGATGACGTAGTCGTTCAGGAAGTTGAAGATCTCGGCCGGCTTGGGCAACTCGTCGAAGCGGACCTCGGTCGTCTCCGAGAGCTCCTCTTCGATGATGTCGTTGCAGAGGTCGATGCACTCATCGCAGATGTAGACGCCGGGACCGGCGATCAGCTTCTTCACCTGCTTCTGTGACTTGCCGCAGAACGAGCATTTGACCAGATCGCTCGACTCGCCGAACTTCGCCATTGTCCCCCGCCCCCGAACTCAGGCGACGCCCGCGGCTTGCGGGACGAACGCGAGATCTCTCGATGTGATCACTTCATCGATAATGCCGTATTGCTGCGACTCGTCGGCGCTCATGATGAAATCGCGTTCGGTGTCGCGGGCGATGCGCCCGACATCCTGACCGGTGTCGACGGCGAGCATCTCGTTGAGGAGGTCGCGCATGCGCAGGATCTCCTTGGCCTGGATCTCGATGTCCGTCGCCTGGCCGGCGGCGCCGCCGTGCGGCTGGTGGATGAGGATCCGGGCGTGGGGCAGGGCAAAGCGCTTGCCGCGGGTCCCGCCGGCCAGGATCACCGCTGCCGCCGAAGCGGCCTGCCCGTAACAGAACGTCGAGATGTCGTTCTTGACGAAGCGCATGGTGTCGTAGATGGCGAACAGGGCGGTGATGTCGCCCCCGGGCGAGTTGATGTAGAGGCTGATGTCCTTGTCCGGGTTCTTGTACTCGAGGTACAGCATCTGGGCGCAGACGGCGTTGGCGACGTAATCGTCGATCGGCGTACCGAGGAAGACGATGTTCTCCTCCAGCATCCGGGAGAAGAGGTCGTAGCTCTTGTCCCCGCGGTTCGTCTGCTCGAAGACGCCCGGTATGTGGTACTGAGCCAGGGGATTGATCATTACTCTCCGGTCTCCTCATCGTGAGGATCTTCTGATGCCAGTTCACCGGAGGCAGTAGCGGCACCTGCCGGCGAAGATGCGTCTTCTGCGTCTTCTGGTTCCGGTTCGAGCAGGCTGCGATCGACCGGTTGGCCGTCCTCGTCGACGATCTCGACGTGCTCCAGGAGCCACTCGAGCGCCTTCGATTTCTTCCAATCCGAGCGTACCGCGAGCATCTGGTCAGCGCGCTCCAGGTTCCGTCGGGCCTGGGCCGGCTTGACCCCGTAGGCATCGGCCAGCCGCACGATCTCGGCGTCGATGTCGTCCTCGGTCGGCTCGAAGTCCTCGGCCTTGGCCACCGCCCGCAGGGCCAGATCGGCCTTCACCGAGGGGGTCGCCTGCTCGCGGAGGGAGTCGAGGAACACCTGGGGATCCTGGCCGGTCACCTGCAGGTACTGCTCGATGCTGGCGCCCTGCGACTCCAGGCGGTGCTGGAGATCGTGGAGGCCCCGTTCGACCTCGGCGTCGATCAGGGCGGCCGGCGGGTCGTCGGTGACCAGCTCGACCAGCGCCTCGACGGCGGCGTTGCGCAGCGCCATGGTGGCCTGCACCCGGCGGACCAGGCCCATGCGCTTGGTGATGTCGGCCCGCAACTCATCGACGGTGTCGAACTCGGAGGCCTCGGAGGCCCACTCGTCGGTCAGGTCGGGGAGCTTCTTCTCCTTGATCTCTTTGACCATCACCTTCACCTGGGTCGGCTGCGGCTCGTCCTCGGTGCCCAGGTCGGCCTCGAACTCCAGGATGTCGCCGACCTTGGCGCCCTCCAGTGTGCTGTCCAGCCCGGGCAGCAGGCTGTCGGAACCGACCTCGTAGGAGAAGTCCTCGAGCTCGAGCTGCGAGACCGGCTCGCCGTCGCGGCTGCCGGAGATGTTGAGAGTGACGAAGTCGCCGCTCGCGGCGGACCGGGTGACCTCCACCAGCTCGCCGAAGTTGCCCCGCAGCCGGTCGATCTGAGCGTCGATGTCGGACTCCGGGGCGGTCGGGCTGGGGATCTCGACCCGCAACCCGCTGTATCCGGGCAGCTGGATCTCCGGCCGGATCTCGACGACGGCATCGAACGACACCGGCCCCGACTCCTCACCGCCCTTGATATCCAGCTCGGGCGGGGCCACGACATCCACCTCGTGCTCGCGTACGGCCTGGGTGTAGTAGGCGGGCAGGGCATCACGCAGCGCCTCGGACCGGCCGGTCTCCTTGCCGAACCGGGCCTCCAGGATGCGCCGGGGGGCCTTACCGGGCCGGAAGCCCGGAACCCGCACCTCCCGGGCGATCTTGCGAAAGGCAGCGTCTATGTCCTTCTCGAACTCCTGCTCGTCGACCTCTATCGACAGCTTTACCTTGTTCCCCTCGAGGGACTCCACAACGGCTTTCATATAGGCGCACGAGTCTAGGTGGGCCGGCGGGCAACCGAGGGATGAGTGCCCAACAAGGGTGCAGACCGAGCAGACGGTGGCATACTGTGCGTTTCCGACTTTTCTGACGCTTCGGTCTTAGTGCGTCATGGGCGGGTATCATCCGAATCACACAACGCGGTGACTTCTCGGGGGAGGAACCGTGGTCCACACCACCACCATCCGCCATGACCAATCCGACGGCTACCGCGCCGATCACGGCGCCGGTCGTCGTTCGGCCCGGGCCGAAGGGCGGCGGCAATAGTGGGGCGGGCGCCGGGGGACGACCTTTCCTTTGACCAAGGCGCCGCCGTCGACCCGGGTGGCGCACCGGTCGTTCCCGGAGAGGTGGATCTGCGGACCCGCATCGATCTGCGCGACCCCGTCGCTCCGGCCCTCGACGACCTCGAATTGCTGGGACGGAACCACGTCGCCGATCAGGGCGTGGCCGGCGGCGACTTCGTCGATGTGGTCCGGGCCACCTGGGGGACGGCACTGACCATCGGCGACGTGTGCGGCAAGGGCCACAGCGTGGCCAACGATGCCGGCGCCGCCCGCCTCACCCTCCGACGGCTCATGTCGGCCGATCCGAATCCGGCCGCCGCCCTCGCCGCGCTGAACTCGTTGCTCTCCCCCGCCGCCCAGCCGGGGCCGGTCCGCGGCCATGATGCCCGGTATGTGACGGCCGTGGCCGCCGCCGTGCGCACCAGTCGCCTGGGCCGGGATGTCACGGTGGCAGTGGGCGGCCATCCCCGACCGTTGGTCCTGCGCCGGGCTGGGCGGACCGAGATCATGGGCTCGACCGGTCCGATCATCGGTTGGTTCGCCGACGGCCGCTTCACGACCATGACCTGCCCGCTGTGGCCGGGCGACACGCTAGTGCTCTACACCGACGGGTGCCTCGGGACCGAGGGGGCCGACGAAGGGCGCCTGGCCCGGTCGATGGCCCGCCTCACGACGGCGCCGCTCGCCGAGATCGCCGGCGTCCTCGAGGCCGACCTGACCACCGACGACGCCGCCTTCCTCTTGGCCCGGGTCCGATGAACCGCAAGTTCAGCGCCCGGGTGGTCGCCTCCGATCCGGTGTCGATCGTGGTCGGCGGCGATGTCGACGTGGAATCGGAGGAGCGCCTGGTCGCCACCACCCACGCCGCCGTACAGTCGCTCGACCAGCCCGGAGCGCGCGCTGCCGGGTTGGTCATGGACCTGTCGGCGGTGACGTTCATGGACTCGTCCGGACTCCGGGGCATCCTCCGCAGCCAGGAGGTGGCCGAGGTCAAAGGAGTGCGCCTCCGCCTCCGCCCGCCCCCCGGTCAGGTGGCCCGCCTGTTCGCCACCGCCGGGATAGCCGACCGTTTCGAGTACCTCAACGACGTGGTGAGCCGGGTGCCGTGAGGCGGTGAGGGCGGTACCCTCTCCCCCGAGGAACGGGGAGTGGCGCAGTGGTAGCGCACCTGCTTTGGGAGCAGGAGGTCGTGGGTTCGAATCCCATCTCCCCGACCACCCGTGGCCGACCTGTGAGGTGGCTGAGAGGTGTTGAAATCGACGCAGATTCCGGCGGGGCGGTCTGTCGAACTGACAGAATCGGGGCATGAGGGGCATGAAACCAGTTCTGTCGTTCTTGGACCGGATGACGCGTACCGCCCGAATCCGAGGTGGGGCCACCAACTTCATCCTCGGGTCCCAGGCGTGGAGCGACCGGGTCCTGGCCCGTGTCTACTTCGAAGTGGCGTCGCGCCAATGGGACGGGCTGGCCGCCCAGGAGGGCCACCTGGCCCCGTTCGTCGAGGCGGTCAAGGTCCTGCCGCCCGGGCGCTACGAACGGATCCTCGATCTGGGCACGGGCGCCGGCGGGTCGGCCGCCCAGATGGCCGAACTGATGCCCGAATCGTCGGTGCTGGGTATCGACCGGTCGCGCCGGATGATCGGGCAGGCCCGCCAGCGCAGCCACCGCGGCAACCTGACCTTCGAGGTGGGCGACGCGATCAATCCGGAGGGCGCGCCGGAGTCGTTCGACCTGGTGACGGCGCACAACTTCATGCCCCACCCCCCGAGGGTGCACCGACTGCTGAAGGCGCAGGGCGTGGCCATTGCCAGCGGCAGCTTCGTCCACCAGGACCAGATCAGCCGGATGGTCTGGGAGTCCGCCGGATTCGAGATGGTGGCCCACGACCGGATCGGTAACGGGTCGTACCAGGTCTACCGGCGGCTCTGAGCCGACGGTCTCCCGGCCCTCCGGGGCACCGGCACTCAGTGCCGATAAAACTGGCAAACCTGCCCGGTCCGGTTGTATCGGTCGATATAGGATCGGCCTGCTCGCGGGCGTAGCTCAACGGTAGAGCTCCAGCCTTCCAAGCTGGTTACGCGGGTTCGACTCCCGTCGCCCGCTCCACCACCACGGCCAGAACTGCCACCCGGAACCGATGACGCGCCTCCGCCTCTTCGCCGCATCCTGCGGATTGGCCATCGCCTCGGCGGTGGGGATTCTGGCCGGCACCGCTATCGCCACCTCGCCGGCCGCCCCGACGCTGCGGTGGTCCACCCCGGCGCCGGCCACGTCGCCCGGGCCGCTCGCCTATGCGGCGGCGGCCTACGACCCCGACACCAGCCCGCCGTCGCTGGTGCTCTTCGGAGGCAGCTCGAACGGCACCATTTCCGGATCGACGTGGGTGTGGGACGGGACCACGTGGACCCAGTACACCCTCAACCAGCCTCCCGCCCGCGACCTGGCCTCGATGGCCTTCGACCCGAAGCTCAACCAGTTGATCCTCTTCGGCGGTCGCAGTTCGGACGGGGTGCTCCTCAACGACACGTGGGCCTGGAACGGCCAGTCCTGGTGCTCGCTCTCGAGCGGCGTGGGCAACTGCGCGGCCAGCCGGTCCAGCCCGCCGCCGCCTCGGGAAGGGGCCGCCCTCAGCTACGACCCGGACGGGAACCTGGTGCTGTTCGGCGGCACCGGGTACTCCGGCACCACCTCGGGGGGCACCGCCATCAACCAGTCATCCCAGGTCGGGGGCGCCGACAAGACGCTCTCGGACACATGGCTCTGGAAGGGCGCCTCGGCCGGCTGGGTGCAGGCCACGGTCGCGGGCCCGTCGGCCCGGTCGGGGGCGGCCATGGCCTACGACTCGGCCACCGGATCCACCGTCCTGTTCGGGGGGGAATCCACCACGACGTCATCGTCGCCCCAGCTGCTGGGCGACACTTGGATCTGGAACGGCACCGCCTGGAGCCAGGCCAAACCGGCGAAGGCGCCGGCCGCCCGTTACAACTCCGTACTGGCCTACGACCCGACGCTCGCCGGCCCGCTCCTCCTCCAGGGGGAGGGGGCGGCCGGGGTGACCGACGACATCTGGTTGTGGGCGGGAGGGACCTGGACACAGGCGACCGTGCAGACGTCCGCCAAACCCCGCCAGGGGGCGGCCGCCGGCTACGACCTGGCCCACTCGGACCTGGTCGTCTTCGGGGGCAGCACCGGTGGCGGACAGACCGTCTCCGACACCGGGCTGATCAGCGTTCTGGCCGGCCAGAAGTCGCCGTCCACCACCACCACCATCGCCCCGGCCCACCGGTCGACGACCACCACCACCCGTCCCGGCGGCCCCAGCGGTCACGGCACGGCGCTGCCGACGTCCCACTCGAAGTCCCCTCCGACCACCCGACCCGGGCACCGCCCGGGCCCAAGGACATCGGCGACGACCGTCGCCGCTACCACCGGCCGGCCGGCGTCGCTCCAGGCCAGCGCCCGCAACGTGCGTCAGGGGTCGGTCGTCCGGTTGTCAGGGACCGGGTTCGCGCCGGGCGCGCAAGTGACCATCACATTCCATTCGGCGCCGGCGCTGTTGGGATCGGCCGTGGCCAACGGCCAGGGTGATTTTCTGACCGACGTCGAGGTCCCGGCCCATGCCGCCCCCGGCTGGCACCACATCGAGGCGGCCGGTCAGTCCGCCGACGGCCGGCCGGCGACGCTCAGCGCGTCGGTCTTCGTCATGGGCGCGGCGCACAAGGGCATCCCGACCCGAACCCGATGGTTCCTGTTGGGCCTGGCCCTGCTCATCCCGGTGGCGACCTACCTGGTGATGACGGCCGCCGGTGTCCGCCGGCGACGATTCGCATCGTCGGCCGCCGACGCCGCTTGATCAGAGGCCGAGCGACCGCCCGACGATCTCCTTCATGATCTCGGTGGTGCCGCCGTAGATCGTCGTGATGCGGGCGTCGAGATAGGCCCGGGAGATCGGGTACTCGAGCATGTAGCCGTAGCCGCCGAACAGCTGGAGGCACCGGTCCACCACCCGCTTCTGCAACTCGGTGCACCACCACTTGGCCATGGCCGCGTCGTCGGCGGTGAGGGTGCTCTGGTTGAGGGCCAGGACGCACTGATCGATGTAGGCCTGACCGATCTCCACCTCGGTGGCGACCTCGGCCAGCACGAACTTGGTGTTCTGAAACGATCCGATCGGCTGACCGAACGCCTTGCGCTCCTTGACGTACTCGAGGGTCCAGCCGAGCGCAGCGCGGGCCGCGGCCACGCCGGAGGCGGCGATGGAGAGACGCTCCTGGGGCAGGTTGGCGACCAGCTGCAGGAAGCCCTCGCCCTCGACCCCTAGGAGATTGGCGGTCGGCACGGACACGTCGATGAAGAACAGTTCGGCGGTGTCCTGGGCGTGCTGGCCGATCTTCTCCAGGTTGCGGCCCCGTTCGAAGCCCTCCATGCCCCGCTCCATGACGACGAGTGAGATGCCCTTGTGCTTCAAGCTCGCATCGGTCTTGACCGCGGTAATAACCAGATCGGCGTTGATCCCGTTCGTGATGAACGTCTTCGACCCGTTGACCACGTACGTGTCGCCATCCCGGCGGGCGGTGGTCGACATCGACGCCAGATCCGATCCGATACCCGGTTCGGTCATGGCGATGGCGGTGATCAGCTCGCCGGACGCGATGCCCGGCAGCCACCGCTGCTTCTGCTCGTCGGTGCAGTACCTGAGGAAGTACGGCAGGCAGATGTCGTTGTGGAGGGTCAGGCCCAGCCCGGCGGCACCCACACCGACGGCCTGGACCTCTTCGCTGATGACCAGGTTGTAGCGGAAGTCGTCGACCCCTCCGCCACCCCACTCCTCCGGGATGGCCATGCCGAGGAAACCGAGCCGGCCGGCGTCGGCGAAGACCTGGCGGGGCACGATGCCGGCTGCGTCCCATTCGTCGCGATGAGGCAGAACCTCCTTCTCCAGCCAGGCCCGGAAGCTGGACCGCAGGGCTTCGTGCTCGACCTCGAAGAGTGTCCGGTTCATGGGGATCAACGCTACAGGCGGGTACCGGTTGATACGTTCGGCAGCGATGAAGGTCAGCACCGTCGGGGTAATCGCCGAACGCCCGGGTGGTGACCGGCGGGTGGCGCTGGTTCCCGACGGGGTCCGCCGGTTGCTCAAGACCGGGCTGGTCGTGGTGGTCGAGACCGGCGCAGGCGACGCCGCCTTCTACCCCGATGCCTCCTATCAGGAGGCCGGCGCCGAAACGGTGGCGCACCACGACGTCCTGGATCGGGCCGACATCGTGCTGGCCGTCAGCCGGCCGCCGGCCGCCGACCTGTCCCGTCTCAGAGCCGGACAGGTGCTGATCGGTCTCCTGGCCCCCGACGCCGATCCGGCTGTGTTCGAAGGGCTCGGGGCGCAGGGCGTCTTCGCGGTGAGCATGGAACGCCTGCCGCGGACACTGAGCCGGGGCCAGGTGCTCGATGTCCTCACCTCGCAGGCCAGCGTGGCCGGATACCGGGCTGCAATCGTCGCCGCCGCCGCCTACCCCCGCTACTTCCCAATGCTTATAACTGCGGCCGGGACGTCGCGCCCGGCGCGGGTGCTCGTGCTCGGTGCCGGAGTGGCCGGCCTGTCGGCCATCGGCACCGCCCGCCGGCTGGGCGCCGTGGTCACCGGCTACGACGTGCGACCCGAGGCCCAGGGAGAGGTCGAATCGCTGGGCGCCCGTTTCCTGGTGCTGTCGGCGGTGGGCCCGGCCGGCGGATCCGGCGGCTACGCCCGGGCCCTCACCGCTGACGAGCAGTCCGCCCAGCAGGCCGAACTCGAGTCACGGCTGGGGGACTTCGACATCGTGATCACCACGGCCGCGGTACCCGGCCGCCGACCGCCGCTCCTCATCTCGTCCGCCGGGCTGGCCCACATGCGACCGGGCAGCGTCGTCGTCGACACCGCAGCCGGTCCGCTGGGCGGCAATGTCGAAGGGTCGGCGCCCGGAGAGACGCGCCAAGCGGCGCCCGGGGTGACGGTCATCGGGCTCGACAACGCCAGCGCCGGGGTGCCGACGGCGGCGTCGGACGCCCTGTCGTCGAACCTGTGCGCGGTCATCGGGATCCTCCTGCGCGACGGGGAACTGGCGATCGACCCGCAGGACGAGGTCCACGCCGCCATCGTCGTCGCCTCGCCCAGACCGATCGGAGACCCGGATGCCCGCATCCCTACTGTCTGACATCAGCATCTTCGTGCTCAGCCTCCTGGTCGGGTTCGAGGTCATCAGCAAGGTGCCGGCCACTCTCCATACCCCACTGATGTCGGCCGCCAACTCGATCCACGGGATCGTCTTCGTCGGAGCCATGCTGGCGGCGGCGACGGCCAACGACGCCGCCGGCTACGTATTGGCCTTCCTGACGGCGGTATTCGCCTCGGCCAACCTGGTGGGCGGCTACGCCGTGACCGACCGGATGCTGCAGATGTTCAAGGCCCGGCCGGCGCCGGCCCCGAAGCCGGGGAACGAAGACCGATGAGCACCTTCGATGCGGTCATCCGCATCCTCTACCTCGTGGCCGCCGCCGGCTTCGTCGTCGGCCTCCATCAGATGAACTCGCCGGCCCGGGCCCGCCGGGGCAGTCGCACCTCGACCATGGCCATGGCACTCGCCGTCGCCGCCACCCTCGCCTACATGATCCACGACGACCACGTGAAGGCGGTCGGCTGGATCGTGCTGGGAGCCGGCACGCTCGTCGGTGCCGGTGGCGGCTTCCGGATGGCCCGCCAGGTGAAGCTGACGGACATCCCTCAACTGGTCAGCCTGTTCAACGCCGTCGGCGGCGGGGCGGCGGCGCTCGTGGCGGTGAACGATTTCGTGCAGCTGAGCCCGCACGGCGGCCCCGGCCTGACCCCGCGCATACTCGTCACGACGGTTCTCGACGTGATCATCGGAGTGATCACCTTCACCGGCTCGCTGGTCGCCGCCGGGAAGCTGCAGGGCCTGGTCTCCGGCGCGCCCATCGTCTGGCCCGGCTCGCGGCTGCTGAACGGCGCCCTGACGATCGGTTCGGTGGTGATGGCGGCGTTCATCTTCGCCGGCACCTACAGCGACGCCCTGCTGGCCGGCCTGTGCGCCGCCCTGGCCGTGATCGGGGTGCTCCTGGTGCTACCCATCGGCGGCGCGGACATGCCGGTGGTCATCTCCCTCCTCAACGCCTTCACCGGCACGGCCGTGGCCATGGCCGGCTTCGTCATCGAGAACTCGGCGCTCATCATCGCCGGCGCTCTGGTCGGTGCCTCGGGCACCATCCTGACCAAGCTCATGGCCGACGCCATGAACCGGTCGGTGCTCTCCATCGTCGCTGGTGGGTTCGGGACGGCGGACACGCCGGCGCCGGTCGTCGGCAGCGGCGGCGCCGCCGTGGCCGCGGTGTCGGCCGACGACGCGGCCATCTCGTTGGCCTACGCGTCGAGGGTCATCATCGTCCCCGGCTACGGCCTGGCTGCGGCCCAGGCCCAGCACGAGGTCAGGGCTCTGGCCGATCTGCTCGAGGAGCGGGGGGTGGACGTCTGCTACGCCATCCACCCGGTGGCCGGCAGGATGCCGGGGCACATGAACGTGCTCCTCGCCGAAGCCAACGTCCCCTACCCGCAGCTCAAGGAGATGGTGGACGTCAACCCCGACTTCGACCTGTGCGACGTGGCGCTGGTGATCGGGGCCAACGACGTGGTCAATCCGGCCGCCCGGCGGGCCGGCACGGCCATCTCCGGAATGCCCATCCTGGACGTCGACCACGCCAAGAGCGTGATCGTCATCAAGCGGTCGATGAGCGCCGGCTACTCGGGCCTGGACAACGATCTGTACACCGATCCGAAGACCAGAATGCTTTTCGCCGACGCCAAGGCCGGTTTGACCGAATTGGCCTCTGCAGTGAAGGAGTTGGTCGGAACTTGATGAGAGATACAGGCTCCGGAGGGGAAGCCTCAGTATTTTTTTGACCCGACAGTCGCAAGCACCACCGGGGACGACTGGCGTGGACAGGAAGGTTCTCAGCATGCGTTGGGGAAAGTCACGAAACCAATCGGTCACCGCTCGGGACCTGATCCGTGAAGCTGAACGTGTCCTCGACGGCCGCACCCTGGAGAGCTACATCTCCCGCCGCGAGCGGGTGCCGGCGTGGAGCCTGATCGCCCTGCTCGCCCATGCCAGCCGACCCGAGCTGATGAGGTTGGCGACCCCGGTGGCCGCCCCCGATCCGGCCGGCTGGTCGGGAACGGTGGCCCGCCTGGCCGCCGATCTGATCGCCATGACCTGGGACGAGAGCTCCCTGATCCGCCTCCAGCGCCGTTCCCTGGTCCCACTGGAGCTGGACATGCTGGGCGGCGTCGCCGGCCCGCCCTGCTCGCCGGTCGAGCTGTACGACATCGTCAGCGGCGCCGTGGAGCGTCCCCGCTCGGCCGAGTTCTGAGCGTGCCCGGCCGGCAACCGGCCGGCATGAAGTGCCCATTTGGTTAACGTTGTCGCTCACCGCCCGCGGGAGAGGATCACAACGTCATGACTTCATTGGCTGACCGCCCGACGGGAGCCGGGCCGGCCGGGCCGGGAGACGCCGGCCAGCTCGTCGAGCGCCTGCGCGCCACTTTCGCCGAGGGGCGCACCCGAACGCTCGAGTGGCGGCTGCGCCAGCTCCGCGGCATCGCCCGCCTGGTCACGGAGCGGGAAAGCGAGATCGCCGCAGCGCTCGCCTCCGACCTCGGGCGCAACGCCCACGACAGCTGGTTCGGCGACGTGGCGTCCACGAGCGGTGAGGTCGAGTACGCCATCAAACACCTGCGCAAGTGGATGAAGCCGACGCGCGTCCGGGTACCGCTGGCCCTCATGGGGGGCAAGGCCTCGTACCGCTACGAGCCATTGGGCGTGGTCCTGGTCATCGGGCCGTGGAACTACCCCTTCTACCTGTGCCTGGGCCCGATGATCGGGGCGCTGGCCGCCGGCAACTGCGTGATACTGAAGCCGTCCGAGCACGCTCCCACCTCCTCGGCCACCATGGCCCGGCTGATCCCCCAGTACCTGGACCCCGACGCGGTGGCCGTCGTCGAGGGCGAGGCCCAGGTCACCCAGGACCTGATCGAAGCCCGCATGGACCACATCTTCTTCACCGGCGGGACCGAGATCGGCCGCAAGGTGATGCAGGCGGCCGCTCCTCACCTGACCCCGGTGACCCTCGAGTTGGGCGGCAAGAGCCCGGCCATCGTGACCAGGGACGCCGACGTCGAGGTGGCCGCCCGGCGCATCCTCTGGGGCAAGCTCTTCAACTCGGGCCAGACCTGCCTCGCCCCCGACTACGTACTGGTGGACAACCAGGTCAAGACCGAACTGGTCGACCGCCTCCAGGCCAGCCTGAACGAGATGCGGGCCGGTGAGCCGCCCGATCAGCGGATCGTCAACGCCCGCCAGCACCAGCGGCTGTCCGGGCTGCTCGACGAGAACCCGGGCCAGGTGGTCACCGGTGGGGGCCACTCCGGCACATCGGTGGAACCGACCATCGTCGTCGACCCCGACCCGGACTCGGCGGTCATGCGGGGCGAGATCTTCGGACCCATCCTCCCGGTCATCGGCGTCCCGTCCCTGGGTGACGCCATCGAGTTCGTCAACAGCCGGGAGAAGCCCCTGGCCGCCTACGTCTTCAGCAACCGCCGCGCCGACCAGGAGCGGGTGTTCGAACAGGTGCCGTCGGGTGGGGCCACGGCCAACCACACCCTCATGCACGTCTTGGCGCCGCAACTGCCGTTCGGCGGGGTGGGCGAGAGCGGGATGGGCGCCTACCACGGCAAGTGGGGCTTCGAATGCTTCAGTCACCGCAAGTCGACCCTGGTCATGCGGTCCCGGCCCGACCTCAAGATGATCTACCCGCCCTACTCCGAGCGGGCCAAGAAGCTGCTCCGCCGGCTGGCCTGACCGACGATGCCTGAACTGGTGCACCGGGAGGACCGGGCCGGCAGCGCCGTCCTGACCCTCGACTCCCCCGCCAACCGCAACGCCCTCTCGCGCCAACTGGTCGACGAGCTCAACCGCCACCTGGCCGACGCGGCGGACGACTCCGGTGTGCGGGCGGTCGCCCTCACCGCCACCGGGCGCACCTTTTGCGCCGGGGCCGACCTGACCGACCCACCCCTGCAGTCGGGACGCGGTTCGTTCCCCGACGTCCTGCAGCGCCTCTGGGACTACCCCAAACCGGTAGTGGCGGCCGTCAACGGGCACGTCCGGGCCGGTGGCCTCGGGCTGGTGGCGGCGGCCGACGTCGCCATCGCCGTGACCGCCGCGACCTTCGCTTTCACCGAGGTGCGTCTGGGCCTCTCCCCCGCCGTCATCTCGGTGCTCTGCCTCCGGCGGATGACCCCGGTCAGCTCGGCCCGCTACCTGCTGACCGGCGAGCAGTTCGACTCCGACGAAGCGGTGCGGGCCGGACTCATCAGCCAGGTCGTCGACGACGGCGACCTGGGGATCGAGACCGATCGGATCCTCGACGCCTTCGCCGCCTGCGAGCCGGAGGCCCTGCAGGTCACCCGCCAGCTGATGCACGCCGTCGCCGAGATGGATGTCGATGCCGGCATCGCCCACGCCCAGGGCATCTCCCAGAAGATGTTCGCCACCGCCGCCGCGGCCGAGGGCATCGCCGCCTTCAAGGAGAAGCGGGCGCCCTACTGGGCGGTCAGGAATCCGCCGCCTGGGTAGCGGTGATACAGGCGACGTCGATGATCTCGTCGACCGACGATCCCCGGCTCAGGTCGTTCATCGGCCGGGTCAGACCCTGCAGGATGGGACCGATGGCGTCGGCCCCGGCCAGCCGGCTCACCAGCTTGTAGGCGATGTTCCCGGCGTCCAGATCCGGGAACACCAGCACATTGGCGTCGCCCTGCACCACCGAACCGGGGGCCTTGGCGGCGGCCACCTCGGCCACCAGGGCGGCGTCCGCCTGCAGATCGCCGTCCACGACCAGATCCGGATGATCGGCCCGTAGCAGGGCCAGGGCCTCGACCACCTTGGCCACATGGCGGTGCTTGGCGCTGCCATGGGTGGAGAAGCTCAACAGCGCCACCCGGGGTTCATCGCCGAGGAAGCGGCGGGCGTTGGCTGCGGCCTGGGCGGCGATCTCGGCCAACTCGGCGGCCGACGGATCCGGGATCACCGCGCAATCGGCGAACACCAGCGGCTGGGAGAAAGCGGACGACCCGGTCGGGACCATCAGGAAGAAACTGGACACCGACGCCACCCCGGGCGCCCGTCCGATCCCGGTCAGGGCGGCCCGAATCGTGGCGCTCGTGGTAACCAGGGCGCCGGCCACACACCCGTCGGCCAGGCCGGCGGCGGTCATCAGCGACGCGAACAACAGAGGGTCGGACGCCTGGGCGTCGGTGAGCGGGCCCGGGCGGCGGTGGCTCGAACCCTTCCTCCGGCACCAATCGTCGACCTGGTCGCGATGGGCGGCGACCAGGGCCTCATCCAGCAGGATGGGCTGGGCCAACCGATCGGCCCGCAACTGCTCGGCGGCCGCTCTCACCCGGGGATCGGCCGCCTCCGGGAAGATGATCCGCTTCGGGTCGGTCGCCGCCGCCGCCCGCAACTTGTCGCGGAACGGGTTCACTGCCCGCCGGCGAGGAGATCCGCCGGCACCTCCATCGTCATCGCCAACAGGTACTGGGCGAAGGTCTTGCCCTGGGCGTCGAAGCGCAACGACAGAGTGCCGCCCCCGCCGAGGGACTGGTGCAGCAGGAAGTTGACCGCCATCAGGTTGTCCAGTGCGAAGCGCTCGACCGGACCGAAGGCCACACCTTTGAAATATTGAGCCACCACATCGACCGACAGATGGTCCAGCAGCCACTCGTAGATCTCCGGGCTGCGGGCGATGACCCCGATGTTGGCGGTGTCCCCTTTGTCCCCGGACCGGGCCAGCGCCAGCCGGCTCAACGGCACCTCGATCATCGGGCCCTGGCCCGGATGGGACCGGGCCGGGCGACCGGCCGGCGGGGGCGGGACGGCCGAGTACGTCGACGCGCCACTGTCGACCTCATGGGTGCGCCCGCCGACGGTCACCCGGCACACCGCCTGGTCCCGAGCGATCAGGGCCGGCCAGTGGCCGACCACCTCCGACGACTTCGGGCGCCCCTGGTCGCTCGGGATGGTGAAGCCCGGCACCGACCCCAGCATGCGCCCGACCACCATCGGCGCGAAGTGCTTCTCGATCTTGGCCCGATCGTGATCACGGACGGCGACCTGCACCAGCAGTTCCCCCGGCTCGGCGGCGGCCAGAGGCGGGTGGCTGGCGTCCCACCCGATGAACTGGGTGGCCGTCTGCTCATAGATATCGGTTCCGCCGGCCGCCTGCCAGAAGACGTCCCGGGCCTTCTCCGCCTTGCTCTGCACGTCGGGGCCCGACACCATCATGCGTCCGACGGCCCGGTAGCCGTCGGCGTAGCTGACCGCCACCTTGAGGAACTCAGGAGGGGCCTGACCCCGCACCCCGCTGACCTGGACCCGGTCGGTGCCGACCTGCTCCAACCGGATGGTGTCGAAACGGGCGATGCAATCCGGCGCCAGGTAGGCGGGCGCACCCATCTCGTAGAGCAGTTGCTCGCTGATGGTGCGGACGTTGACCAGGCCACCCGTCCCCGGGTGCTTGGTCACGACGAAGGTACCGTCAGCGCCCGCCTCGACGATGGGGTACCCGATGTTCTCGAAGCTGGGGACGGTGTGCCAGTCGGTGAAATTGCCGCCCGTGCACTGGGCCCCGCACTCGATGATGTGGCCGGCCACGATGCCCGCCGCCAGCCGGTCCCAGTCGTCGGCCGCCCACCCGAACTCGTGGATCATGGGTGCCAGGGTGACCCCGGTATCGGTCACCCGCCCGGCGACGATGACGTTGGCGCCCATGCGCAGGGCTTCGACGATGGGCGCAGCGCCGACGTAGACGTTGGCCGACAGAACACGGTCGGCGACCGCGGCCAGAGGGCGGCCGTCGTCCATGTGGCGCAGGTCATGACCGGACCCGAGCAGCTGCTCGAGACGCGGAAAGAGGTCGTCGCCGTCGATGACCGCCACCCGGACCTGATCGGCCACGCCCAGTTCGGCGGCCAGGCGCTCGACGGCCGCGCCACAGGCGGCCGGGTTGACGCCACCGGCGTTGGTGATGATGCGGATGCCGTTGGCCATGGCGGCGACGAGGACATCGCGCATCTGGACCAGGAAGTCCCGGGCATAGCCGGCGTCCGGATTCTTGGCCTTCTGCTTCTGCAGGATGGCCATCGTCACTTCGGCCAGGTAGTCCATCACCAGGTAGTCGACCGGACCGCCTTCGACCTGGCGGCGGGCGGCAGTGGGGTCATCACCCCAGAAGCCGCCGCAGTTCGCGATCCTGATGCTCGTCCGACGGTCGGTCACGACTGGACGTTAGGAATCATCAATCCGCGGGCGCAACCATGCTCGCCTACCATTCGCTCCTCGACGCCATGACGATCACCACCTTCCCCGCCCTCCTCGCGTCCGCGGTGTTCCTCGCCCGCCTGCTGCCGCAGCCGGTCCGCACCCTCCGCACCGGTCAGGTGACTGGTGTGTCGGTGCTGGCCGCCATGAACGCCTGCATCGCCGATATCGCCTGGCTCGTCTACGGGCTCACCAGCCGGGTGGTCACCATCTGGTTGGTCTGCATCCCGGCCATTGCCGCCTCCGCCGGAACGGTGTGGGTTCTACGCCGGCTGATCGCCCGCCGCGACCTGGTGGCCTCAGCCATCTGGCTGGCCGCCGTCGGGCTGGCCGCCTGGTCCGGCGCGCTGACCTTCGTCCTGGCCGGCACCGTGCTGGTGTCCTGCGGTCCCTCGTTGTGGTCGGCCTTCCGCTCCGATCGACCGGTAGGGATCGCGCCCGGCACCTGGCTCATCGCCCTGGCTGACGCCGCCACCTGGGGGCTCTACGGACTGGCCATCTCGAACCTGGCGCTCGAGCTGTACGCCGTAGTCCTGTTGGCCACGGCGGTCGCCATCCTGAGTCGCCTGAGGTGGACGTCATCGCTCGTCGACAACCTGCCGCCCACTTCGGTTATCAGCGGTTAACCGCCTGACGGCCGATCAGGGCGCTCACCGCCATGGTGGTTATCAGCTCTTCGAGCACCGTCTGCGATACCTGGCTGTGGAACTCCGAAGGCGACTGGATCAGGCCGATGGCGGCGTGGCACATGGCCCGGACCGCATCGTCGTGCAGGTTGGGACGCAGTTTGCCCACGGTGCGGACCCACTCGTCGATGTAGAGGCGCTGCAGGTAGCGCAGCCGCCTCCGGTCGGCCTCTGGCAGGCTCCGGAACTCGGTCCGCCAGGTCACGATGAACTCGGTCTGGTCGAGGACGAACCGGCAGTGATCGGCGACGATGGCCTGCAGGGCAGCGGCCGGATCGGGGTGCGCCGACACGATGTCGCGTACCTCCTCGAGGTGGGCGGAGATGACGTCGTCGAGGACCGCCACCAGGAGGGCTTCCTTGCTCCGGTAGTGGCGGTATATGGCCGGACCGGACAGCCCCAACTCGGCACTGATCTCGTTGATGCCGACGGCGTGGTACCCGCGTTCGGCGAACAGTCGGGCCGCGACCTCGATGAACTGCTTCTGCCTGGGGGTCCTGTTGTCCTGTGGGGCGGGCCGCGTCACCGAGCCTCCGGCGCATCGAAGGGGGCGCACGATACCACGCACCCGGCACTAAAATGTTTGGGCCCACTAACCTCCCGGGCATGGCTGGAGGCGAGCCCGAGGAGGTACACGTCGAGTCCCGGGCCGAGGTGCGCCGTTGGTTGGAGCAGCACCATGGCCGACCGGACGGTGTGTGGTTCGTGTTCGTCAAAGGAAAGGGCCGGACGATCGACTACGGCGACGTGGTCGACGAAGCCGTCTGCTTCGGGTGGGTGGACAGCAGGTCGCGCAGCTACGACGGCACCCGGACTTCGCTCTACCTGGCACCGAGGCGCCCGACGAGTGCCTGGTCGACCAGCAACGTCGAGCGGGTGCAACGGCTCACCGCCGCCGGTTTGATGACGCCGGCCGGGGTGGCCGCGGTGGAGGCGGCCAAAGAGTCGGGCCGCTGGCCGGTGCCGACCGGGGCGGCCTAGAGGCCGGTCCAGATCGCCATCCGGCCCTCGATCCGTGGCGGGCGCCCGAGCAGCCATTGGAGATAGGACACGGCGGCGGCTCCGGATGGGGCCGACCGGTCGGCCAGCACCACGGTCACTCCCCAGGATCTCAACTCGGCCTGTTCAGCCTGCCGGCCGGCCGGAGTCTCAGGTGGCCGGATACCCCGATAGAGGGAGTCGAGAGCGGCCTTGGTGACCGATGGGCGACCGATAGTGGTCGCTCCGGTTCCGTCCGGGACGAAGAAGTAGCCGCCGACGATGCGGAACCGCATACCCGACTCCGCCTGCCACAGCATCGGCGCCGAGTCGTCCACCGACCACCCTGGGAACGGGTACAGCAGCGCCGTCGACCGCGCCGCCACAGTGTGCACGGCCGCCGTGGTGAAGAAGGCAGGCACGTCTATCGACTGCTCCCCGTACGGCAGTGGGGGGATCAGTGGTACCAGGGCGATGACCGCCAGGGCCGCCGGCGCCAACCACCCGAACCGGCGGGCGGCCAGGACATGGTCGATGAGCAGGGCGAGCAGTACGGCGGCCATGAGCGCGGTGTACAGGCTGAATCGGACCGGGGTGATGTTCCCCAACGGCCCGAGGTGGGCGAGCACCGCCCCGGGTAGCGGCAGCTCGTGCGACGGATGGGCGTCGGGGAATCCGGCGATCTGCAGACGGGCGCCCAACGACAGGATCACGGAGACGATCAGCAATGAGGCGCTGAGTCGAGCGATGGTACGGCGGCGCCACAGCCGGGCGGTGGCCCACCCCGACACGAGGAGGAGGGGAACGCCCAAGTAGGCGCCGTTCTCGCCCAGGCCGTTGTCCACGAAATGGCGGCTGATTCGGGTGGCCGATGCCGGCGCCAGGATCTGCAGATGGGACGGGACTATGAGCGCGGCCAGGTCGGCCCGGTAGGCCTGGGGCTGCGTCTGCAGTGGCCCGTTGAGGTGGTCGGGACCGGCGAAGTCGACCCACGCCGGATAGGCGAGCAAGACGACGGCCACGGCTGAAGCGGCGGCCGCCCCCCGTACCAGAAGCGGGAGCGCTTCCCGCCACTGCTCCCGCTGGAACACGCCGCACAGGGCCAACCCGATGGCCGACATGACGGCCGACGTCGCCAGCACTTCCGTCGATACGAAGAACTGGAAGGCGGCGACCAGGCCGATGACGACCCCGACCAGCTCCGGTCGGTGGCGGCGCTGCACCAGCAGTTCGTCCAGCAGCATGAACATCACCGGGACGACCGGCACGAACAGCAGGTTCAGGTGCTCGGCCCCCTGACCCACCATGTAGGGGGAGAATCCGTAGAGGAGGCCGCCGGCGAAGGCCGGCGCCCGGCCGACCCACCGCCGGAGCAGGGCGTAGGCAGCTGCCGCCGAAACGATGAGCGAGATGGTCAGACCGGTGACGTAGGCCCGGTCCGGCCCGAACAGGACGGTCACCGGGGTGAGCAGGGCACCGAGCGCGCCCGACGATGTGTTGTCCAGCAGGTTCAGACCGTAGGGGGCATTTCCGTAGGTCGTGTAGAAGGGGTTGTGGCCGTGCAGCAACGCAAACGGTGTGTAGGCCAGGTACCACATGCTGCCCACCGGATCGGACGTGGTGCCGGAGACGGCGGCCGGGCCGCCGGCCAGCCAGAGGTGGACGTAGGCGAAGAAGGCGATGGCGGAGTAGGCGACGACGGCCACGACGTCGCCCATCCACCGGCGGCGGGTCAGGGCCCGGGCGTCGGCCATCCACCGGCGGCGGTTCACGGCCCGGGCGTCGCCCATCCACCGGCGGCGGGTCACGGCCAGTAGGCGGACGGGATGCCGACCTGCTCCTGGGTCACGTTCCGGAGCGGGAACACGACATCGAGGACACCGGCGTGGACCACCCGGTACGGATCGTCGAGCGCAGCCAGCTTCGAGAGGAACAGAGCCTCCGGATATCCGTAGGGCCCGTCGGCGCCGGACGAGAATGTCGTAGCGCCCAATGCGTGCTGGTCGGGCGCGTAGAAGATCCAGGCCGGATCGGCCGACCGACGCACCTCCTGGTACTGGCCCACCCAGCGGTCGGTGTAGGGGTCGGCTACAACCAACCGGCGATCGAGGTAATCGAGGTCATAGGCCACCCAGTACTGGGCGTACGCGAAACGTACGCCGCTGGCCCGAACGCCGGCCACCGCCTCCTGCATGGCGACCGGCAGGCCGTGCCAACCGGACGTGAAACTCCGGTGGCCTCCCAACCACGCCCGATCGAACGATGAAGCACCGATCGCAGTCACCAGCACCACGATGAGCGCCGGCGTCACCCACGATGGAACCCCGACCCGGAACAGCCCGGTGGTCAGTGCCGCGGTCACCAGCGCGGCGACCAGCGGAACGATGAAGACGCCGTACTGGCCCTGCTGCCAGAAGCTGGTCGCCGGGAACGCGGCGAATATGAAGGGGAAGACGAGCACCCCCCACGCCAGTGCTCGCACCGGCACCACGAGGTCTGCGGACGACCGACCGAACCACCCGTAGGCGACGGCGGCAACGATGACGATCACGGCCAAGACGTACAGGGCCTGGCCGGCCCGACCCCACAACCAGGCCCCGCTCAGCGGCAACCGCAACCCGAGCATCATGGGGAAAGCGTCATGGGCGAATACTGAGAGCCGGCCGCCGTAGGTCCGATGCACGTACTCCGGCGAGGAACTCTCGCGAAGCGACGCGAAGCCGGTCGCCAGGTTGGTGGCCAGCCACGGGAGCGCCCCGATCAGGCCGGAGGCGGCGATGACCAGCCAGCGGGTCAGGCCGATCCTCCGGATGACCACGATGACGGCCACCGGCACGGCGAAGTAGACGATCTCCGGCGACGACCACCAACCGATACCGAGAGCCAGCCCCAGCCCGACGGCGTCGGGGATGGTCGGACGGGTTCTCACCCTCATGGCCAGAAGGACGGCGGCCAGCCCGGCGACCACCGTCACGCCCCGGAACCCGAGCTCGCGCGCCGAGTTGTACGCCACCACGTCCGGCCAGACCCAGAGAGCGGCGGCCACCGCCCACGCCACGAACCGGAAGGAAGGGTCGACCATCCGCAGGGTGATGCGTCCGGCCAGGACAGCGGCGACAGCCGAGAGCACGACGGGCAGGGCGTTGAGGGCGACCGGCCCGGAGCCGACCACCGCACTCCACACCACGAGCAGGTACGGCTCGACCCCGCCGTATGACTGGCCCCAGTAGAAGGTGAACATCTGGCCATGGCTGATGCGTCGGGCCATGAGGCCGACGACCGCCTCGTCGCTCGTGAACGGCAGGTGGTAGAGCAGCCACAGCCGGATCGCCGTCCCCACCGCCAGGGCCGCCACGGCAACCACCCACCCGACGGCCTGTAGGGGCACCTGCACCCGTCGCCCCCCGCCGGTCGTCGACACGCCGAGAAGGTACCCGATGCCCTTCCCCGGGCCGGGTGACCTCCGAGGACCGGGCCGATCGACCCATTGGTCCCTTTTCGAGCACGCGGCGCGGCATCTGCGATTCCGACCGCGCTCGACCCTGGCGTCACCGGAAGGCGGTCGTTACGCTCCCCGAACCCGACGGACAAGGAGACCCCGGCCAATGGCCAAGCTCTACTGGGCGGCTTGCGACATCTGCAGCTTCACCGGCAATGCGTACGAGGATCAGGCGACCGCCAACGATGAGTTGAGCGAGCACATGCGACACCACGCGTCGAACGGCGAGAGCGGCGGCGGCCGGCTCGAGGAATCCGACTGACGGACGCTACGTGCCGCCGAGCTCCATCTGGCGGTCCCACCGCCGGAGAGGCCGGCACCGGCGTAGGAAGTCCTGGGCCGAACTGGCGTCGGTCAGTTCTACGAACCCGTCGTCGAGTAGGTCGGCCAGGCCGGTGGCCTGGAAGATCGACGCCGCACCGGGGCTGTGGCCGACGAACTTGCAGTGGGCGTATGCGTCGGAGACGAAGTCCCGGGCGGCGGGAACGCGGTCGAGACCGGAATCGGCGGCCACCAGTAGCACCACTGCGTCATACAGGACCGATGGTGCGCCGTCGATCGCCTGGTCGGCCTTGGTCCGGTCCCCGCTGGACCCGACGGCACCGCCGACGCGGGGCGCGATCACTTCGACCTCGACGCCTTGCGACGTAGCCGCCTCCTGGAGCGCCCCGAGAGCGGAGTCGTCGAAGCCGTCACTGATCAGCACACCGAGCTTGCGGCCGGCGAGCGACTCGGGCCCGTTGCGAAGGATGCTCAGGGCCGGCGACGCAGGCAGGTCCGTGACGGTGGGACGGGCCGCCGGTCGGGGCTCGGGTAGCTCGGCCAATCCGAGACCGTCCGCCACCTGTTGGGCCAGGTCGTCACCAACGTTGCGGAGGCCGGCCACCATGCGGTTCCGGATGTCGACCCGCTCGCACTTGCTCAACTCGAAGACGAACGCATCGACGATGTGGCGTTGTTCCACCTCGGTCTGGCTGTCGAAGAACTGGCGGGCCTGGCTGTAGTGGTCGGCGAAGCTCTCCGGGCGAAGGCGGCGCTTGGCGCCGTCGATCTCCTCGGGGGTGCTCGAGAAACCGGTGGCCGGATCCTCCCGGGGGCCACCCTCGTCGGGCCCCCACGAGTTCGGTTCATAGTTGGCCCGCGTCGTCGGATTGGCGAAGGCCATGTGCCCGTCCTGCTGGAAATGGGCCACCGGGCAGCGCGGCGCGTTCACCGGCAACTGCGTGAAATTGGGGCCGCCCAGTCGCTTCAGTTGGGTGTCGAGGTAGGAGAAGTTCCGGCCCTGCAAGAGCGGATCGTTCGTGAAATCGATGCCCGGGATGATGTTCTGCGTGCAGAACGCCACCTGTTCGGTCTCGGCGAAGAAGTTGTCGACGACCCGGTCGAGTACCAGTCTCCCGACCCGCCGTACGGGAACGTCCTCCTCCGGGATGAGCTTGGTGGCGTCGAGCACGTCGAAGGGGAACTGATCGGCGAACTCGTCGTCGAAGACCTGAAGGCCCAGTTCCCACTCCGGAAAATCGCCTTTGGTGATGGCATCCCATAAGTCGCGGCGGTGGAAGTCCGGGTCGGCACCGCTGATCTTCAGCGCCTCGTTCCACATGACCGACTGCATCCCCTGCTTCGGCTTCCAATGGAACTTGACGTACTTGTACTCGCCGGCTGCGTTCACCAGCCGGAAGGTGTGGACCCCGAAGCCCTCCATGAACCGGAGCGACCGGGGAATGGCTCGATCCGACATCGCCCACATGAGCATGTGGGTCGATTCCGGCATGAGCGACGCGAAGTCCCAAAAGTTGTCGTGTGCCGTCTGGGCCTGCGGGAAGCCCTTGTCCGGCTCCTGCTTGGCTGCGTGCACCAGGTCGGGGAACTTCATGGCGTCCTGGATGAAGAAAATCGGCATGTTGTTGCCGACCAGGTCCCAGTTACCCGCCCGGGTATACAACTTGACGGCGAAACCGCGCACATCCCGGGCCATATCGGAAGATCCCTTGTTCCCGGCGACGGTCGAGAAGCGCACGAACGCCTCGGTCCGCTGCCCGGCCTCCTGGAACGGATCGGCCTGGGTCAGGTCACCCAGCGGCTCGTAGTTCTCGAAATATCCGTGAGCGCCGAATCCCCGGGCGTGTACAACCCGTTCCGGTATGCGCTCGTGGTCGAAGTGGAACAGCTTCTCCCGGAAATGGAAATCCTCGAGGAGGGCGGGACCGCGGTTGCCGGCCCGCAGGGTGTTCTGATCGTCGGCGATATGGGTACCGTGCTGGGTCGTCAGCGGCGCCACCCCTCCGCCCGCCTGCTGATGCGTCTCGCCACCGTTACCAAGGCCGTGCTCGCTGGTCACCGTCCGCCTCCCGTCGTGTCTCGCTTGATCGCGACTGCCTTACCCAGTAACCCGCCGAGTACCGCCGATTCGTGTCAGCGGGCGGACAACACGACCCGGTATCGCGTCTCGATCCCGGAATACACCACGAACACCGCCAGTCCGGCGGCGATGACGGCGAGAATCACCGAGCCCCACACGTGTCCGCTGAGGGCCAACAATTCCTTGTCGGTGCCGTACGAGCGGTTCGGGTTGGCCTTGATGGCGGCAATGATCAGGAACACGCCGATCGGGAAGAAGACCAGCGCCCGGGAAGTGATGCCGACCACGCCTGCCCCGTCCACCGTCCGGCGAACCCAGTGTGGGGCCCGGCGCAGTCTCAGGCCGTCCTTGAAGTCACGGTTGATGGCGCCGCGAATCTGCTGCACGCAGACCCCCATGGCAACGAGCCCGAGGATCACCAGGATGATCCGGCCGCCGGGCAGGGCCAGCACCTCGGCGGTGTCCTTCTGCTGCTGTTGCTGCGATCCGGCCGACGTGTTGCCGGCGAGGAAGCCGGCCGGGACGGACGCCAGGAACAGGTAGAAGAGCCCCTGCACGACCGTCAGGATCCGCTTCGAAGTGGCCTCGTCATCGTCCTTCCAGGCTCCGACCAGCCGCCCGACACCGAATAGGACGAAGCCGGCCGCCACCGCTCCGATAGCCAGTTTGCCCAGGAGCGGGCGGCCGACGAGGGACAAGGCTCCTTGAGCGTCGACCTGGTGCTTGGCGCCGCCCAGAAGAGCGATACGGACGATGAGCGCGGTCAGGATCAAGTAGAAGCCGGTGCGCCCGGCCAGCCCGATCCGGCCGGCGACCGAAAGACCGTTCTCCGCCGACTTCGAACGATCCCGTCCGGCCGACTTCGGGCGATCCTGTGCGGCTGACTTCGGGCGATTCCGTGCGGTTGGCGCCGAGTCGGTCACGATCGGGGCCTCCGGAGCGGTTCCACTGGTCCCAAGCAGGTCATCGGTTCACCAGGGTGTTCCTACCCTCGCAACCGCTGATCTCCTCGCGCCACGAAGGTCGCCGGGTGGGCGTGATCGGCCCTTACAGTGGGGGGCAGGTTCTGCACTGGTGCGCCGGGAAGTCTGGTCGGCAGTTACTCCAGGAGGAGTCAAGTGACCGATCGCCAAACCAACCATTCCGTGAGTGCGGGCATCCATCAGGGGATGCGGATCTCCATCTGTTCACTGATCTGGACGGTGACGGCCGGCTCGGGGGCGATCGCCATCGGCATCCTCGGCAACAACCTGACTCTCGTCGTATTCGGGGTCATCGGCCTGCTCGACGGCGTGGGGTCGGGCACTCTGATCGCCCACTTCAGGCATGCGCTCCGCCACGATTCGGTTTCGTCCCGCCACGAGCGACTGACCCTTCTGGTGGTGAGCTGGGGTATGGCCGTGGTCGGCGTGGCCACCATCGCCGACAGCATCTATCGGCTCCGAGCCGAGGTCCACAGCAATCCGCTGCCCGCCGGCATCGGCCTCGCCGCCGTGTCCGTGCTCGTCCTGGCCGCCTTGGCCGTGGGCAAGCGGCGTATCGCCCCCCGCATCCCGAGCCATGCGCTCGGCGCCGACGGTTGGCTGTCGGCGACCGGCGCCCTGCTGGCCGTTGTGACCCTGGCCGGGACGGCTCTCGACAAGGCGTTCAACTGGTGGTGGTCGGACCCGGTGGCGGCGATTCTGGTGGCCGTCGCCGCCATCGGTTTGAGCATCACCCTCATCCGGCGCCCGGTCGACGCCGATTGAGAGACTCGAGAGGGAGCACGAATGGAGCGTGGCGAAGTCTGGTGGGCGCACGTTGTGGATGGGAGGCGGGCGGTGGTAGTCGTATCCCATATGTCCGGCGAACTGAGCGCCATGGTGGTCGTCGCTCCGGCGAGCACCGATATCAGCGGCGTTGCGGTGGAGATGAAACTGGGTACCGGCGAGGGACTTCCTGACGATGGGGTCGTAAGGGTCGCTCTGCCTCGTCCGGGCAAGATCAACTGCTCCTGGTTGATCACCCTGAGGCCTACTGACTTGATCGAACAGGCGGGAGTGCTGTCACCGCCGAGACTTCGCGAATTCGATCAACTTCTTCGCCTCGCTGACCTCGGATGATCGACCCCTTGGAAGATAGGACGGGCTGCGTGAGTCGACCGGACCCTTCGGCCTCTCGCCAATGAGAACGTCCAGGTAGGGCGCTAGTCCGGCCAACGCAGGTGGCCCTCGCCTGCGACCATTTACATCCGCCGGATTCCGAAGCCTCGCAGTTACTGGGAGAGCGCCCCCGGCACGACTCGAACGTGCGACCCGCTGCTTAGAAGGCAGCCGCTCTATCCGACTGAGCTACGGGGGCTTGAAATTAGGCTGTGACCTGCGGTTTTACCGGAAAGGTGACCGCAGAAGGTGCTTGCACGTTACTCCAACAGATGATAAGTTTAGTGCCAGCAGGTGCCGGTCCAGGGCACCTACTGGCGATGTGGCAGCCGACAGCCACGGATCGGGACGAACACATGACCATCGACACCACGCAGATGAGCGTAGGCGACCTTCGCACCCTCATCCCTGACTTCGAGCGCTCGCTCCGGGCCGCGAACAAGAGCCCGAAAACTGTTGACATCTACGGTGACGCAGCCCGGCGGATGGTCGACTACTTCCTGGCCAACGGCATGCCCACCATCGCCGACAAGGTGACCCGCGAGCATGTCGAGATGTTCATCCTCGACCAGGTCGAGCGGTGGAAGCCGGCCACCGCCAACCAGCGGTATCGGAGCCTGACCTCGTTCTGGAAGTTCCTCCTCGAAGAGGGCGAGATCCGCAAGTCGCCGATGGAGCGGATGAAGCCTCCCCGAGTCCCCGAGGAGCAGGTACCCGTCATCGGAGACGACGACCTCCGCAAGCTCCTGGCCGCATGTGACGGCAAGGACTTCGAGTCCCGACGAGACACCGCGATGATCCGTCTGCTGATCGCTACCGGGATGCGCGCCGGCGAGTTGGTCGGCATGCGCGTCGTCGACATCGAACGAGACACCCAGGTGGCATTGGTCATCGGCAAGGGCCGCCGGCCCCGGGCGTGCCCCTACGGCGCCAAGGCGGCCCAGGCCATCGACCGCTACCTCCGCCTCCGGGCCCGGCACCCGCACGCCGCCACGGAGTCTCTCTGGCTGGGCAAGAAAGGCCGGGTGACCGACAGCGGACTCCGCCAGATGGTCGAACGCCGAGCGGTACAGGCCGGCATCGGCCACATTCACCCGCACCAGCTGCGCCACACCTACGCCCACCAGTTCCTCTCCGAAGGTGGCACCGAAGGCGACCTCATGATGCTGGCCGGATGGCGCAGCCGCCAGATGCTGCAACGGTACGCAGCGTCCACGGCCGCCGAGCGGGCCTCAGCCGCGTACCGGCGAATGGGTGTCGGCGACCGGCTGTGACCCTCTACTTCAAGTGCCCCAACTGCGGGCTCGTCGACCTCGACGCGGGCCATGGTTGCGAGCGGTGCGCAGCAGCAGCCGAGACCGAACGGCCCCGAGTTGACCCGGCCGAGGAGGACTACCGGGCCCGGGTCGACGCCGCCCGGCGTATCCCTGTCGCCGGCGGTGTGCCGGTCCGATGCGGGCAGTGCCGGTCACATGTGGGCCGCCTCACCATGACCCCGTTCGGTCTACTGCTGCGCGCCTACGAGCGAGACCTGGTCGCGCGCTTGGCCCGAGATTCGCTTGGCGAGGAGCTCGGCCTCGAGGCCGACACGCTCACGACCAAGGTCTGGATCCTTGACCACCCCAAGACGCCGCCGATCGCTCTGCGGTGCGCCCACCTTCACGCTCTGGCAGTTGACGTGGCACGTTGCACAAACGGGCTCAAGACCGGCCGAGACGTGTATCTGCCGACCATCGCGCACATTTCGCAGCGGAGCACGTAACATACGAACCAACAACTGACGCCGGTGCTAAGTGTGGCCCGCGGGTTGGGGATGGCGCCCCGACACTTCCGACAAGGAGTGTCACGCGGTGCTGTCACCGGCGCAACGAAGCCTCAAGGCCCGAATGGCCGCCCACACGCGGTGGGCCAACGAAGATCCCCGAGAAGGCACGAAGGCGGCCACCGCTGCCGGTGTGACCACCATCGGCTACTGGGCGCACAAGATCGACCCGGACGGCGCCCTCCCCGAGCATGAGCGTACCCGCCGGGCCGAGTCAGCGCGCGCCGCCCACTACGCCCGGATGCAGCTGCGCTCGATCGAAGCGCGCAAGGCCCGAGCGAAGGTCTCCCCGTGAGACGACGAAGCCCGGGCCACCACGCCCGGGCCATCGCCACCACATCGATCAGCACCACACCGATCAGGGCCCAGATTACCTGTTCCGGTCTAGCCAGCGGGGATGGTGGCCGGCATGGGTAACAGCCGCTGGATCCTTGAGTCAGCCGAGGAGGTGATCGCTGAGGAATCGGCCGTCATCGCCATCGACAACGTCAGGCGCGCCCTCGTCGACTACCAGCTCGGCGAGGTAACGACCGGCGAAGTCCTCGACGTGATCATCCGAGCCGCCAGCCTGGCCATACGGGCCAGCATGACCGGCTGGAACTTCCTGGACCGGATCAGCCCGCGGGGCTGGGAACGATGACCCGGCTCGTCAACCCGTGTCATGAGGCGGCCGTCCGTTATGCGATAGACGGTGTTCCGGGCCCGCTCGATGCGCCGCTGATCACCCGAGGGCTCGCCGTGCTCCCGATCGACCGCACGAAACGGCCGCTGGTGCCTCACGGTTTCAACTCGGCGACCGACGACCTCCGCCAGATCGACTCTTGGTGGTGGCGGTACCCCGACGCCGGCGTCGCGGTCGCCGTGCCGCCCGGGATCGTGATCATCGACGTGGACGTCGACCAGGAGACCGGCCTCGATGGAGAAGCCAGCCTGCGCGAGCTGGAAGCCGGCCACGAACCGTTGCCGATGACGTACACGGTGGCCACCCCTCGAGGTGGACGGCACTTCTGGTACGCCCATCGGGCGCCGTGGGAACTCCGCCAAAAGGCGTCCATCCTCGGGCCCGGGATCGACTCCCGAGTCGGTGGCAAAAGCTTCATCGGGATGCCGCCGTCCCGGACCGACCGCGGCGAGTACAGCGTGCACACCCGGACAAGGATCGAATGGGCGCCCGGCTGGCTCCTCGAGCTCCTCCGCCCGATCGAACGCCACGTCGCCCACCTTCGGGTCCTGCACGGCGGACGCGGCTACGGAGCCGCCGCGCTGGCCGGAGAAGTGCAGCGGGTCTGCCAGGCCCCCCAAGGCCAGCGGAACGACTCCCTGTACCGCTCGGCTGCCCGTCTCGGGGAACTGGTCGGCGCCGGTGTCCTCGACGCCCGCAGCGTGGCCGCCAGGCTCCTCGACGCCGCTCTGTCGATCGGGCTGTCCGAACACGAGGCCGAATCGACCATCACCTCCGGGATGCGCACCGGCATGACCCAACCGAGAGGCGTCCCG
>DASZNC010000151.1:0-39361 GCA_035551615.1 Acidimicrobiales bacterium
GGAGGAACCACCAGGGACCGACGACCGGACCCAGCGGTGTCAGGGCCACGCCGGCGGCCATGGCCACGATGGCCCCGGTGACCATCTGCTCCAGGGTGAGCGTCCAGCTCAGCACGACCCAGACCAGGAACGACCACGTCGACAGGGCCACGAAAGTCACGAACCGGCTCTGGCCCCGGGTGGAGGTCACGACTGGCTGAGTCGGGCGGCGCACTCGAGCAACAGGGCGTGGACGAAGGCCTGCGGGATATTGCCCCGCAACTGGCGTTCGCCGACATCGAACTCCTCGGTCAGCAGCCCGGGCGGCCCGCACGAGGCCCGGTTGCGCTCGAACCAGGCGGTGGCCAACCGGGCGTCCCCCTGCTGCAGGTACACCAGAGACAGGGCGAACCCGCACAGCGAGAAGGCCCCCTCGGCTTCCTCGAGCGGCCGCTCATCCAGGCGGTACCGGTAGAGGTATCCGTCCTGGCACAGGTCCTCCTCGATCGCCTGGATGGTGGCCCGCGTGCGGGGGTCGTCCGGCGCCACGCCGCCTCGCAACATCGGGAAGAGGAGCGAGGCGTCGACCTTCGGATCGTCGGGCGCCCGCTGCCAGCGGCCACTCGGGTGCACGCTGGTGCGGGCCGTCTCGGCCGAGATGGCGTCGGCCAGGCTCGTCCACCGGCCGGCGGCAGCACCAGTGCTGACACTTGCGATCTGGCGCAGCCCGGCCACCGAGATCAGCCGGGAGTGGGTCCACATCCGGTCGTCGATCTCCCATATCCCGGCATCCGGCTCCTGCCATCTGGACGCGATGGCGTCCACCGCGATCTCGGCCGCCTTCCACCCGTCGTGCTCCAGCCGGCCGGCCCGCTCGGCGGCGGCGAGGAGCAGCAGGGACTCGCCCAGCCCGTCCAGTTGGAACTGCACGTTGGCCCGGTTACCGATCTTGACCTGGCCGCCGGGGTAGCCGGGCAGATGGGTCAGGTCCCGCTCGTCGGGCACCGGGTCCCCGTTGGTGCGGTAGGCCGGCTTCAGGTCGCGACCGTCGGCCAGTAGCCGCTGTACGACGAAACGGACCGACGAGTCGAGGAGGAACTCGGCGCCGGACACCGCCGACGCGGCCTCGCCGGCGAAGCACTGGTCCCTGATCCAGGCGTAGCGATAGTCGTAGTTGCGCCCCGCCTCGGCCCGTTCCGGGAGGGACATCGTGGCCGCCGCGACCATGGCACCGCTCGACGTGGTCAAACCGCGCAGGACGGCGTAGGCATGGCTGGCGTCGCGCCGACAGGGCATGACGTCCATGACCGGTACCTGCTGCCGCCAGGTCTCCTCCGTCGCCGACCACAGTTCCTCCGGCGTCAGCACGGTGTCGGGATCCAGGGGCCGGGTCGACATCTCCAGGATCAGATCCCACTGGTCGCCCTCCTCGAGATCCAGATGCAGGGTCAACTCGCCGTTGCGGCCCCGGCGCACACCCGGCCCCGGGCGCCAGCGCAGGTACACCGGCCCGCTCCTCGCCGTCCACACCGTTCCGTGCCGGCGTATGTCGTCCATCGGCCGGAGACCGAACTCGGCGCACACATCGAGACGGGCCATCACGTCGGCCCGTCCGTGGACCGCCTTGATCCGCCGCAGTATCACCGCCTGGTCCGGATCACCGGGGAAGGCCAGCGCCTCCCGGCACTCGATCACCGCGTCGGTCGTGACCCACCGGCTGTTCCAGATGAGGGTGGACTCCTGGTAGTAGCCGCCCCACACGAATCGCTCGGACGTCGGGGCGACCTGGTAGTGGCCGGACCCTCCGAGGAGCGAGCAGAAGACACTCGAGGAGTCCCACGACGGGAAACACATCCACGCCATCTCACCCCGTGGCCCGATGAGCACCCCCCTCTCACCGTCGGCGAGCAGGGCGTAGTCCCGCAGCGCGAACGGCGGCGGAGTGCTGGTCAACGGTACGGCTTCTGGACGATGCGGCGCACCCGGTGGGAGAGTCGCAGCTGGGCGCTGGAGCTCTTCGACCTGGAGTCGAACTCGCCGTGGGCGCCCGGATCGTCACCCGTCGGCCGATCGAGCGGTTCGTACAGGTTGTCCGGGCGGCCGGGTGCCACCTGGTCGGACGTCTGCTGTGACTTGAACCCGGTCCGGGCCAGGTAACGGTCCAACAGCGCCGGTATGGCCCGCTGGCCCAGGATGGTGCCGACCGTGCTGGCGCCCACCCAGTACTCGCGGGCTCCCGGATGGTCGGCCGCGAACACCACACCTTCCGCCGCCACTTCGGGCTGGTAGATGGGAGGCACCGGTTGGGGGTGACGGGGCAGGCGGGTCCGCACCCAGGAGAACTGCGGGGTGTTGACCGCTGGCATCTGCACCACCGTGACCTTCACGTTGCTCTTCTCGTGGAGAAGCTCGCAGCGCAGGGAGGAGGTGAATCCGTTGATGGCGTGCTTGGCCCCACAGTAGGCGGACTGGAGCGGGATGCTCCGCTCGCCGAGGGCGGAGCCGACCTGGACGATCACTCCCCTGTCGCGGGGCCGCATCCGGGACAGCGCGGCCATGGTGCCGTGGACGTAGCCGAGATAGGCGACTTCGGTCACCCGCCGGAACTCATCCGGCTTTATCTCCCAGAACGGTGCGAAGACGGAGGTGAACGCCACGTTCACCCAGACGTCGATCGGTCCGAGCTTCTCCTCCACCTCGCCGGCCACGGCGTCGACGGCGCCGAAGTCGGCCACGTCGACTGGGCAAACCAGCGGCTGGCCGCCGGCCAGCACGATCTGGTCGGCGGCCGCTTCGAGGCCGCCCTCCCCACGGGCCAGTAACGCGACCCGGTCGCCACGGCGACCGAAGGCCACTGCGGCGGCCCGCCCGATTCCGGCCGACGCACCGGTCACAACGACGGTCCTCGGGGATTGGTCAGTGGACATGGCGACACCTCTCAGGAGAATCGGCCGATCGGTCGCGTATTGACTCGGTGCAGCCAGGCACGCTTACTCACATACCCGTCTGGTGCCCTCCTATCGCGGCCGGCTCGTCGTTGCCGGTCGCCGGTTCAGGCGGCCCGCACGTAGCGCATGTACACGTTGGGTCCGGCCATCTCCGATGTCACCAGGGAGAAGCGACCGGCCACTGTCCCGGCCCCGAACAGCCTGGTCCCCGGCCCGGCCAGCTCCGGGAACTGCATGATCCGGTATTCGTCCACCAGGTCCTGGGCGGCCAGCGTATGGACCAGGCTGGTGCTGCCCATGATCATGACGTCGCGATCGGTCTTGTGCTGGGCCACCGCCTCCTCCAGGTCCCCGGTCATGGCCGACGAGTTGGCCCAGGCGCTGAGGTCGGTGATCGACTTGGTGGCGACCAACTTGGGCACCCGGTTCATGTTGGCTGCGAACTCGTCGGTCCGGGTCGGCCACAGCTGGGCGAAGTGCCGCCAGGTCCGGGCTCCGAGCAGGAGAGTCCCGGTATCGAACAGGCCCCCGAGGCGGAACTGGTCGCCGGCCACCGCTTCGGGGCCGTAACGGAACAGCCACCCGCCGTTCGGGGTCCCGTCGGTGCCGTCGGGGTCCTCGACGACCCCGTCCAGGGTGGTGAAAGCGATGACGATGGTCCGGTGCATGCTGCTCCTTTGGCCACCGGTCCGATCGACCGGGTTGCAGCTACATACCGGTGGGCCACCGCCGATTCATCGGCGTCAGGTAAGAATTTCCGGCAGCTCGAACAGGGCGAATACATCCCGGTCCTGCCACGTCGTCATGCGCCGGACCAGGCCGTCACCGACGGTGAAGACCTGGAGAGTGTGGAGCTCGAACCGGTCTCCCTCCCGGGCGTAGGCGGCGAACGCCGGCTGGCGGTTGGCCCATATCGGCAGGCCCCGCCAGTCGTCGCGCATCGTGAAGATGCGGGCCATGAAGCGGACGTACGCCTCCCGTCCCTCGTACCAGTTCCACATCGGCGGCATCTCGAGCACGACCTCTTCGGCCAGCAGACGGGCCAGCCCGTCGACATCGGCCTTCTCGAAGGCGGCCATGTATCGGTCGACCACCACCCTCTCCTCGGCGTTCGGCTCCTTGATCTGATCGAAGTCCAGACCGACGACGGTGGCCCGGGCCCTCTGCAGCGCGCTGTTGACCGCGGCCGTGGTCATGTCCAGGGTGTCGGCCACCTCGGCGGCCGAGAATCCGAGCGCCTCCCGCAGGATCATGGACGCCCGCTGCTTGGCCGGAAGCAGCTGCAGAGCAGCCACCAGGGCCAGCCGCAGCCCACTTCTCTCCGCCGACAGCTCACCCGGGTCGTCACCGAAACGGGCCAGCACCTGGTCCGGCATCGGTTGCAACCACGGCACCTCGAAGCCCGGCGCGAAGGCGGCCTCCGGATCGTCGAAGACCGGGCCCACTCCGGACGGAAGGGGGCGCCGGGCCCGACCCTGGATGGCGTTCAGGCAGGCATTGGTGGCGATCCGGTGCAACCACGTCCGCATGGTCGCCCGGGTCGGGTCGAAGCGGTCGAACGCCCGCCAGGCCCGCAGCATGGTCTCCTGCACGAGGTCCTGGGCATCGGTCACCGAGCCGAGCATCTGGTAGCAGTGGACCAGCAGTTCCCGACGGAACGGTTCCGCCGCCGCCGTGAACTCGGATGACTCGGTCGCCGTCGGCACCCGCAAACATCTACCACGGCGATGGATCGCCGGCCGGGCACCTGTGCGCCATCATCGAACCCATGTCAAAGGAAACACCGGTCGACCTCCGCACCACTTTCGACCAGGTCCCCGATCTGTACGACCGGGCCCGGCCGACCTACCCGGCTGCGGTGTTCGACGACCTGGACGACCTGACCGGTCTGCCGGCCGGGGCCCGGGTGGCCGAGATCGGGTGCGGTACCGGACAGGCCACCATTCCCATGGCCGAGCGGGGTTGGCGGGTGACGTGCGTCGAGTTGGGGGCGACCACAGCGGCCTACGCCCGCCGGAAGCTGGCCCACCGGGCCGACGTCGAAGTGATCAACGCCGACTTCGAGACATGGACGCCCGGCCGTGCCGGCTTCGATGCGATCGCATCGTTCAGTGCCTTCCACTGGCTGTCGCAGGAGGCCCGGTACCAGCGGACGGCTGATCTCCTGGCCGACCATGGTCAACTCATCATCTTCTCCACCGCCCACGTCCAGCCGGCCGACGGTGACCGGTTCTTCACCGACGTCCAGGAGGACTACGAAGCGGTCGTCCCCGACGACCCGTTGACGATCGCCGGGGGACCGAGGCCGCCGGAGGAGATCGGCGAACTCAGCGACGGGGTCCTCCTCGCCGAGCTCGGCGGCAGCGGCCGCTACGGCCACGTCCGCATCCGCCACTACCTGTGGGACGTGGTCTACGCCGCCGACCGGTACATCGACGTGCTGGGCACGTACTCCAACCACATCGCCTTCGACGACGACATCAAGACCCGACTGACCGACCGCATCCGCCGGCGCATCGAGGCCCGCCCGGGAGGGACTGTGCGCAAGACCTACCTGGGACTGCTGTACGTCGCCGACCGGCTCTGACGCTGCGTCGCGCTGGCCGGCGGGCCGGTGGTCGGCGGGCCGGTGGTCGGCGGGCCGGCGCTGGCCGCTGGCCGACCCATGGGCGAGGTGGACGCCTCCCATGCGCGCTGATCCGGTCCACAGTTGCAGGCGGGACGGCCATGTGGACCGCCAGATGGTCGAAAAGCGCGTTTTCACGGGCCACTCACCAAACGAACGAAATTGAATGGCCCGGGATACCGCGCTTTTCGACGTTCTGGCCGTCCAGACGCAGGGAGCGCCGACGACTGTGGACCGATCTGACGCGCTTCCACCGCCGGCCGGGCGCCCGACCCCTCACTATCCCCAGCCGGACAGGGCCGGTCAGGCCCGGATCAGGCGGAAATACCCTTCAGGTCCTGGATCAGGGCGAGCAGGTCGGCGAGCGTGCTCCTCAACACCGGCAGGCGAGCCAGACCGATCGTGCGTACGACCATCGGTACCGTGCGTCCGGCCAGGAGCCGGGTCCGGGCCGCACCGGGAGTCGGGTCATGGACCCAGTACAGGACGACGCCCATGAAATACAGCCAGAGCAGTTCCGGCAGCTCCGCACGCAGGACCTTCGGGATGCGGGCGTCCGACCCCTGTACCACCTGCCGCCACAGGTCGATCGAAGTCTCCCGGGCCGGGGTCGATTCCGGACTGAACGGGCTGAGTGGGCTGGTGGGCTCGGCCGCATTCTTGAAGAACGTGCCGGCGAACGCCCGGTACGGTTCCATCACCTCCACCCATGCCTCGACGACTCCGATCATGCGGGCCTCGAGGTCGGTCTCCCGGTCGAGGACCCGCTGCGCCGAGCGGGCGTGATCCGCCTGGGTGCGGTCGTAGAACGCCTGGATCAGATGCTCCTTCGACGCGAAGTAGTAGTAGGCGTTCCCCACCGACACCCCGGCCTCGGTGGCGATGGCCCGCATGGTCGTGGCCTCGAAGCCGTGTTCTCTGAACAGCCGCAGGGCGGCGTCGATAATGGCCGACCGGGTCCGGGACGCTTTCGGCCCGAGTTCCACCTCCCCGGCCGCCGCCGCGTCATCCGCCGGGGCGTCATCCGCCGGCACGGTCGGGCGGCGGCGGCCCGGGCCAGTACGGCGGGGGCGGGCCGGCTCGGAAGGGCGGGGGCGGCCCGATCCGGCAGGTGTCACACTCCGGACCATAGAGCCTGCGCAGAGTTGCGTGGCGGTGCCGATCGACCAGCCGGGCGGCTGCCTTCACCAGCAGGAGGCGGCCTCTCGTCCCGAAGTGCTCGGCCGCTGGCTGCCACGCCGGCAACGCCCAGGCACAGACCAGCCAGGCCCGCTCGGACTCGTACACCGCGCCATCGGACGCTATGACCGTGAGCACGGTGGCGGTCCGCTGGTGATCGAGGGCCGGATACCTCCGGACGGCGTCCGACGATCCGGAGGCCAGGTACTCGATCGGGACCAGCGTCGCCTGGGTCGACAACCAGGTACGTAGGCGCCGGCACAGCGGGCACCGTTCGTCATAGAGAACGGTCAAGCCCGGGGCCCCGTACCAGTCACCGTCCAGCCGGGCCGATGCCAGCTCGAAACTCGTGGCGGGGTGCACGGATCACCGCCCGAAGTGCTGCGGTGCGCCCGGCGCGGGAGGCGCCGGAACGGTCGGGACAGGCTCCGTCCGGGTGTAGTGATTGGGCGAGATGGGTGGCAGGGCACGAGCCCGGAGCACCGCCCGCCGGCGGAAGGCATTGAACGCCCACAGGTTGCCCAGGTGGATGACGCCGAGCACGATGGCGACGGCGCCGACCTTGACCGACAGCAGTTCCAGCACCTGCTGGCCCACCCTCACCTTCGTGTGCGAGGTCATGAACAGGGCCACGTACCCCAGGTTGAGCAGGTAGAAGCCGATCACGAGTAGTTGGTTGACGGCGTGGGCCAGGTTGGTGTCGCCGCCATAGACGTCGGCGAGGAAGACCTCCCCGTACCGGTGCAGGGCCCTCGCCACCCATACGGTCAGGGGGACGGCGATCCCCAGGTACACGAGGTAGGTCAGTACGGCCAGGTTCATTGTCTCGCTCCTTAGTTTTGAACGTGTTCAATTCAGAGTTGTAACCCCGGCGGTCGCCTCCGTCAACCAATTTCTTGAACATGTTCAAAACACTTGCGGAAGCCCGCCTCGGACCGGGAACGGCCCCCGACCGACCGGCCGTGAGCTCCGACAGTGCCGAACCGCGCGCGCCCAGCCGGGCCAGAGTTGCCAGCTCTCGGGTCGGATGGACCGCCAGATGGTCGAAAAGCGCGTTTTCTGGGGCCACTCACCAAACGACCGAAACGGTCTGGCCCGCGATGCCGCGCTTTTCGACGTTCTGGCCGTCCAGACGCAGGGAGCGCCGACAACTGTGGACCGATCCGACGCGCCGCACCACATGCCCAACCCCCACGGCCTACGCTCCGACCATGACCGACGTCCGAGTTCCTCTACTTCCTCGGTCGGCGGGTCTAGCCCGGGCCGCCTGTCACTCGCCCCAACCTTCCGGTGCCGGCGCCGCTTCTCCGAACAGCGGGTTGTAGTACTCCCGTAGCTCCTGACAAAGGAGCAGGTCTGAGAATCTGAGCAGCAGGCATCCGGGCAGCGTCACCCACGGGCTGCCCGCTTCTGGCCGCCAGTCCGGATCCTTCATGACCGCCCACCATTCGACGGCCACCCGGTGCCCGTCCTGGATGGGTTGCCCGAACCGCAGATCGAGATCGCTCTGGGTCTGCGTCGCCCGCCGCCAGTAGGCGGCGATCCCGTCACGTCCCCGATGGGCCGGTGCCGTGGGCGACGACCGGTAGAGCGCATCCTCGGTGAACAGTTGCACGATCCCGATATCGTCCTTCTCCCGCCACGCCCGGGCGTACGCCGCCAGCCAGCCGTCGACCTGATCGGGGGTCAACGTTCGACCTTCAGGAACTCGATCTGGAACCGTACGTCGCCCAATGGGGTGACCTGGTGCTCCACTTCCGGGGGAATCGGCTGGCTGGCGCCGGCCACCAGATCGGCCTCGATGGGCGGGTCGGTACCGGCCGCGAACCGCAGGACCCCCTCATGGACGATGATGCGGCCCCAGGTGGACGCCGCCACCCGGTGGGCGCGCCGCAATCCGGCCGGCAGGCTGTCCTGATCCCAGATGTCGGTCGTTCGGACCGGTCGGACGGCGTCGGGCATCTCGGCCCGGTCACACAGTGGGCAGTCCAGCGGCCGCCCCACTCGCTCGGTCCGGCCTTCGGCGGTTGTCACCCATGGGTATTCCTGGAAGGGGGGCCGGTGACGGACGTGCTGGTTGTGGCCGCACGCCAACTCCGCCACCCAGTCGGCGACATCGTCCTGGTGGTATCCGGTGATGGCCCGCTGCACCATGCCTGCACCGTATCGCTGCGTCCCCCCGCCACCAGCCGCCCGATCTGCGGGGACTGTGGCAGCATGATCTGGAACTGCGTGGGCTTCGAGGCCCGGCTGGAGAGAATCGATTGGTGCCCGAAGATCTGATCGTGGACGTGCTGGGTGGCTCGGATGATTTTCCCGGCCGATTGGTGGAGCTGGCTCGGGACCACCCGGCCGTCGTCGACTCGGGGACCGGAATCGTCCTGGCCCTGCGCTACCACGAGATCGACCGGCTGGCCCATGACCGGCGCACGCACGGGGTGGGGCTGAGCTTCTTCGACCTGATGGGCATCGAGGGCGGGCTGCGCGATTGGTACTCGTCGTTGATGTTCACGAACGAGGGCGATCCGCACGCCCGGCTGCGCCGGCTGGTGAGCCGGGCGTTCACGCCCCGTTCGGTGGAGCGGTTGCGCGACCACGCCCGCGAACTGGTCGCGTCGGCCATGCTCGATCTGACCCAGGCCGGCGGCGGCGATCTCATCGAGGCCTTCCGACTGGTACCGATCCGGGTGATCTGCCGCCTGTTGGGCGTACCCGAGGAGGATTCCACTGTCTTCGGCGCATGGGCCGACGCCCTGAGTCCGGTGTTCGCGTTCATGGAACCGGAGCAGATTCTCGCGGCCGAGAAGGCCCTGGGCGAACTACTCGGCTATGTCTCAGACCTGGCCGAGACACGGTCCTCGTCCCCGGCCGACGATCTGATCACCGGCCTGCTCGGGGCGGAGGATGACGGCGACAGCCTGACCCGGGAAGAGGTGGTCACGATGGTGGCCAACCTATTGGTCGCCGGCCACGATACGACCAGTAGCCAGTTGGGTTGCAGCTTCCTCACCCTGCTGCGCCATCCGTCGGCCCTAAAGCAGCTCAGGGCCGGCCGGGTGACACCCGGCCACGCCGTTGCGGAGACCATGCGGGTGGAGCCGAACATCGCCGCCATTCCCAGGCAACTGGTCGAGCCGGTCGAGGTAGGTGGCGTCACCCGCCCGGCCGGAACGGTGCTGTTGCTGGCCGTCTACACCGGCAACCGCGATCCCGACGTGTACGAGCACGCCGACACCTTCATCGTCGACCGCTTCGCGTCGGACCGCACTCCCCCTTTGCTGTCGTTCGGCAGCGGGCCCCACTACTGCCTCGGTGCCAACCTGGCCCGCATGACCCTGCACGAGGGGGTTCAGACCCTTGCCGCCCGGAACGTCACGCTGCTCACGGACCCCGACCGAGTCGAATGGCGGACCGTACTCGGGCGCAGCCCGGCCTCGCTGCCGGTACGGATCGCTTGAGCCGTAGTAGAAGCCGGCGGCCCGGCCGGTTCAGCCGTCGTAGAAGCCGGGCGGGTGCAGGCCGACGAGCCGGCGGCCCCGCCGGGTGGTCGCCCGTTCGATGGCCTCCGGCGACAGGTGGTTCACATCCCGCGTGGTTTTGATGCGCTGAGCCAGATCCCGCCGACCGTAGTGGCACTGGACGAACATCCGTCCGAGATTGTCCGGACCCGGCGCCAGGCGGCGGTGCCACACATCTGACACGAAGAGTGCCACATCACCGACCCGAGCGGCCAGGGCCACGGCGCCCCGGCCCTCCCACTCCAGATCGTCGTCCTCGGCGTGACCGGCCGGCGGCGACTGCCCCGACTTGTGGCTGCCCGGGATCACCCCGGTCGGGCCGGCGGCGAGTGGGCAGTCCTGCAGGAAGAGGTGGGCGGCCACGGCGAAGACCGGATAAGGAATACGGTCGTCCCACGGGATTCCGGGTGGTCGCGGTACGTGCGGACCGCTATCGATGTGCCAGTACCGGCCACCGTGCTCGTTGTTGCCGGGCGGCTGCCACCACGCCGTGTTGGCAATCACATGGCAGTCCTCGCCGAGCAACGGCTCGATGGTCTCGAGGATCGTGGGGTGGGCGATGGCGTCCTGGACGGCGCCGCTGCGGTTGAGCATCTCGTAGCGGAATGGGGCCCAGTGTTCCTCGGGTGCCTCACGGCCCCGCTCATCCGGTGGGTACTCGTCGAACACCCGCTCGACGTCGGTTCGCAGGTCCTCCAGTTGCGACTCGTCCAGAACCCCTTCCAGGAGGGTGTAGCCGTCGGTATGCAGCTGGACGGTGGCGGTCGGGGCCGGGCTCTCGCTCACAGCCAGATAACCGGACAGGCGCGTGATCACCCGGCGATTCTTACTCCTCGGTGGACGTCGGTGTCGGGCTGAGTCCTACTCGCGCCGCAGCGATATGGCCAGGTCCGGTTTGGCCAGGGATACGACGTACCGGGGCCAGATGGCGGCGCCGTGGCACCGGAAGCTGACGACCTCCTCGTCACGACATTCGAAGTCATGGGGTCGACTCGAGTAGCGACCTCGACGAATTTCCAATGTGTGCGGCCCCGGTTCGACGGTCTTCTCGAGCCGGCCGCCGTTGTCTATCTGGGCGACCTCGGTCCCGTCCAGTACGACATCGAAGGTCCCCCTCCGCAACTCGAAGGCGAACGATGTCCCACGGGTCAACTGCAGGGTGCCGGGCAACGGCTTCTCCTTCCACGAGGCGACTTACGAGACGACCACGAGGCGATCACGTGGATACTACGGGACGGACTCGACACCGGTCAGTAGCCGCTCACGGTCGAACATACCGGCAACCGCCCGCCAACCCAACCCGTCGATCACCAGCAGGCCGGAGCCCAGGTCGCGTTCCATGGCCGATTCCTACCTAGCGCCTGGGTGGGATGCCGTACCCATGCGGAGGCGCCCGCCCCTCAACCGATCTCTGACCGCGCCTGATCGTCGAGCTCGAGGTCGGCGGCGGCGTGGTTCTCGTCCAGGTGCTCGACCGACGAGGTCCCAGGGATGAGGGCGATCGCCGGTGAATGGTCGAGGAGCCAGGCCAGCGCCACCTGGGCGGGGGTGGCGTTGAGACGGGCCGCTCCTTTGACCACACCGGGATGGCCGAGGACGGGGTTGTCGGCGGCGAACGCCGAGCCCAACGGGAAGAACGGGACGAAGGCGATACCCCGCTCCTCGCAGCGTTGCAGCAACGGCTCCGACGTGCGGTCGGCCAGGCTGTAGGCGTTCTGGACGCAGACGATCTCGGTCCGGCCCAGGCACCGGTCCAGCTCCTCGAGGCTCACGTTGCTCAGGCCGATACCGCCGATCAGGCCCCGGTCGCGCATCTCGATCATCGCCGTCAGTTGCTCGTCGATCGAGGTCTCGCCATCGTCGTGGCGGCGCAGATTGACCGCCGCCAGACGATCGGTCTGCAGCGTGGCCAGGTTCTCGTCGACGCCGGCCTTCAAATCATCCGGTTTCTGGGCCGGCAGCCAGGCGCCCGTTTCGTCGCGGCGAGCGCCCACCTTGCTGACCAGAGCCAGGCCGGGCGGATACGGATGCAGAACCTCGCGGATCAGCTCGTTGGCCACCTTCGGCCCGTAGAACTGCGACGTATCGATGTGGTCCACGCCCAGCTCGGCGACCCGCCGCAGTACGGCCACCGCCTTGTCGTGATCCTTGGGCGGCCCGAACACGCCGGGACCGGGTAGCTGCATGGCGCCGTAGCCCATGCGGTCGACTTCGAAGCTCCCGAGGCGGATCGTCCCAGCTCTGGTCATGAGGTCAGGCTACGTCGCATGTGACGGTCAAAGGACGGGCTCGCAGCCCCTCCCGTCCGGCTCCGGTGATCACCCCGGCAGAATGGGGATCGACCATGCCTGCCGTCACCATCTACGGCGTCTGTGCCGTCACCTTCATGATGACCATGTACGCGCTCGAGTACCGAGACCGGAGGTTCATCGTCGCCTTCGCGGTGGGCTGCCTGCTTTCCAGCGCCTACGGGTTCCTGTCCGGAGCGTGGCCGTTCGGCGTGGTCGAGTTCATCTGGTGCGGCGTCGCCGTGCGCCGGTTCCGGACCGCCGCCGGCTGATCAGGTCAGCTTCCGCCGGCGCCGGCTGACCAGCCAGGATCACGCACGGAGAAGTCACCCGCTTCGACGCGTACCCGGAGGAGCAGGCCCACGAGGGTCTCCATCTCGCCCTGGGTCAGTTGGATCCGTTCGAACACCTTGCCGTTCAGCTGGGCGGTGGCTGCGGTAACGGTCTTGCGTCCCCTGGTCGTGATCTCGGCCAGCGTGCTGCGGGCGTCGTTCGGGTTCTGCACCCGCCGCACCAGGTCGTCGGCCTCGAGCCGGTCGATGGCACTGGTCACGGTCGCCGGTGTCACCTGCAGCCGCTCCCCGATCTGCGACAACGAGAGCGAGCCGCACTCGGCGTTCCACGCCAACCAGGCCAGCACCTCGTAACGGGCGAAGGTGAGATCGAACGGCTTCAGCACGTCGTTGGCCTGACCCAGGAACAACTGGTGGGCCCGCATGATCGAGGTGACCGTCGCCATCCCGGTGGCTGCGTCCTCCCATCCCTTGGACCGCCACACATCGCGTGCGGCCCCGACCGGATCGAACGAGAGACTCCGCGATGACCGCATCAGGGCACGATATTACGAAACCGGTTGCCGGCGATGGTCGTAACTGGGATCGTCACGGTCCCGTCGACTGCGTCACCCATCACCCACCCGCTCTCCGATCAGCCGAACACCGACCTTGACAACGTTACGACGTCAAAGTAATCCTAGAAGCAGAGATGCCGCCGAGGGGAGGAATGGCTATGTCTCGAACACTTCAGATGTATCCGCCGGAGGGTCTCGGGCCGCCCAAGGACCGCCGTGGTCACGCTGACGCCGATGCCACCGGGCTGCCGGCCGGGACATCGGTCTTCTCGGCCGACAACCACATCTCGCTGGCCGAGGACATCTTCTTCGAACGCGCCCCCGAGGCGCTGAAGGAGCAGGTGCCGCGCATCTTCTACCGCGGGGACGCCTGGACCATCGGCTCGGGCGAGAAGGCGTTTTTGCCGCCCGAGTTCACCAATGTGCTGATGCAGTACGACCCGCTGCCCGGGTCCAGCACCCGTGACCTCGAGACCCGGCTGGACCAGTTGGAGGCCGACGGGGTCATGAGGGAACTGGCCTTCCCCAACGCCCTGCTCGCCCTGATGGGCTACCCGGACAAGGAGATCCGCGAGCTCTGCTTCCGCATCTACAACGAGTACCTGGCGGAACTGCAGGAACGGTCAGGCGGCCGCTTCTTCGGGGTCGGCCTGATCAACTGGTGGGATGCCGCAGGGGCGGAACGGACACTGACCGAGCTGAAGGCCTTAGGGGTGAAGACGTTCTGGCTGCCGCTGAAGCCGGGCGCGGGTGCCGATGGCAAGCCGATCGACTACAACAGCGACGCCATGACCCCCTTCTGGGAGGCGGTCGAGGAGTCGGGCGTGCCGGTGTCGCACCACATCGGCGAGGCGCCGTTGTCGGCGCCGTGCGCCTTCAACAACTACGCCGTCAGCATGGTCCACAACTCGGCCCCGTTTCGGGAGATGTTCGCCCGGTACGCCTGTGGCGGCCTGCTCGACCGGCACCCGAAGCTGAAGATCGGTTGGTTCGAGGGCGGGATCAACTGGGTCGTCTCCGCCATCCAGGACACCCAGCACATGGCCGCCTCGTTCCAGCACATGCTCGACGCCGAACCGGCCCACGAAGCGGAGTGGTACTGGAAGAACCACATGTACTCGGCGTTCATGATCGATCCCTTGGGTCTGGATCTGATCGACCGCATAGGTATCGACCGGGTGATGTGGTCGTCGGACTTCCCGCACAACGAGAGCACCTTCGGGTACTCGGAGAAATCGTTGCTGGCCGTGGTCGATGCCGTCGGCCCGACCGACGCCATCCGGGTGGTGAGCACCAATGTGCTCGACTACCTGGGGGTCGCGCATTGAGTATCGCCACCGTCGAGGTTCCGACCGCCCCCGACCGGACCCGGATGCAACGCGATCGGTGGGCCCGTTTGCGATCCGTGATGGCCGAGCAGGGCGTGGACGCCATGATTCTGCTGGGCAACAGCAATGTCGCCTACGCCACCGGCGCGACCTGGCCGCTGGCCGACCCGGGGCGGGCCAATGTCGACCGTCCGGTGGCCGTCTTCACCGCCGAGGACACGCCGCCCCACCTGTTCTGCGCCGACGCCGACATCGACGTCGATCTGCCGGCCGACCATGTCCACGGCCCGGTGTTCGTCGAGTTCGACGAAGGCGCCCAGCACTTCGGGCGCATCCTGTCCGAGCTGCTGCCCGACGAAGGCCGGCTGGCCGTCGATGAACTCCCCGGCTCGATGCAGCGCACCCTGGAGCTGTTCTTCCCCGGCTCCGAACCGGTGAGCGCCGACGAGGTCGTCGGCCCGGCCAAACTGATCAAGACACCCGACGAGCTGGGTTTCATGCGCCAGGCGCTCGAGATCACGGAGAAGGCCATCGCCCCGGTGCAGGCCGCCCTGGCCCCCGGTGTGCGCCAGACCGACCTGACCGCCACCTTCCTGCAGGCCGCCTTCGATCTGGGGGCCGACGCCAACATCCTCGATCCCATCTGGCAGGTCATGCCGAAGGAGCTGGCCGCCGGCCCCTGGACGACCCACGGCGACATCGCCTGCCCGCTGCTCAGCACCGAGCGGGAGTTGGAGAAGGGTGACGTCCTCTGGGTCGATACCGGCATCAGCTATGCCGGCTTCGCCTCCGACTTCGGGCGCACCTGGCTGGTCGGGGCCGAACCGACCGCCCGCCAGAAGGTCCAGTACCAGGGCTGGCGGAGGATCATCGACGCCGTGCTGGCCGTGACCAGGGCCGGGGCCACCGGCAGCGACCTGACCAGGGCCGCCCTCGACGCGTGTGACGGGCGGAAGCCGTGGATGCACCACTTCTACCTGGGCCACGGGCTCGGCATCGAGAGCGCCGAGTCGCCGTTCATCGGCACCGACCTGGGCGATTCCTACGACCGCCGCCAGACGCTGATGCCCGGCATGGTGGTCGTCCTCGAGCCACTGATCTGGGATGACGGGGCCGCCGGCTACCGGTCCGAGGAGGTCATCGTGGTGACCGACGACGGCTACATCTCGCTCACCGACTACCCGTACGACCCCTATGGCGACTGAGGTCCTGGCCGACGAGGCCGCCCTCCGGCAGGCCCGCCGGCAGCGGGCTCTGGCCCAGATGGAGGCCCACGGCATCGACGCCCTCCTGCTCGGGCGGGAAGCCAACGCCCGTTACCTGGCCGGCGCCCAGCGGCTGTGGACGGCGGGCACCCGCCCCTATGGTCCCGGCTGTGTGGTGATCAGAGAAACGGCGGCCATCCACCTGGTCAGTACCTGGGATGAGGGGATCCCCGATGAGATCCCGCACCAGAACCTGTTCGGCATCACGTGGAACCCGGGCAACCTGTTCGCCTGGCTGGGCCAGATCGAGGGACTGGCGGGCGCCGCTCGCATCGGTACCGACTCGTTGACCCCCCGCTTCGCCCAGATCCTGCCGAAGCTGTTCCCGAACGCCGAGTTCGTCGACGCCGAACCGGCCCTCGAAGCGGCCCGCCGGGTCAAGACACCCGAGGAGATCGGGGTCATCCGCCTGGCCATCGAGGTGGCCGAGCGGGCCGCCGAAGAGACCCGGTCCCGGTTGCAGCCGGGCGTCACCGAGCGACAACTGGCCGGCGTGTTCATGGCGTCGATGGCCGGCCAGGGGGTCACCACCCCGGCCACCCAGCGGGTAGCGGCCATCACGACGGCCGCCGACCGCGAAGACCGCGCCGACCGCACCGTCCGGGCCACCGACCTGGTCACCATCGACGGTGCGGTAGTGGCCGCCGGCTACACCGGGGAGGTGGCCCGCACGTGGCCGGCCTCCGATCAGGCCGTCACGCCGGCTGTGGCCGACCAGTACGCCCGGGCCGAGCAACTGTGGGCCCGGCTGCTGAAGGCGAGCACGGCGGGAGCATCGTGTGCCGACTACATCGCCGCCTACCGGGCCGAGGGCGTCGATCTGCCGCAACGACCGATCGTCACCGGCCTGGGACTCGGTTTCGACCGGCCGGTGGTCACCGCCGACCTGGCCCACACCGCCGGCCAGGAGCATCTGGTCCCGGGCATGGTCCTCGCCGTCACCGCCCACGTCGGGACTGTGATCCGCAAGGACTCGGTGCTGATCACGACCGACGGGCCCGAGCTGCTCACCACCAGTCCCTATTGGAAGCAGGAGCAATGAGCGACGACACCAGTGAGGTCCTCCTCTACGACAAGGACCCGAAGACCAAGATCGCCACGATCACGCTGAACCGGCCGGAGCAGCTCAATGCGCCCACCATCGGCATGCGGCTCCGCTACGCCCGCCTGCTCGACCAGGCCAACATCGACGACGACGTGAAGGTCCTCGTCGTCCGGGGCGCCGGCAACGACTTCGGTACCGGCGCCGACCTGCCCGAACTGGCTGCGCTCATGGCCGAGTCACCGGAAGCCGCCCTGCGGGAAGAGCTTCAGCTGAACGGTGCCGACGTGACCTACCCGCCGCCCCGCTCCTACCGGGCCGGCGCCAGCCTGGGCCAGTGGTACGCCGATCCGCGCGCCGGATGCCGCTCGCTCCAGGACTTCAAGAAGATCAGCATCGTCGAGGTCAAGGGCTACTGCTACGGCTGGCACTTCTACCAGGCGGCCGACGCCGACCTGGTCATCTCCTCCGACGACGCCCTCTTCGGCCACCCCGCCTTCCGCTACGTCGGCTGGGGACCCCGCATGTGGTCGTGGGCCATGACCATGGGCATCCGCAAGTTCCAGGAGATGGTCTTCACCGGCCGCCCGTTCTCGGCCAAGGAGATGTACGACTGCAGTTTCGTCAACAGCGTCGTGCCCCGCGACGAGCTCGAGGCCGAGGTGGCCAAGTACGCCAGTGCCTGCAGCCGGTCCCGCCCGACCGACGCGGTCGTGATGCAGAAGACCTTCTTCCAGATGATGAAGCAGTACCAGGGCGAGTACCTGGGCAGCCTGCTCAGCTCCTTCCTCGAGGGGATGGGCGGCCGGGTGCGCCCAGACGCCGACGACCTGATGCTGGGTGATGAGGTGTACGGCGGTGGTCTGAACAATGCGGTCAAAGGAAACGACCACCTCTTCCCCCCCGATTTCCGATTGAGCAAGTCCGGACGCGGCGACGTTGAATGAACCGCTCAGTGACTGGCTGGTAGTCGATCTCTCGTCCGGGATCCCGGGCGGCTATTGCAGCAGGATCCTGGCCGACGGCGGAGCACAGGTGATCAAGGTCGAGGACCGGGCCGGCGATGACCTGCGCCGATGGACGGCATCGGGCCCACTGCCCGACGGCGACGACGGCGCCCTGTTCCGGTTCCTGGCCGCGTCCAAGCGCAGCGTCGTGGTCGGCCCGGAGGACACGGATGCCCTCGAGGGTGTGCTCCGGCAGGCGCACGTGGTGATCTGGTCGCCCGGCAGCGCGGTGGCCGAACTCGAGGCTCTGCGACCGGCCGCCCTGCTGCGCCGGCACCCGCACCTGACGATCACCGCCATCACCGACTTCGGGTTGGACGGCCCGTGGGCCGGGCGGCCGGCCACCGAGTTCACGTTGCAGGCCTGGTCGGGCGGCATCGTCGGGTTGGGTCGCGGATCGCTCGGACGGGCACCCGTCGCCGTTGGCGGCCGTATCGGCTATTGGCAGGCCGGCGCCCACGCCGCCGTCGCCACCCTCCTGTCCCGCTCCTGCGGGCCTGGTGGCCAGATCGCCGACGTGTCAGTGCTGGAGACACTTTCGGCCAGCCTGACCTACTGCCCGGTGAGCTATTTCGACGCCCTGGGTCGCCCGTTCCGGAAGGGCCGGGCCATCATCACGCCGGGCGTCGGCGCGGCCAAGGACGGCATGATCGCCGTGGGGGTGGGCACCGGGCAGCAGTGGCTGGACTTCGCCGTCATGGTCGGCCATCCAGAGTGGCACGAGGACAAGTCTCTGTTCCGGAACCGGGTGCGCCTGGCGCCGGTCATCGACGAGTGGTTCGCCGGCCACACTGTGGACGAGATCACCGACCTGGCCTCCGCCTTCCGGCTGCCCCACGCCCCAGTGGCCAACGGCGCCACTCTGCCCGCTTTCGAACATTTCCGGGCCCGGGGCACGTTCGTCAGGCGCGACGGGGTGGTGCAGCCCGGGCCGCCCTACCGGCTGACTCCGGCCCGCCTCCGGCCGCCCGGACCGTCGCCCCGTCTGGGCCAGGACTCCCTGTACGAGGTGGCCGGGGACGGGGCCGACAGGGCGGCCGAGCTGGGCCGTCGTGACGGGAGTGCGGGCCGCGACCCTGAGTCAGAAGGGCCGGGCGCCGACCTGATCGCCGGGCTGCGGGTGCTCGACATGACCGCGTTCTGGGCCGGTCCCTCCTGCACGTTCCCCCTGGCCCTGATGGGGGCCGACGTGATCCACCTGGAGTCGACCCGCCACCTGGACGGCACCCGCATGCTCGGCGCGCCGATGTCCGAGGAGCAGTGGTGGGAGCGGTCGCCCATATTCGCCGCCCTCAACGCCAACAAGCGCAGCCTGACCCTCGACATCCAGTCGGAGCCGGGCCGGGCCGTCCTGCACCGTCTGATCGCCACGACCGATGTCATCGTCGAGAACTACACACCAAGGGTGTTGGAGCAGTCCGGCCTGTCCTTTGACCAACTGCGGAGGATCCGGCCCGACATCATCCTGGTCCGCATGCCCGGATTCGGGCTGGACGGGCCGTGGCGGGACAACGCCGCGTTCGCCTACACCATCGAGGACGCCTCCGGGCTGACGTGGATGACCGGCCACCCCGACCAGAAGCCGCTGGAGCCGTACTGCGTGGGCGACCCCAACGCCGGTGTCCACGCCCTGGCCGGGCTCCTGCTCGCCCTGCAGCACCGGCGCCGCACGGGCGAGGGCGTGATGGTGGAGGCGGCCATGGTCGACGCCGCCGTCAACGTCACCGCCGAGCAGGTCATCGAGTACTCCGCCACCGGCCGGCTGATGGAGCGGACCGGCAACCGGAGCCTGACCGCGGCGCCGCAGAACCTGTACCGGACGGCTGACGTCGACGAGTACGGCGGCGACGACTCGTGGGTCGCCATCTCGATCGAGACCGACGAGCAGTGGGAGAGCCTGCTCGGCGCGCTGGGGTGGGATCCCGATCCCCGGTTCGTCCATCCGGCCGGCCGTCGGGACCACCAGGACCTGATCGACCGGCACCTGGCCGACTGGTGCGCCGGCCGCAAGGCGGACGAGATCGTGGAACTGCTGTGGCCGGCCGGTGTCCCGGTGGCCCCGGTGGTGCAGCCGCACCGGGTCGGCGACCTGGCCCAGTTCGAGTGGCGCCGCCATTTCGAGACGGTCGAGCACCCGGCGCTCGGAGCGGCCCGCTACGCGACCGCCCCGTTCCGGCTCTCGGGCCGCCCCGGGCCGCTCCACACCCGGCCGGCTCCGATGCTCGGTGAACACAACGCCGAGATCCTGGCGTCACTGGGTTTGAGCGAGGATGAGATCAGTACCCTCACATCCGAGGGAGTCATCGGCCGGGAACCGGCCGGGCGATGAGAGCTCTGGAGGAGACGTGACCAGCTGCGACGTCCCGTTCGCCATGACCGGCGATACCGCCGTTCCCGCCCCCCGCTACTACGACCGCGGCTTCGCCCAGCTGGAGGCCGAGCGGATGTGGTCGCGGACCTGGCAGATGGCCTGCCGGCTCGAGGAGATACCGGACCCGGGCGACTTCTCCGAGTACACCATCGGCGATCAGTCGGTGATGGTGGTGCGGGTCGACGCCGGCACCATCCGGGCCTACCAGAACGTGTGCCGGCATCGCGGGACGCAGTTGGCGGTGGGTGCCGGACATTTCGCGGGGGGTCAGATCGCCTGCCCGTTCCATGGCTGGCGGTGGAACCTGGACGGGACCAACTCGTTCGTCTACGGCGACGAGGGATTCGCGGCCGAGCTTCAGGGTTCGCCCAAGCTGTGCCTGCCCCAGGTGCAGGTGGACACGTGGGGCGCCTGTGTCTGGATCAACCTGGACCCCGACGCCGCCCCGCTGCTCGAGTCCATCGACCCGATGCCGTCCCTCCTCGACCCGCTCGGGGTCGATCTCATGCAGACCGTGTGGTGGAAGGGCACCATCCTCGACGCGAATTGGAAGCTGGCCATGGAGGCGTTCATCGAGGGCTACCACGTCATGGCCAGCCACCCGCAGCTCACCCAGGGCCTGGGCGAGGGCTACGACCCGAACGCCCTGGGCTACACCGTCCACGACCGCGGCCACTCCCACTACATCAGCAAGCCGGGCGCCCAGCGGACCCACCGGCGACGGGTCGACTACCTGCGGGAGGTCGAGGCGCTGATCGACTCCAGCCGGCTGCTCGGCGACGGCCTGGAGGCGATGACCCTGCCCCGCGACCTGGAGGTGATCGAGACCCTGCGCGACCGGGAGGTGGCCGAGGATGCGTCGCTCGGGTCCGAGTTGGTCAAGGCCCTCTACGAACACGCCGACGCCAAAGGTATCCCGCTGCCCCGGTTGCGGGGTTCGGAGTTGATCAGGTGGGGCGGCGTGTTCTTCGTGTTCCCCAACTACTTCGTGCTGCCGCAGTACGGCAACGCCCTCACCTACCGCTTCCGGCCGGTCGCCGGCGAACCGGAGAAGACCCTGCTCGAACTGTGGTCGATCAGCATCCCCGAGCCCGGCGCGGCGCGCCCGCGCCCGGCGATGGAGGGCCCGTACGCGCCCGACGACGATCGCCACTGGCCGGAGATCCCGTTGCAGGACTTCGACAACATCACCCGCCAGCAGAAGGGCGTCCACAACCGCACCTTCGGATCGACCCGCATCTCGCACGTCTACGAGGTGGGCATCGCCAACCTCCACCGGGAGATCGACCGCTACCTGGCCCGGCCGGTATGAGCCGCCCCCGTCGCGCCCCGGAGCCGGCCGGTGGGCGGGTCCGGCCGGTTCGTTGACCATGTCATCCGGCCGGCCGGATGCCGAGGTCGTGGTGATCGGCAGCGGGGCGGCCGCCCTGTCGGCGGCGCTGGCCGCCCACGACGCGGGCGCCTCCGTGGCCGTGCTCGAACGCTCGGACAGCATCGGCGGGACCACGGCGGTCTCCGGCGGCGGGGTGTGGATGCCGGCCAACCACGTGACCGGGGCCGACGACTCCCGCCAGGACGCGCTCGCCTACATGACCGCCCTCTCACGGGACCGGGCCTCAGCCGAGCATCTGCAGCGCTATGTCGACGAGGGGCCCGAGATCCTGGCCGGGCTGGAGAGACGCACCAAGCTGCGCTTCCGGGCCATCGCATGGCCGGACTACCACCCCGAGATGGACGGGGCCCGCCCGACCGGGCGCATGATCGAGCCCGACCTGTTCGACACGACGGTGTTGGGCGACTGGGCCTCTCGCCTGCGCCGGGCCCCGGTGCTCGGCCTGCCCCTCACGCTGCAGGAGTCGACCGTCGATTGGACCCCCTCCTACACACCGGAGCGCTACGACGGCGCCGAGATCAAGAGGCGGGTGCAGGCCCACCAGGTGGCGTGCGGCCAGGCCCTGATCGCCGGCCTGCTGGACGGTTGCCTGTCCCGGAGGATCGAGCCGGTCCTCAGTACCCGGGCGGTGGAGCTGCGGACTGCAGGGGGGGCAGTGACCGGTGTGGTCGTCGAGCGCGACGGGCGGCGGGAGGAGATGGCGGCCCGGGCGGTGGTACTGGCGTCGGGCGGCTACGAATGGAACGCCGATCTGGTCAGTCGCTACCTGCCCGGCCCCCTCACCCACCCCACCAGCCCGCCGGTCAACGAGGGCGACGCCCTCCTGATGGCCATGGAACTGGGCGCCGACCTGGCCAACATGAACGAGGCCTGGTGGTACCCGGCCGGCGCCGTCCCCGGCGATGAGTACGAGGGCCGCCAGCTGTCCCGGTTCGTCGCCGTCGAGCGCACCGCCCCCCACACGATCATTGTCGACCGGTTCGGCCACCGCTTCGTCAACGAGGCGGCCAACTACAACGACATGCAGAAGGCGTTCTTCGCCTTCGACGCCAACGAGGGCCGACCCCGTCACCTGCCGTGCTGGGTGATCTTCGATCACCAGTACCGGTCCCGGTACCCGGTGATCAGCGCCCGCCCGGGCGGCACCGATCCGGAGTGGCTGCGGCGCAGCGACTCGCTGGTCGAGCTGGCCGGGCTGGTCGGCATCGACCCGGCCGGTCTGGAGGACACCGTGGCCCGGTGGAACCGGTTCGTCTCCGGGGGGCGGGACCTGGACTACGGGCGAGGTGACAGTTTCTATGACCGTTTCCACGGCGATGCCGGCGCCGCCCATCCCAACCTGGGGACGATCGAGCAGGGACCGTTCTACGCCTGTCCCGTGTACCTGGGCTGCGTGGGTACCAGCGGCGGTCCCCGCATCGACCGGTCGGGCCGTATCCAGCACGTCCGGGGCCGGGCCATCCCCGGGCTGTACGGCGCCGGCAACGCCATCGCCAGCCCGGCCGGGCCGGCCTACTTCGGGGGCGGCACGACCATCGGCATGGCCCTGGTGTGGGGCCACATCGCCGGCACCACCGCGGCCACCGACCTCACCGGCCCGTGAGCCTCCTCACCCCTCACCGACCACCGGTGCCGGCCGCAGGACCGCTACTGAGCGACGAACTCGGCCGTCTGCTCGATCCAGTCGTCCTTGTGGGTGCGGGCCAGATCGGCCAGCTGGTCCCACCGGCCCAGGCTCTCGGTGACATTGATGCCGAAGCTGGTGGCACCCCGGAACTCGAGCACCTCGACGCCGTCCGGCCCGGCCGCGTAGGCGTACGGCGCCCCGGCGGGCACGAAGAAGCCGTCGCCGGCCGGGATCACCTGATTGCCCATGCGGGCCTCACCGGAAATCACGTAGTACAGGCAGTCGACGTCGTGGGAGTGACGGGGCAGGGCGTAGTCGGGTGCGTACCACAGCCGTATGAGGCTCATGCCCGGGGTGTCGGGGTCGCCGAAGAGCACCTTGATGACGTAGCCGGCGGTGGCGCCGATGGCCTTGAACACCTCCCGGCTGGGCGTCGGCTCCATCACCGGTCGGCCCATCATCTTCGTATCGTCCAGGTCAACCCCAGCTGACCTTCTGAAAATCTGCAGCCCACGAGCCATCTGATCCCCCCTCTTTTTGCCAACTAGGAGTGACCATGAACGTAGCATCCTTCGACGTCGAAGCATCGGGCGAACTGGCCGGAAAGGTGGCCATCGTCACCGGCGGGGCCAGTGGGATCGGCCGGGCGACGGTCGAGCGGTTCGTCGAGGCCGGGGCCAGGGTGGTGATCGCCGACATCGACGACGATGCCGCCCGTGCGCTGGCCGCCCAGTTGGGCGACGCTGTCGATTTCCGGCGCACCGATGTCGGGGACCGGGTGTCCCTGCAGGAGGTGGTCGACTTCACGGTGGAGCGCTTCGGCGGCCTGCACGTCATGTTCAACAACGCCGGCGTGGCCAGTTCCATGACCCGCTTCCTGCACGACGACCTGGAGGACTTTGCGCGGGTGATGCAGATCAACGTGCTCGGCGCCATGCTCGGCTGCCAGTTCGCCGCTCGCCACATGAAAGACAACGGGGGCGGGTCGATCATCAACTGCGCCTCGATCGCCGGCATACAGGCGGGTTCCGGTCTGCTCCCCTACCGGGCATCCAAGGCGGCGGTGATCCACGCCACCAAGTCCATCGCAGTGGACGTGGCCCAGTACGGCATCCGGGTCAACTGCATCGCCCCCGGTCAGATCCAGACGGGCATGACGACCTATGACATGGATGCCGTGATCCGCTTCACGCAGCCGCTGCAACGGCGCGGCTCGGCGACCGACGTGGCCGACACCGTGGTGTACCTGGCCAGCGACCGGTCGGCGCAGATCACCGGCGTTCTCATTCCCATCGACGGCGGCACGACCGCAGGCGCCCCCCCGGCCCAGGCCAAGTTGATGCTGCAGGCCGGCACTAAGCCGGCTTGAACTCCAGGTTCAGGTTGGTCAGGCCGCGCAGGAAGTAGGTCGGCAGATACCGGTAGCGCCGGTCGCCGGCCGGTCCGTGGGCGTCCTCGGAGATGGAGATGTCCGAAGTGCGGTCGAGGAGGCGATTGATCGTGACCCGGCCCTCGGCCCGGGCCAGGTGGGCGCCGGCGCAGTGGTGGATGCCGTGGCCGAAGGCGATGTGGTACCTGGCGTTGGGTCGCTCCATGTCGAAGGTGTCCGGGTCGGTGAACGTGGCCGGGTCCCGGTTGGCGGCGCCGGGAAGCAGCAGCATCGTGGCGCCCGCCGGGATGTCCACGCCGGCGACGGTCGTGGTCTTGCGGGCCATCCGGAACTGGCCCCGCAGGGGGCTCTCGAAGCGCAGCGTCTCCTCCACGAAGTTGGGGATCAGCTCCCGGTCGTCGCGCAACGCCTGCTGCAGGTCCGGCCGCTCGGCGATCGTGCGCAGGGCGAAAGACAGCAGGCGCACCGTCGTCTCCTGCCCGCCGGCGAACAGGTTGGCCGCCAGTAAAGCGACATCGCTGACCGACGGCACCGTCCCGTCGGGGAAGGCGGCGGTGGCCATGGCCGTCATGATGTCGTCGCGCGGCTCGGCCCGCCGTTCCTCGATGTAGGCGGCGAACTGCTCGTAGAGGAACTCGAGCGGCTTGTGCTCGAGCTGGCCGGGCAGGTGGGTGAGCCGGTCGCGGAATGTCCCGTGGTCGCTCTCCGGCACCCCCTCCAGGTCGGCGATGACCAGCAGTGTGAACGGGGCTGCGTAGTCGGCGATGAACTCGCAGGCCCCGGTATCCAGCCACTCGTCCATCTGCCGGTCGGCCAGCCGCCACATGAACTCCTCGTTGGCCCGCAGCCGCTGCGGCGTCAGGAGGCGCATCAGGAGCCGGCGGTGCTCCGTGTGGCGCGGCGGGTCGAAGGAAGGAAGCTGATCGCTGAACGGCAGTTCGTCCCGGTAGCGGGCGATGAGGGCATCTACGTCGTCGCCGACGAACGGCTCCGGGAATTTCTTGAACGGGCCGCTCACCGTGTTGCACGACGAGAAGTGGGCCGGGTCGTTGTAGACGGCCCTCGCCTCTTCGTAGCCGGTGACCATGTACACGCCGAAGTGCGGTTCCTGCCACACCGGCGCCAGCGACCGCAGACGGTCGTAGTACGCGTACGGATCGTCCTGCACGGCCCGATCGCTGAAGAAGTTCGTAGCTTCCAGATCGGTCACCCCACGGCCCTCTCTTCCGGTTGATCGACGAGAACTTTGATGTCATAGTACTGACATGAATTCTCCGGTCAAGAGGGACCGGCACCGGATTCCACCTGCACGCCTTGGGGAGGCCGTATGACGACCATCAACCGCAGCGAGGTCTATTACGACCCCTACGACGTGGGCATCGCCGCCGACCCGTACCCGACGTACCGGCGGCTGCGCGAGGAAGCTCCGCTCTACTACAACGAGCCGCACGACTTCTTCGCCGTGAGCCGCTACGAGGATGTCGAGCGCGGCCTGCTCGACCCGGAGACGTTCATATCCGGACGGGGCGGCATCCTCGAGCTGATCCGGGCCAACATCGAGATGCCGCCCGGCGTGTTCATCTTCGAGGACCCGCCCGAGCACACCATCCACCGGCGGCTGATGTCGCGGGTGTTCACCCCCCGGCGGGTGGCCGCCCTCGAGGACAAGGTGCGGAAGTTCACCGTCGACTGCCTCGACCCACTCGTCGGCAGCCGCGGATTCGACGTGATCGCCGCCCTCGGGGCCCAGGTACCGATGAAGACGATCAGCATGCTGCTCGGTATCCCCGAGAGCGCCCAGGAAGCCATCCGCGACCACGCCGACGCCAACCTGCGCACCGAAGCCGGCCAGCCCATGCAGGTCGGCACCGGTGAGGAGTTCGTCTCCGGCACGGTGTTCGCCGACTTCATCGACTACCGCATCGAGCACCCGTCCGACGACCTGATGACCGAGTTGCTGCAGGTCGAGTTCGTCGACGAGACCGGCGCCACCCGGCGGCTGGACCGGCAGGAGCTGCTGACCTACCTCGAGGTCATCTCCGGTGCCGGCAACGAGACGACCAACCGGCTGATCGGCTGGATGACCAAGGTGCTGGCCGAGCATCCGGACCAGCGCCGCCAAGTGGCCGCCGACCGCTCGCTCGTCCCCAATGCCATCGAGGAGATCCTGCGGTTCGAGCCGCCGGCCCAGCAGATGGCCCGGTATGTCAACCGCGATGTCGTCGTGCACGACCAACTGGTGCCGGCCGGCAGCGTCATGCTCTTCATCGTCGCCTCCGCCAATCGTGACGGCCGGAGGCATCCGAATGGCGACTCCTTCGACATCCACCGCGACCTGACACAGATGCTGACATTCGGCCGGGGACTGCACTTCTGCCTAGGGGCCGCCCTGGCCCGGCTCGAGGGACGCATCGTCCTCGAGGAGTTCCTGGCCCGCTTCCCGGACTGGGACGTGGACCTCTCGGGCGCCCGCCTGTCCCCCACCTCGACGGTGCGGGGCTGGGACACACTTCCTGTCGTCCTGCCGTAATGATCGAGGCCACCACCCGGACCCGCCGCCGATACGACAGCAGCCTGCGCCAGGAGCGGGCGGCGGAGACCCGCCAGGCGATTCTGACCGCCGGGCTGGACCTGTTGCGGGGCTCGCCCATCCGGGACTGGGATTCGCTGACCATCCGGGCCGTGGCCGATCGGGCCGGTGTCAATGAGCGCACCGTCTACCGCCACTTCACCAATGAGCGCGGCTTGCGCGATGCGGTGATGCACGAGGAGGAGAAGGGCGTCGGCGTCGACCTGGACGGCATGGGCCTGGAGGACGTGGCCGATGTCACCCGGCGCATCTTCGATCACGTCTCGTCGTTCCCGATGGCCCCGCCCCAGGCGCTGGATGAGACCCTTGCCGACGCCTACCGCCGCCAGCACTCGGCCCTGCTCGACGCCGTCGCGCAAAGGGCCGGGGGGTGGACCGGGGACGAGCAGAAGATGGTCGCCGGCGCCCTCGACGTGCTGTGGAGCGTCGGTGGCTACGAGCGACTGGTCCGGGACTGGCAACTGTCGTCCGGCGACGCCACCGAGACGCTGGTGTGGATGATCGGCCTGGTGGAAGCGGCGGTGAAGGAGGGAACCAACCCGCCGCGCCGAAAGAAACGAAGACGGGCGGAGAGGGCCCGCTGAGCTTTACTCGAATATCAACTGGTTGATACACTGGACCGGACGGTCCGGAGGTTGGGGGAACTGTCGTGCGGAAGCAAACGTCGCTGTGAAGAGCAGGAGCGGACGCCGCCTGGGAGCCCTGGGCATGGCGGTTGCTCTGGCCGCCGCCGGGTGCGGATCGCGGGTGACGGCCGCCCAGGTGCAGGCCTACAGGGCCCAGTTCCAGGGCAGCGGCTCCTCCGGGGGGGCCGCGCTCTCCCAGGGTGGACCGGCCGCCGGCGGCAGCACGGCCGCCAGTTCGCCGCTCGGTGGTTCGTCGAGCGGCAGCACACCGGGAGGCTCCGGTCATGCCGGTGCTTCCTCGAACAGCGGCGCGTCCGGATCCGGCACGGCGGTGGGTGGCGGCTCCACTGCCACTTCTGTCGCCGGGAGCACGGCGACCTCGCTGGCCACGTCGGGGGCCACCGGCGGGGGTGGCAACAGCCAGCTGTACGCCGAGGGCATGGAGGTCGATCCGGCCATCTGCAAGGGCACCGCCTCCGGCCCCGGGATCAAGGCGACGGAGATCGACGTCGGCAACGTTTCCACCATCACCGGTCCCGTGCCCGGCCTGAGCGCAGGCGCGGCCCACGGGGCGACCGCCTTCGCCGCCTACCTCAACAGCGTGGGCGGCATATGCGGCCGCCGCCTGGTCGTGAAGACGGCCGACGACGACCTGGATGCCAGCCAGAACTCCACTGCCACCCAGTCGCTGGTCGGTTCGTCGTTCGCCATGGTCGGCTCCGATTCGGGCGTGGACCAGGGCGGCGCCCCCGCCCTGAAATCGTCTGACATTCCCGATATCGGCGAGGCCCTCAGCCCGCAGCGCTTCGACCTGCCCAACAACTTCTCGCCGCAGCCCATCCCCCCGACCGGGTACGGACCCGGGCCGTACGTGTACCTGGCCCACAAGTACCCGCAGGCGGTCACCCACATGGCCATCCTGGCGCTCAATCAGCCGACGGCCATCGCAGAGACGCAGGCGATGCAGCACGTCATGGAGGCGTCGGGCTGGAAGTTCATCTACAGCGACTTCAGCATCGAACCCACGCAGACCGACTTCAGCGCCGATGCCCAGGCCATGAAGTCGAAGGGTGTGCAGGGTGTGGTCATCCTGGCCGTGCCGACCTACTACGCGGATGTGGCCAGGGCCGTGCAGAACGCCGGGATGCACATGGTGCTGCCCAACTACGCCGAGAACGCCTACGACCCGTCGTTCATCGCCGACGCCGGCAGCGCCGCCAACGGCACCATCCTGGCTGCGTTCTACGCCATGTACGACGGGGAGGACGCCAGCTCGGTGCCCCTCGTCAGCACCTTCGACAGGTGGTACGAGGGCGCCTACAACACGCGGCCCGACGAGTTCGCGGTCGACGGCTGGCTCTCGGGGATGTTGTTCGTCGAGGGGCTCAACCGGGGCGGGGGGCTGACCCGGGCCGACCTGCTCAAGGGGCTGAGCCAGGTGACCAGTTTTGACGGCGGCGGCCTGGAGGGCACGGCCAACCCGGCCGGCAAGACGCCGCCCCAGTGCTACCTGATCGTCGATGTGGTGAACGGCAAGTTCGTCCGCGATCCGGTCGACCCGCGGACCGGCCTCGACTGCCAGTACGCCGGCGGCTCGTGAGCGAGCTCATCGGGCTCACCATTGCCGGGCTGTCGCTCGGGGCGATTTACGCCATCGCCGCGTCCGGCCTGGTCGTGACCTATACGACGAGCGGCGTGTTCAACTTCGCCCACGGGGCGTTGGGCATGTTCATGGCCTACGTGTACTGGCAGCTGCGCGTCGACCTGCACTGGTCGGCGCCGTTCGCGCTGGTGGTGGCCCTGCTGATCATCGCCCCCGCCCTCGGGCTGCTGATCGATTGGTCACTGATCAGGCACGTCAACCCGAACGACACCGGGTTGATGCTGATGGTCACGCTGGCCGTGCTGGTGGCGTTCATGGGGTTGGCGTTCACCATCTGGCCGCCCACCACGGGCCGGATGCTCCCGCTGTTATTCGGGCCGAGCGACCACATAAGCATCGGCGGCCAGTTGATCAGCTACGAGGAACTGATCTCGATCGCCCTGGCCGGCGTCACGGCGCTCAGCCTGCGCCTCTTCTTCTACCGGACCCAGCTCGGCATCTCGATGCGGGCGGTGGTGGACAACCGGTCGCTCATGGCGCTGCACGGCTCGTCCCCACGCGCCCTGGGTGCGTTGTCGTGGGGCATCGGGGCGTTCTTCGCCGGGATCGCCGGTGTCCTGACCGCATCCACCTACAACCTCGACGTCATCAACCTGACCCTCCTGGTCCTGAACGCCTTCGCCGCGGCCATGCTCGGCCGACTGAAGAGCCTGCCGCTCACATTCGTGGGGGCGATGGTGCTGGGCCTGGCCAACGCCTACGTCACCGGTTACCTCAACCTGACCGGCTTCTGGGGCAACCTGCGGCCGGTGCTGCCCACCCTCTTCCTCCTGGTCATCCTGCTGGTCCTGCCGAGTGCCCGCCTCCGGTCGGGCACCCTCGTGGCCGGGCGCGTTGCCCGCATCCCCGGCACCGGCCGGAGCGCCCTCAACGGGGCCGCGCTGATCGTCGTCGCCGTCATCGCCGCCCCGCTGATGCACGGCACCGTGCTGGGCAACGTCAACGAGGGGGTCGCCCTCGGTATCGGCGCCCTGTCCATCGTCCTGCTCTCCGGCTACGGCGGCCAGGTGTCACTGGCCCAGTACACGTTCTTCGGCCTGGGCGCCTGGGTCTTCGCCAAGACCGGGCACGGCGGCAATCCGGTCGGGTTGCTCGCCGCCGCCGCCCTGGGTGCCGTGGTCGGCGCCATCGTCGCCCTCCCCGCGCTGCGGCTGCGGGGACTAGAACTGGCCCTGTCCACCCTGGCCTTCGGGCAACTCGTCTACTACATGTTCTTCCTACAACGGAATGTGATGGGCAACAGCGACCTGATCATCCCCCGGTTGCACATCCCCGGTCTGGGTCTGGAGAACAACCGTCACAACCTGATCTTCCTGGTCGCCGTGTTCTCGCTCCTGTCGATGGGCCTGCTGCGCGTCCGGCGGGGCCGGCTGGGCCGGGTGCTGAACGCCAGCAAGGACAGCGAGGCGGCCAGCGCCACCCTCGGCCTCAACCTGCGGCTCAGCAAGGTCGCCCTCTTCTCAGCGGCCACCGCACTGGCGACCTTCGGCGGGGCGCTGTACGGCTCCACCCAGCAGGTCGTGACCAGCAACGACTTCCAGTACATCGCCAGCCTGTTCATCGTCCTGATCGTCTACCTCTGGGGCGTCTCGACTCCGGGTGCGGCGTTGGCCGGTGGCCTGTCGCTCGGCATTGCCCCGTTGATCGCCGTGCACATCCCGACCCGCTTCGAGGCGGTGCAGTATTTCATGACCGGGTTCGGGGCCCTCGTCCTCGTGCTGCGGCCGTCCGGTGTGATCGTGTCGGCCGGTGACCGGTTCCGGGATTGGAAGGAGCACGTCCTCCCCTTTGACCATCTGCTCCCGGGCATCGACGCCCGGCCGCCGGTCATGACCAGGAGGGAGGTGACCCGTGCCGCTGCTGTCGACCAGTGACGTCACCGTCCGCTTCGGCGGCGTGACGGCCCTGAACTCGGTGTCGCTCGACGCCGACGCCGGGACGGTGACCGGGCTCATCGGCCCCAACGGCGCCGGCAAGACGACGTTCTTCAACGTGGTCAGCGGCATCCAGGCGCCCACCACCGGACAGGTGTTCCTCGACGGCCGGGACGTGACCGCCCTGCCCGTCTACCGCCGGGCCCGGCTGGACCTGGCCCGGACGTTCCAGCGGCTCGAGATTTTCACGTCCCTCACCGTGCGGGAGAACATCCAGGTGGCAGCCGAGATGTACCGCCGCCAACCGGGCGATCGGGTCGACGTGGCCGAGCAGACCGAGCAGCTGCTCGAGATGGTCGGCCTGCGGGCCTACGCCAACGATGCGGCCGACACCCTCTCGACCGGCCTGGCCCGGATGGTCGAGCTGGCCCGGGCGTTGGCCGCCCGGCCCCGCCTGCTGCTCCTGGACGAACCGGGCTCCGGTCTGGACAGCACCGAGTCGCGCGTGTTCGGCCGGCTGCTGGTCGATCTGGCCGCCGACGGGCTGGGCATCCTGCTGGTCGAGCACGACATGGAGCTGATCATGGACGTGTGCCAACGCATCCACGTCCTGGACTTCGGGGTGCACCTGATGTCGGGCCGCCCGGAAGAGGTCCGGTCCAACCCGGAGGTGCAGCGCGCCTACCTGGGGACGGCCGAGCTGGAGGCCGCCCCGTGACCGCGCCGGCGATCGAGCTGATCGATGTGCACGCCGGCTACGGCCGGATCGAGGTTCTGCACGGGGTGACCTTCACGGTCCCGACCGGATCGCTGTTCGCCCTTTTGGGGCCGAACGGGGCGGGCAAGACGACGACGTTGAAGTTGATCGACGGTCTGCACCAACCGACCGGCGGGTGCGTGCACATCGCCGGCCGCCATGTCAACGGGATGGCCGCCGACAAGCTGGCCCGGGCCCACGTGTGCTCGATCCCCGAGGGTCGGGGTATCTTCCCGAACCTCACCGTCGAGGAGAACCTGCGGCTGGTCAATCTGAGCCAGCGGCACCTGTCGCAGTCCGATATCGAGGCACGGGTCTTCACCCGGTTCCCCATCCTGGGCGAACGGCGCAAGCAGTATGCCGGGACCCTGTCCGGCGGCCAGCAGCAGATGCTGGCCCTCTCCCGGGCGGTCGCCGTCGACCCGGCTCTCCTGCTGGTCGACGAGCTGTCGATGGGGCTGGCCCCGCTCGTGGTCGCCGAGCTGTACGACACGCTCGGCCAGCTGGCCGCCGGCGGCATGACCATCCTGATCGTCGAGCAGTTCGCCCACGCCGTGCTGTCCATGGCCGACTACGCGGCGGTGATGATCCACGGCACCATCCGGGCCATGGGCGAACCGGCCGACGTGGAGGACGCCCTCGGCGCCTACCTGGGAGGTGTGGCATGAACCCCGCTTTCGGATCCGGCCCGGTCAGGAGCGCGGCGTGAACCGGCGGCTTCTGACGTTCGTGCTGGCGGCCAGCCTGAGCGGCGCAGCGGTGACGGTGGCGACAGGGATCCACAGCCGGGCCCGGGCCGACAGCCCGTTGCTGGGCTGGACGGCGCAGGCCGACGCCAACACCGTCGACCTGGTCTTCGACAACACCGCCGGCCTGGCCGGCAACCACCCGCTGGTGGAGGCCGACCTGCCGGAGGACGAGGCCGACTTCGAGTCGGGCCCGTTCGGCTACGCGTTGGCGACAGTGTTCTGGCCCGGGTCGGTCGCCGGGAATGTCGGATCGTTGTCCGGCGAATTGGGCGCGCCGAGCCAGCTGGCCCCGCTGCTCGGGCAGCTCAACGACCCGGTCCGGGCCGAGACCTACGTACCGTCCGGGCCGGCTGATGCGACCTACCCGTCGGGTGGCGCCAGTGGTGTGGCCGAGATGGTTTCCCATTCGGACGACAACGGCACCTGGGCCCGGGCCGGCATCACCGACCTGACCGAGTCGTCGCTCCTCAGCATCCAGAACGTGCAGGGCTACTCGAAGACAGCGGCCACCAGCACGGCGCAGGCCACTTCGACCGGTTCCTTCTCGGGCGCCAGCCTGCTCGGTGGCCTGGTCACGATCGGGGCCTCGTCGTCGACCGCATCGGCCACCAGCGATGGCATCGGCCCGAGCGGCAGCTCGACCTCCCACATAGGGGCGGTCAAGGTGCTCGGCCAGGCTCTGAGCGCCGGCTCCGACGGGGTGATCGTCGGACCCGGCACCATCAGCGGGTTGGCCGCCGTCACCGATCCGACCTCGCAGCTGATCCAGCAGCTGGCCAGCCTGATCCAGTTGAAGATCAAGGTGCTGCCCCAGACCGAGACCTCCAAGGCGCCGGCCGAGCAGATCACTTCCGGCGGCCTGCAGGTCAGCTTCGCTCTGCCCGCCAACCTGGACGCCAATCTCAACTGTTCGGCCCTCAACGCGCTGGGGCCGCTCAGCCAACTCAGCGTCCTGTGCACCCTGCCCGGCCTCCTGCAGGGCGCGAGCGTGACCCTGACCCTGGACCGGGTGACGGCCGAGGCCATCGCCACCCCGCCCTTCGGGTCCAGCCTGCCCGGCTCCTCGGTCAGCACCCCCCCGCTGCCGGTCTCCGGGTCGAGCCCGTCGCTAGGCAACCCGTCCGCGTCGTTACCGGCCGCCATCAGCACGCCGTCCGGTGCCGCCGTGAGCGCGTCGGGACCGGCCCTGGCCGGCAACCCGACCCCGGTCGCCCAATCCGGTTCCCCCCCGACCACGGCCGCCGCCCTGCCCAGTGCACCGACCAACCTGGTGTCGGCCAGCCTGTCGTCGCCGGTCCGCGCCGGACTGGTCTTCTTCCTCCTGGTACTCGCCGGTCTGGCCGGCGGCGCTCTGGTGCGGATGGTGAAGACGATCGACGCCCCACTACCCATGCCCTGCCCCCTGGAGGACGCGTGACTGCCGTCGAAGAACCGGTCGACGAGGCCGCCGCCCGCCAACGGACCCTGACCCAGGCCCTCGCCCGCATCCGCCGCCCCCGCAGCGGGCGGTTCCCCCTGGCCACCGTGTTCCTGGTACTCGGAGGAATCTTCCTGCCCGTCGGGTTCGTCGTCATCCTGCTCGGCTGGTACGGGGTGGCCCACACCCTCAACGTCTACGAGCAGAACTCGTACCTGCTCTCCGGCGGGGTCCTGGGCCTCGGTCTGATCATCGTCGGCTGCTTCTTCTACTTCGGCTACCTGATGACCAAGCAGATGGAGGTCATGCGGGCGGCCATCCAGCAGGTCACCGCGGCGATCAACACCGGGCCGGCCGCGATCAGCTCCGGGCCGGCGGCGCTGGTCGAGCCGGCATCGCTGGCCGGGGCGGCATCGCTGGCCGGGGCGGCGGCGCTGTCCGGCTCGACCGGTGCTCTGGCCGGCCGGGCGCCGGCCACCAACGGCAAGCGACCCCACCTGGTCGCCACCGAGAAGGGTTCCCTTGCTCACCTGCCGGACTGCCCGGTGGTGGCGCAGAAGACCAACCTGCGGGAGATCGACCCGGCCACCGGCAGCTTCCGGCCCTGCCAGATCTGCCACCCGTTCGAAGTGGCGGCCCCCTCGCCCAACTGAGGGACCGGCGCCGGCCCGGTCGGTCCCGGCTCAGTCGTTGACGACGATGCTGTCGGCGACCTTGTCGTGCAGGCACTGCTGGTCCTGGTCCCAGAGGCACCAGAGCGGGTCGATGAGCCCCAGCCAGCTGAACGGGCTGAACGCCCAGAACACGGCGATGCGGCCGAACGACCGCCAGAACCCGAGCGGCGCCCCGGCCATGGTGACCGGCCGGATCTTCATCCACGCCTTGCCGAGCGTCCGTCCGTAGCGGTAGGTGGCCAGGGTCTCGTAGACCACGTTGACAAGGCCGGTAGCGAGTCCGGCGCAGAAGACGGTCAGGTATATCCAGACGATGCCGGGGGTCGGGACCTTGGCGTTCGGATCGTACGACGGCGCCTGGGGGAACATCGGGCCGGCATGGGGAGCAACTATCAGCACCGCAACCGTCGTCAGCACCGCCAGCACCGGCAGTATGACCAGGCTGTCCAGCAGCCGGGCGGCCAACCGCCGGCCCGGGCTGGCCAGTGCGCCCGTGCCGACCGGTGGGCGGCCCAGTCGGGCGCCCTTATAGGCCTGGCCGCCGTACATGGAGGCGGGCGCCAGGTGGCCGGTCCACGCCGTCCCGTCGAACCAGCGCAGGCCGCCGGTCGCCCACGGGTCCGGGTACCAGCCGGGCATGTGTCGGGCATCTGTCACAGTGACCGTTCAGAGTGGCACACAGCCGGGTCGGGCGCCCGGTCCGCCGGCGATTGTTGTCAGTGGTCAGTGCCCCACTACGTCTACTGACGACTATCGAGCCGCCAACCGGCCGGCCGGCCGCCGTCCCGATGCGCCACTCTGGCGGCCATGGTCGTAGAGCAAGCTACCGAGGGCCGGCGCCCCGTCATCCTGCGCCCCGGCGAAGGCCGGGTCTCCGACCTGGGGTGAGAGCAGGGCCTAACGCCGTTCCAGCACCACCGGCTGGGGGGTGGTCCGGCAGGTCCCGGTCACGGCCCGGTTACCCAGTGTGAACGTCTTGGCCAGCGAGTAGTAGAACGGATGTCGTCCTCGTCCCAGTAGCCCATGGCCTCGGTGTCGGTGGCGGCGAATCCCTGCAGGCGGCCGCCGTCGACCTGCTGGTGGCTGGCGTCCCAGCTCTGGTCCACCCCGTTCGGCTGGCACGTGCCGTCGAGCCGGAAGACCCGTTGGCGCCCTCCTTTGACCGGGTTGTCGTTCAGCGGATGGCCGTTGCCGTCGAATCGGAAGCCGTCGGCACGCGGTTGGCCGCGCCTGGGCAGCATCCCGAAGTAGTTGTCAAAGGAATGGTTCTCCATCATGACCACGACCACATGATCGAACGGCAGGGATGGGTCAACGGTTCCCGGCGCCAGGTGGGGAAAAGGCAGGGAGCCGGGCCCCCGCCTGGGTTCGGGCAGGTTCGAACCACCGGCCGGTTCGAGCCGCCATCGGCCACGCCCAGGGAGTGGCGACGGCCAACCCGGCCGCACCCGCCAGTTCAGGAACTCCCGTCGGTTCGGCACTCCTAGAAGTTCTGGGCCCGGCTACCGGCGACCTTCCGGCCCGGTCGTGTACGGGAGCTGAACCTTCGGCACTACCCGCGCTTGATGTACTTCCACTTCTGGGTCGGCCCGTCCCACACCGTGTTGCCGGCATAGTCGAGGACACCCTTCTTCTTCGGGGTCCAGACCTTGAAACCCCAGCCCACGTGCCCGGTGTTGTCGGCCCCGAAGTACGACTTGCCGTCGGTGTAGACGCGGCCCTTGGGCGTGTGATTTACGTCGCTGCACTTCCATTCGGTGTCATCCACCCGCCACCCGTTCAGCCTCGCCACCGTCGCGGCGTCGTCCTCGGACATCCCGCCGCTCGTCGGTCGCTGCGCCGGATCAGACAGGTCATAGACCGGCGCCGCCGGCTTCGCGGCCTTGGCCGCCGCCCGCAACTCGTTCAGCGTTTTCTCGACCGCAGCCACGTCCTGGGCGGTGAGGTGGTACTCGGCGAGGAACTCCCGCTTGTCCTTCTGCCGGCTCGGTACGTGCATCTCACCCGCCCTGAACAAGGCGTTGGCGGCGCCGTCGATGTCCGGCTTGGGCTTGGCCGCCGGCTTCTCGGGCGCCGGCGTCGGTGCCTGCTCATCGCTCACCGGAGCGGGGGCCGACGGTTCCGATGACGAGGAACTGGCCGCCATGGCCCCGGGAAGGGCCTGAGTCACCACCTTGTCCACCTGTCTGGGCGTCAGGTTCTTCAGCGCCTCGCTGTCATCGCTGTCGCTGACGCTTTTCCTGAACTTCTCCTTGACCTGCGCCCTGGCCTGCTCCTTCTTCTGCTTGGCCTGAGCCTTGGCGCTGTTCGCGAATGCCATCCGATCCTCCTGTCAGAGCTCGTTGAGCACTTCGGCCATGATCTCCGCTATCTCCTCCGGGGTCAGCTCCTCGGCGCCGTCGACGGCCGCGATGGCCTCGGCCAGCAGGACCTCGACGTTCTCGACCAGGGCGCTGTCGATCTGGCCGCCGCCGAACACCGACGGCTTGGCCGGAGCCACCTCCTCCGACGCCACCCCGGCCGGTGCGTCGGCTTCGAGCTCGTCGGCTCCGGCCCCTTCGGCCGCGGTTTCGTCAGTGTCAGTGTCGTCGGCGGCCCGATCCGGATCGAACAGGGTCGCCGCCTCGACCAGCCATTCGTGGCGCTCTTCGGGCTGCACCATCTGTTCGGCGGCCGTGATCAGGTCGGGCAACGATCCGAGGAGGGTGTCGTAGAACTTGGTGAGGTTGTCCTCGGACAGCCACCAATCCGGTCCCCAGCCGGTCCAGATGCCGATCGCCTGACGTATCTCGGCGGTGTCGGCCCGTAAGTCCTCGTCGGCCAACCACCACGGCTCGACGGTGTCGACGAACTTGGACTTGTCCATGCTCCCTCCCGCTCATCTACCGCTTTCGTTCGAACGTTAACGATCACCCGAATCAAGTTCAAGGGAGACATTTGCACCAAAACACCCGTGTCCGTGCTGGTTCCGGCCGTGTCATGCTGGGCCGATGCGATCCGTCTACGAAGCCGCCGGAGGCATCGACGGGCTGACCCGGTTGGCCCACGCCTGGCACCTCCGGGTCCTCGACGACGAGGTCGTCAGCCATGCCTTCAGTCACGGCTACCACCCCGAACACACCGAGCGGTTGGCCGCCTACTGGGCCGAAGCGCTGGGCGGCCCGAACCGGTACTCGGACGAGTGTGGCGATGAGACGTCGGTTGTCCGCATGCACAGCGGCAAAGGACCCCATGACGAGATGGACCGGCGGGCCATCGACTGCTTCGATCTGGCGCTGATCGACGCCGGGCTCGACGTCGACGAGGAGGTCCGCCAGGCCCTCCACGACTACTTCGCCTGGGCCACGACGACGACCATGTCGCGCTACCACGACAGCGCCGACGATGTCCCGGCCGGCCTGCCCATCCCCCGATGGTCGTGGTCCGGCCTGGTCGGCGACTAAAGCATTACCCGCCGGTCTCCGGGCATGGTGAAGTGGAGCATGGCAGACGAGTGGACCGCACCCGACGTCGATCGACAAGACCCCGACCTGATCGCCGATGAACGGACCGGCTTGGATCAGTGGGTGGACTTCCATCGGGCCACCCTGCTGTCCAAGTGCGCCGGTCTGACCGCCGCTCAGCTGAAGCAACGGCCGGTACCGCCCTCCCGCCTGTGCCTGCTCGGCCTGGTGCGGCACATGACCGAGGTGGAGCGGTGGTGGTTCCGTATGCACGCCGCCAACGAGGACATCGGCTACCCCTACGACCCCGACGCAGTGGGCCTGGACTTCGAGGAGGTCGACGACGCCGACGCAGCGGGCAACCTCCGCGCCTTCGAGGAGGAGTGCGAGGCGGCCAGGACGGCGGTGGCCGGTAGGTCGCTGGACGACGTGTTCCCGAGCCGGGGCGACCACCCGGAACGACGGCGTGACCTGCGGTGGATCTACGTGCACATGATCGAGGAGTACGCCCGCCACAACGGGCACGCCGACCTCATCCGCGAGGCCATCGACGGCGTCACCGGGGATTGACGGCTGGCGAAGTGGCCCGCCAGTGAGTCGAATGGAGGCATGGCTAAGCCTCGATCCACCGATGAAGTGTCGGTGATGTAGGGGACCATCCAACAGAAAAGCCTCCTGGGCAAGGAGGATCGCGGTGTTCTACGCCGGTGATCGCCTTGTCCCGAGGAGGCACTTTCTGTGAGTCGAGTATCGCGCG
>DASZNC010000152.1:0-49909 GCA_035551615.1 Acidimicrobiales bacterium
GCACGGTCGATCAGACCGTCTCCAAGGATTCGACCACCACAGTGGTTACGGGAAACGGCTCGTCGGTCACCGGTCAAGCCGTGACTTTCACTGCGACAGTGACCGCTTCGGCTCCGGGAGGCGGCCACCCCACCGGCAACGTGGAGTTCTATGAGACGCCCAACAGCGGCGTCCAGACGCCCATCACCGGGTGCACCAGCCAGGCTCTCACCGGGGCCTCGACCGATACGGCGACGTGCACCACAGGAGCCTTCGTCGCCTCCGCCGGCCCCTACACGATCGCGGCCGGCTACGCCGGCAGCTCCGACTACCTATCCTCCAACTCGTCCGCTGTGACGCAAACGGTCTCGAAGGCGTCCACATCGACGGCGACGTCGACCAATCTGTCTGCCTATGTGTCGGGGCAGACCATCACGGTCTCTGCGACGGTGAGCCCGGTTGCTCCCGGAACGGGTGTTCCGACCGGCGCAGTCGCCGTTTCGGACGGCCACAGCGGTAGCTGCACCATTACGCTGACGGCCGGCACCGGCAGCTGCACCCTGTCGGAGACGCCGGGCGACTACACGATGACCGGCACCTACAGCGGGGACAACGACTTCTCGACCTCGAACGGTTCGGCCCCGGCGGTGACGGTTTCCAAGGCGTCGACGTCGACGGCGACGTCCACCGACCTGTCCGCCTACGTTTCCGGGCAGACGGTCACGGTGTCCGCGACGGTCCGCGCTGTCGCCCCCGGCACCGGTGTGCCGACCGGGACGGTGTCGGTGTCGGACGGCCATGGCCACAGCTGCACGATCACCCTTACCGCCGGCACCGGTAGCTGCACCGTGTCGGAGACGCCGGGCGGCTACACGATGACCGGCACCTACAGCGGGGACAACGACTTCTTGACCTCGAACGGGTCAGCCCCGGCGGTGACCGTCACCAAGGCGGCAACCACCACGACGGTTTCATCGGGTACCGATCCGTCGGTCAGCGGTCAGACGACGACCTGGACGGCGACGGTGGCCATCGACTCGCCCGGCTCGGCCTCCGCCGCTTCTCCCGGCGGGACGGTCACCTTCGAGCAGTCGACCGACGGCACCCAATGGTCGACCGTCTGCAACGCCCAGGCCAACTCCTGGAACTCGACGAATCAGAACGCCCAGATCACCTGTGTACAGAACTACGACGCAACCTCCAGTGGAGTGCAGGTCGAGGCCATCTACAGCGGTGACGCCAACTTCAGCACCTCGACATCGGCCGGAGTCGTCCAGACCGTGAACCGGGCGGCCACCAGCACGTCGTTGGCTTCGAGCATCGACCCGACCGTTAGCGGCCAGGGAACCACGTGGACGGCCACGGTCACCATCGATGCGCCCGGGACCAATGACCTGACCAACCCCACCGCAGGCATCGAGTTCGAGCAGTCCTCTGACCAGGGCCAGAACTGGACGCCCATTTCCGGTCCGACCTCGTGCGCCGACCAACTCATGACCTGGAGCGGAGTGACCGACCAGGGAACAGCGACCTGCGACCAGGTCTACGACGCCGATCAGAACCAGGTCGAAGTACGGGCCATCTACCTGGGTGACGCCAACTTCGCCGGTTCCACGTCGACCGGCGGTACCCAGACGGTCAATCCGGCGGCGACCATCACGCAGCTGACTTCTGGCACGAACCCGACCATCAGCGGGCAACCGATGATCTGGACGGCCACGGTGGGCATCACCTCCCCTGGTACGGCGGCTGTCGCTCCTCCCGGTGGCACCGTCACCTTGGAGCAGAAGCTGCCCGGCGCCTCTGGATACACCCCTGTGCCGGCCTGCACGGATGTCCCGGTGCACTGGGTCAGCAGCTCACAGGTGGACACCGCTTCGTGTGACCAGGCCTACACCTCGGCCCAGAGTGGGATCCAGGTCGAGGCCTTCTACAACGGTGACAGCAACTACGTGACCTCCTCCTCCGGACCGGTCACGCAGAACGTCAACCCATCCACCACGACCACCACCCTGACGTCGGGTACCAACCCCACCATCAGCGGACAGGCCACCGTCTGGACGGCCCGTGTGACCGTCGATGCTCCGGGCTCGGCCCAACCGCTCGCCCCAGGAGGCACCGTCGAGTTCGAGCAGTCGACCGACGGCGGCACCACCTGGGCCCCCGTTACCGGATGCGCCGCCCAGACCCCCACCTGGAGCACGACGGCGGGTACGGCGACCTGTTCCCAGTCGTACACGGCGAATCAGAACGGGATAGAGCTCGAGGCTCTGTACCAGGGCGACCCGACCAACGGTTTCGCCGCGTCGCAATCGACTGCTGTCGCCCAGACCGTGGGCACGGCATCGACCACTACTGGGATCTCCGCCAGCGTGAACCCGTCTGTCAGCGGCCGGACCGTCACCTGGACGGCCACGGTCATCATCACCGGCCCTGGTTCCGACGCCGCTGGCGATCCCACCGGCTACGTCGCCTTCGATCAGTCGACCGACGGCGGCCAGACATGGCAGGCCATCTCCGGCTCGACCGACTGCAGCGCAGTGCCACTGACCTGGCAGAACTCCGCCGGCACAGCCGCCTGCCCGCAGGCTTATGACACCGCCAGCAACGGCGTCGAGGTCCGAGCCCGGTACGTGAGCGGAGATGCCAACTTCTCGGACTCCACTTCGGGCGGTGTCACCGAGGCCACCAACCGCGCCTCCACCACGATCGGCGTCACCCCGAGTGCCAATCCTGCAGTCAGCGGTCAAACCGTCAGCTGGTCAGCGGACATCGCCGTCGCCCAACCCGGGTCCGATTCGCCGACGGCGCCCTCCGGCACCGTTACTTTCCAGCAGTCGACCGATTCCGGCGCCACCTGGGCCGACATCGCCGGCTGCACGGCCGAGACGATGGCCTGGGTCCCCGGCAGCGGGGGAACCGCGTCCTGTGACCAGACCTACGGCACCTCGTCGAGCGGGGTGGCGGTCGAAGCGTTCTACTCGGGAGACTCGAATTTCACACCGTCCAGCTCCCCGAGCGTGACGGAAACGGTGGATCAGGCCACGACGGCCATCTCGGTGGCATCGGGAACGAACCCGTCGGTCACCGGCCAGCCCACGACGTGGACGGCGACGCTCACCGTGAGCGGGCCAGGGTCCGACGCGGTGGCCACGCCCAGCGGCACGATCACCTTCCTCCAGTCCTCCGACGGGATCCAGTGGTCAACCGCGTGCGCCGCCCAAGCGGTCACCTGGGATGCCACCGGCCATCAAGCCACCGCCACCTGCTTCCAGAACTACGCGGAGACAGCTGACGGGATACAGGTCGAGGCCGCCTACAGCGGTGACAACGACTTCCTCCAGGCCACCTCCGACCCGGTCGCCCAGGGCGTGGACGCAGCCGGTACGACCACGGTGACGCAGTCGAGTGTCAGCCCCTCGGTCTCGGGCGACGGCGTGACCTGGACCGCCTCAGTAGGGGTTGCCGGACCGGGCTCCGACTCGGTGGTGGTGCCCTCCGGCACCGTGGAGTTCGACCAGTCGACCGATGGCGGGAACTCATGGTCCCCCATTGACGGCTGTGAGACCCAGCCTCTGGCCTGGAGCACCACCGACCATGCCGGCCGCGCCACCTGCGTGGTGGCGTACGCCGCCTCGAGCGACGGGCTGGAGGTCCGCGCCACGTACACGAGCGCAGACACGAACTTCACCGGTTCGCAGTCCGACGCAGCGGCCCAGAACGTCGATCAGGCGGCGACCGCAACCGCCGTGTCGTCCGACACCAACCCCGCCGTGAGCGGTCAGGCCACGAACTGGACAGCGACGGTGACCATTTCGTCGCCCGGATCGGATGAACCGACGGCTCCCGGCGGCACGGTGAGCTTCCAGCAATCGACCGACAACGGCGGGACCTGGAGTCCCGTGACCGGTTGCCGCGAACTGACCCTCACCTGGGACAGCACGCATCATCAGGGCACGGCCGAGTGCGACAACCAGGCGTACAGCGCTTCGCAGACCGGCCTCGAGGTCGAGGCGACCTATTCGGGCGACGGCAACTTCTCGACGTCGACCTCTCCGGCGGTGTCACAGACGGTGAGCAAAGCGACGACGGTCACGTCGGTTGCACCCGATCCGACCTCGACGGTGAGCGGCCAGCCGACCACTTGGACGGCTTCGGTGGTGGTGTCCTCACCGGGCGCCGGCGTCCCGGCCGCTCCCACCGGAACCGTTGAGTTCGAGCGTTCGACCAACGGAGGGCAGACCTGGTCTCCCATCACCGGGTGCACGGCCTTTTCGCTGACAGGAGGGAGCGCCTCGTGTACACAGTCCTACCTGGCGACCGCCAACGGCGTGCAGGTGAAGGCCATCTACAGCGGTGACACGAACTTCCTGACATCGACCTCGACGAGCGCAGATGAAGGAGTGGCCCGAGCCGCAACAACCGGATCGTTGAGCGTCTCTCGGAATGCCACGGTGACGGGGCAGCAGCTGGTCATTTCGGACCGCATCACCGTGACGCCACCGGGAACCGATGGGGCGGGAGCCCCATCAGGGACGATCCTCTTCCAGCAGTCGTCCGACGGCGGTAGCCACTGGTCGAACGTTCCCGGGTGCGGGGCGATCCCTCTGACGTGGGATACGGCCAACCATCAGGGTCAGGCCTCCTGCGTGACGGCCTACGACTCGGCTGCGGGACCTGGCTATCTGGTCCGGGGGGTGTACGCAGGTGATCTCAACTTCATCGGGGTCATCACTTCCTCGACCGGTATCTCCGTGTCCGCCGACGCCACCTCGACGGCAGTGAGTTCCGACCGGTCGCCTTCCTCGCCGGGCGAGAATCTCACGTTCACGGCCTCCGTGACCGCCGCCCTCCCCGGCGCCGCCACACCGACCGGGACGGTCGAGTTCGCCGACGGAGCAACCGTGCTCTGTGCCCGGGCCCCGGTGGCTGCAGGTGTGGCGACATGCGACGTCCGGTTGGCGGATCACCCGTTCAGCCAAACCATCACCGCCACCTATTCCGGAAGCTCCTCACTCAACGGCTCCAGCGGCAGCATGGTCCAATCCGTGGAGCACGGGTACTGGCTGGTCGGCTCGGACGGAAGCGTTCGTGCCTTCGGTGAGGCTGTCGGCTACGGATCTGCAGCCGGCGTCCACCTGGATAAGCCGATGGTAGGAATGGCGGCCACGCCGGACGGCAAGGGCTACTGGACGGTCGCGGCCGACGGTGGCGTGTTCGCCTACGGTGACGCCCACTTCTACGGCTCGACCGGCGGCACGGTCCTGGCCAAACCCATAATCGCCATCGTCCCGAGCGCCGACGGAAAGGGCTACTACATGGTCGCCTCGGACGGTGGCGTGTTCGCCTTCGGTGACGCCGGGTTCTACGGATCAGCTGCTTCCTACCGGCTGGCCGGCCCGATCGTGGGCATGGTCCTGAGCCCCGACGGCAGGGGCTACTACCTGGTGGGCTCCGATGGCGGCGTCTTCGCCTACGGCGATGCCCGGTTCCACGGCTCCGGCTCCGGATCGGTACCCGCCGGTACACCGGTGGTCGGCTTGGCCCCCAGCGCCGACCTCGCCGGTTACTGGTTGGCCATGTCGAACGGGAAGGTGCTCAACTTCGGTGACGCTCCCGACTTCGGCTCTGTCGCCCATCCCTCCGCCCCCGCGGTCGGAATCAGTTCCACGTCCGACGGAACCGGCTTCTGGGTCGTCGCTGCGAACGGCGCCGTGTACTCGCTGGGTGATGCCACCAACGACGGGTCTGCGTCCCACCTGCCGGCCGGGACCCGCATCGTGGGTATGGCCGACCTGTAAGTACCGATCCAGACGCGTGACTGTTCCCGGCCCTGCCGCGGCGTGCTCCGGCTCGCCCGTGGCGGGGCCGGCTCAGTAGTCGGCGATCACCGACGCCGGCCCCATGACAAAGGCCGGCTGGTCGGCCGGATTCAACCAGCGCAGGGCCAGGTCCAGGTCGGCCAACGGCACGCTCACACAGCCGGTCGTGGCCTGCCCGGTGTCGGCGTGGAAGAAGATGGCGGAGCCGGCGTAGGCCTGGACCGGGTCGGTGTTGTAGTCGATCACGGCGAAGCTCGGGTAGGGCGCCGTCTCCTGCCACAGGGCTTCGCTCTGGCCGCCGAACGACGGCTTCTGACCGCACGGCACGTACTGGAACGTGTTGTAGGCGGTTGATGTCGGGTCCTCGTCCCACCAGTCGCCGCACACCAGATGCACGTACCGTTCCTGGACACCCGGGTCGGCCGCGTTGCCGTACATCACCGGGCCGACGCCGTAGCGCCCGGTCGGGGTGGTGCCGTCTCCTTCGCGGTGGTGCTCCGAGAACCCGTTCTGCCCGATCAGGCTGGGCCACGGCCCGGCGACCGCCATCCAGCATCCGCTGACCGACTTCGACCACAGCTCGACCTGGGCCTCCGACGTCCCCCAGCCATCCGATTCGACGGTGACCAGTTGGCGGGCGGCACCGGTGGAGGCCAGCCGGCTGGCCAGGGTGACCGGGCAGGGAGCCCGGGCCGGAGCCGTCTGGGCGGTGGCCGCCCGGACCGCGTGGGTGGACGTGGTCGAGGTGGTGGCCGGCGCAGTGGTCGGTGCCCCCCTGCTCGTCGATGTTGTCGTGGTCGCCACCGTGGTGGGCGCGACCAGCGTCGTCGATGGGGCGTCCGCCGTCGTCGGTGCCGGCGTGGTGGTCGGCCGGGCCGACGGCCCGGCGCACGCGGTCAGGGCGGCGGTCGCAGCTGCGACGAAGGCGACAGCCGTGGTGCGGAAGAGTTCCCTACGATCCATGGGTGTCCGCTAAACGCTACCGGGCCACGGCGGTCCTCATGACCGCGGCCGTGGTCGCGGCGTCCTGCCACTCGCCGTCCGGAACGGCGGCCCGTCCGCCGGCATCGGCCGGCCCGGCGACGACATCGGTCGCAGCCACCGCGCCGACGGCGGCAACGACGACCGCGACGGTGGGCGCCCCCACTGATACCGCGCCGTCGACGACCGGGGCGACCACGACTTCGACGACATCCTCCGCCCGCCCGACCTTCACCGAACGCGTGTCGGCTGTTTCGGCGTCCGACCTCCCGTATACCTGGAGGACGGGGTGCCCGGTCGCGCCGGCCCAGCTGCGCATGATCCATCTCACCTATTGGGGTTTCGACCAGCGGGCCCACACCGGGGCGATAGTGGTCAACCAGGCGGTGGTCACCGGGGTCGTCAACGTCTTCCGCACCCTCTACGCCGACCGCTTTCCGATCGACGAGATGGTCCCGGAGGACGCCTACCACGGCAACGACAACGCGGCGGCGGCCGCTGACGACACGTCCGGGTTTAACTGCCGCGATGCCGTCGCCCCGGGCCCCCCGCAGTGGTCGGTCCACGCCTACGGCGAGGCCATCGACGTCAACGACGTGCAGAACCCCTACGTCGACGGTTCCACCATCATCCCGCCGTCCGGTCGGGCCTATCTCGACCGAGGTGACATCCGGCCCGGCATGGGCTACTACGGCGGCGTTCTGGTACAGGCGTTCGCGGCCGCCGGGTGGTACTGGGGCGGGCGCTGGTCCCCCGGGACCGACTACCAGCATTTCAGTCTGACCGGGGGTTGACATTAAGTTCGCGTTATGGACATCAAGGGCTCATCATCGATCGTGACCGGGGGAGCCTCCGGTCTAGGGGAGGCGACCGCACGGCTGCTGGCTTCGCGGGGCGCCCACGTCGTCGTTCTGGACATGCAGGATGACAAAGGAGAGGCGCTGGCCAAGGAGTTGGGTAGTGTGTTCGTGCACGCCGACGTCACCAACACCGACGAGGTCATTGCCGCCGTCGAAGCGGCCAAGGAGCTCGGCCCCCTGCGCACGCTGGTCAACTGCGCCGGGATCGGCAGCGCCAGCCGGACCATCGGGCGGGACGGGACCTACGAGTCGGCGTTCAACCTGGACTACTTCTCCCGGGTCATATCCATCAACCTGATCGGCACCTTCAACTGCATCCGGCTGGCCGCCACCGCCATGGGCCAGACCGAGCCGCTGGCCGACGGCGAGCGGGGAGCCATCGTCAACACCGCCTCCCTCGCCGCCTTCGACGGCCAGATCGGCCAGGCCGCCTACTCCGCCTCCAAGGGCGGCGTGGTCGGCATGACGCTGCCCATCGCCCGCGACCTGGCGGTGGTCGGCGTACGCATCAACACCATTGCCCCCGGCCTGATCGACACCCCCATCTATGGCCAGGGTGACGCGTCGGAGGCGTTCAAGGACAAGCTGAAGAAGGACGTCGTGTTCCCGGACCGGCTCGGTTACCCCGAGGAGTTCGCCAGCCTGGCCGTGGAGCTGCTCACCAACAGCTACATGAACGCCGAAACCATCCGCATCGACGGCGCCGCCCGCCTCCAGCCGAAATAGTCGTCATGAGCGTCATCGAGTACACGACCGAGGGCCACGTGGCCGTCATCACCATCAACCGGCCGGAGGCCCGCAACGCGGTCAACGGCGACGTCGCCAAGGGCATCGAGGAGGCCATCGACCAGCTCGAGGCCGACGACGCGCTCTGGCTCGGCATCCTCACCGGCGTGCCGCCGGTTTTCTGCGCCGGCGCCGACCTGAAGGAGATCAACGCCGGCCGGGCCGGCGACCTCAACACCAAGCGGGGCGGGTTCGCCGGCATCACCAGCCGGGAGCGGACCAAGCCGATCATCGCCGCCGTTGACGGCCGGGCCCTGGCCGGCGGCACCGAGATCTGCCTGGCCTGCGACCTGATCGTGGCCAGCACCAGCGCCCAGTTCGGGATCCCCGAAGTCAAGCGCTGCCTGGTCGCGGCCGGCGGCGGCCTGTTCCGCCTCCCCCGCAAGATCCCGTTCAACATCGCCATGGAGCTGGCTCTCACCGGCGACCCGATCGAAGCCGAGCGGGCCCACCAGTTCGGCCTGGTCAACTACCTGTGCGAACCGGGTCAGGCTCTGGCCACGGCGATGGAACTGGCCCAGCGCATCGAGGCCAACGCCCCGGTCGCGGTGCGGGCCAGTCGCCGGGTGGTCCTGGCCGCCGCCACCGAGGACGAGGCGACCGGTTGGCGCATGTCCGGTGAGGCGTTCGCCGAGGCGATCAGCAGCGAGGACAGCAAGGAGGGCCTGACCGCCTTCATCGAGAAGCGCCCGCCCGCGTGGAAGGGCAAATAGCCGGTTAAACTCTCGGCCCAGCGGTGCCGAAGGGCTGGTAGATGTTGATTCGGGGACGGAGTCGCTTCATGGGCGGGGCGACGGCGATATTGATATGTGTGGTGGCCGGCGCGTCGGCCGCGTTCGCCCTGGACGCGGCCGGCTTGGCCACCCGGCCACCGCAGGTGGCGACGACGGCCTCCGCCCGGCTCACCGCCCACCCGTCGGCCCCGCCCGCCACCCCCGCCGATGCGACCGCGGCCGGCGAGCGAACCGTGACCCGGGCCGCCTTATCGGTCGTCGATCGACAGTCGCCCCCGCCGACATCGGGGCCCCACGTCCTCGCCCGCCCAGTCGCCTCTCACCCGTCCCCGCCGTTCCCGCCCAATCTGTCGCCGGCCCGGTTGCTGGCCGGCGTCGGCCCCATCCCCGACGGCTGGGTGGCCGCGTCCTACACCATCCTGTCCGGGGGCCTCAGCCGGACCTACCTGACCATCCAGCCCCGGGACCTGCACCAGTCGGTGCCCGTCGTCGTGCTGATACACGGACGGGACATGAACCCCGACGGCATCCTCCAGCTGTCGCACCTGGCCGACTCGATCGGCCCGTCCGTGATCATCGTGCCGGCCGGGTGGCACGAGTTCTGGAACGCCGGCGAATGCTGTGGCCCGGCGTCCCAGGCCGGCATCGACGACGTCGGATTCATCCACTCGGCGGTCGCGCGGGTGCTGTCATCGAACAGTCACGCCGATGCCTCCGCCGTCTACGCCATCGGCTTCAGCAACGGCGGCCGCCTCGCGTATCACCTGGCCTGCCAGTTGCCCGGCCTGTTCAAGGCGTTCATGGCCGTGGAGGCGGTGCCGGTCCAGTCCTGCCCGGCAATGCACCCGCTGGACATCACCATGGTCGCCGAGCAGAACGACCCGCTCCTGACCGTGGACGCCGGTCACCGCCCGAAGACGGTCGGCGGTCTGGCCGAACCGACGGTTGCCGCCACTGTGATCCACATGGAGGCGCTCGACGGCTGCCGGAGCCGACCTGCAGTAGCCGACTACGGCCGGTCGGTCGAGCAGACGTGGACGTGTGCGGGGGGCGCCCTCCTGCGCTACGTCTGGTACCCGGGCGGTGCTCACAGTTGGCGCCCTACGTCGGGATCGACGCCGGGGGCGACGGCCTACGCCCAGCAGTTGATGGGTCGGGGTGGCCCGGCCCCGGCCCAGCCGAACGCCCGGTCGCTCACCATCACGCCCCGAGCCTGATCTTCGGGGCCACCTCGCCCGCCCCACCCGGCGCTGAGGGGTGCGCCGGCTGGGACGGTGACCGGTGGTGTATGACTCCGACGGTACCGATCGTCAGTGAAGCCCCGGTGACGTCCGGCTGACGATTGGGTGAAAGTTCGGGCCGCGTCGAGCTGCGGGTCAGCCGGATGGGGCCGCTGTGGTCGGCGACGATGGCGTCGAGGCGGCCGTCGCCGCGGTCGTCGGCGGGGTCGCCGCCGTAGTCGGTGGCGCCACCTGGGTGGTCGGTATGACCGTCACCGGTGGGGTCGTGGTCGGCGTGGCAGTAGTGGGGGTGGGCACAGTCGTCGCCGGCGCGGACGTGGTCGGCGTCGTGGTGGGGGCCACGGTGGTGGACGGGCTGGTCGTCGCAGTGGTCGTGGACGACAGCGTCGACGTCGGTGCCACCGTGGTGGTGGTCCCGTTGGCGGGGGTGCCGTTGTTGTTGTTGTGCTCGCTGGCCACGACCAGGATGACGATGACGATGATCAGGATGGCGGCCCCGGCCAGAAGGCCCAGGGCCGGACCCCGCTCGCGGCGGGTCGAGCGGGCCTCTACGGCGGCCGGGACCACCTCCGTCGGCCACGCCCGGGCCGCAGGCAGGACCGAAGTGGCCGGCTGCGCTCTCATCGCCGTCGTCTCGTTCGGAAGCGGCACCATCGCCCCGGTCATGGCCACCGCCATGTCGGCGGCAGACGCGAACCTGGTCTCAGGGTCCTTGGCCAGGCTGCGCTCGACGGCGACCGCCAGGGCCGTGTCCACGTCCGGTCGAAGGTCACGGATCGGGGTCACCGGAGTGGTGGCCACCACCCCGGCCCAGGCCTGGGGGCGGTCGGTCTCGAACGGGCGGCGTCCGGTGAGCGCCTCGTAGAGCACGACGCCCAACGAATACAGATCGGTGGCGACGGTGGCCGGGGCGCCGAAGAGCCGCTCCGGCGCCAGGTACGCGGGCGTGCCCAGGACCAGTCCGGTGGCGGTGGCATCCCCCGGGCTGTTGTCGGGTTCGAGGGCCTTGGCGATACCGAAGTCGGCAACCTTCCAGCGGCCCTCGTCGGCGACCAGGATGTTGGCCGGCTTGATGTCACGGTGCAGGAGGCCGACACCATGGGCTGCGTCCAGGGCGGACAGCACCTGCATGCCCATTTCCCGGACCTCGGCCTGGCGCATCGGACCCGGGCGCAGACGGTCGGCCAGGCTCTCTCCGGACAGGTGCTCCATGACGATGTACGGGACGCCGTCTGCCTCGCCGCTGTCGTAGACGACCACCACATTCGGATGGGTCAGCCGCACTGCCATGCGGGCTTCGGCTTCGAAGCGGGCCCGGATCACCGGCTGAACGGCCAGTTCCGGGCGCATCAGCTTGATAGCGACCGTCCGCTCCAACCGCGTGTCCACGGCCGTACGTACCTCGGCCATTCCGCCTTGACCGATAGGGGCGCCCAACTCGTAGCGGTCCGCGAAAAGTGGCACACCCCGTTGTACCCCAGCGTCGATGGCTACGAACCGTGCCCGCTCATATCAGCCCGCCGGAGCAGGCCGTGTCGCGCCGGGATCAGAAGTCTCAGCCGTCCCCGCCGTCCCCGCCGTCCTTGCCGCCGCCACCTCCGCCGTGACCGTGACCGTGGGTCGGCGCCGGCGCCGGCGCCGGCGGCGGCGGCGACGGGGCGACGGTCGTGGGTGCGACCGTGGTGGCGGTAGTGACCGTCGTGGGCGCCACCGTGGTCACCGGCGGCTTGTGCGTGGTCGACGCACCTGAATGACCGGAGCCGGCCGTGGCCGCGACCAGGATCAGCACCAGGGCGACGAGGGCGGCGGCCGCCCCGGCCAACACCGGTCGACGGCGTTCGCCCGACCTGACGCCGGCGAAGGCGGCGGCCAGCGAACCGGCCAGCGCGGGTCGCCGCGCCGATGCCGGCGAACCGGGGTCCAATACCGCCGTGGGCGGGCCGCCACTCGGGCCCAGCACCGCAGTCGCCTCGGCCGCCGGGCCGCCTACCGCGTCGGCGGCCACAGCGGAGGTCGCATCGGACGCGACGGGCGCCGGTTCGGCCGTTGTGGCGCCGGCCAGCGCGGAGGAGCCCAGCACGGCGGCGCCACCCGCCAGCGCGGCGGCCGGGCCGGCGGCCGACCAGGGTGTTTCCGGGTGATGGGTCGACCACGGGTCAGCCGCCCCTGAGAGCACCGCGGCCATGGTGCTCGCCGACGTGAAGCGGTGCGAGGGCTCCAGCACCAGACTGCCGTCTATGGCGGTGGCCAGAGCCGGGTCGATGCCGGGCCGCACGGTGGCGACCGGGACGATCGATCCCGACATGTGGTGGTCAGGGGAGGTGGCATCGGGCTCGAATGGTCGCCGCCCGGTAAGCGCCTCGTAGAGGACGACGCCGACCGAGTAGAGGTCCGACGCGGTCGTGGCTGTCGCCCCGTACAGCCGCTCGGGGGCCAGATAGGCGGGCGTGCCGAGCAGGAGACCAGTGGCGGTGCCGTCGGCGCTGTCGACCTCCATGGCCTTGGCGATGCCGAAGTCGGCCACCTTCCAGTGGCCGTCGGCGGCGGCCAGGACGTTGGCCGGCTTGATATCACGGTGGAGGATCCCTCCGGCGTGAGCGGCGCTCACGGCGGCGAGGATCTGGAGTCCCAGGTCCCGCACCTCGGGTTCGGTCATCGGGCCAGCGGCCAACCGGTCGCGCAGGGTCTCGCCGGAGAGCCGCTCCATGACGATGTATGGGACGCCGTCCTCCTCGCCACTGTCGAACACGGCCACGACGTTCGGGTGCGAGAGCCGGGCGGCCAGACGGGCCTCTCCCTCGAACCGGTCCCGCACGACCGGCTGGTCGGCTGCCTCCGGCAGCAGGAATTTGATGGCCACCGGACGTTCCAGGCGACGGTCTATGGCGGCGCGCACCTCCGCCATCCCGCCCCGGCCGATAACAGGACCCACCTGGTAGCGAACTGCGACTAGAGGCACACTGGGATCTACCCAGCAATCGCGCCCGCTGAATCGACTCCGTTCAGGTCAGGACAGGGGCCAGCGCCCGCCAGGTTTCGGTCGGGAAGCCCTCTTCAGTCAGCGCCTGGATGCAGACGTGGTCGGCTCCTGCGTCGCGGTGCTCCTGGACGCGGGCGGCGATCGTCTCCTCGTCGCCCCATGCGACCAGTGCGTCGATGAGCCGGTCGCTGCCACCGTCGGCGAAGTCGTCGTCACCGAAACCGAGGCGGCGCAGGTTGTTCGTGTAGTTGGGCAGGAAGAGGTAGTGCTCCAGGTGGGTCCGGCCCAGCTGCCGTCCCCGATCGGCGTCGGTGGTCAGGGCCACGGCCATCTCGGGCAGCACCAAGGCGTCGGGACCGAGAGCCCGGCGGGCCATAGCGGTGTGCTCGACGGTGACGTTGTAGGGGTGGGCGCCAGCGGTGCGGGTGCGGGCCAGGTCGAGCATCTTCGGGCCGAGCGCAGCGAGCACCCGCGCCGTGGGATCGACCGGGGTGTCGGCGGCATCCAGGCCGTCGAGGTAGGTCTTCATGGCGGTGAGCGGCTTCTGGTAGCGGCCCGCCTCACCGGCATCGATCAGCATCTGGTGGCTCACGCCGATGCCCATCAGGAACCGGTCGCCATGGGTCGCCGTGAGCCGGGCGTGGGCCTCGGCCGACTCCTCGGGGGTGTGCATCCAGAGGTTGAGGATTCCGGTGGCCACGACCGCCTTCTTGGTGGCCGCCATCAGCACCTCGAGGGCGGAGAACAGGTCGCCGCCCACGTCGGGCACCCACAGGGCGGAGTAGCCCAACTCGTCCAGCTCGGCGGCGGCTTCGGCGATCTGACCGTTGTCCCCGTAGCGCAGCTGGTGCGCCCAGACCCCGGTCCCTCCCAAACGTTCCATGGCGGCCATTCTGGTGGACATGATCCGGGTCGCGGAAACCGACGACTGGGCCCTGCTACCGGGAATCGAGGCCGCGTCCGATCGGTTGGTGGAACCCTTCGGCTACTGGCCGCTGCCCGAACTGGAGCCCGACGCGCCCCCGCCGGGTCGGGTCGCCTTCGTCGCCGGCCGCCCGCCGGTCGGGTTCGTTCTGGTCGACCCCGTGGACGGCGCCAGCCATGTCGCTCAGCTGTCGGTACATCCGGCCCACGGACGCCGGGGTATCGGCACCCGGCTGCTGGAGCGGGCGTGTGATCGGGGGAGGGCGGTGGGCCACGGGCGCATCACTTTGACCACCTACTCCGACATCCCGTTCAACGCCCCCTGGTACCACCAGTTCGGCTTCCGTGAGATCGAACCGGACGGCCCTGAGCTGACCGCCATCGTCGAGCGGGAACGGCCGCTCGCCGTGCTCGGTGGCCGGGTCACCATGGCCATGCTGCTTTAGCCGGGTCGGCGGGCGGTTCGTCGGTTGCGCGTTTAGTGCGCTGAACGCTCCATTTGCGGAAGCTGGGTCAAGAACGACCGCATTGCGCCGACCAACACCATGTGTATTGGGGTGCCGAAGACCACGTACGCCCGGGCGTAGACCGGCGGCAACACCGGGTCCGGCTGCTGCTCACCATCGCCGTCGTCGGGATCATGTCCGTCGCCGGGACGGTCCTGATGGCCCGGGCCGCCACGCCGGTCCCGGCGTCCGCCTCCACCGGGTCGCCGGCCCGGCTGACGGCGTCGGTGGGTACCTCCCCGGCCACCGCCCCTACGACGACGGTGGCCAAGCCGGCCGCCCCCAAGCCGGCCGCCCCCAAGCCGGCCCCGCTCGAGCCGGCGGTGAAGAAGCCAGCGGCACCGCCGACGACCGTGGCCAGCCATGTCTCGGGCGCCCCCGAGTCATCAGAGCAGACGGCGGTCCGTTCCGCGCTGCAGACACGCAGCCAGACGCCGGCCACGTCGAACCTGGCCAGCAGCGGCGGCTGTTCGGCCGCCGTCAGCTACCTGACCGCCAACTCGGCCCCCGGGTTCCAGTTCGAGTGCCCCGGCTATGCCCTCGGTCACCAGGCCATGACCTGCATCAACGTTTCCGGAGTGTGCCCGGGCACCAAGCTGATCGTCATCGCCGACGCCTGCCCGGCCGCCTACATGAACGAAGCCCACAACTCCTGGATCATGGCCGGCCTGCGCACCGGTTCCATCGACCCGTACGGCTACTGCCACTGAGGCCAGAGCCTTCCGGTCAGCCGTGGCGGGTCGTCGCTTTCGCCGACGGGGACTCACCGCTCTCGTAGACGGTGGAGGGGGGACCGACGATGAGCGGGTCGACCTGTCCGACGACGGTGTCGTCGCGGTTGGGGTAGTCGAAGCACGAGAGCACGTAGCGCATGGCGTTGATCCGAGCCCTTTTCTTGTCGTTGCTCTTCACGACGATCCACGGCGCGTACTCAGTGTCGGTCAGGGCGAACATGGCCTCCTTGGCCGCCGTGTAGTCCCCCCACCGCTTCAGCGAGGCGAGGTCCGTGGGTGACAGCTTCCACTGGCGCACCGGGTCGATGCGGCGGATGAGGAACCGCGTCCGTTGCTCCGCCGGCGACACCGAGAACCAGAATTTGATGAGTGCCATCCCGTCGTTCACCAGCATGCGTTCGAACTCGGGTGCGTCCTCGACGAACCGCTGGTACTGCGCCTCGGTGCAGTAGCCCATCACCCGCTCCACGCCGGCCCGGTTGTACCAGGATCGGTCGAACATCGCGATCTCGGCGGTGGTCGGCAGGTGCGCGACGTAGCGCTGGAAGTACCACTGGCCCAACTCCCGCTCCGACGGCTTCTCCAGGGCCACGACGGAGGCACCGCGAGGGTTCATGTGCTCGGTGAACCGCTTGATCGTCCCGCCTTTGCCGGCCGCGTCGCGACCCTCGAATAGGATCACCAGGCGCTGACCGGTGTCCTTGATCCAGTTCTGCAGCTTCAGCAACTCGATCTGGAGTTCCCGCTTCAGCACCTCGTACTCGGCCCGGGGCAGGCGCTCGCTGTAGGGGTAACCCTCACGCCAGGTGTCGACCAGGCGCCCGTCCTTCCAGCGCAGGACCGGTTCGTCGTCGTCGTCGGTCTCGTCCAGGACCAAGTGGTCGAGGTAGTCGTCGAGGTCGAGGTCGAGATCGAGGATGTCGGTCATGGCGGCCACACCGCGTATCTAACCACGACCCGGACCGGCCCTCGGACCGATCAGTACCCCGGCGTGGCGCCGCCCACGACCCGGGCGTGCTCGGTGTCGATCTCCGCGATCAACTGCCATCCGACGACCACCGATCCCATCAGCATCACGGCGGCCAGGATGGCGAACACTACGGACGCACCGGTCGATCCGTCCTTGGCCGAGACCTGGGCGATCTCACCGGCGAAGATGCTGAACAGGTAGAGCAGCCAGCAGGGCAGGACCCGCCGGCGGCCCGGGTTCGACGGCGAGAAGCAGTCGCTCAGTGCTTGGTAGGGGAACCAGAAGGAGACGATCGGTATGAACCAGCCGCCTACGCCGAGGCCCGGCGACCGGCGCGCCGGGTACCCGATCCGGCGGGCCACCTTGGCCGCCCGGTACTGCCAGACGAGGAACAGAATGCCCAGCACCGCACCGCCAAGTCCCAACAACAGGTACCAGAGGAACCCGTAGATGGCCGGATACGGAAGGCCGGCGGCGATGTCCGCCTTCCTCTGCGCCTCCTGATGGGCGGCGAACGGGAGAAAGATAAGGCCGATCACGCGGGCGACTCCGATAGCGACCACGGCCGCCCGGGCGGCGCTGACCATCGAATGGGCGCGCGCATGTTCAGGAGCCAACCACGTCGGCGCGTACCCGCCGCCTGTCTCCGGGCCGGATGCAGCAGGCGGGTAGGCCTGGTACTGGGCCGGTCCCGGTCGACTACCTGGGTGGGTGTGGGTGGTCCACTGCCAGCCATCCCAATACCGCTGGCCGCCGGAACCACCCGGGTCGGGATACCAACCGGGCGGGGTCTGCACCGGGTAATGATCGCAGCTTCTGGCGCCGGTATCGGTGACCTGAACGACGGGTAAAAAGGCGGTATCGGCGCGCACCGGTCCTCCGGTGCCTATGCCACAATCAGATCCCATCCCGGCCATTCCCCGCGAAGTGCCGGCGATGGGGAACGCGGCAGATGACATCTCGATTGCGAGGAACCCCCCAACATGCCTCTGGCTGGCACCTTCGATGTTCTGGATTTCGGGGAGGTGCTCGGTCTGCTGTCCCGCCGGTCGGCGACCGGACGCCTGCAGGTCCGGGCCATGACGATGCACGGAACCATCTGGCTGGCCGACGGCCGGGCGACAGCCGCCGAGATCAGCGGCTCGAGCGCCGGCGAGACACGGCACAAGTGGCGCAACCAGATCGAGGACATCTGCTTCGACGCGCTGCGCTCGGCGCGGGGCAGCTTCGAGTTCCACTCCGAGGATGCCAGTGCGGTCCCGGCCGGCCCGAGGGTGCGCCTGGAGACGGTGCTCGCGTCCGGACGGCGGCGGCTCGAGATGTGGCAGGAGGTCGAGTCGGTGATCCACAGCTTCGAGGCCGTCCCCAAGCTGGCCGAGGCGCTGGGCGACGACGGGCTCACCCTCGACAAGGACCGCTGGCGGGTGCTCGTCGCCATCGACGCCCGGCGCACGGTGGCGGCCCTGGCCAAACGTCTCGACATCGAGCTGCTCGAGTTCTGCCAGCTGTTGAAACCGATGATCGAGTCGGGCGCCGTCACCCTGGACCAACCGGAGGGGTGGCTCAAGTCACTTCCGAAGGTGCGCCTGGACCCGGGCCCGAATACCGAGTCGGGCGTCATCGATCCGGGTAGTCCCGACGATGCCATGAACCTTGTCGAGAGCAAACCGGTCGATCACCGCGCGGAAGCGGGCAATCCGGAGGCGGCTCCGACAGCGCCGGCTCAGTTGGTGCCCAAGGCGGCGATCAAGCCGGTCCCGGTGCGGCCGGTCGAGGCTGCTGAGTCCCGTCGCCGCCGTATCCGCCCCCGCCGGTCGGCCGGACCGACCGGGGCCGAGAACCCGGGAACGTAAGTCCGGGCGATGACGATCCTCGTCACTTTCCCGCTCATCTTCCTTCTCGTCGTGATCGTGGCCGACCGCTGGCGCCGGCGGCGACGTGACGACCGTTCGATCGAGCTGCACCGCACTGCCCTCGATGTCATCGAGCACGTGTCCGGCGGTGAAGCCAGTGGTCCGCCCAATGTCCACGTCCGGGTCCTCCCGGGGGAAGATCCGGCTCCGACGCGTCCGATCGGGAGTGGTGACGCCGACGGCTGCATTGACGGCGACGTCGATCTGGACCGGGTCATCCTCCCCTCGCTGCCGCGCCCGGCCCGACGGGCGGACCGGCCGCACTTCCCGGCTGTCCCTTCCCAGGTCGCTCCGGAGCCGGTTGTGGTGCACCCGGCGGTGACCATGAACCATGACGTGGCCCAGATCATCGCCGGCCGGGCCGGTGCGGCGGTCGCGGCCGGCCGCCGGGTCCCCCCGAGCTCGACGACTACCCGCCGATTGCGGGTGACCGGCGAGCCGGCGCGCTGGGCCATCGCCGGCGGCAGCGTGGCCGCCGGCCTGATCGTGGTGGCCGTCGTCGGACTGGCGGCCGGCGCCGCCGGCCGGGGCGGCACCCGTCACCCGAGCGCCGTCAGCAGCGGTCGCGTGACTAGCGCGGGCGCCCATCCGACGACCACGGTGGCGCCGGCGCCCGCGACGCCCTCGGTCGTGGTCACCCGCGCCACGTCCACCGACGCCACCTACACGGTCAGCGCCGCCACCCTCAATGTGCACGTGGCCACGTCCGGAACCTGCTGGGTCGAGATGCGCGACGGGAGCGCATCGGGCCCGGTCGTGTTCGAGGGCACGCTGGCGTCCGGGGTGGACCGGGCGTTCCAGACGGCCGGCTCGCTCTGGTTGCGGCTGGGCGATCCGGCCCGGGTCAAGGTCACGATCGACGGTGCCACGGTGGCCCTGCCGGCCGCCGCCGATCCGTTCAACCTGACCGTACAGCGCCCGGCCGGCGCCTGATAGCCGGCCGGGCGCGCCGCCGTCAGCCACCCACCCGCTTCTGGACGCCACCGGGGCCTGCGTGCTTGCATGACCGGCGTGGCTCAGGTCGGGCCGGTATGAGCAGGGGAGCAAGATGGCGCAGGCGGGTACTGACAGCAGTGTTGCCAGGTCTCTATCGATCGCGGCGGTAGCCGTCGGCGCGATCGCCGGCGTGGCGCCGAAGCTCTTCGCCGGCGTGTACGGCCTGCCGACCACCGGACCGTTCCGGTTCCTGACCCGGTTGTGGGGCACCCGCACGGCGACCCTGGGCGCCATGGTTCTGTTGGAGATCGACCCGGCCCGCGTCCGGAGACTGGCCGCTGTCGACGCCGTCATGAACGCAGTCGATGTGGCGGCCGCCGTGTCCGCCGGCCCCGACGTCACGACCCGGACCAAGGTGATGGCGGCGGTCACCTCGGGGTCGTTCGCCTTGGCTCTGGCCGCCGTCGCGGCCGAGCTGATCTGATCACCGAGCTGATCCGACCGACGAGGAGAGGGTTTCGATGACCACGCGGATGAGTGAGGCCACACCCGGGTTCGTGCCATACCCGAAGCCACCGGACGGCGCGCCGAACGTGCTCGTCATCGTGCTCGACGATGTCGGTTTCGCCCAGCTGGGCTGCTTCGGCTCGCCCATCGAGACGCCCGCCATCGACCGGCTGGCCGCCGGCGGGCTGCGCTACAACCGGTTCCACGTCACTTCGATCTGTTCGGCCAGCCGGGCTGCCCTGCTGACCGGGCGCAACCACCACGCCGTCGGGGTGGGCATGACGATGGAGACGCCTCTGGGCTTTCCCGGCTACACGGGCCGCATCCCGGCCTCGGCCGCCATGCTGCCCCGGGTGCTGAAGGACCGGGGCTACAACACGTTCGCCGTCGGCAAGTGGCACCTCATTCCACGGGGCGAGTACTCGTCGGCCGGCCCGATGACCCGGTGGCCCCTCGGCGCCCACATGGGGTTCGAGCGCTACTACGGCTTCCTCGGCGCCGAGACCAACCAGTGGTCCCCGGAGCTGTGGCGGGACAACACCCCGACCGAGCCGCCGGCCACGCCGGCCGAGGGCTACCACCTCACCGCGGACCTGGCCGACCAGGCCATCGCCATGCTCCGCGACCAGCGGCAGGCGGCGTCGGCCAAGCCGTGGTTCGTCTACTTCGCGCCAGGGGCGGCCCACGCCCCTCACCAGGTGCCCAAGGACTGGAGCGATCCGTACCGAGGCCGCTTCGACGCCGGTTGGGAGGAGCTGCGCTCGACGGTGTTCGGCCGGCAGGTGGCCGAGGGCATCGTTCCCGACGGCACCCGGCTGACCGATCGACCCTCGTGGATCCCGGCCTGGTCCGAGCTCGACGACGAGCACCGGCGCCTGTACGCCCGCTACATGGAGGTGTTCGCCGGGTTCCTGACCCACACCGACGCCCAGATCGGCCGCCTGCTCGCCTATCTCGAATCAAGTGGCGTCGCCGATGACACAATTGTGCTGCTCATGTCCGACAACGGGGCCAGCGCCGAGGGTACGGCCACCGGCACGCTCAACGAGTCGGCCGCCTGGCTGGGCCACGGCGGCGACGTGGCCGAGGCGGTGGCCCGCATCGACGAGATCGGTGGCCACACCACGTTCAACCACTACCCGTGGGGCTGGGCCTGGGCCGGCAACACCCCCCTCCAACTGTGGAAGCGCTACGCCTGGCTGGGCGGGGTGCGCACCCCGCTGATCGTCCGCTGGCCGGGCCGGCTGGCGGAGCCCGGATCCATCCGGTCGCAGTTCTGCCACGCCGTGGATCTGGCGCCAACCCTGCTCGACGTCATCGGCATCGAGCCCCCCGATGCGGTCGACGGCGTCGCCCAGCAGATGGTGGACGGGGCCAGCCTGTCGGCCACCTTCTCCGAGCCGGGCGCGCCCGAGCCGCGATCGACCCAGTACTTCGAGATGCACGGCAGCCGGGCCGTCTACCACGAGGGGTGGAAGGCGACGACCGACTACGTGTCACCGTTGTTCGGTGAGCGGGACCATCTGAGCGGCAGCCAGGACTTCGACACCGACCGCTGGAGCATGTTCGATCTGACGACCGACTTCGCCGAGGCGGTCGACCTGTCGGCCGAGCAGCCGGAGCGGCTGGCCGACCTCGAGCGGCTGTGGTGGTCGGAGGCGGAACGCAACCAGGTGCTGCCCCTGTTCGAGGGGCCGAGCTCGCTGGTCGCCCTCCATCCGGCCGAGTACCCGGCGCCGTCCGGCCCGGTGACATACGAGCCGGGGGGCGCCCCGATATACGAAGGCGCCCTGCCGGCCATGTTCGGCGGGTTCACCATCTCGGCCGACATCGACGGCGTAGGCGACGGGGTCATCTGTGCCCTCGGAGATCTCAACGACGGCTTCGCCCTCTACCTCCTCGACCGCGTCCCCGTGGCGACCATCGTGTCCGGCGGCACCACGACCCGCCTGGCCGGCCCCCACCAGCTGTCGGAAACCACCGGGCGCATCGGGATGGGCCTCGGTCGCGGCCAGCTGTCGCTGCTGGTCGATGGCGAAGTGGTGGCCTCGACGGTCCACCTGGGCATGACCATGTTCCCGGCCGTCGGCACGGCGGCCGGCGGGTTGTTGGTCGGAAGGGACCGGGGCCTGGCGGTGAGCGGCGACTACGAACCGCCCTTTCCTTTTACCGGGACATTGCGCCGGATCACCTTCTCGAGCGGCGGTCCCGACCGGCGACCGGCGGCCGATGAGGTCGCCCGGGCCCAGGCGGTGGACTGAGCCATTCGGGCCTACGCCCGCCGCTGGGAACAGGATTTGCAGGTGCCCACGATCTCGACGGTGTGGGCCACATCGACGTAGCCGTGGCGGCCGGCCACCCGCTCCGCCCATTTCTCTACCTCAGGGCCCTCGACCTCCACGGCCGCCCCACAGGTGCGGCACACCAAGTGGTGGTGATGGCCGGCCGCGCAGCGGCGGTAGAGGGTCTCGCCGTCGTCGGTGCGCACCGTGTCGATCTGGCCGGACTCGGCCAGCGCCTTCAGCTGGTTGTAGACGGTGGTCAGCCCGACCGCCTCACCCCGGGCCCGCAGATCGGAGTAGAGGTCCTGCGCCGAGCGGAAGCCGTTGGACTCGTCCAGCACCGTGGACAGGGCCCGCTTCTGTCGCGTCTCCCGTTGGCCGGTCACGGAACACAGGTTACGCGCTTGTAACGGGAACCGTTTTCATCTACGTTAACTGCAGTGGTTTCCGGTAAGCGGTTGGGGTGGGCCGGCGCCCTGGTCCTGGTCGCCAGCGGCTGTTTCCACGCGACCACCGCCCGCCTGACCGCGTCCGGACTGATCCGTATCGTCGCCGCCGAGAACGAGTACGGCGATGTGGCCGCCCAGGTCGGCGGCCGGTACGTGTCGGTCGATTCGGTCGAGAGCAACCCGAGCACCGACCCCCACGACTACGAGGTCAGCGCATCGGTCGCCGGGTCGGTCGCATCGGCGTCGGTCGTGATCGAGAACGGGCTGGGCTACGACTCGTTCATGGGCCACGTGCTGTCGTCCACCCCGGCGAACGGCCGCCAGGTCATCGACGTCCAGAAACTGCGACGCCTGCCCGGCTCCGCCACCAACCCGCACCTCTGGTACGACCCGGCCACGATGCCGGCCGTGGCCCGGCAACTGGCGGCCGATCTGGCCGCCGACCAACCGGATCACGCCGCCTACTTCCGGGCCAACGCCACCAGGTTCACCGCATCGTTGTCAGGGTGGCTGACAGAAATAGCCGCGTTCCGGTCGGCCCATACCGGCGCCCCGGTCGCCACCACCGAACCGGTTGCCGACTACCTCCTCGACGCCATGGGGGCCGACACCCGCACCCCGTCCGGCTTCCAGGACGACATCATGAACGGAGTAGATCTGTCCCCCCAACAGGTCACCCTCGAAGACCGGCTGATCTCGCAGCACCAGGTGAAGGCCCTCGTCTACAACCAGCAGGTCACCGACTCGGTCACCCAGGGCTTCATCCGCCTGGCCCACCACGCCGGTGTGCCGGTTGTCGGTGTCTACGAGACCATGCCCACGCCCGGATACGACTACCAGTCCTGGATGCAGGCCGAGACGGCGGCCATACAGAAGGCCGTGGTGGGCGGCGTGTCGACGGAGCACCTGTGACCCTCCTCGAGGTCGACGGTGTCGATGTCCGCCTGGGCGGTCGGACCGTGCTCGACGGCGTCGGCTTCACCATCGACGACGGGCAGTTCACCGGGCTCATCGGATCCAACGGGGCGGGCAAGACGACGCTCTACCGGGTCATCCTGGGTCTGCTCGACCCGCAGGCCGGCCAGGTTCTGGTCAAAGGACGCCCCCTCGCCCGCCGGAACCCTCTCGTCGGTTACGTCCCGCAGAAGATCGCCCTCGATCCCGACCTGCCGCTGCGGGCCCGCGATCTGGTCGGCCTGGGCGTGGACGGCCACCGCTTCGGCCCGCCTCCGATCCTCAGCCGGGCCCGCCGCCTCTCCCGTCGCGAGCAGGTGGACCAGGCGCTGGCGGCGGTAGGCGCTTCGGAGTTCGCCGACCGGCGGGTCGGCCGGCTGTCGGGCGGCGAGCAGCAGAGGGTGATGATCGCTCAGGCCATCGTCAGCCATCCGAGCCTGTTGCTGCTCGACGAACCGTTGGCCAACCTGGATATCAGCAGCACCAATGAGATCGTCTCCGTCCTGGCCAAGCTGTGCCGCGACCAGGGGATCGCCATCCTGATCTCGGCCCACGACATGAACCCGCTGCTGCCGGTGATGGACCGCATCGTCTACATGGCCGAGGGCCGGGTGGCGACCGGTCGCACCGGCGAGGTGGTGCGCACCGACGTCCTGAGTGCGCTGTACCGGCACCCGGTCGAGGTGCTGGAGGTGCAGGGGCGCCTGCTTGTCGTCGGATGAGCACGTTCCTGTCCAACCCGGCCGTCCACACCGCCCTCCTGGTCGGACTGCTGGTGGCGGCGGTGTCGGGGCCGGTGGGCGTGTTCACCATCCTGCGCGGCCAGTCGTTCGCCGGGCACTCCCTGGCCGACATCGGGACGGCGGGCGGGGCGGCTTCGTATCTGATCGGGACCAACGTGCTGGTCGGGTTCGTGTCGGTCAATGTGGTCGCCGCCGCCCTCATGGAGAGCGCCGGTGCCAACCGGGCCCGCAACCGGGATGTGGCGACCGGCGTCGTGCTGGGGGCCGCCCTGGGCCTGTCGGCGCTGTTCCTCCATCTCGAGACGGAATCGAGCACGACGGGAGCGACCATCGACGTCCTGTTCGGCTCGATTTTCACGCTCGGCTCGACCACGGTGCCGTTCGTCGTCGGCGCCGCCGCCATCGCCATCGGGCTGCTCGTGTGGATCCACCGGCCTCTGATGCTGGCGTCGGTGGCGCCCGACCTGGCCGGAGCCCGCGGCGTTCCGGTCGGACTGGTGGGGGCCGGCTACCTGGTGGCCCTGGCCATGGCCGTCTCCCTGTCGGCGGTGGCCATCGGCGCCATCCTCTCGACCGCACTGCTGATCGGGCCGGCGGCCATCGCCATCCAACTGACCCGACGCCCGCTCGCTGCGGTGGTCGCCTCCGGCGCCATCGGTGTGGCCGTCACCTGGGGCGGCATCGCACTGGCCTGGAACAGCTACTACTGGTCCTCGTCCCACCAGCAGTGGCCGGTCAGCTTCTTCATCGTGTCCCTGGTGCTGGTCGCCTTCATCGGTACCTCCTTCGGGTCGCGCCGCTGATGTTCTCGCCTTTGATGCAGAACACCTGGACGGCGGCGACCATCGTGGCCGTCGTGGCCGGCGCCGTCGGGTTCTTCGTGGTGGCCCGGGGGCTGGCCTTCGCCGCCCACGCTCTTCCCAACGGGGCGTTTGCTGGGGCGGCCGGGGCGACTCTCGTCGGCGCCAGCCCGCTGCTCGGCCTGGGCCTGTTCTCGGTCGGCGGGGCGCTGTCCATCGGCGCCCTCGGCCGACGAGCCCGCCATGATGTGGCTACTGCGCTGACAATTGTAGCCATGCTCGGGCTGGGTTCTCTCTTCCTCACCCTCCGCCCGGTGTACGCACCGGCCGTGTCGGCCCTGCTCTTCGGCCAGTTGTTCGGTGTGTCCAACGGCGCGCTCATCGCGTCGTGGGCGCTCGGTGCCGTGTGCCTGGTGGCCCTCGGCACCCTCTATCGCCCGCTTCTCTTCTCGTCCCTGGCCCCGGACGTCGGCGCCGCCCGCGGTATCCGCCCCCAGCTGCTGGACGCCGCCTTCCTGATCCTGATCGCGCTGGTGACGACCACGGCGGTGCCGATCGTCGGGGCCCTGCTGGTGTTCAGCCTGCTGATCGCCCCGGCGGCGGCGGCCCGGAGGCTGGTCGACCGGCCCGGGCCGGCCCTCGCCTGGGGGGTGGTCCTGGCTCTGCTCCTCGTCTGGGTGGCCGTCGCCGTGTCGTACGAGACCAACCTGCCGCCCGGCTTCCTCGTGGGCGGAGGAGGTGCGGTTATGTACGCGCTGGCCGGCCTGCATTACCGTCACCTGCCATGACCGACGTCGACTTCCATTTCGACGTGATGTGCCCGTGGGCGTACCAGACCAGCAAGTGGATCCGGGAAGCGGCCAAGGAGCGGGACATCAACGTGACGTGGCGTTTCTTCTCTCTCGAAGAGGTCAACCGGGAGGAGGGCAAGAAGCATCCGTGGGAGCGGTCGTGGTCGTATGGCTGGTCGATGCTCCGGGTGGCGGCCCGCCTCCAACGGGAGCCGGACGGGAACCACCTGGTCGGGCGCTTCTACGAGGTGGCCGGCCGCTTGCTGCACGAGGACGGCATCAAGGTCCACACCCCCGAAGGGGTGGCGTCGGTGCTGGAGGAGATCGGTACCGACCCGGCCCTGGTCGAAGAGGCCGTCGCCGACGAGTCGACGAACGAGACGGTGCGGGCCGACCACCAGCGGGTGCTCGATCTCGGTGGCTACGGGGTGCCGACCATGGTCTTGGGCAACACGGTGCTGTTCGGCCCGGTGATCACGCCGGCCCCGACCGGCGCCGCCGCCGGGCGGCTGTGGGACGCAACGGTGGCGTGGGCCGAGTTCCCCCACCTGTACGAGATACGCCGCCCCAAGGTGGCGGCCGACTGGGCCCACATAGAGGCCAGTTTCTCTCCGTACCTGAATGCCCGTGACTGGCACACGATCCAGCACCCGGTGGCCTGAGATGGCCGATAGCACCCGCGATGCGCTCGTCGCCCAGCTGCACGATGTGTGGGACAGCCTCATCGAGCTGGGAACCACCCTCACCGACTCTGACTGGGCCACCCCGACGCCCTGCCCCGGGTGGCCGGTCGCCGCCCAGTACGCCCACATGATCGGGACCGAGTCGATGCTCCTCCAACGCCCCAACCCCGAGAGCGACGGGGACAAGACCGAGAAGGACCACGTCCGCAACCAGATCGGTGGCTTCAACGAGGTGTGGGTCGACCATCTGGCCGGTAAGTCCCGCACCGAAGTCCTCGAGGTCTTCGCCGAAGTGATCGGGGCGCGAAAAGAGGCCCTGGCGGCCATGACCGAGGATGACTTCTCGGCGCCGTCGTGGACGCCCGTCGGCCAAGCCGACTACCGCCGATTCATGCAGATCCGGGTGTTCGACTGCTGGGTCCACGAGCAGGACATCCGCGACGGGATCGGACGCGTCGGCCACGAGAGCGGTCCGGCGGCCGAGCAGGCGGTGGACGAGATCGCCCGGGCGGCCGGCTACCTGGTCGGCAAGAAGGCCGGCGTACCGGCCGGGTCGGGCGTCAGCATCGTGCTGACCGGACCGGTCGAGCGCCATATCAATGTCGAGGTCGGGGAACGGGCCAAGGTGGTCGACGCCCTGAGCACGGATCCGACCGCCACCATCACCCTCTCCTCGACGGCGTTCACCCGCCTGGCCTGCGGCCGCATCGATCCGGCTCAGGTAGAAGACGGGGCCCTCGGCGGGGTACGCCTGACCGGCGACGAGGACCTCGGGCAGCGGGTCGTCGCCAACCTGGCCTTCACCATCTGAGTGGGGAAGGTCCTCGACTTCCGGGCGTTCGGAGAGGCGTTCATCTACCGGGCGGTGACGCCCGAGCGGATCGTCGAGGCGGTTGCCCGCATCGCGGGCGACGTCGTCGAACTGGGCCCGATCAAGGCCGGGCCCGGCGGCCGGGCGACGGTTTTCGCCAAGGGGCGGTTGGGCGAACCCGAGGCCGACGAGGCCGGATCCGACCCGCTGGTCTACGGCGTCCGCCTGCCGGTCGACGTGGACCTGGAGGTGAAGGTCGGGACCACGAACCGGTACCAGGCGACCGGAACGATCGATCTCCGGATGGTGGTGCGGACAGTGGAGCCGCTCAGCATCGCCATCGATGTAGATCCGGTCACGGCCAAGGACGTCCGCTTCGACATCCAGGCCAAAGGCATGCAGGCCAAGCTGCTGGGCCGGGCCGGCGACGTCGACGGCGAGCTGCGCCGACATACGTCCGACTACGTGAATGAGCGAATTTCTGCGCCCGAAACGTCCCGGTTCACCCGTATAGATCTGGTTCCTCTGATGGATCGGGTTTGGGCTGACCTCTGACCGGGCGTCGCGATAGCTACCTTCGCGCTGTGAAACGGTCGTTAATGGCGGTTATGGCCTCGATCACGCTGGGTGGATTCACGTTGATCCCGGCCGTCGACCAGGCTTCGGCATCCACCCCACCCGGACCTCTCGTGAGAGCGTCGCGGCTGGCCGAGGCGGCGCCTTCCGGGGCCCGGGCCACCGGGGCCACCCCGGCGAGCCAGATCGCGTCGATCGACGTCGTACTGGCCCCGTCGAACCCGACCGGGCTGGATTCGCTCCTCTCCGAGCTGTACTCGCCCAGCTCGCCACTGTTCCACCACTGGCTGACGCCGACCCAGTTCGCCGACCAGTTCGGGCCGTCACCGACCGCCGTCTCGCAGGCGACGGCGTGGCTGAAGGGACAGGGACTCGATCCGGTGCGGTCGTCGACCTTCGCCTTCACCGTCAAGGCGCCGGCGTCCCGGCTGGCGGCGGCGCTCGGGACGTCGTTCGAGAACTACCGGACGACCAGCGGGGCCACCGGCTACGTGGCCCAGGGTCAGCCTCTCGTGCCTACCAACCTGAACGCGTCGATCACATCCATCCAGGGCCTGTCGTCCCTGCCTGCGTTCCACGACTCCTACCGCCCGGTCTCGCCCTCAACGGCAACTCACCGTGCGGCCAGCAGCCAGGCCCAGCCGTTGTCCTCGGCGCCGCAGCCGTGCCAGTCGGCGTCATCGGCGGGCACCAGCTTCGGGGCCTACACGATGGACGAGCTGGGCCGCGCCTACGGCGTCGACTCGCTACTCAACGACAGTTTGAACGGGGCCGGCCAGACCATCGCCGTGTACGAGCTGTCGGGTTACGGTCCGACCGACATCGCCGCCTACGAGAACTGTTTCGGTCTGAGCAACCACGTCACCGCCGTCAATGGCCACGATGGGGGGCCGTCCTCACAGGACACCCAGTTCGGCATCGGCGAGGCTGATCTGGATATCGAGCAGGAGGCCACCCAGGCGCCCGGTTCGTCGATCATCTCGTACCAGACGACCAACACTGAACGGGCGTCCTACGACCTGTGGGCCGACATCGTCAAGGCCGACCGGGCCTCGGTCATCTCCACCAGCTGGGCCGAGTGCGAGCCCGACGCCAACGCAGCGGGGGAGTTCTCCACCTACAAGACCTCGTACAGCACCCTGTTCGAGGAAGCGGCCGCCGACGGGCAGACGGTCCTGGCCGCGTCCGGCGACAGCGGTTCGGAAGGCTGTGCCCAGGACTTCGGCGAGTCGGGGGTCAGCCGTAGCTACGCCGAGCAGCTGGCCGTCAGCTACCCGGCCTCCGACCCGTTCGTGACCGCCGTCGGTGGCACCGACCTGTACGGGACGGACAACGACACCGTGTGGAACGACTGCGGTTCCAGCTCTCCGAGTGGCGCATTTTTGTGTTCCGGTGACGATCAGTTCCAAGCCGCCGGAGGGGGCGGCGAGTCGACGTACATGAAGCGACCGTCGTGGGAGCCCGGTTACTACAACTGGGCCACCCCCCAGATATGCGGCCAGCAGTGCCGGGAGGTGCCCGACCTGTCGGCCAACGCCGGCATCCCGATGGTGGACGAGATCCAAGGGCAGTGGGGGGCCGGCGTCGGCACCAGCTACTCGGCCCCGCTCGTCGCCGGCCTGGTCGCCGATCGCAACCAGGGCTGCACCGTCAGGACCGGCAACCTGGCCCCGATCCTCTACAGCCTCGCTGATGTCAGCAAGACCGTCTACCAGGAGGCGCTCTTCGACGTCACCTCCGGCAACAACGACATGCTCGCCGCCCAAGGCAACCGGTACGGGGCGGCCACCGGCTACGACCTGGCCAGCGGGTTGGGGACGCCCCACGCCCAAGGGCTGGCCTGCGCCGAGGTCACCGGCCTGAGCGAGCTGGTCGGTAACGCCGGCGACACGGTGACGGTCACCGGATTGGGCCTGGAGGACGCCACCATCTACTTCGGCAACAAGGCGGCGGCCGTGCAGTCCCGGACCGCCACCTCGGCCACGGTGACGGCGCCGAGCGGCCCCACCGGGACCGTTCCGGTCACCGCCCGCTACAGCTCGGGAGCGGGCACGCAGTCCGTCGCCTTCACTTATCCGGGCGTGACGGCGGTGACGACCAGCACGACCACGCCGCCCGTGACCAGGTCTCCCTGCTTCACGTCGGGCGGCGAGCGGCTGCCCAGCGCCGCGGGCATCGCCGCGGTCAGGATCAGCGGCTGCAACGGATACTTCGTCGTGGATGCGGCCGGCAAAGTGTCGGCCTTCGGTGACGCCACCTGGCACGGCGACCTGTCCGCCGATCGCCTCGGTGCCCCGATCATCGCCATAGAAGCCACTCCCGACGGCCAGGGCTACTGGCTGCTGGGCTCCGACGGCGGGGTGTTTGCGTTCGGTGACGCCAACTTCTTCGGCTCGACCGGCGGCATCCGGCTGAACGCCCCCGTCGTCGGTATGGCCGTGACGCCCACCAACCACGGCTACTGGATCGTGGCCAAGGACGGCGGCGTGTTCAGCTTCGGCGACGCCCGGTTCTACGGGTCCACCGGCAACCTGAAGCTGGTCCAACCGGTGGACGGCATCGCAGTGGCGCCCGGAGGCAGCGGATACTGGCTGGTCGCCGCCGACGGAGGCGTCTTCACGTTCACCCGGGACGGCTTCTACGGCTCCCTCGGCGGCGTCCGGCTGGCCAAGCCGATCGTCGGGATGAGCAGTACCCCCGACGGGCGCGGCTACACGCTGGTCGGGTCCGACGGTGGCGTCTTCAGCTTCGGGGACGCACCGTTCTACGGTTCCCTCGGGAGCAACCCGCCGGCCACCCCGATCGTCGACCTGTCGCCGGCCCCGGGGAACAACGGCTACTACCTGGTGTCGTCCGGCGGCGTGGTCTACGCCTTCGGGCCCGGGGCCCACTTCTACGGGAACGCGTAGCCCCCGGCCGGCGGCCCGGGGCCGGCGTCGACCTCCCGGCGGCCCGGGGCCGGCGTCGACCTCCCGGGACCGGCTCGGGCGCCGCCCCCTCGGCCCCGGCCAGACTCCCGGGTAGGCGGCCCGGGCGCCGCCCCCTCGGCCCCGGTCAAGCTCCCGGGACGCGGCCCGGGCGCCGCCCCGGGGCGCCTACTTCCAGTGGTACTCGGCGGTCGTCTTCGTCAGGAAGGCTCGCTGCTGAGCGGCTGCGTCCGCGGTCTGGGCCGCGAGTATCTGGGTGCGGTTCTCCAGATCGACAGCCGCCTGCTGGCTCGTTTCGAGAGACGACCACATGACCTCCTTGGTCATCCACACCCCGAACGGACTGTTGGCGGCAATCTCGTCGGCGACGGAGAAGGCGGCTTCCATCAGTGCCTCGTCGGGCACGGCTTCGGCGACCAGACCGATCCGGTAGGCCTCGTCGGCCGGGATCAGCCGCCCGGTCAGCATCATGAGGTGGGCCGGGCCGGCGCCGACGAGGCGGGGGAGCAGCCAGCTGACCGACACGTCGCAGCCGGACAGCCCGATGCGCACGAAGGCGGCGTTGAACCGGGCCGAGGCGCCGGCCAGGCGCACGTCGGAACCGAGCACCAAGGCCAGGCCGCCGCCGGCGGCCGGGCCGTTGACGGCGGCGATGATCGGCTTGCGGACAGTCCGCATCCTGGTGATCAGGTTGGCGATCCGCTGCTGTACGAGCATCATGGCCGGCACCGGTCCCATCCCCTCCGAACCGGGCGCCGGGCCGGCCCCCGACTTCAGATCCAGACCGGCACAGAAACCGCGGCCGGCGCCGGTGAGCACGACCGAACGGCAGCTGGAGTCGTCGTTGACCTCGTCGAAGGCGGCGTACAGCGCAGTCAGTAGGGCGTCGTCGATGGCGTTCAGCCGGTCGGGCCGGTTGAAAGTGATCCGGGTCACCCCGGGGTGGGGACGGTCGAGCAGAACGGGATCGGGCATGGCCACGTGTCTAGTGGCTGGCGGATGGAGCCGCGATGGCCAGCGATTGTGCGCGATTTCTACTGGCATACAGTAGAAATCGCGCACAAATACTCCGGTGACCAAGCCGACCAGGTCGAGTCGCCCGGGGCGGCCGCGGAGCGAACTGCCCCTCCTTTCTCCGCGATTTCCAGCGGTATACGCAGGAAATCGCGGACAAAGGCTCCGGCCGACCCGGTGGGGCGGCCCAACCCGTACACAGCGCAAGGGGTGCCGGACCGGTGCCGGACGCACCCGGCCGGGGCCGGAGACAGGAGTGGCGGCACCGGCCCCGTGGCGGCGGCCCAACCCGGAGACAGCGTGAGGAGCGCCGGACCGGGGCCGGGCCCCGGAGGCAGCGGGTGGCTGCCGGCGGGTGCCGGACGCACCCGGCCCGGCCCGGGCATCGCGATGGGCGGTGCCGAGCCCGCCGGTGCCTTCTACTGTGAGCGCATGAGCGCAGGGGCTACGCCCACCACGACCTCCGGCTGCATCCGCTACTGGGCCCGGCAGCGACCCGATCATCCGGCCATGCGCAGCGCGTCGGGGCAGTACACCTACGCCGAGTTGGACCGGGCCACCAACCAGCTGGCCCAGGCGCTGCGGGCGGCCGGGGTGGGGCCCGACGACCGGGTCTCGTACCTGGACAAGAACGGGCCCGAGCAGATCCTGCTGTTCTTCGCGGCGGCCAAGATCGGCGCCGTACCCACTCCGGTCAACTACCGCCTGGCGCCGCCGGAGATCGCCTACATCGTGGCCGACGCAGCGGCCAAGGTGTTCGTCGTCGGCGACGAGTTCGTGGCCCCCGTGCGCAAGGTCAAAGCCGACCTCGGGGGCGCCCGGGTCGTGGTCATGGGCCAGCCCGACGGCGACTGGCCGTCGCTCGCCCAGTTCACGGCCGGGTCGAGTGAGGAGGATCCCGGGTTCGAACCGGGGCCCGACAGCACCGCCTGCCAGCTCTACTCCTCGGGCACGACCGGCCGGCCGAAGGGGGTCGTGCTGACCCAGTCGAACGTGGCCGACGGCCGTGATCTGTACCACCAGATCATGGGCATGGGTCCCGACTCGGTGAGTGTGGTGCCCATGCCGCTCTACCACATAGGCGGCAGCGGCTGGGCCCTGGCCGGTTTCTGGCAGGGTGCGACCAACGTGATCGTCCGGGAGATCGTGCCCGAGCAGCTGATCGACACCCTGGTCACCGAGGGCGTCACCCACGGGTTCATCGTGCCCGCCGTCATCCAGTTCATGTTGAACGTGCCCGGCGTCAGGGACCGCGACTGGAGCCGGCTGCAGTGCGTGCTCTACGGCGCATCGCCCATATCCGAGACCGTCCTGGCCGGCGCCATCGAGACATTCGGCTGCCGGTTCGTGCAGGCCTACGGCCTGACCGAGTCGACCGGCACGGTCATCTACCTCCCGGCCGACGACCACGATCTCCAGGGGCCGAACCGGCACCGGCTGCGGGCCTGCGGCATCCCCATCCCCGGATCGGAGGGCAAGATCGTCGAGCCGCTGACCGGCGAGGAGATGGCGGACGGGGAGGTCGGCGAGATCTGGGTCAAGGGTCCGACGGTGATGGCCGGCTACTGGCACCAGCCCGAGCAGACGGCGGCCAGCATCCGACCCGGAGGGTGGCTGCGTACCGGTGACGCCGGCTACCGCGACGCCGACGGCTACTTCTACATCCACGACCGGGTGAAGGACATGATCGTCTCCGGCGGCGAGAACGTGTACCCGGCCGAGGTCGAGAACGTGATCATGTCCCATCCCGACGTCGCCGACGTGGCCGTCATCGGCATCCCGCACGAGCGGTGGGGAGAGACGCCCCGGGCCATGGTGGTACGCACCGCCGGCGCCGACCTCACCGAGGACGCCCTGCTCGCCTACTGCCGGGAGCGGCTGGCCGGCTTCAAATGCCCGACCAGTATCCAGTGGATCGACGAACTGCCCCGCAACCCGAGCGGCAAGGTGCTGAAGAAGGACCTGCGGGCCCCGTTCTGGGAGGGCCGCACCCGCCTGGTCGGATGAGCCCCCAAGCCGGTCCCCTAGGCCCGCTTGTGCTTCTGGCCGTCGGCCATCTGCCGGGCGATGTCGGCACCGACGCGGGTCTGCACGACGGTCGACACGCCCGGCACCAGGGACCCGAACATGGCGCCCAGCCGGAGGCCGAGCGGGGCCACGTCCACTTCCACCTTGTTCCTGCGGATGGCCTTGATCACGGCCCGTGACACCTGGGCCGGACTGACGGTGCCCACCCCGGGCGGCAGCCGGGTGCCGCTGTCGGCGAACATGCCGGCGTCGCGGACGAACCCGGGATTGATCACCGAGCAGCCGACCCCGCTGCCCTGCAGATCGCAGCGGATGGCGTGGGCGAAGCCGCGCAGCCCGAACTTGGTGGCTGCGTACATAGAGTCGCCGGGCGAGGCGACCTTCCCCGACAGGGACGAGATGTACACCAGGTGACCCCGCCGGCGGGCCATCAGGTCGGGGAGGAGGGCCCGGGTCATGGCGATCGGATTGGCCAGGTTGACCTCGATGACCCGGTCGATCTCGTCGGCCGAGAAGCTGGTCAACACCCCGGATCCGGGCAGTGCGGCGTTCATCACGGCGATGTCCACCTGCCCGGCCTGGTCGAGCAGGCGGGTCAGGTCGGCGCGCTGCGACAGGTCGGCGACGACGGCCCGGCCCCCGATCTCGGTCGCCAGCTGATCGAGCGGTCCCGGCTGGCGGCCGGTCACCACCACGTCACAGCCCTCGTTCCGCAGGGCCCGGGCGATGGCCGCACCCAGCCCCCCGGTCGCTCCGGTCACCAGCGCCGTGGCGCCACGCAGTTCGGTCATAGCGGACACCATAGGTCCGCCAGTAAATGCCTTTACAGTTATATAACTGAAGGGTAATGTCAAAGGTGATGGCTGATCTCGCCGCCCTCCTCGTGCTCGGTGAACCCCGCCGGCAGGAGATCATGGAAACCCTCCGCCACGGGGAGTGCACCGTCGGCCAGATCACCGATCGTCTGGAGCTCAGCCAACCGGGCGTGTCCAAACATCTCAAGGTGCTGAAGGACGCCGGCCTGGTCGAGTCCCGGGCCGACGGGCCGCGCCGGCTGTACCGCATCCGGCCCGAGCCGCTCCTGGAGCTGGAGGAGTGGCTGGCCGCCTACCGGCAGTTGTGGGACTCGTAGCTCGATCGCCCCGGAGAGCACCTGGACCGAAGGCGAACGAAGTGAGGTATGCCGGACTGGTGACCGGCGGCGAGTGGCCGTCGGTGCGTCTCGAGCGGCGCCGGGCATGGCCGTCTGAGTACCGAAGGGGTAGCCTGGCGGGTATGTCCATGACCGAGCAGCGGGCCCAGTTCAAGACGTTCGAGGAATCCACCGCTGAGGACTGGGCCAAGATCTCGCCCCAGCTCAACATCACCCAGAGCTACGTTCCGGAACGGGTGATCGGCCTGCTGCAGGCGTTGAAGACCGATCACGGCGGCTTCCCGGTCGACCGGCTGGAGCATTCACTCCAGACAGCGACCCGGGCCGAGCGCGACGGGCGCGACGAGGAGTACGTGCTGTGCGCCCTGATCCACGACATCGGCGACACGTTGTCACCGTTCAACCATCCGTCGATCGCGGCCGACATCCTGAAGCCGTTCGTGTCCCCGGCCAACCACTGGATGGTCGAGAAGCACGGTATCTTCCAAGGCTACTACTTCTGGCACCACATTGGCATGGACCGCAACACCCGGGAGCAGTACCGGGGGCAGGAATTCTTCGAGCACACCGAGGAATTCTGCGCCAAGTACGACCAGACGGCCTTCGACGCCGACTACCGCAGTGAGCCGCTCGAGCACTTCGAGCCGCTCATCCGGGCCAAGCTGGTCACCTCCGTCCCGGCCGCCTGACCCGACCGCCCCTCTATTGGGCGGTGGACGGGGCCGGCTCCGGAGCAACGTCCTTCGGCGCGCTCGGAGTCAGGAACCGGCCGATCACCGGTAGCTCCCAGAACGACTCGGCCCGGGCCACGGCGATGGCGACCGCGAGGGTGTTCTCGGGGGCGTCGTAGATGGCGTAGCGGGGCTGCCAGTCGGGGTCGAACTTGGCGTTGAACTTCCACAGCGACTCGATCTGCATGGAGTCGCCCATGCGCCGGAGCAGCCAGGCCTGGACCCGTTGCGTCATACCTTCACCCGCCTCGCCGGCCAGGACGGCCCGCATGGTGGCGAAGTTGAGACCGAGGCCCTTCTGACCACGGGCCTTGATCTCGCGGATGGTCTCGACCACGGCGAAATCGATGAGGCCGTTCGGGTGCTCACCGTCGTCGCGGCGCATGAGGTCGAGCGAGTAGCCACCGATGCCGGGGGCGGGCACGTACTGGCAGAACGCGACGGGCGGGCCCAGGGTGCCCTCGGCGCTGCCCTCCGGCGCCGGGCCGTGCACCACGGCCAGCAGAAGACCGGAGTCGGCCTCGTCGAAGACCCGGCCGAGGGTCATGGAGAAGCCCCGCTCGACGTCGCCGCGGCGGGACTTGGTCATGACCTCCTTCAGCTGCTCGCCCAGCTCAGCGTCGAGCGCCGACGGGTCGTGGAACGAGATCCGATAGCCGTACTTGGCGACCCGGTTGACGGCTTGGCGCAGCCCTTTGAACCGGCCGCCCTCCAGCGTGAACCGGTCGACCCGCACGACGGCTTCGTCACCCACGTAGAGGTCGTGCATGCCGCTGGCCCGGTAGATCGGCAGCCAGTCCTCGCCGATGCCCAGCCCGCCGAGCGCCCACCCCTGGCCATCGACGTAGCGGCGGAACGCCCGCCACGCCTCCTCCCGTTCGGCGACCGGTCCGATGGGATCGGGCGAGACCAGGCAGACGCCGCCATAGACGGCGTGGGCGACGATGGTGTCGCCCCAGAAGAAGAAGTCCTTGTCCGGCCGCAGGGCGAAGTAGTCGAGGGTGCCGGAGCCGTGCCGGTCGACCACCCCGCGGGCCCGGGCCAGGCCATCGACGCCGTGGCCGACCGACCCGTCGGCGACCTTGGCCGGGCGGGCTGCGGCCGCCGGCCGCGACAGCCGGGCCGGGGCGGGCGCCTCGGACTCGAGGTGGAAGCGGCGGGCGACGACCGGGCGGAACAGGACGGCCAGCAGGGCCAGCACCAGGCCCACCGTGGCGGTGGCCATGGTCGGGGCGAGGAAGTCGTTGATCCTCCGGGGAATGGCCACGTGGTGGTCACCGACCATCCGGTACAGCGAGGCCTGCAGGGCGTGCCACCACGACACCCGGATCACCTGGTGATGGCGGGTGTGGTCGATGACCGTGCTGAACTCGACGCCGAGGGTGCCGGCGACGATCACCAGCACGGCGGCGGTGAGGACGGTCGACAGCCCGCGGGCCAAGCCGATGACGTCGGTCCTGGCTTCGAACGACGATCGGTAGAGGTACAGCAGGCCGGCCGCGCCCAGCGCGACGACCGCCTCCTCGACGTCCACACCTTTGATCACATGGAGCACGGCGACGACGATCAGCATCAGCTGGCACACCACCCACGCCCGCCGCTGGCCGCGGCGCACACCCCGGGCCAGGACGATCAGAGCCACGCCGAAGAACGCAGTGATGGCCGCCGCCGTTTCCGGCACGGCGAGCGGGAAGAGCCGGCGGATCAGATTGAGCCGGTCGTTCAACGGGTCGGACACGGCCGAGATGAGGGACAGGAACCCCACGGCAACGAGCAGTACGGCGGCCGCCCGGCGGACCAAACGGTCCCGGCGCACGGTGGTCGTGGGCTGCGGCCACGCCTCGCCCTGCGGCCAGGTGGCGACCACCGCCGGGCGCAGTTCGCCGCCGGCCGATTCGATGTCACGGTCGGCGAAGAGCCGCTCTGCGATCGTCGCCCCGGGCAGGTCCTGGCGGGCATGGAGGAGCCGCACGTGCAGGTCGTTGCCGGCCTCGACCTCGACCCAGCTCAGGGTCCGGTGGGGGAGGAAGACCGACGGTAGGCCGAGCCCGGGCACCCGGCTCGGGTACTCGGTGACGACGTCGGCACCGGTGCCGGCGTTGGCGTAGAACCCGGACCCCAGGTGGGTGAGCTCCGGCCGGCACGTCTGCGCCGAGATGAGCCCGGCGTAGCCCTCGGTGACGAGGGCGCGGGCGCGGGCCCGGGCTTCCTCGTTCGAGTCCCGTCCGGGCTCCTCGAGGGCGACCGCGCCCAGCGCCCGGCTGGTGACCCGGATGCCGGCGATACCGACCAGGACGAGCAGGGCCAGCTCGACGATGATGGCAGCTACGAACAGGCCCAGGCGGGTGCCGATGGCCCGGTGGGCGGAGCTGAGCGCGGTCGACGGGATGCGCAGCACCACGGCGGCGATGACCGGGATCAGGATCAGCCAGCCGAAATGGATGAACCGCCGGTAGACGAGCCGGGAGGCGATGAAGCGGGAGAGGGCGCCGACGTCGTCCAGTTGCTCGACGCCGGTCGTCCAGCCGGCCGGGACGCCGGCGGCCGTCGGGTCGGTGCCGGCCGGGCGCCGGCGGGCCTTCATCCGGGCGGCCAGGGACGGGTTCTCCCCCGCCGCCCGCCGGCGGACCGACGGCAGCACCTGATCCCGGATGTGCTCGGAGTACGGCGACTCCAGCGGGTTGCGGGGATCGGAGTAACGACTCAGCGCGTCGAAGCGGTAGCCGGGGTCGACCCGCACCCTGCGCTCGCCGGCGCCGGTCGCGATACGCAGGTCGACGGCCAGGGCCAGCTCGGCGCCCAGGACCTTGCGCACCGTTTCCTGCGGTCCGGGGGCCGACGCCAGCCGGACATCCCGGTCGCCGGGCAGCACGACCACCCGGCGTCCGTCACCGCGGGCGAAGGCGGTGATGGCCTCGGACAGGCGGGGATGGTCGCCCAGCACGGCGGCGGGCGCGGCCGCGCCCGGACCGGGCGGCTCCGCGCCGGTCGGAACCGTATCGAAGAGGTTGCCGGCCAGAATCAGCACTCCGGGACCGGTGGATGCTTCCAGGTTGGAAGCCAGCTCGCTGCTGGCGGCCAACTGTCCCGGCGTCGGGTTCTTCGCCAAATGGAGGTCCGCTGCCACCATCACCCGGCCGCCGACCGGCACTTCTACCTCTAGTACGTCGGGGATTTCGCTCACAGACTCAACCCGGCAGCGGACGCTACTACGGTCGCACCGTGGTTCCGGGGCGATCGGCGAGCGACGGCGGACAGGCCGACTGGCTGGAGGGATCCAGCTGGCTGGCCCAGGCCCGGCGCCTGGGTCCTCTCCGCTACTCGGATCTGGGCCGCCGGGCGGTCGGGCCGATGGTGCCCGCATCGGTGGCCGGCCTGGGCACATGGTTGGCCGAACGGCTTGATGGATGGTGGAGGGAGGCGGGACGGCCCGATCCTTTTACCGCCGTCGTCGTGTCCGGCGACGACGGGGCCTTGGCCGCCGCCGTCCGGGAGGCGGCCCCGGCCTGCTTGACCGCCCTGCGCTATGTGCTGGTCGACCCGGACGCAGCCGAGGTGGCGGAGCCCCCACCGTCCCTGTCCCAGGCCGTTCCGTTGGAGAACCCGGCCTTCCTCTACCCGACGGCTCCACCCGGCGGCGCCGACGACCATGCCGACCCCGACGACGAACACCCCCCGGCCCAGGGGATCGGGCCGTTGTTCACCCTGCTGCGGGAGGTGCCGAAGCTGGGCGACGGGGCGGGCACGGTCGTCGCCGTCGGGGTGCTCAGCCGGCTACCCTACGACCTGTACGAGCCTGCGCCGGACGGGGGCTGGGCGGAGGTGCGGGTGGCAGCCGACGGCGACGCCCTCACGGAGATCGCGGTGGCGGCCGGGCCGGTTCGTCCCGGGCCGGTTGCTGTTGGGGTATCGGTTGCTCCGGTGGACCGGGCGGGCGGTGGTCGGTACCGGCGGCTGACCGGTGCGGCCGACTGGCTGCGGCGCCAACTGCCGACCGGCACGGTGGGCACTTTGACCGTGGTCGACATCTGGGCGCCCGGCGCCGGCGGTGACTACCTGGACGTGGATCAGCTGGCCCAGGTACGGGTCCCGCTCGCGGCCCGGCCGGAGCCGATCGAGGGCACCCACCTGGCCTGTGTCAGCTGGCACCTAGGCTGAGCCCGAGCATGCGTTTCTACGACAACTGGCGCTGGCGCGATGGTCCGGTCGCGCCGGGAAAGACGGTCGTCTTCGACCTCGACGGTGTCCTGTCCGACGCCGCCAGCCGCCAGCACTACATCACCGGCCCGTGGCGGGACTGGGATCTCTTCTTCGAGGCGTGCGGCGACGACCAGCTCATCGAGGAGGTGGCGCAGCTGCTCAGCCTGCTGGATGAGTCGCTCGTCATCGTGCTGCTCACCGCCCGGCCGGCCTGGGTCCAACCGCAGACCCTGGCCTGGTTGCACCGCTACAAGCTGCGGTGGGACCTGCTAATGATGCGCGATCGGGGGGACTACGGCGCCGCCCGCGAGTTCAAGCGCCGGTCGGTGCGGGAGTTGAAAGCGGCCGGCTTCGAGCTGCTGCTCTCCTTCGAGGACGACCGCCGCAACGTGGCCATGTTCCATGACGAGGGCGTCCCCACCGTGTACATCCACAGCGGGTACTACGACTAGCGATTCCTCATGACATGCTGGCGGGATGGCCGACACCCTGCTGGACCAGCTGGCGGCGATCACCGAGGTCCGCCCCGGCGACGAGGCCAAGGACGACTACTTCCATGACGAGGCGCTCGGCCTCGAACCGGTCACCCCGTTGGCCGTGGTGTTCCCGAACGACGCCGAGCAGACCCGGGCCATCGTCGAGGTGGCCAACCGCATGGGGACCCCCCTCACCGCCCGGGGCTCGGGGACCGGCCTGGCCGGCGCCTGCATCCCCCGCCCCGACGGGGTGGTGGTGGCGTTCGACCGCATGAATGCGGTGCTGGAGATCGACGAGGACAATCACGTCGCCGTGGTCGAGCCGGGCGTCACCCTCCAGCAGCTCGACGAGATGACCGACGCCAAAGGGCTCGTCTACCCGGTCTTCCCCGGTGAGTCGAGCGCCAGCCTGGGGGGCAACGTGGCGACCAACGCAGGTGGCATGAGGGCTGTCAAATACGGCGTCACCCGCCACCAGGTGCTCGGCCTGCAGGCGGTCCTCGGTACAGGCGAACCCATCCGCACCGGTGGCAAGTTCGTCAAAGCGACCGCCGGTTACGACCTCACCCAGCTGATCATCGGGTCCGAAGGCACCCTCGCGTTGGTCACCGAGGCCATCCTGAAGCTCTATCCCCGGCCCCGATACGGGGCCACCGTCCTGGCCCCGTTCGCGACCCTGCCCGCCTGCACCGGTGCCGTGCCCCGCCTCATTGCCACCGGCGTGGGCCCGTTGATGGTCGAGTACATCGACCTGATCACCATGTCCGCCCTCTCGGCGGGCGGTGATCTCGAGCTCGGGGTGCCGCCACAGATCAAGGAGCAGGCGGTGGCCTACCTGGTGGTCGTCCTCGAGAACAGCCGGGAGGACCGGCTGGCCGAGGACACTGAACTAGTGGCAACGCTGCTGGCAGAACACGACGCCATCGACGTGTTCGTGCTGCCCCCGGGGGCGGGCGCCCAGCTGATCAGCGCCCGGGAGCGGGCCTTCTGGGTGGCCAAGGCGGCCGGGGCCGACGACATCCTCGACGTCGTCGTGCCGCGGGCCGACATCTCGTCATTCATGGAAGAGGTGTCGGCGCTGGCGGCCGCCACCGGATCCTGGGTGTCGGGCTGCGGGCATGCCGGCGACGGCAATGTCCACCTGTCGGTGTTCCAGGCCGATCCGGAGAAGCGGTCCGAGGTGATCCTCGGGATCCTCCGGGCCGGTGTTGACAGAGGCGGTGCCATTTCAGGTGAGCACGGCATCGGAACAGGTAAAAGGAAATACCTGGCCGCCATCGAGGACCCGGCCAAACTGGCCCTCTGGCGGCGCATCAAGACGGCCTTCGATCCCAACAACATCCTCAATCCAGGAGCGATATTCGAGTGAACGGCGCCAACGCCCTGCTACGCACCCTGGTATCGGGCGGCGTGGACACCTGCTTCATGAACCCCGGCACCTCCGAGATGCACTTCGTCGCCGCCCTCGACGACGTCCCCGAGATGCGCGGGGTGCTGGCCCTCTTCGAGGGCGTCGCCACCGGCGCCGCCGACGGCTACGCCCGCATGGCCGAACGGCCGGCGGCCGTCCTGCTCCACCTCGGCCCCGGCCTGGGCAACGGCATCGCCAACCTGCACAACGCCCGGCGCGGCCACACCCCTCTGGTCAATGTGGTCGGTGACCACGCCACCTACCACAAGCAGTACGACGCCCCGCTCGAGTCGGACATCGACGCGCTGGCGTCGAACGTCTCCGGCTGGGTCAGGCGATCGATGAAGACCGCCGAACTGGCCACCGATGCGGCCGCCGCCATCGAAGCGGCCCGGCGCCCACCCGGCCAGGTGGCCACACTGATCCTGCCGGCGGATGTCTCGTGGTCGGAGGGGGCGACGCCCGTGACGGCCCACACCGCCCCCCGGCGCGCACCGGTATCGGAGTCGGCGGTGGCCGGGGTGGCAGCCGCCCTGCGCAGCGGTGCGCCGGTGGCTTTCCTGGTCGGCGGCCGGGCGTGCCGGGCCGACGCATTGGCGTTGGCCGGCGGCATCGCCGCCGCCCACGGGAGCAACCTCCTGTCCGAGACGTTCCCCAGCCGCCTCGAACGGGGGGCCGGCCGGGTGGCGCCCGAGCGCCTCGCCTATCTGGCCGAGATGGCCGTCGCCCAACTGGACGGCGTCGCCCATCTGGTGCTGGTGGACGCCAAGTCGCCGGTCTCGTTCTTTGCCTACCCGGACAAGCCGAGCGACCTGGTGCCCGACGGGTGCGAGGTGCACACTCTGGCCACTGGGGGCGATGACGTGCTCGGCGCCCTGGAGGCGCTGGCCTCCGAACTGGGCGTGGCCCGGACCGGCGCGGCGGTCGCCGATGCGGCCCGGCCGAACCTGCCGGACGCCGGCCCGCTCACCGCCGATGCTCTGGGCCAGGCCATCGGGGCCCTGCTGCCCGAGGGGGCCATCGTCTCCGACGAGTCCAACACCTCCGGCCTGTTCATCTCCGGCGCCACCGCCGGGGCCCCGCCCCACGACTGGCTGACCCTGACCGGCGGGGCCATCGGTATCGGCCTCCCCCTCGCCGCCGGTGCTGCGGTCGCCTGCCCGGACCGCAAGGTGCTGGCCCTCGAAGCCGACGGTTCGGCCATGTACACCAGCCAGGCGTTGTGGACAATGGCCCGGGAAGGCCTGGACGTGACCGTGGTGGTGCTGTCCAACCGCAGCTACGCCATCTTGAACATGGAACTGCAGCGGGTCGGGGCCTCGGCGGGAGGCCCGAGGTCCCGGGCCATGCTCGATCTGCACCAGCCCGACCTGGACTTCGTCAGCCTGGCGCAGAGCATGGGCGTGCCCGCTACCCGGGCGGAGACGGCCATCGAGTTGTCAGAGCAATTGTCGAGGGCGCTGGCGACGAAGGGTCCTTCTCTGGTGGAAGCGGTAATCACGCGGTAGTTCTTGGCGTTTTCTCATCAGGATGGGGCACCATGATCGTGTGGACCGCAACACGATCAAGACCACCTTCATCCTGACCCTCCTCGCCGCCCTGTGCGTGGGGATCGGGGCCATCTGGGGCGAGACCGGGATCATCATCGGGCTAGTCATCGGTCTGGCCCTCACCGGCGGGTCGTACTGGTTCTCCGATTCCATCGCCATCCGGGCGGCCCGGGCGGTCCCCGTGTCCGAGGCCCAGATGCCGGACTACTACGCCGTGGTGCGCGATCTCTGCACCCGGGCCAACCTGCCGATGCCCCGGCTGTACGTGACCCCCGATCAGCAGCCCAATGCGTTCGCCACCGGGCGCAACCCCAAGCACTCGGCCGTCGCCGTGACGGAGGGCATCCTGCAGATTTGCAACTGGGACGAGATGCGGGGCGTGCTGGCCCACGAGATGTCCCACGTCGGCAACCGCGACATCCTCATCTCCTCGGTCGCGGCGACGGTCGCCATGGCCATCACCATGCTGTCGCGTATGGCGGCGTGGGGCGGGATGTTCATGGGAGGCGGCGGCGACCGGCGCGACGAGGGTGAGAACATCCTGGAACTGCTGGCCCTGATCATCCTGGCCCCGATCGCCGCTCTCCTTCTCCAGATGGCGCTGTCCCGCAGCCGCGAATACGAAGCCGACCGGTCCGGCGCCCGGCTGATCGGCGACGGTGAACCGCTGGCCCGGGCCCTGGCCAAGCTGGACTCGGCCAGCCAGCGGATACCGATGCCCTATGCCCGGCGTGAGATGGCCGGGCTCTACATCGTGAATCCGCTGGCCGGCATGAACGTGTCGTTGAAGGGTCTGTTCTCCGATCACCCGCCCACCGAAGACCGGATTGCTCGCCTACGGTCGAGGGAGTGGGCCAAGTAGGACGACGCCGGCGCCGCCGCTGGCCCTGGTTTCTACTCGTTCTGGTCGTCGTGGTCGCCGCCGGCCTGGTCGGCGTCGATCTGGCCGCCCGGTACGGCACGCAGCAGGCCGTGGCGGCCGCCGTCAAACGGTCGACCAAGGCCGGTTCGGTGACCGTCAGCATCAACTCGTTCCCGTACATCTATGACGTGCTGGCCGAGGGGCGCGTGGACAACATCGATGTGGTCGCCCATCACGTCCCGGTTGGTCCGCTCACCGTCGACCAGATCGAGCTGAAGGGATCGCAGGTCCGCATCAACCGGTCCGACCTGTTCAACCACCACAGCGTCCACCTGGAATCGGTGGGCAGCGCCACCTTCAGCGTGGTCATCGACCTGCCGACCATCGAGAACACCCTGGCCACCGACCTGGGGGTGAACGTCACCGCCAGCGGCTCGAACCGCATCGTCATCTCGGCGGCCGGCCGGACCATCGAGACCATCGACCTGACCAAGGTCCCGATCGTCCCCGACTGCCCGGTCCAGATGGTCCACTCCGGCGACGCCTACACCATCAGCTGCACCGTTTCCCCCGTGCCCCAGTCCGTGCTGGACGCGTTGTCGAAGGCCAAGGTCAAGAGCTAGGGGCGGACCGCCGGCCTCTGCTCGTCGGGCGTCGGGTCGGGCGCGGACGGCGCCGCTGGGGACCCGGGCGTTCGGGGTCGGGCGGCGGGCGTCGCCCCGGGCGGGTTGGGCGTCGCCCCGGGAGGGTCGGACGGCGCCGCCGGGTTGATGGCCGTGAGCCGCATACGCTGGTGGGGCAGTGGAACCGGCGGCCCAATGGGCGGAGCTCATGGGACTTCCCGAGGATCGCATCCCGCTCGACCGAGCGGCGCTTCTGATCAGCGCGGCCGCCCGTCCCGACCTGGACGTCGATGCCCAGCTGCGCCGGCTGGACGGCCTGGCCGAGCGGGTCAGTGGAGACAGCGTTTCCGCTGTCTCGGAACTGCTCTTCGTCACCGAGGAGCTCGAGGGGGATACGTCGTCCTACGACGACCCGCTGAACTCCTATCTGGACCAGGTCCTCGAGCGGCGCCGGGGGATACCCATCACGCTGTCGGTCGTCCTGATGGAGGTGGCCCGCCGGAGGGGGGTGCAGCTGGAGGCGGTCGGGATGCCGGGTCACTTCCTGGTCCGGGACCCATCCGATCCGGACCACCTGATCGACTGTTTCTCGGGTGGGCGCCGGCTGACCCGGGGAGAGTGCGAGGGCCTGTTGAAGGCGATGGCCGGGCCCGACGCCGCGCTCACCGATGCCATGCTCTCCACCACCGGCCCCCTCGCCATCCTCACCCGGATGCTGGCCAACCTGGACGGCAGCTTCGCTCGCCGGGAGGACCGCAAATCCATGGCCTGGGTCTGCGACCTGCGCCTGGCCCTCCCGGCCGGGGTGGACGTCATGGCCCAGCTGCAGGAGCGGGTCCAGCTGGTCGAGCGGCTGGTATGGCTGGGCGCCTATGACCGGGCCGGGGCCCTCCTCGAGCACCTGGCCGGGCGCACCGATGACGAGCGGTTGGCCGACAGCCTGCTGGGCCGGGCCCAGGAGTTGCAAGCTCGACTCAACTAGCGCCCCTCAGCGCCCAAAACCAACCAGATAGCTCCAAGTGTGTGCAAAGTTGCTGATATAGTCAGCAACTTTGCACAGGCCTGATTTTCGGCCCCGCTCAGACCCGCGGGCCGCGGTTGCCGGACTCCGTGAGACCGTTCGGGCCGTCGCCGACCGACCTCGGCCGGCGCTCGGGCCGGCGCCGGTGGACCGGGGCCAGGCGCTCCGGCTATCGCCGCCGGACCCGCCCCCGGGTCGGCCGCCGGTCATTCCCGGAAGTTCTCGAACTGCAGGGGGATGCCGAAATCCTCTTCCTTGAGGCCGGCGATGACGGCCTGCAGGTCGTCGCGTTTCTTGCCCGTGACCCGGACCTGGTCGCCCTGGGTGGAGGAGGAGATGCCCTTGGGTCCCTTGTCCTTGATCCAGCGGTTGATGGCCTTGGTGTTGTCCGATGACAGTCCGGCCTTCAAAGTGATCGTCTGGCGGGCCTGGCCCCTCGACGCCTCTTCGATCTTGCCGTGCTCGAGCGCCTTCAGGGAGACCTTGCGCTTGACCAGCTTCTCCTCGATCACCTGCAGGACGGCGCGCAGCCGGTCCTCGGTCGCCGAATGCAGGCGCAACTCCATATCGGAGAGCTCGACCGACGAGTCCGTCCCTTTGAAGTCGAACCGGGTGGTCAGCTCCCGCTGGGCCTGGTCGACTGCGTTGCGGACTTCCTGCATGTCGACCTGCGACACGATGTCAAAGGTGGGCATGAGGCCAAACTAGTGGCCGTGGACCTCTTCCCCCCTGTGCATGGCGATGGGCCGGCGGTAACCGTGGCCGGGCGGACCCTCGATCGCGGCGCCCTGTTCGAGTCGGCGGCGGCCGTGGCCCGCCGGATCGAAGGCATGCAGTCGGTCGCGGTGCGGGCCGACGCCACCCTGGAGACGGTAGTCGCCGTGCTCGGCGGACTGCAGGCAGGGGTGCCGGTGGTGCCTCTGCCGCCCGATGCCGGCCCGCTCGAGCGTGACCACATCCTCTCGGACTCCGCCGCCGACGCCGTGCTCAACGAGGAAGACCACGGCGGCATCCCCGTCGACGTGACGGAGCGGGCCGACCACCGAGCGGCGGACCGGGACCCGGCCGCCACCGCCATGATCCTGTACACCAGCGGCACGACCGGCCTGCCCAAGGGCGTCGAGCTCAGCGCGTCGGCCATCGCCGCCGACCTCGATCTCCTGGCCGCGGCGTGGGAGTGGACGGCCGACGACGTGCTGGTCCATGGCCTGCCTCTCTTCCATGTGCACGGCCTGATCCTCGGCGTTCTCGGCGCATTGCGGGTCGGGAGCCCTCTCGTACACACCGGCCGGCCCACCCCGGCGGCCTACGCCGCAGCCGCAGCCGCCACCGCCACCGCCACCGCCACCGCCACCGCAGCCACCACCGCCCCAGCCGCCGCCACCGCCCCAGCCGCCGCCACCGCCGCCGCCGGACCCACCGCCACCGCCGCCCCAACCACCCGTGCCAGATCCCGGGGCACCCTCTACTTCGGCGTGCCGACCGTCTGGTCCCGGGTGGCGGCCGATCCCGAGGCAGCAGCCGCCCTGAAGCACGCCCGCCTGCTGGTGTCCGGCAGCGCCGGGCTGCCGGCGCCGGTGTTCGACCTGCTGCAGGAGCGGGCCGGGCAGGGCCCGATCGAGCGCTACGGGATGACCGAGACCCTCATAACGCTCAGTGCCCGGGCCGCCGGCGAGCGGCGTCCCGGATGGGTGGGTACCCCGCTACCGGGTATCGAGACCCGCCTGGTGGACGAGGACGGCCGGCCGGTGCCGCACGACGGTGAGAGCATCGGGGCGCTCGAGGTGCTCACGCCGACGCTCATGCGCGGATACCTCAACCGGCCCGATGAGACGGCCGCGGTCGTGAGCGACGGGTGGATGAGGACCGGCGACGTGGCGACCGTCGATCCCGGCGGTTGGCACCGCATCGTCGGGCGGCAGTCCACCGATCTGATCAAGAGCGGCGGCTACCGGATCGGCGCCGGCGAGGTAGAGGCAGCGTTGCTGTCACATCCAGCGGTATCCGAGGCGGCCGTGGTAGGCGTGCCCGATGCCGACCTGGGCCAGATCATCGTCGCCCATGTCGTGACCGTCGAAACGGTAGGGGAGCGGGAGCTCACCGAGTTCGTGGCCGAGCGGCTGTCGGTGCACAAGCGGCCCCGCCGGGTCGTGTTCGTCGACGACCTGCCCCGCAACGCCATGGGCAAGGTGCAGAAGAAGCTCCTGGCCGACTGAGACCGGGCAACATTGACGTCGGAGTCAACATCTCTTATCGTCGGCACCAGCCGCCCGGCGAACTCGATCGTCTGGATGCGGAAAGTCGAATAGGGGGATTGGCCGTGACATCGACTCTGTCCGAGCTGTTCGTGGTGGACGCCGACTCTCATTGGTCGGAGCCGGCTGATCTGTTCACGGCCCGGGCGCCGTCCGCTCTGAAGGACCGGGTGCCCCACCACGAGGTCATCGACGGCCAGCGCATGTGGGTCATGGACGGCGTGCCCATCGGCCACGCGGCCGGCGGGGCGGTGATCGGCGCCGACGGCAAGAAGGCCAAGGCCATCGAATCGCTCCAGGTCTGGCACGTCGAGGACACCCATCCGGGCGCCTACGACCCGAAGGCCCGGATCGCCGTGCTCGACCAGTTCGGTATCGACGCCCAGGTCATCTTCCCGAGCACCATCGGGCTCGGGGGCCAGGACCTGGCGCTCGTGGCCGATCAGGACCTGTGCCACGCATCGGTGCAGATCTACAACGACGGCATGGCCGAGATATCCGAGACCAGCTCCTACCGCCTGCTGCCCATGCCGCTCATGCCGGCATGGAACATCGACCTGTGCGTGGCCGAGGTCAAGCGGGTGGCGGCCATGGGCGCCCGGGGCGTCAATATGACGTCCGACCCCCAGGACCTGGGGGCGCCCGACCTGGCGTCGCCCGAGTGGGATCCGTTCTGGGCGGCCTGCGCCGAGAACCAGCTCCCGGTCCACTTCCACATCGGCGCCAGCGTCACCGGGATGACCTTCTACGGTAAGTACTTCTGGCCGTCCCAGGCCGAAGGCACCAAGCTGGCCATCGGCGGGTCGATGCTGTTCATCGGCAACGCCCGGGTGGTGACCAACCTGATCCTGGCCGGCATCTTCGATCGCCATCCGGACCTGAAGTGCGTGTCGGTCGAGAGTGGGGTGGGATGGATTCCTTTTATCCTGGAAACTCTCGATTACGAGATGTTCGAGAACGCTCCTGACGAACTGGCCAAGCTGAAGAAGGCGCCGTCCGAGTACTTCCGCAGCAACCTGTTTGCCACCTTCTGGTTCGAGCGCAACGGCAACCGGCTGGCCGATCTGATCGACGCCGTCGGTGAGGACTGCATCCTGTTCGAGACCGATTTCCCGCACCCCACCTGCCTCTACCCCGACCCCCTCGAGTATGTGGACCGCAAGATGGCCACGCTGCCGGCCGAGGTGACGGCCAAGATCATGGGCGGCAACGCCAAGAAGCTGTACCGCATCTGACATGGCCGATCAGGAGTTGGAGGTCAAAGGAGGGATCGTGGTCTTCGAGTTCCTCGGTCCCGACGACGGGGACGTCGTGGTCGTCACCCCGGGGGGACGCTTCAGCAAGGACTTCCCCGGGGTTCGGGAGTTCGGTCAGGCGTTGGCCGACGGCGGCAAGCGCGTCCTGCTGTGGGACCGGCCCAACTGCGGGCGCTCCGACGTGCAGATCTACGGACAGTCGGAGTCGCACATGAGGGCGGAAACGCTCGGCCTGCTGATCCGCGAACTGGGGATCGAGCGGGTCGTCGCCGCCGGCGGTTCGGGCGGGGCCCGGGACTCGATCGTCTTCACCCTCATGTACCCCGAGCTCGTCACGAAGCTGGCCACCTGGCACATCGTCGGCGGCAACTACAGCTCGATGTCCCTGGCCGGGGTGTACATCCTGAACGAGCTCCGCGCGGTCCGCTCGGGCGGCATCT
>DASZNC010000153.1:0-2982 GCA_035551615.1 Acidimicrobiales bacterium
CAGTTCGGTATCTGGCATTAGCGGCGACTCGCTTATGGACCAAGGGGTATAGCCGAGTCCGAGTCACCGGGTGCGGGCCGGATGGCCGGCACTGTCGACCGCAACGACGAGGAGGCGGCAGCTCATGGCGGATGACACGCCACCAAGGATCCTGGACGTGCCGATCGGGCTGGATGCCACGGGGAAGCGCCGGGAGTTCGACAGCCTGGGCGACGTCGAGGTGCCGGCCGACCGGTACTGGGGGGCGCAGACCCAGCGCAGCCTTGAGCATTTCAATATCGGCAACGACCGGATGCCGAAGGAGGTGTATCACGCGTACGGCTACGTGAAGAAGGCGGCGGCCCTGGTGAACACCCGCGCTGGCCGGCTGCCCACGTGGAAGGGCGAGCTGATCCAGCGGGTATGCGACGAGGTCATCAGCGGATCGCTGGATGAGGAGTTCCCGCTGTACGTGTTCCAGACCGGGTCGGGGACCCAGTCCAACATGAACGTCAACGAGGTCATCTCCAACCGGTGCATCCAGCTGGTGGGCGGGACGCTCGGCTCCCAGGAGCCGGTCCACCCGAACGATCACGTGAACATGGGGCAGTCGAGCAACGACACGTTCCCCACGGCCATGCACATCGCCGCCCACAAGATGGCGACGGAGAAGACGATCCCGGCGCTGCGGCGGCTCCGCGACGCCTGTGAGCGCAAGTCGAAGAAGTGGGCTGACATCGTCAAGATCGGCCGGACGCACCTGGAGGACGCCACCCCGCTGACCGTCGGCCAGGAATGGTCCGGGTACGTGGGCGCGCTCGACGACGCGATCGCCGAGGTGGAGCACGCCACCCGCGGCCTGCTCAAGCTGGCCATGGGCGGGACGGCCGTCGGTACCGGGATCAACGCCCCGGCCGGCTTCGGTGAGGAGGTCGCCGAACAGATCGCGTCGATGACGGGCACCCAGTTCGAGACGGCGGCTAACAAGTTCACCGCCCAGGGCACGCTCGATCGGATGGTGCGGGCGCACGGCGGGCTCAAGGCCGCGGCCGTCACCCTGTTCAAGATCGCCAATGACCTGCGCTGGCTTGGTTCTGGCCCCCGGACCGGAATCCACGAGCTGATCCTGCCGTCGAACGAACCGGGGTCGTCGATCATGCCGGGCAAGGTCAACCCGACCCAGGCCGAGGCCATGCTGATGGTGGCCATCGAGATCATCGCCTCTGACGTGGCGGTGAACATGGGCGGCGCGGAGGGCAACTTCGAGCTCAACGCCTTCCGGCCCATACTGATCAGCAACTACCTCCACTCGGCGCTGATCATGGCCGACATGTGCGACCACTTCCGCGAGTTCATGGTCGAAGGCGCCGAGCTCAACGAGCCCAAGCTGAAGGAGAACATCGAGCGCTCGGTCATGATGGTGACGGCGCTGTCGCCGGTCATCGGCTACGACCAGGCCTCGGTCATCGCTCACCAGGCGATCGACCACGACCTGACCCTCAAGCAGGCCGCCCTGGCCAACGGGGTCAGCGAGGGGCTGTTCGACCGGGTGGTCAACCCGCTGGCCATGACCCGCGGCGGTTCGGCCGACGTGCCGTCCAGCCCCGGGAAAGCCTGACATGTCCGCGGCGGGCACCGAGGGGAAGATGGCGAACGGGACCGGCAGCGCCGAGCCCATGGGCAAGGCGGCCCTGGTCGCGTCGGTCGGGGGGCAGCGCGCCTTCGCCGACTGGACCAATCCCGATCACCGGCTTCGGCGGCTGCTGGCCGAATTCATCGGCATGTCCGGGCTCACCTTCGTGCTCTCCGGAGGCGCCGCGATCCTCGCCCGTTACGGAGGTCACGGGCTGCAGCCCTGGCAGGTGGTGCTGGTGCTGTCGGCCATCTCGGCCCTGTGGCTGGTGGTGGCGGTGTTCTTCCTCGGTGACATCTCGGCCCACTTCAACCCGGCGACGACGCTGGCGTTCGCGCTGCGGCGGGACATGGGCTGGGTCATGGCCGGGGTGTACTGGGTCGTTCAGTTCGCCGCCGCCACATGCGGGTCCCTGCTGGCCCGGGGCTTCTTCGGCCCGGCCGGGCACCTGGCCGCCACGATGCCCCGGCCCGGCCAGTCATGGCAGGCCGCCGGGTTCGAGGCCATCATCACGTTCGGCCTGGTGCTCATGGTCCTCAATATGGCCAACGGGCCCAAGCTCAACGGGCCGTTCGTCCCGCTGGCCGTCGGCGCCTACATCATGGCCTGGGGCACCATGGGCGGCCCCTACGACGGCGCCTCGATGAATCCGGCCCGGAGCTTCGGGCCCGATGTCGCCCTGGGCCACCTGTCCACCTGGTGGGTGTACCTGATCGGCCCGGCGGCCGGCGCCGTCGTCGCCGTCGGCGTGGCCCGCGTGCTGCGCGGCCCAGCCAGAGCGCAGGAGGCCAACGCCGCGATGGGAACCCCCCTCGACCAAGGCACCTAGAACAGCTTGCCCGCCTTGGCCGGGGCAGGCTCCTCCAGATCGAGGAGGAACTGCTTGCGCTTCAGGCCGCCGGCGTAGCCGGTGAGCCTTCCGTCCATTCCGACCACCCGGTGGCACGGCACGATGATCGACAGCGGGTTGTGCCCGACGGCCTGGCCGACCGACCAGGCCAGGCTCTTGTCGCCCAGTTTCCCGGCGAGGTCCCCGTAGGTCGTTGTCTTGCCGAACGGGATCTCCTCGAGCATCCCCCAGACACGCAGTTCGAACGGATCACCGTTCGCCGAGGTCGGCAGGTCGAACGAGGTACGCGCACCACTGAGGTATTCGGCCAGCTGGGTCCGGGCCGCGCCGAGCAGGGCGTCGTCACCGGCCTCGACCCGCGGGCCGAAGGTCTCCCGCGACGGCCTGGTCCAGTGGTGCGGGAAGTAGACGCCGACGATGTTCTCGCCTGCGGCTACGAGGGTCAGGTCGCCGAGCACGGTCTCGACGATCGCATGGCGCGTGTTCATGATCTTCGCCCTTCCTGTGCGGCGATAACTGC
>DASZNC010000154.1:0-29167 GCA_035551615.1 Acidimicrobiales bacterium
GGCCAGCAGGTAACCGACCTCGGACATCGTCCGCGGGAAGACCCACACCTCGATGGAGGCGTCCAGATCCTCCAGGATGAACGTGCCCATCAGGTCGCCCCGCTTGGTGTACTTGCGGACCAGGTTGGTGATGACCCCGCCGACACAGCGCAGGTCGGAGTCGCGGCCCCGGCCGGCCGGGGGTCCCTCGACGTCGCCGGCCTCCTCCCGGGCGGCCTGGTCGCGCAGTTCGGCCAGCGTGGTGTCGGTGTGGCGGGCCAGCGCCATCTCCAACCCCTTCAGGGGATGGTCCGACAGGTAGAGGCCGAGCATCTCCTTCTCGAACGCCAGGCGGGCGTTCTTCTCGAACTCCTGGTTGGGGATCGGCACCCGGGCGTCGTCGAAGATGGCCTCGCCCCCACCCAGATCGCCGAACAGGCTCATGACGCCCTGGTCGGCCTCGCGGCGGCGGGCCAGGGTGCGGTCGACGATCTGGTCGAACACCAGGCACAGCCCCTGGCGGGGATGGCCCATCGCATCGAAGGCGCCGGCCTTTATCAGGGATTCGACGGTCCGCTTGTTGAGCACCATCGGGTCGACCCGGGCGGCGAAGTCGTAGAAGTCGGCGAAAGGACCACCGCTCTCGCGCTCCGCGATCATCTTCTCGACCAGCGCCTCGCCCACGTTGCGGATGGCCGACAGGCCGAACGGGATGACCCAGCGGGTCTTGCCGTCGTCGTCGACCTCGGCCGCGGTGAAGTCGGTCGAGGCCACGTTCACGTCCGGGACCAGCACCTCGATGGACTGGGCCCGGCATTCGGCCAGGTAGAAGCCGGTCTTGTCCTTGTCGTCCTTGACGCTGGTCAGCAGCGCGGCCAGGTACTGGGCCGGGTAGTTGGCCTTGAGCCAGGCCGTCTGGTAGCCGACCAGGGCGTAGCCGTAGGCATGCGACTTGTTGAACGCGTAGTCGGCGAACGGCTCGATGATGTCGAACAGCTGCTCGCCCAGCTTGGCCCCGTAACCGGTGCGCTCACAGCCGGAGATGAACTTCTCCCGCTCCTTGGCCATGACCTCGCGGATCTTCTTGCCGGCCGCTTTGCGCAGGTTGTCGGCCTCTTCCAGGCTGTAGCCGGCGATCTTCTGGGCGACGCGCATCATCGACTCCTGGAAGACCATGAGCCCCTGGGTGTCGCCGAGCACGTCCTCCAGGTCGGGATGGAGGTAGGTGATCGGCTTCCGGCCGTTCTTGCGGTCGGCGTAGTCGTAGTGCATGTTGGCCGCCATCGGCCCCGGCCGGTACAGGGCGTTGAGGGCGGCGATGTCCTCGAAGCAGTCGGGGGCGAGGGAGCGCATCAGCGCCCGCATGGGGCCGCCCTCCAACTGGAAGATGCCGATGGACTCGCCCCGCTGGAGCATCTCGTAGACCTTCTGGTCGTCGAGCGGCACCCGGTCGATGTCGACCCGCTCGCCGGTGCTGCCCTCGATCAGGTCGAGCGCCCGCTCGATGACCGAGAGGTTGCGCAGACCCAGGAAGTCCATCTTCAACAGGCCCAGTTCCTCGACCCCGTGCATTTCGTACTGGGTGACGATGGGGGCGTCCTCGGGGCGGCCGCCCGGTTCCGGCTTGCGCTGGATGGGCAGGTTCTCGGTCAGCGGGTCGCCGGCGATCACCACGGCGGCGGCGTGGATGCCGTCCTGGCGGCGCATCCCCTCGAGGCCGCGGGCCACCTCGACCACCTTGTGGGCATCGGGGTCGATGGCGATGAGCTCCCGCAGTTCGCCGGCCTGCTTGTAGCCGTCGGCGTACTTGGGGCTCTCCTCCAGACAGGCCCACAACGGCGTGTCCCGGCCCATGACGAGGGGCGGCATCAGCTTGGCGATCTTGTCGCCCAGCCCGTAGGGATAGCCGAGCACCCGGGACGCGTCGCGCACCGCGGCCCGGGCCTTGATGGTGGAGAAGGTGATGATCTGGGCCACCCGGTCCCAGCCCCATCGTTCGGCCGCGTAGCGGATCATCTCCGAGCGGTAGCGCTCGTCGAAGTCCATGTCGATGTCGGGCATCTGCTTGCGGCCCGGGTTCAAGAAGCGCTCGAACAGCAGGTCGTACTTGATCGGGTCCAGGTCGACGATGCGCAGGCAGTAGGCCACGCAGCAACCGGCCGCACTGCCCCGCCCCGGACCGACCCGGATGTTGTGCTCCCGGGCATGGCGGATCAGGTCCCACACCACCAGGAAGTAGTCCGGGAAACCCATGTCGGAGATGACGCCCAGCTCGTAGTCCAGCCGCTCGACCACCTTGGCCGGCAGCGGCGCCCCGTAGCGGGCCTCGGCCCCCTCGTAGGCCAGGTGGCGCAGGTAGACGTCGGCGGTGTCGAAGCCCTCGGGCCGGGGGAACTCGGGCAGCTTGGGCTTGCCGAACTCGATCTCGACGTTGGCCCGCTCGGCGATCCAGAGCGTGTTGTCACACGCCTCCGGGTAGTCGCTGAACAGCGACCGCATCTCGGCCGCCGTCTTCAGGTAGTGCTCGCTGCCGGTGAACTTGAACCGGTTCGGGTCGTCCTTGACCGATCCGGTCTGGACACACAGCAGGGCGTCATGGGCCTCGGCGTCGGAGCGGGCCACGTAATGGCTGTCGTTGGTCGCCAGGAGCGGGGCGCCGATGCGCCGGGCCAGGCGGATCAACTCGGGATTGGTCTTGTGCTGCTCCGGCAGGCCGTGGTCCTGCAGTTCGACGAACAGCGAGTCCCGGCCGAAGATGTCCTGCAGCCGGGCGCCGAGGGCGGTGGCCCGTTCGAAGTCGCCCCGCAGCAGCGCCTGGAGCACGACTCCACCCAGGCACCCGGTGGTGGCGATGATCCCGTCGTGGTGCTTCTCGAGGAGCTCCCAGTCGCAGTTGTGGATGGCAAAGTCGGACACATAGGAGTGGTCGTCGGCGACCTCGATGTTGTAAACCGGCCCGGAGTAGTGCCGCTGCTCAACCGCAGCGATCGGCTTGTAGACGAATTCGTCGTCAGCCGGACAACGGCGATACTGCTGAGTAGCGAACGGTGCGAAGTTCGACCGGTACTGGTCGGCGTGGCCGGGATGGGCATCCGAATGGGTGACGACACTGGCGAAGTCGTCGCTGTGGCCAGCCCGCAGGGTTCTGACCTGCCAGGCCAGATTCCGGGAGGTCTGGCACAGGGTGGGCGTGATGGCACCGTCGCCAGCCAGGATCCCCTTGACGATGCCTTCTTGGAACTCGTCCGGCGCCTGGTGAACCCACGCCGGTAGTCGCTTGTCCTTGGCTCCGGTGCCGCACAGGCCAACCAGCATTTGGGCGAGCAGACTGGACGACACCCGCACCAGTGCGCCCCGGTATTCCGGTCGATGCGCAAGGCCGCCCACATCGGGGATCTTGCCGGTCAGCTTCTCGATGATCGCTGCGCAGTGGCCCATCAAGCCGGTCTCGGACTCGTGGAACGCCAGCCCTATCTCGTTCCCCTGCACCCATCCCTCTGCGATGTACAGACCCAGGAAAACGCCCAAGTCGTACGAGAGCGGAATCTCCTCCAGCAACTGGCCGTAGTGATACGTCGGCCCGATGCGCCTCCGGGGCGTCTCCCTGCGCCACAAATCCGGGCGCCCCTCGACCCGATCCCACTTCACATAGTCCGCAGCATGGATCGATGTGATGGGCTCGGCGTCGACCCTGACCTTGGGCAGGCACACCCAACTGTTCCAGTTGGGGATGTTCTGAGTACCGCTGGGGGGCCCGGTGACGATGTCCTTGGCCTCGATCCACGACCGGCGGCCGTCCCGGTCCCGCACCAGAACCGGATGTTCGCCGGTCATCCAGGTAACCCGGCTGTACCGACCGCTCAGGCGAATCCCAAACACGTCACCTTCGTGGTGCCGGGACATGGTCTGCAAAACCGGCCGGAACCGACCCCGGTGGGTGAGGACCAGATCACCGACCTCGATGTCTTCGACGTTCTTGACCCCCTCAGGGGTGACGATCTCCTGGCCGGGCATCAAACACCGGGGCTTGTAGAAGTAGCCCTCCAGGTAGGCCTCCGACGACAGCTTCAGGAGGTTCTTGTAACCCTGGTTGGTCTCGGCCAGAACAGTCAGGTGGTAGTAGAGCTTCTCGCCGGCCGCGCCTTCTCCGCCGCCGTCGTCGACCCGGCCCCGCCGCACCGGTCGCTCGAACCGGGACTCTCCGGCCATGTAGGCCTCGGTGCCGATGATCGGCTTGATGCCGGCCGCCCGGGCCGCCTTGTAGAAGTCGAGGACTCCGTACATGTTGCCGTGATCGGTGATCCCGATGGCCGGCTGGCCATCGGCTGCGGCCCTGGCAATTACGTCGGGGATACGGGCCGCCCCATCGAGCATCGAGAACTCGGTGTGCTGATGGAGATGGGTGAACGACGCCCCCACGCTGCGCTCTCCTGTCCGGCTGAAGGAGCCTCCGAAACCGGTGATCCACAGGCGCTTGTGCGCAAGCTGTGGGTAACTACACCGGTGTGATTACTTGGTCCAGAGGCTAGCGCACCCCAGTGACGATGTCCGTCCCGGATCGGCCGGCGGGCGCGGTCATGGGCACCCTCTTCGGCCCGGTGCGCCGACTCGGCGCAGGTGTTCGCAGCCGTCGGCGCCGGGCTCGCCGGGCGTTCCGGGCGTTCCGGGCGCGACATTCCGGTCCACAGTTGTCGCCCTCCGGCGCGAGTGGACCGCCGGAGCGTCGAAAAGCGCGATCTGGCGGTCCATTCGGATCGGGGCGCCCGGCGAATGGTCCGTCAGATCGCCCAATTCGACGTTCCTACGCGCCACTCGGTGTACCGGCTCACAACTGTGGACCGTTCCAGCGCGCCCTGACGCCTACTTGTCACACGCCGTCCGAACCTGGCGGTCAAAGGTCACGGCGCACCGGCCACCGCCCACCCCGACCCATCCGCCGACGGGCGGTCGGCCCCGGGCCAACCGGTCAAATGGTCACGCCCCTGAGCCGTACCTCCGCTACAAGCCAGGCGCTGACCGGCCCCGTGCCGGCGGACGCCGGCCTACAGGTAGGTGCCGGGCCCGGCCGGGCGGTCGTCGGCGGCGGCCGGCAGGCTGCGCTGGCGCATCTGTTCGAGTTGGGCCCGGGCCGCCATCTGCTGGGCGAAGAGGGTGGCCTGGATCCCGTGGAACAGGCCCTCCAGCCAGCCGACCAGCTGGGCCTGGGCCACGCGCAGCTCGGACTCGCTGGGGATGCCCTCGGAGCCGAACGGCGAGGCGATTCGGGCCAGTTCGGCCTGCAGGTCGGGCGACAGGCCTTCGGACAGTTCGGTGACCGATGTGTCGTAGATCTCACGGAGGCGGGCGCGCGACGCCTCGTCGAGCGGAGCCTGGCGGACCTCCTCCAGCAGCTGCTTGATCATCGAGCCGATGCGCATGACCTTGGCCGGCTGCTCGACCGACTCGCGACCGGGTTCGTCCTCGTCACCGCCCTCGGGTGCGGGGATGATCAACACCTGGTCGGCCATGTCCGGCTGGGTTTCGTGGTTGGGCATCACGCCCGTAGTCTGCCCCGCCCGGCGATCAAAGGAACAAACATCTCTTCCGCCGTCAGCGAACCGTGCCGGCACATCAACCGGTTCTCGACCCCGTCGCCGGGCTCCACGTAGGCCACCGCCTCGAACGGGACCAACGCCACATCGCCCAGCCGGGGCCGCACCTCGGCGCTCACCGGGCCGCCCAGCCAACCGTCCGCCTCGACCTGTGCGTAGGTCGCCACCCAGGCCTGGTGTCCGTACAACTCCCGGCACCGGACCTCCAGCTCGGCTACATCTTCGGGCGACCCGGTCGGCGTGTGCAGCCAGCGGAACCGGGGCTCACCGCTGACCATCGCTACCTTCTCCATCACCGTGGCATCCAGCTCGACGATGGCCGCGCCGACCTGGACCTGGCCGTGATCGGCGGTCACCACCAGGGCGGCCGACGGCGGCAGGACGTCCAGCAGGTCGCCGACGATGCGGTCGGCGGCCAGGAGTTCGGCGTCGTAGTGGGGCCCGAACCCGTGGATGTGGGCGATCCGGTCGACCCCGTCGTAGTAGGCGTACACGAACGGCTCCCCCGCCGCGACCAGGGCGGCCGTCTCCACCGTCATCCCCGACACCTGGTACCAGCCGACCTGGCGGGACCCCCGCTGGTGGGCGACGGTGAAGCCGGTGCCGGCGAAGTCGGCCTTGCTGACCACCGGGACCGGCCGCCCACCGAACGGGTCGGCCGACTGGAACGTGGCCGGGTCCACCCACGGGCGGGCGTCGCCCGAAGGCGTGCGCCACTTGAGAACGTTCATCACCTCGTGGCCGGTCGGGGTCTCCACCGCCACCCGGTAGCCGACGATGCCGTGCCGGGCCGGCGGGGCGCCGACCACCAGCGAGGTCAGCGCACAGGCGGTCGTGGTGGGCGCCACCGAGGTGATCTCATGGCCACTGAGGGCAGCCAGTTCGGGCGCCCGGTCCAGCCGCTCCTGCAGCTGGTTCCAGCCCAGGCCGTCGAGGACGAGGAGGACCACCTGCTCGGCATCGCGAGCCGCTTCGGGTATCCAATCCGGCCGTTGGCCGGGTCGGGCCATGAGGCCGGGGACGACGCCGACCAGGTTGGCGCCGGCGTAGTCGGGCAGTACCGCCGCCGCCTGGGCGGCTGCAGGGGTCGGGCTCACAACTCCACCCTAGAGGTAGAATGGGACGGTGAAGGTTTCCACCCGGGGTGACTACGCCAGCCGGGCGCTACTGTCACTGGCCCTTCACGCCGGACAGGAAGTGCCGACGTCGGTTCGAGACATCGCCGAGCGGACCGGCCTGCCCCAGCCCTATCTGGAGCAGATTCTGTTGGCGCTCAAAGGTGCGGGCCTGGTCCGCTCCAAGCGGGGCGTCGGAGGCGGATACGTGTTGGCCCGGCCGCCCGCCGAGATCACCCTCGGCCAGATTGTCAGCGCCGTCGATGGGCCCATCCAGGCGGGCGATTTCGGCGAACCCCATCAGAACGGGGCCTGCGACCACGAGGGCCAGTGCATACTCCTGGCCGTGTGGGCCGATGTCGGCACCCACATGCGCCGCCACCTCGATTCGTTCACCCTGGCCGACATGGTGTTGCGGGCCCAGGGCGGGGCCCCGGCCGCCGTCGCCCTCACCTGATCTCCGGCGGGTGCCGAACGGGGGTGCCGATCGTCAGTCGTTCTCGACCTCGAAGTCCCACTCGCCGACGATGTGCTGGCGGTCGGGCGCCCACCGCATGACCCCCTCGCCGACCAGTTCGTAGGCCCGGATCTGGAACGTGACCGTCTGGCCGGGCCCCACGCGGGTAGGCACGGTCGGCCCGGAGGGCACCGCCGCCATCGCGTATATATGGCCCAGGTGGTCGATGCTGTTGAAGTCGGTGAGGGACAGCGGAATGGACGCAGTGGCGTGCGAGATGGTCACCGTCCAGGTGCAGGTCGTCGACGGCGCCTGATACGGCAGACCCTCGCCCGGAACGGTAGGACCGGACACGGTGATATCGGCCGTCCAGCCCGGGCCCACCGCCTTGACCGGCAGGCCTTCGACGGTCAGCGCCGGACGGGTGAAGGTCCCGGTCAGCACCTGATCGGTGGGGAGCCGGTCCCCGGTGGTCGCGCCCGGCACCTTCCGGGTCGGCGCCGAGCACGCCGATGCAGCCAGCACCATGGCGGCCACCCCGACAGCCAGGACCCGCCGGGGACCGGACCGGGTCGTCCGGCCCGACCCACCCGGTCGGTGATCCCCCGCCAGGACGCGCCGGGGGCCGGACCGGGTCGTCCGGCCCGATCCACCCGGTCGGTGATCCCCCGCCAGGACGCGCCGGGGGCCGGACCTGACGGCCCGGCCCTCAGCGGCGAGTCGGTGACGGCCGGTCAGGACACGACCCGGGCCCGGCGGCGCCGGCTCCAGAGCATGTACCCGGCGAAGCTGGCCATGGCAGCCAGCGGAATCCCGACGGCCAGCGGCGCTTCCGGCGTCTGCGCCGGGGCCCCGGCGTTGGTGAACACGTCCGGGCCGAACGGGGCCAGACCGGCCTGGGCCGCGTAACCGATATGGCCCTGGCCGTCCAGACCGCCGCAGATGGTGCCGGCCGTCAACGTGACGTTGTTGCAACTGGCGCCGGTGAGGAACAGGTCCTCCATCGTGCGCAACCAGCTGTAGTGGTTGTAGTAGGTGCTCGACACCGTGCCCGGCGTGATGTAGGGGCTGATCAGCACGCTTCCGGTGTCACCGCCGCCCGGCGTGAAGTCGGTGGCGTCGTACAGCGGGTCGGTGGTCGTGCAGGCCGTGGCCGTCTCCGAGCCGTTCGGGCAGTTGGTGGTGCCCAGGTTGCTGGTGCCGCCCTCGGCGCTGAGGGTGATGTTGCTGGCCCCGCTACCCGTCGGATCGGCGTTGGTGGCGCTGGCGGTCGGGAGCACCGGGTTGCCCTGGTCGTTCACCAGCTGGAACGTGCCCGTCCACGGCTTGGCGAAGTTGTTGCTCGCCCCGTTGGTGTTGGTGTTCCCGCTGAGGTAGAGCGGACCGTTGTTGGTCACGGCACCGACGAAGGCGCCGGCCGGTATCCCGGTTCCGGTCACCACCCGGCCGGTGTCATCGGCGTTGATCTTCGGGTCGTTGATCATGCTGGACGAAGGGCTGAACGAGGCCGGCTCCGAGGCGATGCCCGGCGACGTGCTCAGATTGGCGCTCTCGCCGGTCAGGCCCTTGGCCCGGTCGATGAAACCGGAGGCGCCCGGGCCCGGCTGCAACTGGTTGCCCGACCCGTCGGTGACCTCCGGATCGTTGGGTCCGGTCGGCTCGGTGGACACGTTCTGTCCGTTGATGTTCTCGCCGGCCAGGTCGGAGGCCAGCCCGTAGGCGCCGAACAGGCTGTTGGCGCCCGGCGCCGTCGACCCGGCCGTGCCGAACGTGGGCTGGTCGGCCGGCGTCAGGGTGCCGGTGTCACCGGGGGCTTTCACGTTGTTGAAGCTGTTGCCGATGGTGAACGGCGGGTTGGCCTCGTCGAAGGTGACGTCGATCAGGCCGCCGCCCTGCTGCCAGGCCGGTGACGCTTCGATCATGCCCACGTAGTACTTGAGGAACAGATCAGCGGCGTACAGGCCGCCGGTGTAGTTGGCCGGCGGGACCGCCTCCGGGTCGTCGGCGGCGAAGCCGGACGGGGTGTACACCGGGTTGCCGCTGCTGTCGAAGGCGCCCGACAGGTTGTTGCCCTGGCAGCTGGCGTCATGGGCGTCGCTGCAGTTGTTGGGCGTGATCCAGCTGAAGGCCGGCGTGTCGCCGGCCGTGTACAGGTCGTGGTGCAGGCCGTAGGTCGGGTCATCCAGGTTGGCCACATGGCTGGCGTCACAGTTGGTCGGAGAGCCGCCGGTCGCCTCGCCGGGCAGGTCCGACGACGGCTCGTTGATGGCACCCGATGCGCTGTAGCTGACCGAGTTCTGGGTGCCCCCGGCCGACTGGGCGCCGGTGAGACCGGTGAACCAGGGCAGCGGGAAGTGCTTGGCCACGTACTGGTCGGCCGGGTCGCCGTTGCCGCTCGTGTCGGCAGCGGTCACCGCGTTGGCCGGCTGGGCTGCGGTGTAGCTGGAGACGGCCGGCGAGGTGGTCGAGCTGGGCGCGGTGAGCGCGGTCGGATTGGAGAGGGGGGCGTTGGAGGTGGCCCCTGGGTACCCACAGACACCGTCGTCGCGGTTGGGCACGGTGTCGGAGACGCCAGCGGCCGAGCCGGTGACGTAAGACGTGGCCCCGACCGGCTGGGCCCCGCCCAGGTCCTGGGCATAGCCCTTCCAGGACACCCCGGCGGCATTGAACTGGTTGAAGAGAGTGGCGACCTGATCGGGGTAGACACACCCGTTGTTCCCCAAGGCGGCGTCCACTCCGCCGTGGGTCAGGATCTGGCCGTAGTTGCCGTTGGCGGCCCCCGTCGGCGACGGCGTGTTGGTGTACAGGCTCCCGGCCGAATGGGTTCCGTCGGTGTCGCTCGTGGTGCCGACCGTCCCGGTGGTGATGATGCCGGAGTCGTTGTTCACCATCGAGGCGGACGTGGCGCAGTCGTCCTGCAGGTCGTAGGACGGCGACTGGCCGGACACCAGCGAGATGTAGTTGTCCTGGCTGAAGTGACCGGTGCCGTAGTAGTTGGTGAGCAGGGCGCCCTGCGAGGGCAACGTCTGCCACAGGTAGGAGTTCTGATTGAGCCCCGTGAAGTTCTCGTCGTAGGACTTGTTCTCCAGGATGATGAGCCACACGTGCTTGATGGCCCCGGTCGGCAGACCGGTGGTCGTGATGGTGCCCGTGTCGGCGGAGGCCGGCAACGCGCCAAGTGTCGCGGCAGGTACGAACGCCCCCATGGTTGCGATCAGCCCGGCGCCGACAGCGGCGGCGGTTCGGCCTCGGGGGGCCTTGGTCCGACGGATTCGGTTCATGGCGGCCGGTCTAACCAACCCAAGTGAATCCTGAGGGACCCGGCCGGCGTCGCACCGGTGAACATCTCGTGACAGGAGACTTCCGAAGCGGCGCCGGCTGGTAGCAAGTGTCGTGGTGCGCCCTCTCCTGTTGATCTGCGCGGCGGTGCTGACCGTGATGGCCGCCGGTTGCGCCGACGGCCGGCCCCCGGCGGCGGCGCCGGTCGGCAGCAGTACGACCGGGCCGGGCCCGCTGGTGGCACCGGCGACCAGCCCGCAACTCGACGCCAAGTATCTGTCGGACGTGGCCGCCGCCGATTCGGCACTGGGCACCTACATCCAGACCTACGGCGACACGGCGGTGCGGACCCTGCTAACCGACGGGGGCGCGTTCTGTGCGTTCCTCGCCAAGGGCGGCGGACTGGACCAGGCCATGAGCTCGGTCGTCATCGGGGCCAACGGGGTCGAGGGGCAGACCCATCTGCCGCAGAACGTGACGACCTACAACGCCATCGACGGCGTCGCCCTGGTCGTGTTGTGCCCCGACGAGCAGAGCCGGTTACCGGCGGCCGCCCGTGGGACCATCAACCAGTTGCAGAGGCAGCTGTCCGGGACGGCACCCGGCTGAGCCGGTCCGTCAGTGGTGATGGTGGCGGTGCTCGGCGGCCAGGTGGGAGTGGCCCACCCCGACGGCCTTGCCGACCCGGTCCTCGCGGCCCGGCCACGGCGCCCGGTAGGCGCAGGCGTCGCAATTGACCACCGGGCGGTGCGCCACGGCGTCGTTCCACCGTTCCACGATCAAAGGAACCAGCCTCGGATCCGGCCCCAGGTATCCGGCGTCGACCACCTCGAGGTCGGCGATGGAGGCCAGTTCCTGCCGGCCCCGCTCGATCAGGCGGCCGTAGCAGAGGTACCACCAGGCCACCGCGATGCGCCGGTAGCCGAGCCGGGGGAACACCGAGGCGGCCTCGACGACGGTCGGCCCCGTCACCCCGCTGAACCCGACCTGCACGAACGGGGCTCCGGTCCATTCGCCCAGCAGGCGGGTGGCCTTGGATGCGTCCCCGTTGGCGTCGGGATCGGACGTGCCGCGGGCGACAACCAGCAGGGGCAGATCCCGGCCGCCGGCGTCCAGCACCGACTGGGCCAGCAGGGACACCGGCAGCCGGGAGACCCCGAGCGGGCTGCCGAAGCGGAAGTCGACCAGCGGGTGACGGTCCCGGGCCTCGAGGACCAGCGCCGGCACATCGCTCTTGGCGTGGCCGGCGCCGAGTAGCACGAGGGGCAGTACGGTGACCCGTCCGCAACCGGCGTCGACCAGCCGGTCGATCACCTGGCCGGCGGGCGGTTCGGTCATCTCCAGGAAACCGACGTCGACGGCGACACCGGGCAGCGCAGCGGCCACGTGGCCGGCCAGCACCGCCATCTCCTCGCCGCTCTGCGACGAACGCGACCCGTGGCCGACCAGTACCAAACCGTCTCGGTGACCCATCAGAGGTGACACCGTAACCTGTTGCGGTGAACCACCTCGGGCCGCGCCTCGTCGTCGCCGGCACATCGTCGGGTGTGGGCAAGACCACCGTGGCCACCGGGCTGATGGCCGCGCTGCGGGCCCGGGGCGACCGCCCGGCCGGCGCCAAGGTGGGTCCCGACTTCATCGACCCCGGCTACCACTCCCTGGCCAGTGGTCGGCCGCCGCGCAACCTGGACGCCTGGCTGTGCGGGACCGAGGCCATCGGGCCCCTCGCCGCCCGGGCCGGGCGCGATGCGGGTGTCCTCATCATCGAAGGGGTCATGGGTCTCTTCGACGGGGCCACCGACGGCCGCCCGTCGTCGACGGCCGACGTGGCCCGGTTGCTCGGTGCCCCCATCGTCCTCGTGGTGGACGCGGCGGCCATGTCGGCGTCGGTGGCCGCCATGGTCCACGGCTACCGGACCTTCGACCCGACCATCCGGGTGGCCGGTGTGATCCTCAACCAGGTCGGTTCGCCTGGTCACGAGACCCTCCTGCGTGAGGCCCTGGCGCCGACCGGCCTCCCCGTGCTGGGCGCGCTCCACCGCGACGACGGTCTGCGCTGGCGGGACCGCCACCTGGGCCTGGTGCCAGTGGCCGAGGCGCCCGCCACAGTGGCCGGGGCCCTCGACCGGTTGGCCGGGCGGGTCGCCGCCCAGGTCGACCTGGACGCGGTCATGGCCGTGGCCCGGACGGCGGCACCGATGACGGCCGGCGACGTGGCCCTTCCCCGACGGGTCGGACCGGCCCGGGTCGGGGTCGCCGGCGGGCCGGCCTTCACCTTCACCTACACCGACACGGTCGATGCGCTCGAGGCAGCCGGCGCCGAGGTCGTGACCTTTGACCCCCTGAACGACTCCGAGCTGCCCGACGACCTGGACGGGCTCATCGTCGGGGGCGGGTTCCCCGAGGTGCACGCGGCCGAGCTGGCTGCCAACCGGGGCCTTCTCGACCGGCTGGCCGCCTTCGTGGCCGGTGGCCGCCCGACGTGGGCCGAATGCGGCGGCCTGCTGCTGCTGACCGGCGACCTGGACGGCCATGCCATGGCCGGCACCGTCGGCGCCCGGGCCACGATGACCGGCCGGCTCACGCTCGGCTACCGGACGGCGACGACGACGGTCGCCACGCCCATCGGGCCGGCCGGCACCGAGTTGCGGGGCCATGAGTTCCACTACTCCAAGGTCACGCCGCCGGGGGACGCCCTGCGCCTCGAGAGCCGGTGGGGCACCACGGGCGACGGCTTCGCCACGGCCAATCTCCTGGCCACCTACCTGCACTTCCATCCGGGTGGTGACCCCGGACCGGTGGGCCGGTTCGTGGGGGCCTGTGCCCTACGTTCTGCCCTACGTAACGGTTAACCTCGGTAGGTGCACAAAAGCAGCGTCTACCTCCCCGACCGGCTGAAGTCGGCGCTGGCGGCGCAGGCGGCGCAGAGCGGGCGGTCAGAAGCGGAGCTGATCCGCCTGGCCATCGAGACGGAGCTGGCCCGCCGGCCGGGCGAGCAGGAGGCTCCGGCCGAGCGACCGGTACCGGGCCGGCTGGTCGGCGTCGGCGTCGGGCCGGGCGAACCGGATCTGATGACCCGGCGGGCGGTCGCCGCCCTGCGCCGGGCCGACCGGGTGGTGGCCCCCAGCACTGCGGTGGACGCCGTCGGCCGGGCCGAGGCCATCGTCCGCCAGGCCGTCCCCGGGCTGGCCGTGGAACGGGTCCCGTTCGAGATGGCCCCGTCCCGGGCCGCCCGCAACCGGTCGGTGGATCGGGCGGCGGCGGCCGTGGCCGCCCGGCTCGACGCTGGTGAGGAGGTGGCGTGGATCACTCTCGGCGACCCGCTCGTCTACTCGACGTTCTCCTCGGTGGCGGCCGGGGTGGTCCGCCGGCGCCCGGCCACGGTGGTCGACTCGGTGCCCGGCATCATGGCCTTCCAGGCGCTGGCCGCCCGGACCGGGACGGTGGTCGCCGACGAACGGGACCGCCTCACCATCCGCACCGCGCTCGATGGTGAGGAGCTGGACGGGGACCTGGCCGATCCTGACAGCACGGTCGTGATCTACAAGGGCGGCCGGCGGCTGCCGGAACTGGCCGACCGGGCCATCCGGGCCGGGCGGGTCGACGGCGCCGTGGTCGGCGAGCTGCTGGGCATGCCGGGCGAACGTATCGGCCGGCTCGACGAGCTGGCCGCCGGCGGACCGGCGTCGTACCTGGCCACGGTGATCGTGCCGGCCAGGGGAGGTGGACGGTGATCTCGTTCGTGGGTGCCGGTCCGGGCGCCGCTGATCTCATCACACTGCGGGGCGCCACGCGGCTGGCCGACGCCGACGTCGTCATATGGGCGTCCTCGCTGGTACCCGAGGCCCTGCTCGACCACTGCCACCCGGGCGTGGCCGTCCACGACTCGGCGACCATGACCCTCGAGGACGTCCTCGCCGTTTATGACAGCGCAGATGACGGTACTCCGGTGGTGCGCCTGCATTCGGGTGATCCGTCGATCTACGGGGCCATCGGCGAGCAGATCGACTGGTGCCTGGAACACGGCCGGTCCTGGGAGATCGTGCCCGGGGTGACGTCGGTGGCCGCCGCGTCCGCCCTGCTCGGCCGGGAGCTCACCCAGCCGGGCGTGTCTCAGAGCCTGGTGTTCACCCGCCTGGCCGGCCGGACCAGAGACTCGATGCCGGCCACCGAGGGACCGGCCGCCTTCTCCCCGGCCGGCGCCACCATGGCCGTGTTCCTGTCGGCCGCCCGCCCCGGCGAACTGCAGACCGAGCTCCTCGGTCCCGGCTCGGGCTACTCGGAGTCGACGCCGGCCGCCATCGTCATCCGGGCCACGTGGCCGGACGAGCGGGTGGTGCGGACGACCGTCGGCCGGCTGGCCGAGGATCTGAGGGCCACCGGGACGACCCTGACCGTGCTGGTGCTGGTCGGCGAGGCGCTCGCCGACGGACCGGTCACGCGGCGGTCACATCTGTACGCGCCGACCTACACGACGACGTACCGCCTCCGGTCGAAGCCGGGCACCACGTCGGGCCGCCCGTCGGCCCATCGCCGTTGACCCTCGACCCGCGCGAGCCGCCGATGGCACCGGAGGTGGCCCGGGCCAAGGGCACCCGCACCGGATGGACGACCGGCACCTGTGCGTCGGCCGCGGCCAAGGCGGCCGTCATCGGCCTGTTGACCGGCACCGTCCCGGACACCGTCGAGGTCGCCCTTCCAGGTGGTCAAAGGATCAGCTTCCCCACCGCCGACACCCACTCCGGCGACCCGGCCGTGGCGGCCATAGTCAAGGATGCGGGCGATGATCCCGACGTCACCCACGGGGCTCATGTCACAGTAGCTGCCACTTTCAGCGCTGACCAGGGCGGGGTGGTGGAACTGCGGGCCGGCTCCGGCGTGGGGACCATCACCCTGCCCGGGCTGGGCCTGCCCGTCGGCGCCCCGGCGATCAATCCGGTGCCGGCCCGCATGATCCGGGCCGCCGTCGGCGAGGTCACCGACCGGTCGCTCGTGCTCACCGTTTCGGTCCCAGGCGGTGAGGCCATGGCGGCCAAGACGTCGAACGCCCGCCTCGGGATCATCGGGGGCATCTCCATCCTGGGCACGACCGGGATCGTCCGCCCGTTCTCGACGGCGTCGTGGCGGGCCAGCGTGGCCCAGCAGGTCGAGGTGGCGGCCGCCCAGGGACAGGACCGGATCGTCCTGTCGACCGGCGGCCGCACAGACGCGGCGGCCCAGCGGCTGATGCCGGACCTGCCCCAGGTGTGCTTCATCGAGGTCGGCGACTTCACCGGTATCGCCCTGCGCCGGGCGGCGGCCAACGGGGTGGCCGCCACGACCTTCGTCGGCATGGCCGGCAAGATCACCAAACTGGCAGCCGGCCTGATGATGACCCACTACCGGCGATCCCGGGTCGATACCGAACTGCTCGCCGAGGTGGCCACCATGACGGGCGCGCCACCGGACCTGGTCGCCGCCGCCCTGGAGACGGCGACGGCCCGCCACTTCGCGGAAGCCTGCCTGGCCCTTCCTTTTACCGCACCGCTCGACGAGTTGTGCCGGCGGGCGGCCGCCGCCTGCACCGAGTTCACATCTGGGGCGGTGGCCGTCGATGTGATCATGGTTGACTTCGAGGGCGACCGGGTCGTGGCCCGTGGCTGACGGCGGCCCGGCCATCGACATCATCGGCCTGCACGGCGGTGTCGCCTTCGGCGCCCAGGCGACCAGCGCCCTGGCCGCCGCTGATCTGGTCATGGGCGCCCGCCGCCATCTCGCCGCCGTCACCGTCGCCCCGACGGCCGACACCGTGGAATTGCCGGCCGACCTGGACGCCGCCCTCGACCGGTTGGCCGCCGCCCGCGCCGCCGGCTCCCGGGTGTGCCTGCTGGCCAGCGGCGACCCCGGTTTCTTCGGGATCGGCCGGCGGGCGGCCGAACGCCTGGGCCCCGGGAACATCCGTGTCCATCCGGCGCCGTCGTCGGTGGCGATGGCCTTCGGTCGGGCCGGAGTGCACTGGGACGACGCCGTCGTGGTCTCCGCCCACGGCCGGGACGCGGGACCGGCCGCCGAGGCCATCGCCCGCCACCCCAAGGTGGCCGTTCTGTGTGCCCCCGCCTCCGCCCCCGAGGAGATCGGGCGCCGGGCCCTGGCGGCCGGCAGCGGGGCCCGTGACGCCTTCGTCGTCACCCGCCTCGGGCAGGCGGACGAATCCCTGTGGCGGGGCGACCTCGGGGAACTGGCCGCCGGTAGCTTCGATCCGCTCTCGGTGGTGATCTGCCTGGCCGGCGCCCCGGGCGGTGCCGGCCTGGCCTGGGGCCGGCCGGAGTCCGGGTTCCGCCACCGCGACGGGATGATCACCAAAGCCGAGGTGCGGGCCGTCGCCCTCGGCAAGCTGGCCCTGCCGGCGGCTGGCGTCCTGTGGGACGTCGGGGCCGGTTCGGGATCGGTGGGCATCGAGTGCGCCGGCCTGGCACCGGGATTGCGCATCTACGCCGTGGAGCCCACGGACCTCGACATCCTGCGCCACAACACGGCCGGCACCGGCGTCGAGGTGGTGGCCGGTGCCGCCCCCGAAGTGCTGGCCGGTCTCCCCGACCCGGACCGGGCCTTCGTCGGGGGTGGTGGCATCGACGTACTGGATGCGGTCCTCGCCCGGCTGCGGCCCCGGGGTCGGGTCGTCGCCACCTATGCCTCGCCCGGCCGGGCCGTCGCCGCCGCCGACCGGCTGGGGCAGATGGTGCAGATCAGTGTCAGCCGGGCGGTGCCGGCCGGCGCGACCCTGAGGCTGGCCGCCGAGAATCCGGTGTTCGTGTGCTGGGGACCGTCATGAGAATTGTCACCGTTACTGTCACCGCAAGGGGGGCGGAGTTGGCCGCCCGGCTGCCGTTCGAGCACCGGGCCGGGCATGTCCTGGATTCGGTCGCCGAGGAGTGGACCCGGACCGATGGGTTCGTGATCATCGGGGCCACCGGGATCGCGGTGCGGGCCATCTCCCCCCATCTGGCCGACAAGCACCACGATCCGGCGGTCGTCTCCGTCGACGACGCCGGTGCCTTCGTCGTGGTGCTGGCAGGGGGCCACGCGGGCGGGGCCAACGACCTGGCCCGCCGGGTGGCCTCGCTGATCGGCGCTACTCCAGTCATCTCGACTGCCACAGATCTGGCCGGGCTGCCCGCCCTCGATCGGCTACCCGGTTTCTCGGCGGCCGGGGACGTCGCCGGCGTGACCCGGCGTTGGCTGGACGGTGCCGCGCCCACCGTGGCCTGGGACAGTGGCCTCGAGGGATTCACCCTGCCGTTCGCCGGCGGTGGGAACGGAGGCCGGGTCACGGTCACCGACTCCGACCGTGAGCCGGCCACCGGCGAAGTTCTGCTCCGCCCCGGTTCGATAGTGGTCGGCGCCGGAGCCAGCACCGGGGCATCGGCTGCCGGCCTGCTCGAGCTGGCGGTTGCCGGCCTGGCCGGCACCGGCGTCCACCGGGACGCGGTGACGGCGGTGGCCACCGCCGACATCAAGGCGGACGAGCCGGCCATCGTCGAACTGGCCGCCGCCCTCGGGGTGCCGCTCCTCACCTACCCGGCCTCGGCGCTGGCCGGGGTGACGGTGCCCAATCCGAGCCCGGTCGTCGCCGGTGCCGTGGGCACCCCGTCGGTGGCCGAGGCGGCGGCGATGATCGGCGCCGGGCCGGGCGGCGAGTTGATCCGGCCCAAGTCGATATCGAGCGGCCGGGACGCCACCCTGGCCGTGGCCCGCCGCCGGGCGCCGGCCGGCCATCTGGCGGTGGTCGGACTGGGCCCGGGCCGGGCCGCCCTCCGTACACCCGACGCCGACGCCGCCGTCCGGCACGCCCAGACGGTGATCGGCTACGGCCCGTACGTCGACCAGGCGGCCGACCTGCTCGGGCCCCACCAGACGGTGATCCGCTCGCCCATCGGCGCCGAGGAGGAACGGACCCGCCTGGCCCTCCGCCGGGCGGCGGCGGGCGAGCGGGTCGCCCTGGTCTGTTCCGGGGACCCCGGCGTCTACGCCATGGCCTCGTTGGTCTGCGAGCTGGCCCCGGAGATGGGCGACCCACCGGTCACCATCGTGGCCGGGGTGACCGCCGCGCTGTCGGGGGCCGCCCTACTCGGTGCCCCGCTCGGCCACGATCACGCCTCGATCTCCCTGTCCGACCTCCTGACCCCGTGGGACGTCATCGTCGGGCGCATCGACGCCGTCGCCGCCGGCGACTTTGTGGTGTCGCTGTACAACCCCCAGTCCCAACGGCGCCGGTCACAGCTCCCGACCGCCCTGGCCCGGTTGGCCGCCCACCGACCGCCGTCCACACCGGCGGCGGTGCTGACCGACATCGGCCGCCCCGGGCAGGCAGTCCTGCGGACGACCCTGGCCGAGCTCGACCCGGAGACGGTCGGCATGCTGTCGCTCGTCGTCATCGGGTCGTCGCAGACCCGCTGGATCGGCGGGCGCATGGTGACGCCCCGGGGTTACCTGGCATGACCATCGTCATCTCCGATGCCTGCACGGCGTGCGGAGCGTGCCTCATCACCTGCCCGACGAGGGCGCTGGCCCCGGCCCGGAAGCGGCCGGCGTTGGACCCCGCCCTCTGCACCGACTGCCTCGAGTGCATCGAGATCTGCCCGGCCGGCGCCATCGATCGGGCTCGGCCGGCGGGGCGGCGGTGACCGGCATCCACCCGATCGAGGAGCAGTCCTACGCCATCATGGCCGGGCTGGTCGACCTGAGCGGGTGGCCGTGGCCCGACCGGGCGGTGGTGGCCCGGATGGTCCACGCCACCGCCGACGAGTCGTTCGCCACCAGTGCCCGCATCGGTCGGGAAGCCGTCGTCGGCGCGGTGGCCGCCCTGCGTGACGGGGCCACCGTCATCTGTGACGCCCGCATGGTCGTCGCCGGCATCCCGGCGGTGGCCGCCGCGCGCGACGTGCGCTGCTACCTCGATGCCGTGCCCGGGCCGGCCCCGGAAGGTCGCACGCGCTCCGAGATGGCCGTCGAGGTGGCCGCCGCCGAGTGGCCACACGGCGCCCTGTGGGTCGTCGGCAACGCCCCCACCGCCCTGGCCCGGCTGATCGCCCTGGCCACGGCCGGGCAACTGCGGCCGGCGGCGGTGATCGGGGTGCCGGTCGGTTACGTCGGCGCGGCCGAGGCCAAGGCCGACCTGTGGAGCTCGCCCCTCGCCGGCATCAGCATCACCAACGACGGCCGGCGGGGCGGCACTCCGGTGGCGGCGGCCGCCGTCAACGCCCTCTGGCGCCTAGCCCAGGACTGACAGCAGCCCGGCCAGGTCGGTCGGCACCGGCGCCTCGAAACGCACCGCCCGGTGGGTCACCGGGTGGTCGAAGACCAAGGCGGCGGCGTGGAGGAACGGGCGGCCGAACGGGAGGAACGGCTCGAACAGGTCCGGCCACGACGACTTGTTGCGGCCGCCGTAGCGTTCGTCGCCGACGACCGGATGGCCGATAGACGACAGGTGGACGCGGATCTGATGGGTGCGGCCGGTTTCCAGCTTGCAGCCGATGAGGGTGGTCGGCACCGGTTCCTCGTAGCGGGTGCGCACGTCGTAGCGGGTGCGCGCCGGGCGACCACCGGACTGGACCCGGATGCGGCTGGGATCGGCGTCGGAGCGGCCGAGGGGGGCGTCGATCAACCCGCCGTCGGCGTCGACGCGGCCGAAGACCAGGGCCAGGTACTCCCGGCCCATGGTGCGGTCGCTCAGCTGGCCGATGAGGGAGCGGCGGGCTTCGGGGGTGCGGGCCACCACCAGCAGGCCGGACGTCCCCTTGTCCAGGCGGTGCACGATCCCCGGGCGATCCACCGTCTTCTCGTCGTCGCCGAGGGCAGCCAGATCCGGGAACCGGGCCAGCAGGCCGTGCACCAGGGTGCCTTCCCGGTTGCCGTTGCCCGGGTGGACGACCAGCCCGGCCGGCTTGTCCACCACGATCACCGCCTCGTCCTGGTAGAGCACCGGCACGTCGACATCGGGGTCGGCGGCCGGGGCCGGGACCACTTCCGGCTCCAGATCGCCGTCGACGATGAGATGCTCGCCGGCCCGCACCTTGCGGCTCCGGCTGGTCACCGCCCGGCGGCCGACGCGGACCCGGCCGGCGTCGAGCACGTCATTGACCTCGCGCCGCGACAGGCCGGTGATCAGGGCCAGTGCCCGGTCCACCCGCTCGCCCTCCAGAGCGGCCGGTATCTCCCACTCAGCCATCGGTCCACCAGGTCAGTGCCACCACGATGACACCGATGACGATCGAGGCGTCGGCCACGTTGAATATGGGCCACCAGCCGACCGCCTGCACGAAGTCGACCACGGCCCGGTGCTCGGGCCGGAACAACCGGTCGCCCAGATTCGACAGCGCCCCGCCGAGCAGCAGCCCGAACCCGATGACGATCCGCCACCCCGAATCGCGACTGACCCGTCCGGTCACGAGCAGGAGGCCGACGACCAGCACGACGACGGCCGCCTCGATGATCGGCGTGGCCCCCGCCCCCATGCTGAAGGCGGCACCACGGTTGAGGGTCAGCAGCCAGTACGCCGGCCCGATGACGTGCACCGGCCGGTCCAGCTGCAGGTGATCGACGGCGACCGTCTTGGTGATCTGGTCGGCGGCGACGATCAGCGCCGCCACCAAAGGGATCAGCAGGCGCCGACCCCGGGTGGCTACCGCCGCGACGACAGCCCGCCGCTCTTGCAGGTCACGCACAGGGCGGCATAGGGAAGGGCCTGCAAGCGGGCGTCCGGAATGGTCTCGCCGCAGTGCTCGCACACCCCGTAGGTACCGTCCTCGATCTTCTGGAGGGCCCGGTCGATCTCGACCACGGTGGCCCGGGCCTGACCCGACAGGTAGAGGTCGATCTCGCGGTCGACGTTGGCGGTACCGCCCTCGCCGCCCTCCTCGTCGAACTGGACGTCGCCCGGCTCGTGCTCCAGGGCGAGCGAGTCGGCCTGCGCCTTCAACGCTTCGGCCGAGCTGATGTAGGACATCCGCTCTTCGTGGAGCAGGTCACGCTGCTTGGCGAAGAACACGGCGCGGTCCCCCTTGGCCTTGGTCTTGGGGGCGGTCTTCGTCGCCGCCGGCTTCTTCGCTACCACTGTTTTGGAGACCTCCTGGGGCGGCCGGGTGGCCGTGGACTTCGACAAGGTACCGGCGGCGGACCCCTTCGCCGGCGTCGGCTTGGCCGTCGGAGCCGACTTTTTCGGTGCCGCGGCGGCCGCCTTGGCCGGCGCCGGGTGCTTGGCGGCGGCGGCCGCCGGGCTCGCCTTGTTCACGCTTTTGTCGGCTGACTTGGCAGGTGCCGGTGCCGTTGCTTTCTTTTGCATACGTCGACGACCTCTACGGTCTCGGGCCCGGCGGTGCCGGGGGAGGGTGGAACGCTAGCAGCCAAACAACTGGGAGTGGTCCGTTGTTCCCCGTATCGTGGGGGGATGTCCCCCCGCGGAGAATCCCCGTACCCGAACGTCCCCGCGTCCCCGAAATTCCCGAAGATCGAGGAGGGGGTCCTCGCCGGGTGGGAGGCCGACCACACCTTCGAGAAGTCGGTGGATCAGCGTCGGGGCGCCCCTGAATACGTCTTCTACGACGGCCCCCCGTTCGCCAACGGCCTGCCCCACTACGGGCACCTGCTGACCGGCTTCGTGAAGGATGTGGTGCCCCGCTACCGGACCATGCGGGGACAGTTGGTCGAGCGCCGCTTCGGCTGGGACTGCCACGGGTTACCGGCGGAGACCGAGGCGGAGAAGCAGCTGGGCGTATCGGGCCGGGGGCCGATCGAAAAGTACGGAATCGCTCGGTTCAACAGCTTCTGCCAGGCGTCGGTGCTGCGCTACACCAGCGAGTGGGAGCGCTATGTCACCCGCCAGGCCCGGTGGGTCGACTTTCAGAACGACTACAAGACGATGGATCTCCCGTACATGGAGAGCGTCATGTGGGCCCTCAAGCAGCTCCACGACAAGGGACTGATGTACGAGGACTATCGCGTGCTGCCCTACTGCTGGGAATGCGAGACGCCGCTCTCCAACTCCGAGACGCGCCAGGACGACGCCTACCGCGACCGCCAGGACCCGGCCGTGACCGTCGCCTTCGAGCTGGAGGACGGCCTGAGACTGTGGGTGTGGACGACGACCCCATGGACGCTGCCGTCCAACCTGGCCCTGGCCGTCGGTCCCGACATCGAATACGCGGTGTACGAGCGCGACGGGGAACGGTTCGCCCTCGGCGCCGGCCTGGTGGCCAAGTACGAGCGGGAGCTGGAAGGCGCCCGCCCGACCGGCACCATCTTCGGTCGCGACCTGGTCGGCCGCCGCTACCGCCCGCTCTTCCCCTACTTCGCCGACGCCGGCAACGCCTTCGTCGTGCTGGCCGGCGCCTTCGTGTCGACCGAGGAGGGTACCGGTGTCGTGCACATGGCCCCCGGCTTCGGCGAGGACGACCAGATCGCCTGCGCGGCAGCCGGTATCGCCATCGTGTGCCCGGTCGACTCGCGGACCCGGTTCACCTCCGAGGTGCCCGATTTCGAGGGCCTGCAGGTCTTCGAGGCCAACCAGCCGGTCATCCGCGCCCTGCGGGCCGCCGGCTCGCTCGTCCGCCAGGACTCCTACGTCCACTCCTATCCCCACTGCTGGCGCACCGACACGCCGCTCGTGTACCGGGCCGTCTCGTCGTGGTTCGTCAAGGTCACGGCCATCAAGGACCGCCTCCTGGAATGCAACCAGGAGATCCACTGGGCGCCGGAGCACGTACGCGACGGTTCGTTCGGCAAATGGCTGGAGAACGCCCGCGACTGGTCCATCTCGCGCAACCGTTTCTGGGGTTCGCCCATCCCGGTCTGGAAGAGCGACGACCCCGACCACCCGCGCATCGACGTCTACGGCAGCCTGGACGAGCTGGAGCGCGACTTCGGGGTCCGCCCGGCCGACCTGCACCGGCCCAGCATCGACCAGCTGACCCGGCCCAACCCGGACGATCCCACCGGGCGGTCCACCATGCGGCGGGTCAGCGACGTCCTCGACTGCTGGTTCGAGAGCGGCTCGATGCCCTTCGCCCAGGTGCACTACCCCTTCGAGAACCAGGAATGGTTCGACAGCCACTTCCCGGGCGACTTCATCGTCGAGTACATCGGCCAGACCCGGGGCTGGTTCTACACCCTGCACGTGCTGGCCGTGGCCCTGTTCGACCGGCCCGCCTTCTCCAACTGCCTGGCCCACGGCATCCTCCTGGGCGACGACAGCCAGAAGATGTCGAAGCGCCTGAAGAACTACCCCGACCCCGACGTGATGTTCGAGAAGCACGGCGCCGACGCCATGCGCTGGTTCCTGATGTCGTCGCCGATCATGCGCGGCGGTGACATGATCGTCGACGAGAAGGGCATCCGCGAGGCGGTGCGCTCGGCGCTGCTGCCGCTCTGGAACGCGTGGTACTTCTTCACCCTCTACGCCAACGCCGACGGCCGCCAGGCGGTGGTGGGCCGGACACCGGACGCCAACGTCCTCGACCGCTACATCCTGGCGTCGCTGTCCTCGGTCGTCACCGCCGTCACGACGGCCATGGACGACTACGACCTGTCGGGCGCCTGCGCGGCCATCGAGGGTTTCCTCGACAAGCTGACCAACTGGTACATCCGGCGCAGCCGTGACCGTTTCTGGGGGACGGCGGCCGGCCAGGAGGGCGACACCCAGGACGCGTTCGACACGCTGGCCACCGTCCTCGACGGGCTGTGCCGGTTGGCCGCCCCGTTGCTACCCATCCTCACCGAGTCGGTGTGGACGGGCCTCACCGGCGCCCCTTCGGTCCACCTGGCCGGGTGGCCGGCCCCGTCGGAGTTCCCGGCCGACGACGCGCTCGTCGAGACGATGGACCTGGTGCGGGAGGTGTGCTCGGCCGCCCACTCGGTGCGCAAGGCCAACAACCTGCGGGCCCGGTTGCCCCTGTCCACGCTGGTTGTCGCCTCCCCGTCCGCCGCCGCCCTGCAGGACTTCGCCCCGCTCATCGCCGACGAGGTCAACGTCCAGGCGGTCGTACCGTCTCCAGATCCGTCGGCCTATGCCAGCGCCCGGCTCGAGGTGGTGTTCAAGGTCGCCGCCCCCCGCCTGGGCCAGGACGTCCAGAGCGCGGCCCGGGCGGCCAAGGCCGGAGACTGGTCACTACTCGACGGGCCGGACGGGCCCGGCACCCGGGCCCGGGTCGGCACCGTCGAGCTGGAACCGGGCGAGTTCCTCATGAAGGTGACGGCCAACGACGAGCGCACCACCCGGCCACTGCCCGGGAACGCGGGCGTGGTCGTGCTCGACATCGAAGTGACCCCGGAACTGGCGGTCGAGGGCCGGGCCCGTGACCTGGTCCGGGAGATCCAGCAGCTGCGACGGTCCGAGGATCTGGCCGTGACCGACCGGATCGCCATCGAACTGAGTGACGGGCCGCCCATCGAGGAGGTGCTGGCCGCCCACTCGGACTGGATCGCCGAACAGGTGCTGGCCGTGTCCCTGACGGCGACCGACGGGCCACTCGAGGGCCCATCGGTGACTCTGGCCGACGGCATCGTCGTGACCATCCGGATCCGCCGCGCCTGAGGCGCGGCGCCGCCTAGTCCGTCTTCTTGGTCGCCTTGGTGGCCCGCTTGGCCGGCGTCGCCTTGGCCACGGGGGAAGCCGTCTTGGCGCCGGTCGCCTTGGTCGCCGCCGCCTTGGCCGGGGCCGCCTTCTTGGCGCCGGCCGTCTTGGCCGTCGTGGCCTTCTCCGCCGCCGCCTTGGCCGTCGGCGCTTGGGCGGCGGGGGCTTTGGTGGCCGATGCCTTGGTTACCGCCTTGGTCGTCGCCTTGGCCGGGGCCGCCTTCTTGGCCGTCGTCGCCTTGGTCGTCGAGCGGGCCGCTCGCGGCGCCGGGGCATCGGAGGCGGCGGCCGCCTTCCTGGTCGAGGTGCGGGTCCGGGCGGCCGGCGGCGGGATCACCTCGACCTCGACCTCCTCCTCGGCCACATCCTCCTCGTCGGCGATGCTCAGCGGCTCGTTGACCAGGGTGATCGGCGTCTCGGCGTACACCGGCACCGGCGGCGGCGTGTCCTCCCGGCGGCCGCCCCGTCCGAGGCGGTCGTCGATCCGGTCCAGGATGGTGCCGCGCGCCTTGCCGGCGACCTCCCGGTCACGGACCTCCTGGAGCTCATCGGGGTCGAGCTGGCTGAGCAACGGCAGGATCTCGGCGACGCGGAGATCGTCGTAATCCTCGATCGGGAAGATGACCTCATCGCCCCAGTCCTCGGAACTGTCGTCGGGCGCCCACGGATCCTCTTCGGCGCCGGCCGGGACGCGGGCGATGGCAACCACCTCGGACTCGTCCTCATCCTCCTCGTCGAACGCCGGGACCGGGGCGACGGCCGGCACCTGCCGGGTGCTCACCGTGTCTTCAGCCGGGATCGGCTCCTCGGCCGCGCTGTCGGCGTCGCTCATGTACGGCGAGGACGGCGCCGGCGCCCCGGCGATGGTCGCACCGGCGAGAGCCGTGCTCCGGCGCCGGGCCAGGCGGGCGAACACGAACAGAGCCAGCGCCGCCACGCCGGCACACAGCATCGAAACGTAGATGAACCCGAGGGCATCCTGAACGAAGCCGAGAATGAGCAGGACCGCGCTGGCCACAACCAAGGCCAGGGTCACAAGGAGGAGCACAGCATCACCTTCCGGGTCGACAAGGACTCAGGAACCCTAGTTGGCCCGAGTGCAGATACGGGATAACCCCCAGACGTTCCCACCGGCCAGATCAGCGGCGGCGCCGGAGCCGCCCGCCGAACCGACGCTCTTCGTCGTAGTCGCCGTCCGGATCGTCGAAGAAGTCGTCGAGCGCCTGCTGGTCGGGGTCCACGTCCGACGCCGCCAGGTCGATGGTCGGGCGGGCCTCCGGGTCAGCGTCCTCATCCGCCACGGCCAGAGCCCGGGCCGGCTTGACCGCCTCCTCGTGGTCCGGTCCGGGAGTCCACATCATGGTGTCAGGGCCGCTGTCAGCATGGCCGTTGGCCGGCTCCAGGTCGGCCACGCTGGGCGGGGCCGGGACGACGGAGCGGCGCGACGCGGCCTCGGCCGGGCGGGACTCGAGGGTCCGGGTGTTGGGCGCCGGCCACAGGACGCCGGCCCGCTCGACCACCGAGAGAGCCTCCGCCAGTGTCGAACGGAGGTGTTCCTTGTGCTCGTCGAGCCACTGCTGGAGGGTGTCGACGTCCTGCTGCGCCTGTGTCCGGTTGGACTCGAGCCGGCCCAGTTCGGCCTTGCACTCGGCGATCGTCTCCTCGAGCGTGCGCCGGCCCCGATCCTCGGCTTCGGCCAGAATCGACTGGGCCTGCTGCTCGGCCGATGCCAGGATCCGCGATGCCTGCTCGCGGGCCTCCTGCACGGCCATGTCCGCCGTCCGTTGGGCCAGGACGAGTGTCTTGCGCAGCGTCTCGTCGGCCCCGCCCGACTCGGTCGCCGCCGACTCCGCCCGTTGCGCCCGCTCCACCGCTTGGCGCAGCCGGTCCTGCAGGACTTCGATGCCCGAGGCCACCTGCTCCAGGAACTGGTCCACGTCCTCGGGGTGGTAACCGCGCATCTTCTCGCGGAACTCGACTTCTCGCAGCGTCTTCGGGGAGACCTCCATGGCCCAACACTACTTCGGGGCCGTCGAACGCCTCCGGCATGGTGCGAACCGGCCATCACCGCCGGGCGGCGGCCGGTCAGATCGGGATGCGGGACAGGATCTGGGTGATGACGATCTGCACGACGATGAGGGCCACGATGAACGAGATGTCGATCATCCCGATCGGCGGGATCAGCCGGCGGAACGGGGCCAGCACCGGTTCGGTGATGGTGAAGATGAAGTGGCGGACCCCGTTGAACGGCGACATCGGGTCGTACGGGAACCAGCTGAGCAGCATGCGCACGATGAGGATGATGAAGTAGATCTCGCCCAGGTCGACGAGGACGTTGCCGGCACGGACGGCGGGGAACACAGAAGGCGGCGGTCTAGGACCGGTAGCCGCGTTCTTGGAGCCGTCGCTTCTCCTCGGCCGACACTTCGACGTTCGAAGGGGTGAGCAGGAAGACGTTGTCGGCGACCTTGTCCATACTCCCCGACAGGGCGTAGGTGACGCCGCTGCAGAAGTCGATCATCCGGCGCGACAACTCGCGGTCGTTGGCCTGCAGGTTGACGATCACCGGCTGGCCGTTCTTGAACCGGTCGCCGATCTCCTGGGCGTCGGCGAAGCGGGACGGGGCGACCACGTGCACCTTGGCGCCGTGCATAGGCGTGATGGGGCGCACGACGGCCGGGCGGGGGGTGACGGTCACGCCGTTCGACGGCTCGGGGGCCAGGTCCCGGGCCACCGGCCGGATGGCGACGGCCGGTTCCGGCTCGGCGTAGCGCCGCTGGGGGGTAGGAGCAGGCGCCGGCTCTTCGTAGTCATAGTCCTCGAACTCGTCATCGGTGAGGCCCAAATAGACCATCGCCTTCCGCAACATCCCTGAAGCCATCAGATGCCTCCCGTCTCGAAGCCTATCGTCGCAGTGTTGTCGCGGCCCGGGCGGGCGCCGAACAGCACCCGGCCCAGCCGGAGGGTGGTCGCCCCTTCGGCTACTGCCATTTCGAAGTCGTCGCTCATCCCCATCGACAGCTCGGTTAGGTCGAGCTGTCGCGCCCGGTCGGCCAGCCATCGGAATACCTCCCGGCTGGCGTCACCGACCGGTACCGGCCCGACCGCCATGAGCCCGCTCAGGTGCAGTGGTCCGGACCGGATGTGGTCGACCAGCCCGGCCAGGTCATCCGGCCGGCACCCGGGCCGGCCCGGGTCGCCGGTGACGTTGACCTGGACCATGACCTCTGCGCCGGGAGCGGCGGCGGCGACCGCATCGGCCGCTGCGCTCCGGTCGATCCCGTGCCAGGCGGACACCTGGGGGGCCAGCCGGCCGACTTTGTTGCGCTGCACCGGTCCCAGGAAATGCCAGCGGGCTCCGGGTCCGGTGACCGGCGCTTTGGCCAGAAGCTCCTGGGCGTAGTTCTCCCCCAAATCGGCCAGTCCGGCGTGGCGGGCCGCCTCCACGGCGTCGGGTCCGAAGCCCTTCGTGACGGCGATGATGCGGATGCCCTCGGGGTCCCCTCCGGCCGCCTCGATCCGCCGGCGCACGCCGGCCAACCGGGTCGGGACCACGTCGGCGCCGGCCACTACAACCGCCATGCCACCGTCGCCTGCCGGCGGGCCGTCTGACCGGTTCGCCATGACCACAACCCGTCCTGGCAACCCGTGCAGGCGCCCGATTCGCCGACCAGCTGGGCGCCGGCCGAGTGCAGCGAGGTGCGCACCCAGGCCGGCAGATCCAATGCCGGCCGACCGTCCCGGTCAGCGGCGGCCATCTGCCGGCCGTGGCGGTTCTTGATCTCCATCAGCTCGTCGGCCCCGAAGGTGTAGCAGCAGGGATGGATGCAGGGACCGACGACGGCTTCGACGCGCGTCGCCCCCAGGCGGCGCATCCCCTGCACGGTCGCTTCGACCACGCCGGCCCGCAGACCCTTCCATCCGGCGTGGGCCACGGCGACGAGCCCCTCCGGGCTGGCGAAGGCGATAGGGGCGCAGTCGGCGGTGAGCACGGCCAGCGCGGCGCCCGGGCAGGTGGCGATCATGGCGTCGGCCGGCTCGCCGGTCGCCGCCCCCGGCTGGTCGACATTGACGACCCGGGCCCCGTGCACCTGGCGCAACAGAGTCCACGGCAGGTCGACGACCGACTGGCGACGGCCGT
>DASZNC010000155.1:0-37383 GCA_035551615.1 Acidimicrobiales bacterium
CCCCGCGCCCGCCCACCCGACCAGCGCGCCGGAGACGCGGAACCGCCGGCCCCAAGGGCCGGCGGAACACCCAAACAGCCGCCCAGAACACCAGCAAAAACGTGTTCTGGGCGGCCAAAAGGAGTTACGGGATCACTCGACGTCATCCATCGAGAACATCCCTTGGTGGAGGTGGCGGGAATCGAACCCGCGTCCTTCGATGCCTCAACGGGCCTTCTCCGAGCGCAGCCGGCGATCAAATCTCGGGCCCTCCGCTCGCCACCGGCACCGGTGGAGGGCCCCAGCCGACTTGATTTCCCCGGTAGCCCGTCGGCCCGACTACCAGGTAAGCCCCACATGATGACGCCCAGACCCGACCCGTGGGACTAGGGCCGGATGGACGGGCTACTTACTAGGCAGCCAGTGCGAGCTTGGGCTCGGCGTTTGTTTATAGGTTCAGGCTCTTTAACGTGGTTCCTGAGACCACGGCTCGCTTCTCCCGAATCGACTGCCGAAGTCGAAGCCGATCACCCCCTTGTCAAGGTTCAACCGCTCCATCCTACCGGCCGCTCACTCCCTTCGCAGCGGGACGGACCAAGGGTGTTCAAAGTTGCTGACAGTGTCCGCAACTTCGCACACGGTTGGTTCCGAAGTCCGATCCGCTGTCCGGGGTGGGTAGTCGCCGGGGCCAGAGCGGTGGGGTCGGCCCGAGACGGGCGGGGTCGCCCGGGGACCGGGTGCGCCGCGGTCTGCGCCGAGAACCCAGCGGCACGGCCGCGCCGACGCCTGACAGTCCGCAGAGAAGCCGAGCTGGACGCCGGCCACGAACCGGGCTCCGGCCCGCCGCCGCAGCGCGAGCTCAGCCGGCGGGATGCTGAGCGGGTCGCCGGCCGGCGACGGTGCGACCGCCGAGTCGGACCATGGCCTCGACGTCGACCGGCAGCACGGCGCCGAGCGTCTGGCCGCCGTCGACGACGAAGACGACCTGATGGCCGCCGGTCCGGCTGAGCACCGATATGGCGGACTCGTCGGGGGCGGCACCGGAGGTGGAGGCGATGGGCAGGGCGACGTCCAGCGGGCGGGTCAGGTCCCAGTGGGGGTAGGGGACGGCGGCGACGGCATCGCCGATCACCACGCCGGCGTATCCGCCCTCCCAGTCCCGCAGCAGCCAGACCCACCCGGGTCGCTGCGACCCGTACTGCTCCATGAATGCCCGGACCGTGATCCAGCCGGGGGCCTCGGCCACCGGCCGCATGATGTCGCCCACCTTGACGCCGTCGAGGGCCTGCTGGAAGGCGCCGGACCCGAGCTCGGCCCGGGCCGAGGCCAGCAGCCACCAGCCGACGAAGCCGATGAGCAACCCGTTGAACAGGTCATATTGACTGCGGTCGGCCATGGCCAGGCCGGCCAGGATGGTCGCCACGCCGAGCACGACGCCGGTGCCGGCTGCGACCCGGGTCGCCTTCCAGCGGTTACGGCCGGCGGCCCAGACGATGGCGTGGAGCACCCGGCCCCCGTCGAGCGGGGCGGCGGGCAGGATGTTGAACGCAGCCAGGGCGACATTGATCCACGCCAGCCAGCCGGTGGCGGCCAGCAGGAGCGGTCCGAACCCGAGGTGGGAGCCGCCGATGTAGAGCACGTACAGAGCGCCGGCGGCCGCCGCGCTGGCGACCGGACCGACGCCGGCGACCAGCAGCTCGTTGGTGGCAGTGCCGGTGTCGCCTTCGATGCGGGTCACCCCGCCCATCCAGCTGAGGGTGATCCCGTCGACGGTCAGGCCCCGGGCCCGGGCTACCACCGCATGGCCCAGCTCGTGGATGAGGACGCACACGAGGAGCCCGACGGCGGTCAGAATCCCGGCGATCACATATGTCCCGCTCGAATAGCCGGGCGCCTCGTAGCGGAAGCGGTTATCGGCCAGCCCGGCGGCGACCAGGACCACCATGGCGGCCAGGGACCAGTGCAGCCCGACCCGTACGCCGGCGATGCGGCCCAGGCCGATGCTGTCCTTCATGCGTCAAGGGTACGCCTACGCGCTGCGCTAGCGCGCTTCGCCTCCATGTCGGCGTCGCGGGCGGCGATGGCGTGGCGTTTGTCGTAGCTGCGGCGGCCCTTGGCCAGGGCCAGGTTCACCTTGGCCCGCCCGTCCTTGAAATACAGGGCCAGCGGGACAATGGTCAGGTGCTCCTGCTGGGTGCGCCGGGCCAGTTCCTCGATCTGGCGCCGGTGGAGGAGCAGCTTGCGCTTGCGGTCGGGGTCGACCGATCCGAACCCGTTGGCGAACACGTAGGGGGGTACGTGGACGCCGAACAGCCAGATCTCGCCGTCCTGGACCCGGGCGTAGCTGTCGCGCAGTTGGGCCTTGCCCTCCCGCAGCGATTTCACCTCGCTGCCGGCCAGCACCATGCCCGCCTCGTAGGTGTCGAGGATGTCGTAATCGTGCCGGGCCCGGCGGTTCTGGGCGACGGTGCGGTTACGGGAATCGGGGGCGGGGCGGTTGCCGGCTTTGGCCATGGGGGTCCAACGGTACCTTTGGGCTCGTGCTGATGATCAGGAAAAAGGACGTCGACTCGATGATTGCCGACGCCCTCGATGGTTATCCCCTGGAGGCGTGCGGCCTGTTGGGCGGCACGGTGGCCGACGACGGCGCCGCCCGGGTGCGCTCGGTGCACCGCAGCGACAACGCCGCCCACTCGGCCCGGGTGTACGAGATCGATCCACGGGCCATGCTGCGCGCCGACCGGGAGGCCGAAGCGGCCGGCGGCCAACTGATCGGGGTGTACCACTCGCACACCCATACCGAGCCGAAGCCGTCACCGACCGATATCGCCCAGGCGCCCGACCCGGACTGGCACTACGTACTGGTCTCGCTGCGCGACCTCCACCCCTCGGTCCGGAGTTGGAACATCCGGAACGGGAAGATCGAAGAGGAGGAAGTCGTTCTAGAATGGTGAGCTAGGAAGTCGTATTTATGACTGGAGTCCATTCGTGCCGGTAGCCGTCCGATTGCCCACCGTTCTTCGTTCCGCCGCCGGCGGGCAGGCCACGATCGCCGCCGATGGGGCGACGGTCGGGGAGGTCTTCGACGATCTGGTGCGCCAGCACCCCGGTCTGCGCAGCCAGTTGCTGACCGACGAGGGCGAGCTGCACCGCCACCTGAACGTCTTCTTGAACGACGACGACATCCGCTACCTCGGCAAGCTGGACGCCAAGGTGGGCGAGTCGGACACGCTGACGCTCATGCCGGCCGTGGCGGGCGGAGCCGGCTGATGCCCCGCTACGAGAGCGTGCTGGACCTGATCGGCGACACGCCGATGGTCGATGTCAGCGCGCTCAGCCCCAATCCCCGGGTCGCCATCCTGGCCAAGCTCGAGGGTTGGAACCCGGGCGGCTCCGTCAAGGACCGGGCGGCCAAGGCCATGATCGAAGAAGCGGAGAAGGACGGCAGCCTGGCCCCCGGCCAGCAGATCCTCGAGTCGTCGTCGGGCAACACCGGCATCGCCCTGGCCATGATCGCCAAGGTCAAGGGCTACCCGATCAAGATCGTGCTCCCCGAGAACGTGTCGGTGGAGCGCCGGCAGCTCCTGGAGTCGTGGGGCGCCGAGATCATCGACTCGCCCGGGTCGGAGGGTTCGAACGGGGCCATGCGGCGGGCGCAGGCGCTGGCCGAGGAGCACCCGGAATGGTGGTTCCCCTACCAGTACGGCAACCCGTCCAACCCGAAGGCCCACTACGAGGGCACCGGGCCCGAGATCTGGCGCGACTGCCCCGAGATCACCCACTTCGTGGCCGGGCTGGGCACCGCCGGGACGCTCATGGGAGTGGCCCGCTTCTTGAAGGAGCGGAACCCGGCGGTGCAGATCTGGGCGGTACAGCCCCCGGCCGGCGAGATGGTGGACGGCCTGAAGAACCTGGACGAGGGCTTCATCCCACCCGTCTTCACCGACAACGACGGTTACGACCTGCTCGACCGCAGCAAGATCGTCGGTCCGCGCGAGTCGATCGAATGGACCCGCCGCCTGTCCGACGTGGGCATCTTCGCCGGCATCTCCTCGGGCGCCATCATGGCCGCCGCCGTCAAGTGCGCGGCCGAGATCGAAGAGGGCGTCATCGTCACGATCATCTGCGACGGCGGTTGGAAGTACCTGTCGACCGGCACCTGGACCGACGACATCGACGCCGTCACCGAGCGCGCCAAGCGGGTGATCTACTTCTAGTCTCTAGGCGTGGATGACCGGCCGATCGGACTGTTCGACAGCGGCTTCGGCGGTCTGACCGTCGCCCGGGCCGTCATCGACCTGATGCCGGGTGAGGACCTGGTCTACATCGGCGATACCGGCCGCTACCCGTACGGCCCCAGGCCGCTGCCCGAGGTGCGCCGCTTCTCCGGTCAGATCGCCACCAAGCTGGTCGGCGAGCACGGGGTCAAGTTGATCGTGGTGGCGTGCAACACGGCCGCCGCGGCCGGGCTCGACGGGCTGGTCGGAGCCGGCGACGTACCGGTCATGAGCGTCATCGAGCCGGGCGTGCGGGCCGCCCTGCGGGCTACGACGACCGGCCGCATCGGTGTGATCGGCACCGTCGGGACGGTCTCGTCGGGGGCCTACCAGCGCACGTTCGACACCGTCGACACCGACGGGCGGGTTTCCCTCACGTGCGCCGCCTGTCCCGGTTTCGTCGAGTTCGTGGAGCGGGGGGAGACCGCCTCCGACCAGGTGTATGTGCTCGCCGAGCGGCTCCTGGCGCCGGTCGTCGAGGCCAAGGTCGACACCCTGCTGTTGGGGTGCACGCACTACCCCTTCCTCGCCCGCACGATCAGCGACGTGGTCGGTCGCGACGTCGTGCTGGTCAGCTCGGCCGACGAGACGGCGTTCGAGTTGCGGACCCTGCTCGGCCAACTCGGGTTGGCCCGGCGCCGGCCGGAAGCGGGCCGACACAAGTGGATTTCGTCCGGGGACGTCGACACGTTCCGGCGGCTCGGGCGGCTGCTGCTCGGCCCGGAGATCGAGACGGTGGAGAGTTGGGAGCCGTGAGTGGGGGCACGGCGGTGACCGGGCCCGACCGGCTGAGCCTCACCGTGCTCGGGTGCGACGGTTCCTACCCGGGGCCGGGTGGGGCCGGGAGCGGTTTCCTGGTCCAGTTCGGCTCGACCTCGGTCTGGGTGGATGCCGGGCCCGGCACCCTGGCCAACCTGCAGCGGGCCATCTCGCTCGAACAGATCGACGCCGTAATCGTGAGCCACGAACACGTCGACCACTGGTCGGATCTGGAACATCTGGCAGTCGCCTGCCATTACATCCTCGACCGCCCACCCGTGCCGCTGTACTGCGAGAAGGACCTGCGGTCGTTGATGCGGGTCGGCGCCGCCACCGCGGCCCTGGCCTGGAGCCCGATCGGGCCCGATGTGAGGTTGGACGTGGGAGGGATGAGCTTCTCCTTTGACCGTACCGATCACTCGGTTCCGACACTGGCGGTGCGCGTCGATGCCGGTGGCCGCAGCCTGGGCTACTCTGCCGACTCCGGACCCGGCTGGGGTCTGGATGGACTCGGCGCCGGCCTCGATCTGGCCCTGTGCGAGGCCACTTACCTGTTCGATAGGGAGGACTCGTTGTCGCATCTGAGTGCCCGGCAGGCCGGGACGCGGGCGCGGGCGGCCGGTGTGGGCCGGCTCCTGCTGACCCACGTGTGGGCCCGGGTGGATCACCAAGCGGCCCGGACCGAAGGGGCCGAGGCCTTCGGCCGACCGGTCGAGCTGGCCGAGATGGGCCGCCGGTACGAGGTATGAGCGTCCGCATCGACGGGCGGGAGCCCGATGACCTGCGCCCGGTCGAGTTGGTGCGCGACTACACCGTCATGGCCACCGGATCGGTGCTGATCAAGATGGGCCGCACGGTCGTGCTGTGCACGGCGTCGGTGGCCGACGACGTGCCCCGCTGGATGCGCAACACCGGCCGGGGCTGGGTCACAGCCGAGTACTCGATGCTGCCCGGCGCCTCGGTCGAGCGCATCGACCGCGAGGCGGCCAAGGGCAAGCAGTCCGGCCGGACCCAGGAGATCCAGCGGCTGATCGGCCGGTCACTGCGGGCCGTCACCGACCTGAAGGCCATGGGGGAGGCCCAGATCACCGTCGACTGCGACGTGCTCCAGGCCGATGGCGGCACCCGTACTGCCAGTATCTGTGGCGCCTATGTCGCCCTGCACGATGCCTGCACCCGCCTGGTTCAGAGCGGCCGCATCCGGTCCCATCCCCTGACCGAGGCGTGCGCCGCCGTGTCGGTCGGGGTGGTCGACGCCCTGCCCATGCTGGACCTGGCCTACAGCGAGGACAGCCGGGCCGAGGTCGACATGAACGTGGTCATGACTTCATCGGGTCGGTTCGTCGAGGTGCAGGGTACGGCCGAGGGCGCCCCGTTCAGCCGGTCCGAGCTCGACGAGCTCCTGTCGCTGGCCGAGCACGGCATCGCCACGCTGCTCGACGCCCAGGCCGCCGTCCTGGCCGAGCCGCCCGCCCCCAGGTCGTGACCGAGCTGGTCCTGGCCACCGCCAACCCCGACAAGGCGGCCGAGATCCAGGCCATCCTGGGCCCGGCCGTCACCCTCCTGCCCCGGCCGGAGTCGGTCGGCGAGGTCGACGAGACGGGTGACACGCTCGAGGAGAACGCCCGACTGAAGGCCCGGGCGCTGGCCGAGGCCACTGGGCGGCCGGCCATCGCCGACGACACCGGGCTCGAGGTGACCGCCCTCGAGGGGCGCCCGGGCGTCTACTCGGCCCGCTACGCCGGCGAGGACGCGACCTACGCCGACAACGTGGCCAAACTGTTGGCCGAGATGGAGGGCCGGCCCGACCGCTCGGCCCGGTTCCGCACGGTTGCGCTGGTCGCCTGGCCGGACGGGCGGGAACTGCTCGCCGAAGGCGCGGTCGACGGGCGTATCGCCGAGTCGGCGTCGGGGGCGGACGGTTTCGGCTACGACCCGCTGTTCATCCCCGACGGCGGCGACCGGACGTTCGCCCAGATGACCCGGGAGGAGAAGAACGCCGTCTCTCACCGGGGTCGGGCCTTTCGGGCGCTGGCCGAGCTGCTCGACTCCGCCTCGGCTTGACGCCGAGGCGCCGGATCATCTTGGGTCAGCCAGCCGCCATCTAAGATGCGGCTGGCTTATGAGCGGGTCTCCCTATCCCTGTTTGACGGTCGTCGTCCCCTGCTACAACGAATCGGCGACGGTCAAGGACCTGCTCGGCCGGGTCCTCGATTCGCCGTGGGTGGCCGAAGTGGTCGTGGTGGACGACGGCTCGGTCGACGGGACCCTCGATGCGATTCTCGAGGTGAGCGACCCCCGCTTGAAGGTCAAGGCGCAGCCGTACAACCAAGGCAAGGGCGCGGCGATCCGTCGCGGTTTCGCCGAGGCGACGGCGGACTTCGTCATCGTCCAGGACGCCGATCTCGAGTACAACCCCGACGAGTACGGAACTATCCTCGAGTACCTGGTCTCGGGGGAGGCGGACGTCGTGTTCGGTTCACGGTTCATGACCAACCGTCCCCACCGGGTGCTCTACTACTGGCATTCGGTCGGCAACCGGCTCCTGACGGCGGCGTCCAACATGTTCACGAACCTGAACCTCACCGACATGGAGACGTGCTACAAGGCGTTTCGACGGGAGATCATCCAGAGCATCGATCTGCGCGAGAACCGCTTCGGGATCGAGCCGGAGATAACCGCCCGGGTGGCCCGGGGCGGCTACCGCATCTACGAGGTGGGGATCAGCTATCGGGGCCGCACCTATGCAGAGGGCAAGAAGATCGGGTGGCGGGACGGGTTTCATGCCGCCCGGTGCATCGTCCGTTACTCCCCCCTCTGGGATCACCTGTTTCCCTCGAAGTGAGGAATCGGGCCGCCGGACCCGGCGTTTAGGCGGAGTATGAGACCGTGGAGGCCGTGAGCGAGGCGCCGGGTCCCCGGGCCAAGAGGAAGCGCATACTCGGCATCTTCCCGAGACCGGTGTGGCAGGTCGGGCGGCTGTTGATCCTTGCCCTGATCATCGAGTACCTGGTCGTGCCGCAGTTGTCGGGTCCCCGGAAGTTCGTCCATCTGCTGACGACGGTGAGCCCACTGTTCCTCTTCGTCGCCGTCGTGCTGGAGGTGTTGTCGCTCCTGGCCTACGGCCTGCTCACCCGCTCCGTGCTGCCGCCGTCGAGCTCGGTCCGGTTCTGGGACCTGTTCCGGATAGAGCTGACCACGCTGTCGGTCAGCCACTGCGCCCCGGGCGGCACGGCGGCCGGCACTGCTCTCGGTTACCGGTTGCTGACCCAGTTCGGTGCCGCCCCGACCGACGCCGGGTTCGCGCTCGGTGTGCAGGGGATCGGCTCGGCGGTCGTCCTGAACATCATCTTGTGGATCGCCCTGGTGGTGTCCATCCCGGTGTGGGGGTTCTCGGCCGAGTATCTGCTGGCAGCTGCGGTAGGAGGCGTCCTCCTGCTTCTGTCCGGGCTGCTGGTGTATGCCCTGACGCGTGGTGAGGAGCGCGTTGGCTCCTTGCTGGAGACGATGACAGCATCCATTGCGTTCGTGGACGGCGCCGCGTTGCGCCAGTCCTGGAGCCGGCTGTCGTCTCACCTCTCCGAGCTGGGCCAGCGCCGGGAGGCCATGGTCCAGGCGCTGGTGTGGGCCGCCCTCAACTGGATTCTCGACGCCGGCTCCCTCTGGGTGTTCGTCCGCGCCTTCGGCCACTGGGTGAACCCGGACGGGCTGTTGGTCGCCTACGGGCTGGCCAACGTACTGGCCGCCATACCGATCACCCCCGGCGGCCTGGGCGTGGTGGAGGCGACGCTCGGATCGCTGCTGGTCGGCTTCGGTACCACATCCGCGGTCGCCACCCTGGGCGTCATCTCCTACCGGCTGGTCCAGTTCTGGGCACCGATCCCGGTTGGTGGCCTGGCCTATCTGTCGCTGCAGGCGACTCGGCACCAGGCGGACAGCGGGGACCCGAACCTGGGTGGCCGCCCGAGGTGGTCCAGCCTGAGATATTTCCGGCCGCGCGTCGACAAAACCACACCTCCGACCAGCTAACGTCTTGCGCTGATCGGGGCGGTCCAGAGCGGGAAGGAATCCGATGCGTGTATCTAGCGCGCCCGTGAAGTGCGTGTTGCTAACTCTTGTTGCCGTTCTGGCTCTGGGCCTGGTCACGGTCCCCCTCGCCAGTCCCCCGGCGGCGGCGGCGACGGGCACCGGGCTGACTTCGCCGGCCTACTGGGAGGTCGCCGCCAACGGCGAGGTGTACGGACTCGGCACCACGAACTGGGGAGACCTGCGTTCGGACCATCTGGCCCAGCCGGTGGTGGGTGCGGCGCCGACCGAGGACGGTCTCGGCTACTGGTTGGTCGCCCGGGACGGCGGGGTATTCGCGTTCGGCGACGCCCGGTTCCACGGCTCTACCGGCGGCGTGAAGCTCTGGCAGCCGATCGTCGCCATGGCCGCCGATCCGGCGACCGGCGGGTACTGGTTCGTGGCCGCCGACGGCGGGGTGTTCGCCTTCGATGCACCCTTCTTCGGTTCACTCGGAGGTATCCGGCTGGACCGGCCGATCGTGGGCATGGCCGCCACCCCCGATGGCCAGGGCTACTACCTGGTGGCCTCCGACGGGGGTGTGTTCGCCTTCGGTGACGCCCACTTCCACGGTTCCACCGGCGGGGTGAGGCTGGCCCGGCCGATCGTCGGCATGGCGGTCAACGCCCAGAACACCGGCTACTGGATGGCCGCATCCGACGGCGGCATCTTCGCCTTCGGCACGGCGTCGTTCTACGGGTCGACCGGGGGCGATCATCTGAACGCCCCGGTCATCGGTATGACGCCCATGCCGAATGGGAGTGGTTACTGGCTGGCCGCCAGTGACGGAGGCGTGTTCCCCTTCGGCCACGCCCCGTACCTGGGTACCTCAGGGACCAACGGCACGCCTCCCATCGTCGCCATCATGAGCACGGCCAACGGGTACCTCCTGCCACCTGGGGGCACCGGGTACGACGTGTCCCAGTTCCAGTGCAGCTACTACTCGAGTGGCGCCACGTTGCCGGCCGGCGCCCACCGGATCGCAGTGGTCCAGGTGAGTGGCGGTGCGCTCGACCAGGCGCAGCCGAGCGGGTGCTACCAGATGGAGGCCAACTGGGCCGGACCCGGCTTTTCGGCCTACATCTTCATGGATCCCTGCCCGACATCGTGCAACCCCTACCAGTACGGGATGCAGCAGGCCGAGTACTGGGTGCGCTACGCCCGCAACGCCGGAACCAACCCGACCCTCTGGTGGCTCGACGTGGAGACCTGCCTGCGATATGCGAACGGGATCTGCCAGGCGTCCTGGGACATGTCGCAGTCCGGTCAGGCGGCCAACAGCCAGGAAATGGCCGGCGCAGTGGCCGGTTTGAAGGCGAGTGGAGTCTCTCCGGGCATCTATTCCACCCACCTGCAGTGGACGGACATCACCGGCGGTCGGGTGTCGTTCCCGGACATTCCTCTGTGGGTACCGGGCGCGGGCAACATCTCGGGTGGTTCCGGCAGCGCCGTCTCCTTCTGCACCAACCCGGATGCCAACCATGCGCCCTTCGCCGGGGGACGCACGATCCTGGTCCAGTACGGCTACAACGATCCCAACCGTCGCTACGACGAGGATTACGCCTGCCCCTGACGTCCGTTCGGCCTGCCGCTCGGCACCGATGGCAGTTAGGGTGAGCCGGTGGTCGGGACTCATCGGCTGAGCGGCCCGGCTCACCGGCGACGGGAGATCCCCATCTGGGTCGCCCGTCTGGCGGTCGGTTTGTCAACCGGCTTCAGCCTCGGTCTCGGCTTCTTCGATCTGAACAAACGGAGCCTCTGGCTGGACGAGGGTTACACCTGGCTCATCGCCGACCAGCGGTTGAGCACCATCCATACGATCGCCAACGCGCAGGGCTACCACCTCTACGCCTACTACCTGTTGATCCACGCCATGATCGCCGTGTTCGGCGACAGCGCGGTCGTTCTGCGCTCGCCGTCGGTGGTGGCCGGGGCCCTCTGCATACCGTTGATCCATCTGGTGATCGCCCGCCTCGCCGGTCGCACGGCGGGGGTCTACGCGGCGATCCTGTTGGCGGTCAGCGAGCCGTTCGTGTTCTGGCAGCAGAACGCCCGGGACTACGCGTTCGTCAGCTTGTTCGCCGTCCTCTCCATGCTGGCGCTGGTGATCAGCGTTCAGTCTGACAAGTGGCCGCCGTGGGCGCTGTGGCTGATCGTCACCACATTCGGGTCGTACACCCACCCCGAGATGCTCCTGCTGCTGCCTCCGGAGATGGTCGTGGCCTTCCTGTGGGCGCGCTCCAACCGGACCCGGGTGGTCATGATCACGGCGGTCGCCATCGGCGCCATCGCGGCTGCTCCCATACTGGCCGAGGCCTCCCACAGCTCCGTGTACCAGACGAGCACCCTCCAGCAGGCCAACTACGGATCGGCCACCGAGATCTCCACCTTCCTCGCCTCGGCCGCAGCCTCGTCCATGCCGGTCGGCCCGGTCGATCACGCCCTCCTGGGTCTGACCTTCGGCCTGCTCCTCGTCGGGGCGGTCATGCTGGCCACCGACCTGGTGGACTTCGGGTGCCGGCCGGAGAACTTCGGGTTGGGCCTGACCCTGGCCTGCTCGATCCTGCCCTTCGTGTTGGCCTGGGCCGCTTCGGAATCAGGCCATCCCGACTTCTTGGACCGCTACCTGGTGGTGAGTCTCTGGGCGGTCGCCGGCGGGTTGGCCATCGTGCTCAGCCGCGTTCACCCGCCGGTGCTGGGCATCTTCGGACTGCTGTACCTCACCGTGTTCCGGATGGGCGTGCTGATCCCGACGTACCACGTCTCGGTACAGGACTACCGGGACGCGACCATGAATGTGATCGGTCGGGCCCAGCACGGGGACTGCGTCACCTTCTCCAGCAACAACGGTCGCATCCTCTGGGACTACTACGCGCCGCGGATGGCGCGGCAGTCGGCCCGTCAGAAGACAGCTCCGGTACAGGTCATGCCGTCGATCGTGGGCAGCAGCCCGGCGGTCGACCTGGCGGCGGCGGGCATCACCGTCAACGTCATCACTGCGACACAGTCGGTGAAGGCGGTGGCGGTGGCCGCGTACTATTGCAATCGCGTGTTCCTCGTCGGCAGTCAGTACGGTTCGCCCACCGGGTCCCCCGCACTGCGGGCGCAGTACGCCTCCACGGTGAACCTGCTCCACAACATGAGCCGCTACTTCGACCGCAGCAACCTGACCCGATTCGGAGCGGTCGAGATCACCCTGTTCACCCCGAAGCCGGGCGTCCCCCATGTACCTCAGAAGTGACCGCTGATTTGAACCGTACGCCCATCCCTCCGCGACCGCCGCTGGCACCGCTCGCCTACCTCCGATGGACGATCGTCGAGCCGATCGTCCGCGAGGTGGCCCCATCCCGGATCCTGGAGGTCGGCACCGGGCTGGGCGGTTTCGGTACCCGGTTGGCGGCCATGGCCGACTACGTAGGGCTGGAACAGGATCCGACTTCCTTCGCCGTCGCCGAGGCCCGGATCGGCTCCGCCGGCGGCCGGATGGTGCTCGGATCGCTCCCGCAGATCGAGGAACAGACATTCGACCTGATCTGTGCCTTCGAGGTGCTCGAGCACATCGAGGACGACCGCGCCGCTCTCATCGAATGGGCCGCCCGCCTCCAGCCGGGGGGCTCGATACTCCTGTCGGTGCCGGCCGGTACGCATCGCTACGGAGCCTGGGACGAGGCGGTGGGCCACTTCCGCAGGTACACGGCCCGGTCTCTGCGGGAGGTCATCGAGGCGGCGGGCCTCGACACGGTGCGTATGGTGCACTACGGATGGCCGCTCGGCTACGTCACCGAGGGCGTACGTAACTTCCTGGCCGGCCGGCGCCGTCGAGCCGGCACCGGCTCGACCGTCTCGATGGCGGACCGGACGGCCAGCAGCGGCCGGTCATTGCAGCCTCGTGACCGGACGGGCCGCCTGGTGCGCCTGGCCGCCTCGCCGTTCGCCCGCCTGCAGCGGCGCCGGCCCCAGATGGGCGTCGGGCTGGTGGTGCTGGCCGCCCGGCCCGCCGAATAGTCCTCCGGTCGGCTCGGTCACCGGGCCCGGTACGCCGAGACCGGTTCACCGGCGTCGAGGAGCCTCGGCCCACGGGCCCACGGCAGGGCGGCCACCATGGTCAACACGATGGCCAGCGACAGTGCTTCCATGCCCCAGGCGTTCTCGTACTGCAGGTGCGGGATCAGATAGAACAACGCCGCGTACAGGCTGGCCAGAGCCAGGTACAGGAAGGAGATCGGTCGCCGGGTGAGCAGCAACAGGGCGACCGGCCAGTCGAGGTACTGCACCCCGAACCCCGAGGCAACGACCAGCAGGGTGAAGATCACGGCCAGCGACAGCTCCGCCGGCAATCGACGCCGGAATATCACGAGGACCGCGCCTATGGCGACGATCGAGAGAATCGAACCGACGGTCTGCACGCGGTCGACGTGGGGACCGCTGTAGCCGAACCCGCTGAGGTGCAGGTTCCGGAAGAGCCCGCTCCATCCCCATGCGCCGGCGAACGACCGGTACCTGGTGCCGACGTGGACGATGGCCCGGACCGAATCATGGAGCGCGACCAACGCCACCACGACCCAGGCGACGAGCATGGCGGCCGCTCCCGAAAGTGCCGCCGGCCACCGCCTGGGCGGGAGGAAGGCGAGTACCGCCGGCAGAAAGACCACTGGCCACGTCTTGCCGGCGATGGCCAGCCCCAGGGCCAGTCCGGCTCCTATCGCCTGCTGGCGCCGGGCGAGCAGGAGGGCGGCGAGTCCGATCGCCACCACCACGGGCTCCACCTGACCGTGCCAGGCGGACACGAGAACGGTCAACGGGCAGACGGCGTACAGGATGCGGGCGGTGCGGGCGAAACCGGGCCCGGCCAGAAAGCCGATCAGCACGATCGTCGCCAGATCGCCGGCCACGGGCGCGATCTTGCTGGCCACCTGCCAGGGTAGGCCCGTGTGGATCTCGGCGGCGAAGACGTAGGGCATGGGCGGTAGGAAGTTCCACTGGAATCGTGGCATCTGGGTCATCGGATCGACCCCGTGAGTGACGTCCACGCCGGCGCGGTAGAAGTACGCCGTCACGTCGTGGGGCGTGTGACCGTTGGCCAACCAGACCGTGATCGCTCTCACGCCGGCACCGATCCCCAACGAGACCGCCAGCGGGGGCTGCCACCGACGCCAGACAACGGCGGCGAAGCCGAGTCCGCAGACGAGGAGAAGGACCGCTTCGGTCCGTAACCAATGGCTGGTCACGATGGTGGGGAGACGGTGGTTTCGGTCGCCTGATCGACGGGCTGAGGGCCGGAACGGAGCGACATGGCCACGGCCGCCGCCCCGAAGTCGCACGTCGTAGTCACCGCCCGGGAGATCAGTGCGACGGTCAGAGCGGCCGGCGCCGGCATGATCGAGGACAGTACCGCGGTGAGCGCGACCTCCCGTATGCCCGCTCCGGCCGGAGCGATGACGACCAGGAAGCCGGCCGACCAGGCCAGCGCATAGGCCCCGATGCACTGGATCGGGGCCCTCGCATCCACTTTGGCTATGGCGTCGCAGAGCACCCAGATCTGCAGTCCGAAGGCGACCCAGGTGAGGGTCGACCACGCCGCCGAGATGCTCAAACCCGACCAGGAGAGGGACTGGTCCAACGGCGGCCTCTTGAGCAGCCTCATGGTGATGCCGACCAGCCGGTTGGCTACAGCCGGATGGACGGCGGCCAGAAGTACGGGTACGGCCAGGAAGACCGGCCAGTACGTGCGCATGGCCGAGGCCGAGGTCCAGGGGGTGGTGACGGCGGCGATCAACAAACCGCTCGACAGAGCGATCAGCACGGCGAGGATGGCGGACGCGCCCGACCGGGGCCGGGGAATGTCGTAGCGCCGGCCCATCTCCATCTGGGCCATGTAGGGCCAGACGCTTCCCGGCAGGTACTTCCCGATGGCACTGAGCAGGTAGATGCGGGCACTGGGCTTGATCGGTAGCGGGCTGCCGATGTCGGCCAGGAGTGCCCGCCAGGACATCATCGACGCGAACGTCGCCACCAGGGTCAGTCCGACGGCGGCGATCACCGGCGTCGGGCCGAGGCGTTGCACCCGAGAGCTGATCGAAGGCCATTGATCGGCCAGCGCGATGCCACAGGCCACCAACGCCCCGATGAGGATTACGGCCTGGAGCACGATCCGGGGCGACAATCGCGACGGCACCTGATCAGCCTAAGGGGCCTCCGCGACCCCATGGGTTCGCTACCGCCCTATCCTTGCCTGCGCCCGTCGGCCGGCGGCTGGTGCGCCGGCCGGTCGCCATGACGCCGGGTCCGGACCAGAACTTCTGGTGCGGGCGAGAGGACTCGAACCTCCACCCCTTTCGGGACCAGGACCTAAACCTGGCGCGTATGCCGGTTTCGCCACGCCCGCGTGGGCGGTAATCGTACCGGACCGGATACCCTGCGAGCCATGCCTGCGCATCCTCTCCCGCCAGTGACCGGCCAGATGGCCGGGTTCGACCGCTCCGGCGACGTCTACCAGCGCCTGCTCAAGGAACGCATCGTCTTTCTCGGGACCGAGGTCGACGACACCAGCGCCAATCTCATCTGCGCCCAGCTCCTCCTGCTGGCCGCCGAGGACCCCGAGCGTGACATCAGCCTGTACATCAACTCGCCGGGAGGGTCGGTGACATCCGGGTTGGCCATCTACGACACCATGCAATTCGTTCCGTGCGATGTGTCGACGGTGTGCATGGGTCTGGCCGCATCGATGGGTCAGTTCCTCCTGTGCTCGGGGACGCCCGGCAAGCGGTTCTCGCTTCCCCATTCGCGCATCCTGATGCACCAGCCGTCCGGCCAGGCTCGCGGCCAGGCCGCCGACATCGCCATCCAGGCCGAGCAGATCATCTACCTCAAGAAGATGATGGCCGAACGCATCGCCTTCCACACCGGCCAGCCGGTGGAACGGATCGAGGCCGATTCCGACCGCGACCGTTGGTTCACGGCGGCCGAAGCCAAGGAGTACGGCTTCATCGACATGGTGATCGAGCGGGCCGCTGACGTCACCGAGCCGGCCCCCGCCTGACCGGCCCACCCCCTCCCTCCACCTGCCGAGGGTAGAGAGGGCCGGCCCGCTACAATCGCCCGACCCGCCCCGCCCGAGCCGTTCGGACCGCCCGCGCCCATATGCCTCCACCCGCCCCGAGTAAGACAGCGCTTCCTGCGTGACCGGTCCCGTCGTCGTCGAGGCGGTCAACGTCTCGAAGAAGTTCCGGCTGATCCACGAACGCAACCACTCCCTCAAGGCGACGGTACTCCGGGGCCGGAGAGTCGTGGCCGAGGACTTCTGGGCCCTCCGGGACGTCTCGCTGCAGGTGAATCAGGGGGAGACGTTCGGGCTCATCGGGCAGAACGGGTCGGGCAAGAGCACCATGCTCAAGTGCCTGACCCGGATCCTGACACCGAACGAAGGGCACGTCGAGGTCAATGGGAAGGTGTCGGCCTTGCTGGAGTTGGGCGCCGGATTCCATCCGGAGCTGTCCGGGCGGGAGAACGTGTTCCTCAATGGGGCCATCCTGGGGCTGCCCCAGAGCGAGTTGAAGAAGCGGTTCGATGAGATCGTCGACTTCGCCGGCGTAGGGGAGTTCATCGACGAGCCGGTGAAGAACTACTCGTCGGGCATGTACGTGCGCCTGGGGTTCTCCGTGGCCATCAATGTCGACCCCGACGTCCTTTTCGTGGACGAGGTGTTGGCGGTGGGGGACGAAGCCTTCCAGCGCAAGTGCTACGACAAGTTCAACGAACTGCGCAGCGCGGGCAAGACGATCGTGCTGGTCACCCACAGCATGGGCTCGGTTGACAGTCTCTGTGACCGGGTGGCGTGGTTCTCCAAGGGCCACCTGATGAAGGTCGGAACGCCGCGGGAGGTCATCGAGGCCTACGCCCAGACGAATCGGGTCGACGTCCGCACCGACCAGTACGGCCATCCCCGATGGGGGAGTGGCGAAGGTCGCATAGTCGGTGTCATGTGGCTCGACTCCGAGGACCAGCCCACCAGCCGGATCGATGGGGGCCGGCCGGCCCGGCTGCGCCTGCACTACGAGATGGAGCGACCGATCGAGCGCCCCGTTTTCTCGGTGACGATGCTGCTCGACAACGGCATCGAGCTGGCCAACTGCTCGAGCCGGGATGCCGGGGTCACGCCCCCCAAGCTGGACGGCAAGGGATTCATCGATCTGACGTTCGACTCGTTCCGGCTGCTGCCGGGCAGCTACAAGGCGACGGTGGCCCTGACCGATTACTCGCGGATGCACGACTACGACGTCCGCCAGGAGATCGTCACCTTCGAGGTCGATCCCGGTGAGAATCGAGAGTCCTCGGGGCTGGTGTCATTGGGCGGAGACTGGACCATCACCGAAGGGTGACCGATCTGGAAAGCGGCAACGATCGCCGTCGGCGGCCGACGCCGCTAGGGCGCGTCCGACACCTGGCCGGACGGGTGCCAGTTGCGCTGTGGATGATCACCGGACTGTGGACGGCCCTGCTCTTCGGAGCGAGCGTGCTGTGGCCGGTCTCGTACGGCTACGACGAGGCGACCCATGTCGACATGGCGTACCAGTACTCGGCTCACCCCTTCGACTTCTACGGTCCCGGCCAGCTGCCCTACTCGGTCGCCGACGTGCAGTTCCAACACCTCCTCCCCGGCATCCCGCCCCGCCAACCGTTCTCCACCGCCCCTATCGCGGCCCGCTCCGATCGGCCCACCCTGGCCCAGTTGGGTGGCCCCAAGCTGGAGTCCAAGGGCGTCCCTGAGCAGATGGTGGAACATCCCCCGCTCTACTACTGGCTCGAAGCCATCGTCATGGTCCTGCCGGGCGTGTCGCACCTGTCGTGGGACCTCGAACTGTGGTTGATGCGGGTACTGAGTGTCGCCCTGATGATCCCCGTCCCCGGCCTGTGCTGGGAGGCGGCCCGCCGGCTGCTGGGCGCCGACGCGGCCTCGGATCCCGACCGGATGCCGAGGCACCGGCCCCGGCCGACCCGGGATCCCGACCGCGTCGCCCTGCTGGCCGCGGTCCTCCCTCTGACCGTGCCCAACCTCATCCGTGACGGCGCATCGGTGACCAACGATGCTCTGCTCGTACTGGCCACCTCCGTGCTTCTGGCCATGTTGGCCAGAGTGGTCGGCGGCGACCTTTCCCGCCGGACCGCCGGGTGGACGGCGGTCAGCCTAGTGGTGGCGTTGTGGACGAAGGGATTCGCGCTGGTCCTACCACCGATAGTGCTGGCCGCCTACGTGGTCGGTTGGCGGTGCTTCAAGCGCGATCGGGCGGCCGACGATGTGCCTGACGCCCGGCCGACGATTGTCCCGCCGCTCGTCATCTGCCTGGTCGGAGCACTGCTCGGCGCCATCTGGTGGACGAGGAACCTGATCGTGTACGGGACCGTGCAGATCAACGGCTACGGGACCGCCTTCTCCCGGGTGATCTACGGAACGCCGACGTACACAGGCTCGTTCTCCCACTTCATCGGGCCGTTCTTCCGGGGCCTCATCCCGCGGATATGGGGGGGCATCGGGATTCCGGACCAGCCCGCGCCGGGGGCCCTCATCCAGGAGGGATGGCCGATCTTCGTTCTCATCGGGATAGTGGCGGCACTCGTGGTACCGGGTACCAGGGGCGGTCGCCTCCGCGCCTGGGTGCTCGTGGCTGCCATCGTCCTGACTCTGGCCGTGGTCGCGGACGGGTCCTGGAGCGATTTCCATGCCTGGCCGAACGCCATCCGCGGCAATCAGGGCCGATACTTCTATTCCGTGATCGTGGCCGCCGCATCGGTCGCGACGGTCGGGTTCTCCCGCATCCTTCCGCGCCGGCTGCTGGCCTGCACGACGCCCGTGGTTCTGCTGCTCGCTATCGCCACCAACGCCGACACCTGGCTACTGATCCTGCGTCACTGGTACCAACCGGTGGGCCACCTGTCCACCTTGCGGGGACTGGCCGACGCCGTTCACGGGGTGCTGAGGTGGTCTCCGCTGCCTTGGGGGCTGACCGCCCTGTTCGTGTTCGTCATGCCGGTGGCGATGTCGTTAATTGCCGCGGCGGGCGTGACCTGGGACAGTCGGCGCCTGGTCCAGAAGGGTTGACAGGGTCGAGGCGATACGGGACCCCTGCGTGTCCCACGCGTACCGCTCGGTACTCGAGCGGTAGGCGGCGGCGGTGATCGACCGGTAATCGGCGCCCCCCTCGACGGCCAGGTTGTAGGCCTCCTCGACCTTCTCGTGCCACTGTTGGGCGAGGGCCAGATGACCGTTCACCCCATCGACGATGGTCGATTGGTAGGCCGGTATGGGTGAGGCGATGATCGGGCATTCGACGATGCCGGTCTCGAAGAACTTGAGCTCGGACTTGCAGCGGCTGAACACGTTCATGGCCAGCGGTACTACGCAGAACTCGCACTGGGCCGTCAACCGCTGCAGATTCAGGTAGTCCTGCAAGGGAGCCCGGTCCACTCGATTGGCGAACGGCCTCAGGTGCTCGTCCAGTTCCGCGAATCCGACCAACTGGATTCGCAGATCCGGGTGGCGGATCATGGCCCCGGCCAGCGCCGGAGACGCGATCTGCAGGTCCCGGAGGTGGGTCGGGGAACCGCTGAGGAACCCGCAGGTCACCCATCCGTCGCGCTGGTATCCGGTCGACTGCTTGCGGTCGAGCAGCATCTTGGACACCTCCGTCTGGCGCTGATTGAGGTAGTTGGGCAGCACTGCGCAGCGGAGCCCGGTGGCGGCGGAGAGCCGGTCGGCCAGTGGCTGGGTGGTGGCGATGGCCGCGTCACACAGGTCGAGGGTGGCCCGCAGCCGGCCGATGTACGAGTACCAGTAGTCCCAGTTCTGTTCCGAGGTGGTCGAGACCCCGATGGCCTCCATGATGTACTGCACCATCGACAGGTCGAACACCAGGTCGTCGACGTCGAAGATGACCTTCACCTTCCGGGCCCGGGCCCGCTCGACCAGGCGGGCGATGCCCTCGTCATAACGGGTGCGGCACACGACGATCACGTCGCAGTCGTCGACGAACGACTGGTTGGTGTGGAACTCGGCGCGGGTGAACCACGTAGCCGATATCTGCTGCTCGGGTTCGGCCCGGAGCGCCTCCACCATGTTGAACACCCGGTAGCGGAAGGTCGAGGTGTCCTCCAGCTCGTAGATGTAGGCGACCCTCAGTTCGCCGCCGTTCAACCAGGCCCGGCGTACCTCGAACGGCACCGCCCAGGGGGCCGAGAACGGGAGCGGCGTGTCCAACCCGATGAACATTTGACCGGGTCTCTCAGCCGTCGCACCACTGGACGATCTGGTCCACCGATGCGGACAGCGCGTCGGCCCAGTCGCGTTGGATGCCATCGTTCTGCAGGTTGGCCAGGCGGGTTTCGTCGTCCCCGGCGAGGCGGACGGCGGAGGCGATGCCGGCGACCAGATCCTTGACCGTCGGGCGGCAGCAGATGATGTTCTGGGAATAGGAGGACAGGTCGAGCTTGGACGTCTCGAACGTGTTGGTCACAACGACGGCGCCGCTCGCAGCCAGGTCGAGCGGCGGATAGCTGGGATGCGGCGAATAGATCAGGCTGAGGCCGACATGGGCCGACCGGACGTGACGGGCGTACTCCTCCAGAGACAGGTTCTCGCCGACGACCACCTCGGGGTTCCCCGGCAGGCGGGTGTCCTTGATCTCCTTGCCCAGGAAGATGAACCGCCACTCCGTCGGATCGAGCGTGCCTTCGAGGATCGCTCGTTCGATGGCCTGTATGCCCCGCCAGTACAGGTTCCGAACGTTGAGCGGCCGGGCGTAGAACAGGAAATTCTTCTTGCCCGACATCTGGCGGGCGGTCGGGTCGTCGTGGAAGAGCTCTGCCGGGAAGGCCGGCTCGAAGAACACGGCCCGGTCCTTCAGGGCGGGGATGGCCTCTCGACCCTCGGACAGGTGCCGGTAGAGCATCTCGCTGTTGATCACCGTCCGGAACTGCGGATCGCCGAGCACCTCCGCGGCATGGAGGAACTCGTCGCCCATCGGATAGAACATCCGTTCATCCTCTTGGAGCAGGTAGATCAGCCGGTCGTATCCGATGGCTGCGGCCGTGGGCGCCGCCGTCCACCACGAGGTGGCGATGTGATAGTCGCGGTCCCCGAGCGGCACGGCGGTCTTGGTCTCGTGACCGACGAACAGCGTCTCGATCTCCATGTCGTGCGGAACGCGCGTCTGGCGGAGCACGCCGGCCACCGTGGCCGCGTCGGCCGGCTCGGTGCGGGTGACCAGCCGGAGACGGGCCCCGACCCGGGTGGCGAGGAGGCTGCCCAGAGTGAGCGCCGTGGCCACCCCTCCGAACATGCTGCCCGGGAGGACGGAATCAGTGATGACGTTGACGGTCGGTTGCGGGTCCGGCGCCCGGAAGACACGGAGTGGCTCGAGGAAGGGAAACTGATCAGCGCTCTGAAGTGACGATGAGGGGCCCTGCGACGGCTCCTCGGCGGTCGGGGGTGGCGGGGTCGGAAGCGCAGTCGGGGCCGGGACGGCCGGCGTCGGGGACCTGAGCTCGCCGAAGCGCAGAGAGGCGATCAGCCGGACGGCGCGCACCGCCCGCCGGACACGGGAGCGGGCCTCCGGAGAAACGGAGCCGGCCACCCGGCGCAACGGCGCCGTCCCCCGCCAGAACATGCTGACCTCCATCGAGCTCAACCGGGCTTTCTCCGCTTCCAGGTAGTGGATGTGACCCCACATCCCCTCGGCCTGCTTCTCCAGATCGGCGATCTGCTGCTCCTGGCGCTCCCGGACCTGATCGCTCTGGTCCCGTTGGACGATGGCCTCGGAGCGCGATGAGTGCAGCCGGTACCGGACGTTCAACGCGTCGGCCAGCTGGACGTTGAGTGCCACCGCCTGGGTCCGCTGCTCGGTGGCGTCGACCCGCCACCGCACCAGCTCGGCGCCGGCGGCGATGACCTCGTCGGTGACCGGCTCGGTCTGGCGCCGGAACAGGATGGCATGGGGACACAGGTAGGTGGCGTCGTAGCTGAGTACCGGTGCGAAGCCGTGGGCCGCGAACTGGCGCAACCAGTAGATGGGCGGCCGCACATTGATGTGCGTGGGTTCATCGAAATCGGAGGGTGTCGACGAGAAGAGGACCTGGTCCGTGGCCTCGGTCAGACATTTGATGGCCAGTGTCGACTGGCTCGGCGTCAGGTGTTCGAGTACCTCGATGCAGATGATGAGATCGAACCGGCCGTCGACCGGGTCGGTGATCGAACCGACGGAGCAGTACTCGGCGACGTCCGGCCGAACCTGGCTGATCGCGTACTCGGAGATGTCGCGGCCCCAGGCCTCGACGCCGCGGTCCCACAGGGCTTCGACCATGAATCCGATCGCACAGCCGGCGTCGTAGACCCGCTGCGGGGCGAGCGAACGCACGATGTTGTCCGCCACCCGCCCGTACAGGGCCTCCCATTCCGGGTCGCCGTGCCGGTAGGGGTGGGCCTTGGCGCAGTGGTTGAGGTAGTACTCCTCCCCATAAACAGCGGACGCCTCGCGAATGTCGGGCGAATGATCCGCCATATCCTCAGAAGTCATAAATCCGGTCGATTTTACACGTCCCCCATTGCGGCCGAGGACCACCGGCCCCGGGCGTCGACCGCGAGGGCCGTATTCCTGATTAGCCTTCCTTGCCACCCATGAAACTCGTGATACAGGTCCCGTGCCTCAATGAGGAGGCGACCCTGCCCCTCGTCTTCGCCGACATGCCGACCGCCATCCCGGGGATCGACGAGATCGAGTATCTGGTCATCGACGACGGCTGCAGCGATGCGACGGTGGAGGTGGCCCGCCGGCTGGGCGTCCGCCACTTCGTGCACCACACCCGGACGATGGGCCTGGGCCAGTCGTTCCAGGACGGAGCCATGAAGGCCCTCGAGATGGGGGCCGACATCCTGGTCAACACCGACGGGGACAACCAGTACCCGAGCGGGAGGATCCCGGACCTGGTCACCCCGATCCTCCACGGGATGGCCGACATCGTCGTGGCTGACCGCCAGACCCACAAGATCGAACATTTCTCCCCGGTCAAGAAGCGGCTGCAGAAGGTGGGCAGCAGGGTTGTCAATATCGCAGCTTCCACCGAACTGCCCGATGCGGCCAGCGGGTTCCGGGCCTATTCGCGCGAGTCGCTCATCAAGCTGAACCTGGTGACCAAGTTCAGCTATTGCATGGAGACGATCATCCAGGCCGGCAACAAGCGGCTGAAGATCACCTCGATCCCCGTGGACACCAATCCGAAGACGCGCGAATCACGACTGTTCCGATCCACGCCGGAGCACGTGGTCCGGTCGGCGGCGACCATCCTGCGGGCCTACGTCATGTACCGGCCGCTGACCTTCTTCGCCTGGCTGGGGAGCCTCCTGTTCGTGGCCGGGATCATTCCCTTCATCCGCTACCTCGTGCTGGTGGAGACCAACTCCCACTACGGCGGACCCGGTCGCCATCTGCAGTCCCTGGTTGTCGGGGGCGTTCTGGTCATGGGCGCGCTCATCACCTTCTCGATGGGCGTGATCGCCGACCTGATCCGCATCAACCGGGTGATGATCGAGGACGGGCTGATCCTGCAGAAGCGGATGCGGTTCCCGGTCCGAGGCGCGGTCAGCGATCGCGAGACGCCCATCCCGCTCTGAGCCGGCGACCGGCCACCCGGGCCGCCGCCCCGGCCACCGCTCTGGGGCCGCCCCGCCGGTAGGCCGCCTCCAATCGGGTCAACCGGCCCGGCGGCAGGGGAGTGGGAGCGGGGGGCGGCGGAGGAGGGGGAGGTACCGGGGGCCAGGGCAGAAGCCGGTCGGTGTCGGCTGCCCGGTGGGGGTTCCCGCAGAAGTTCACCAGAGGACGCAGGACCTCCGACCACACGAACTGCCGGGCCACGTCGACCGATCGGTCCCGGCACTCCTGGCGGGCGGACGGGTTCTCCAGGAGGGCCAGGATGGCGGCCGCCACGGCGTCGACGTCGCCGCCCGGGACCACCGCGCCCAGGCCCCGGCGGCCGATCAGGTCGGCGAACGCATCGCCCCGGGTGGCGACGATCGGGAGCCCGGCCCACATGTAGTCGAGGATCCGGGTCCGGAACGAATAGTCGGTCTCGATCTGCTCGACGTGCAGGCTGATGGCGACGTCGGCTTCGAGCAGGTAGTCGGGGCGGTCCTCGTAGGCGACCCACCCCTCGTTGAAGAACACGTGCGTACCGTTCAGGCCCAACTCGTCGGCCAGCGCCCGGGCCGCCACCAGGGTTCTCGATTCCACGATGGCGGAGTTGGGATGGACGACACCCAGGAAGTACAGGCGCACGGTCGGTCGCGACTGTTTCAGCCGGTCCACGGCTCTGATGGCGGTCAAAGGATCGAACCAGTCGTAGACACCCCCACCCCACAGGATCACGTCGTCGCCGGCTCCGATCCCATCGACCACCCCCTTGAGCCGGGGCTGGTGGTGCACCGGGGGCGTGGCCGGGAGGCCGAAGGCGACCACGTCGATGAGGCCACGCAGGGACGGGTCGGCTTCGTACGTGGACGGGTTGACCCGGCCGGCGGCGGACAGGAAGCCCATCCACAGATCACGCTGCTTCTCGCTGGCGCAGACGAAGAAGTCGCCCCGCAGGAGTTGCTGACCGAGAACCCGCACCGATGACGCCACGTGGACCGATCGGTCTGGTTCGGCCAGGGCCTGGTTGAGGACCAGGGCCTCGAGGTGCAGTGGGTCGTACATGTCGACGACCATCACCTTGGTGGTGCTGCGCAGGACAGGGACATGCTCGAGGACGTAGCCCTGCAGAAGCACGACCGTGCACCACTGTTCCAGTTCGGTGAAGCGGTCCTGGCCGCACGATTCGGTGGCGAACTGCCCGCTGGAACGCTCACAGGTCGGCGACGTCGTGGCCAGGAGGACATCGTGGCCGGCACCGGCCAGTGCCTCGGCGATCTGCCAGGCCCGGATGGCCGGTCCGGCCATCTTCTCGGTCAGGACGTCGTCGGTGACGATCAGGATCCGTTGGCGGTTACCGTCGATTCGTGGACACTAGCCGGGTACTGGTTCTGTGCTTCGACCCCCTGACCGAAGCCATGCCGGGACCGGCCATCCGGGCCTGGCACCTGGCCCAGGAGCTGGCCGGACGGCACCAGATCGTGCTGGCCGGCACCGCCGGGGCGACCCGTCAGCATCCCCGGTTCGAGGTCCGGTCGGTCACCGATGCCGACCTGGCCGACCTGCTGGGCTGGTGCGACGCCGTGTTCGCCCCGACGTCGGTGGTCGCCCGTCACCCCCGCGTGGTCGACAGCGGCAAACCACTCGCCATCGACATGTACATACCGACCCACCTCGAGAACCTGGAACCCCTGGGCGCGTCGGGGGCCGACCACTGGGCCGCCGTCGATCATCAGGTCTCGGTCCTCAACCGCGATCTGGCCGAGGGTGACTTCTTCCTCTGTGCGAGCGACCGGCAACGGGATTTCTGGTTGGGGGCACTGGGTTCTCTCGGTCGGATCAATCCCGACACGTATGCCGCCGACCCGTCCCTGCGCACCCTGGTGGATGTCGTGCCGTTCGGGTTGGACCCGAACCCACCGCCGGCGCCGTCGGGCGTTCTGCGGGCGGCCCATCCGGCGATCGGACCCGACGATCCGGTCGTCATCTGGGGCGGCGGTGTGTACAACTGGTTCGACCCCATCTCGCTCGTCCGGGCGGTCGCCGACCTGTCGGGACGCCGACCCGATCTCCGGCTGGTGTTCCTCGGTATGCGCCATCCCAACCCGGGGATCCCCGAGATGCGTATGGCCACTTCCCTCCGGGAACTGGCCGCCGGGCTGGACCTCACCGGCCGTCACGTCTTCTTCAACGAGGGCTGGGTGCCCTACGACCAACGGGGCGCCTACCTGGCCGAAGCCGACCTGGCGGTCAGCACCCACCTGGCCCACGTCGAGACCCGCTTCTCGTTCCGGACGCGTGTCCTGGACTACATCTGGGCCGGCCTGCCGATGGTGCTCACCGAGGGCGACACCCTGTCCGAGGAGGTGGCGGCCGCCGGCCTCGGACGGACGGTCCCGCCGGGTGACCCGGCCGCCATCGCCCGGGCCATCGACGAACTCCTGGCCGACCCCCCGGAGCGAGCTGCCGTCCAGCGCTTCGGCGCCGGCTACCGATGGCCGGCGGTCGCCGGCCCGCTGCTGCGCTGGGCCGGGAATCCGGTCCCGGCCGCCGACCGGCCCCACCGGCCGGCTCCGCCGGCGACCGGAGCGCCGGGCGATCGGTCCCCCCGGCGGGAGGCCGTCCCGCCGGCGGCCGCGGCACCGGCGCCGAGCGCGCCCCCGAGCGGGCCGCCCGCCCTGCCCATCGGGGCCGACCTGCGCCGGGTGGCCGGGCGCATCGGCCGCGGCGTCGTCAGGCGGGTCGGCCGGCAGGCCGGTAGGCCGGGGGCGGGTAGGCCGAGAGCCGGGGGCGGTTAGGCCGAGAGCCGGGGGCGGGTAGGCCGAGAGCCAGGGGCGGGTCGGCCGAGAGCCGGGGGCGGGTCGGCCGCAAGGTCGCCAGGCGGGTCGGCGGCGGCGTCGCGGGCGGATAGGCCGCAGTCCGGGGGCGGGTCGGCCGTGGGGTCACCGGGCGGCCCGGATGCGGCTCGGTCGGGGCCGGGCCCGCTGATAGCGTCCGCGGGATGCCCACGGCCGTCCGGCGGATCGACCAGTTCGTCCCCAGCTACGTCCTCCACGACGCCATCGGCAACCACGTCACCCAGCTCCGGCGCCTGCTGCGCGACGCCGGGTACGAGTCCGACATCTGGTACGAGCACCTCGACCCCCGGATGGCCGGCGATGTGCGCTCCTACACCGAGTGTGACCCGGCGCCCGACCCGAACCGGCTCATCCTGTATCACGCGTCGACCCACTCGGAGATGGCCGACTGGATCATGACCGCCGGGGCGGCCGGACAGCGGATCGCCGTCGACTACCACAACATCACACCCGCCTCGTACTTCTCGTCGTGGGAGCCGAAGGCGGCCCGGAGCATGGAGGAGGCCCGCCGCCAGCTGGCCGCATTAGCCCCCCTGTTCCGTGGTGCGGTCGCCGACTCCGAGTACAACGCGCTGGAGCTGGCCGAGTTCGGGATCATGGGCGCCACCGCCTGCCCGATCCTGCTGGACACCTCCGAATACCATGCGCCGCCCGACCCCGACGGCGCCACCCGCTGGCCCGGCGATCCCCTCTGGCTGTTCGTCGGCCGGGTGGCGCCGAACAAATGCCAGCACGATGTGATCGCCGCGTTCGCCGTCTACCGCCGGCTGTACGCGCCGGCGGCCCGGTTGGCGGTGATCGGCGCCGTGACCTCGGCCCGCTACAAGAAACAGCTGAGCGCGATGGTCGACGACCTGGGCCTGGCCGGCGCCGTCGACCTGGCCGGATCGACCCCGTTCCCCGAGCTGCTGGCCGCCTTCGGCCGGGCCGATGTGTTCGTCTGCCTGTCCGAGCACGAGGGTTTCTGCGTGCCGGTCATCGAGGCCATGGAGCTGGGCGTTCCGGTGGTCGCCTACTCCGCCGCGGCCGTGACCGAAACCGTGGCCGACGCCGGCGTGCTCCTCGGGGACAAGGACCCGCTGGTGGTGGCCGCCGCGGTCAACGAGCTGTTGAGCGACCGTGACCGGACGCAGACGATGATCGAACGGGGGCGGGCACGGGCGTCGGGCTTTTCCTTTGACCAGACCTCGAAGCGGTGGCTGATCGAGATCGATCGGCTGGCCACCGCTTAGGCTCTCGTCGTGGCCGTGAAGAGCGAGATCCGGCGGGTGCTGTTCGACCTGCGCCAGAAGGCCCTCGGTCCGGTCATCGCCCGGCTCGATGTGCTCACCGACGAGACGACCAGACGGCTGGATGAGCTGGCCAAGCGGGTGACCGACATGGAGGTGACCATCCAGGCCATGGAGGGCCGCTCGGCCACCTTGGGCGAGCGCGACGTGGCCCACAAGGAGTCGCAGGCCCGTTTGTCGCGCCGGCTGGACGAGATCGAAAAGCTGCTCTCCGACCGTTGAGCCCCGGCATCGCCCTCGATGTCCAGGCCCTCCAGGTCGCCGGGTGGGCCGACCGTGGCGTCGGGCGGTACATCACCGGCTACGCCGAGGCGCTCGAACGGCGTTCCGCCCTGGTCGCCGCCCTGCTGGCGCCCGAGCTGCCGCCTCCGAGCGGCCTGCCCGGTGATCTGGTGGCGGCCGGCCGGGCGTGGTGGGACGGCGCGGCGGCGGTGCGGGGCATTCTCGGTGGCGGCCGGCCGGTCGTCCACCACCTGACGGCACCGTTCCTGCACTGCGAACCGCAGGCGCCGGCCGGTCTCGGGGTCCCGGAGCACTGGGCCCGCTCGGGGGTACCCAGGGTGGTGCTGCTGCACGATCTGATCCCCCTGCGGGCCCCTGGCCACTACCTGTCGGCCGCCGGCGCCGAGGAGCGGTACCGGGCCAGGGCCGAGTGGGTCGGCCAGGCCGATCTGATCGTGACCAACTCGGACTGGACCGGCCGCGAAGCCGTTGAACTGCTGGGGTGCGACCCGGCCCGGGTGGTGACCATCGGCATCGGCGTGTCGCCGTTCTTCTCACCGCCGGACGGCACCGATGACGAGTTGTTCAGATTCCACCTGCCCGCACTGGTGGGCCGGCCCTACCTGGTGACGGTGGCCGGCAGCGATGCCCGCAAAGGGGCGCACCGGGCGGTGGCGACCCTGGGCCGGTTGGTCGAGCGGGGGTACGACCTCCACCTACTGGTGGTCGGCCACCTGACCGTGGGCTGGCAGGACCAGATGCGCCAGGCGGCCGCCGCCTGCGGCGTGGCCGATCGGGTGGTCCTGGCCGGTGCCGTGGACGACGAGCTGTTGCGGGCCGGCTACCGCCGGGCCCTCCTGTCGGTGATGCCGTCGCTCGCCGAAGGGGCCGGCCTGCCGGTGCTGGAGTCGGCCGCCTGCGGGACGCCCGCCCTGACCTCCTGCACGACCGCCCTGGCCGAGACGGCCGCCGACCCGGCCGCCTGGTTCGACCCGACCGACGTCGACTCGATCGCCGATGCCATCGGCACAGCTGTCGATTCCGATGCCCGGCGCCAACGGCTGCTCGAGGTGCAACGGGCGGCGGCTGCCGGCGCCACGTGGGATGCGGTGGCCGAGCGAGCGGTGGCCGCCGTTGACCGGCTGGCCGGGGGGGCGGTGGCCGGCGTTGACCGGCTGGCCGAGCGGGCGTTGGTCACCGTTGACCGGCGGGCCGGGGGGGCGGTGGTCCCGGATGTCCGCCTGCTGGTGGTCGGTGACCAGGATCAGGCCGACCTGATCCTGGAATTGGTCGGGAGTCGCCCGGGTGCCGTCGACGTGGTCGGCCGGCGGGGCTGGGACGACGACACGCCCGCCGTCTTCGCCGATCCGGCCGCTTTCGGCCGGGAGATACGGCCGGCCGCCTACGACGCCGTCCTCTACCTCATCTCGCCCTCGGGCGGGTGGGTCGAGGACCTGGCCCAACGCCACCCGGGTTGGCTGTGCTGGCCGGACGGGCGCGACCCGGCCACCATGCGGTGGGAACCCCTGGTCCGGCGGTCGGCCGGCGTCATCGTCGGTTCCGATGCCATGGCCCGCCGTGTCGGCAGGGAGCTACGGGTGGGGGCGGCCACGCCGCCCATCCTCGTTCTGGCCGGCCGGTCCCTTGTGGATGGGGTCCTGGGCCTGGTCGAGGGCCGCTACTTTGAGCCGGTGAGCGGGAACCGGCCGGTCGTGAGCGGGGAGCGGCCGTCGTGAGTGCGAGCGAGGCAGCGGGCCCGCAAGACCCGGTGGGGGCGGGGCGGCCGAGCGCCGATCTGGACGAGCTGATCGGGGACATACGGCGGGAGGCGGCCCGCCGCCGGGCCGCGCCCGACTTCCCGCTCGACGACGAAGCCCGGCTGTCGTCGGTCATGGACGGGGAGGGTCCGGTCGGGCAGGGAGCGGATCTGGCGGCGTTGGCGGCTGCTCTCCGGCAGATGTCGGGTCCGGCCGACCCGTCGGGCCGGGTGGCCGGTCTGGCCGCCGCCGCCGTTGCTGCGGTGGCGGCTCGCCTGTCCCATCTGGAGCAGCGCCGTCCGATCGCCGGCCGCCCTGGCCCGGCGCCGGCCGGGGACCTACCTGATCTGACCGGCTGGCTGGACGAATGGGGGATCGGCAGCCGCGGTCGGGTCCTCATCGCCGGAGAGGGGGCCGGCGCCTGGGCGGATCGGGTCGGCGACGCCGCCTACGCCATCGACCCGACGGGTGAACAGTACGCCGATGCCGGGGTGACCCGGACCGGACCGGTGCTCGAGCACCTGCGCTCGGTGGCGGACCGGGCGCTCTCCTTTGTGATCCTGGTCGGTGGCCTGGCCGAAGCGGACGTCCAGCACCTCGACCGCTGGGCCACGGAGCTGGCCCGCACCACGGCGGCGGTGAGAGTGGCGGCGGAGGCCCCGTGGGCGTGGCGCCGCCGGATCGGTGAGGTGGCGGCCGACCGGGCCGCCCGCCGTCCGCTCCACCCCGACACCTGGCTGGAGACCCTGGCCCGGGCCGGGTTCTCGGTGACCGGCCGATACGGCGCCGACGGGCGCCATTACGGCGTCGAGGCCGACGGCCGCTCGTGAAGCTCGGCCTCCTCGTACCCCGCTACGGGGAGGAAGTGGTGGGGGGGACGGAGCACTGGCTCCGGCTCCTCCTCGAGCATCTGTGCGCCGACCGGGGCTGGGCGGCCGAGGTATTCACCACCACTGCGGTCTCGGCGGAAACGTGGGCGGACGACTACCCGGCGACCACCACCACGGTCAAAGGAGTCACCGTTCACCGCTTCGCGTCCCGCTCCGGCCGCAACCCCGAGTACCTGCACCAGTTGCCCCGCCTGCGGGCCGACCCGGCCGGTTTCTCACCGGGCGAGGCGATGGAGTACGTGCGCCTGGTCGGCCCGGTCTGCCCCGACGCAGTCGCCGCCGCGGAGGGCAGCAACTGCGATCTGGTCGCCGTCACCCCCTACCTCTACTGGCCGACGGTCGTCGGCGTCCCGGCGCTCGGCCGGCGGGTGCTCTTCCATGGGGCCGCCCACGACGAACCGGAGCTGCAGTTGCCGGTCATGGAGCGGGTGTTCGGTGCGGTCGGCGGCTTCGCTTTCAACACCTATTCCGAACGGGCACTCGTCGAAAAGACGTTCCGGGTCGGACACCTGCCGTCGGCCATCGTCGGCAACGCCGTCGACGAGGGCGCAGGAGACCCGATGGCGGCTCGGGCCGCACTCGGCCTGGGCCGGGACGAACCGTTCGTCCTGTGTCTGGGAAAGGTGGAGCGGGCCAAGGGCTCGGTGGGCCTGGCCTCCTTGTGGCGGATGTATCGGGCCCGGCGGCCCGACGCGCCGCGGCTCGTGTTCATCGGTCCGGTCCACGACCAGGGCATCGCATCCGCCGCCGACGCCGGGGTCATCCTGGCCGGCCGTCAACCGGATGCCGTGAAGTGGGGCGCCCTCACCGCCTGCTCGCTCCTGATCGCGCCATCGGGCCAGGAATCGTTCAGCCTGGTCGTCCTGGAGGCGTGGTTGTCGGGCCGCCCGGTCCTGGTCAACGGTCGCTGCCAACCGACGGTCGAACACTGCCGGCGCAGCGGCGGCGGACTGTGGTTCGAGGACTATGGAGACTTCGAGGTGGCCGTTGACCGGCTCCTGGCCGATCCGGAACTGGGCGCCGCCCTGGCCGCCCGTGGCCACGCCTACACCCGCTCGGAGTTCGCCTGGCCGGCCCTCCTCGACCGCTACGAAGCGCTGGCCGGGCGGGTCCTGGCCGGGCGGGTCCTGGCCGGGACGGGCCGGTGAGCGGCACTGGCCGGGCGGTCCTGGCCGGGACGGGCCGGTGAGTGGCACTTCGGTGATCGTCGTGTCGTATCGACCCGGCGAGTGGCTCCGGCCGTGCCTGGACTCGGTTGTCGACCAGGCCGACCAGGTCATCGTCGTCGACAACGCATCAGTGGGGGGGACCGCGGCGCGGGTGGCGGGCCAGGTGGGCGCCCAGGTGGTGACGGCCAACCGGAATCTGGGGTTCGCCGGCGGCGTGGCGGCCGGACTCGGACCGGCGACCGGTGACATCGTCGCCGTGCTCAACGACGACGCGGTGGCCGGGCCGGACTGGTTGACCTCGGCGTCCGAGCGGCTGGCCGATCCGACGGTGGGGGCGGTGACACCGAAGGTGCGCCTGTCCGGCTGGTACCGGGAGGTCCTGCTCGGCGACGAGGAGTGGTTCGCACCGGGCGACTCCCGGCCCCTCGGCCGGCGCCTGTTGCGGCTCGAGTCCGACGGGCACGACGTCATGGCGTCGGCCATGGGAGCCGGCCTGCACGACCTGGAATCGGCCGGCGGCGAGCAGTGGCGGTGGACGCGACCGGGCCGGCCCTTCTACGTCCCGGTGGGGGGCCCCTCCGCCGAGCTGCGGGTGGACGGCGACGATCCCGGCCCGGGCGCCACCGTGCGCCTGCTCAATCACGCCGGGTCGTGGCTTCGGGCCCACGGTGTGGCTGGAGAGATCGGCTTCGGCACGCCCGACGACGGCCGCTTCGACGAGCCGACCGAGCCGTTCGGCTTCAGCGGCACGGCGCCCGTCTTCCGGACCGAGACGCTGCACCGCATCGGGGCCTTCGCCCCCCGGTTCTTCGCCTACAACGAGGACACCGACTGGTGCCTTCGAGCCCGGTTGACCGGACTGCGGGTCGTGTACGACCCGACCCCCGGCGCGGCCGTGGACCACCGGATGTCGGCCACCAGCGGCGGCACCGGATCGGCCATGGTGCGCCGCCTGGCCCAGCGCAACGCCCTGCTCTGCATGGCCCGCAACGCCCCCCTGTCGGTGGTCCGACCCGAGGTCGTCGGCCGGCTGCGCCGCCTCCCCGGCGATGTGGTCGCCCGCCAGCTGGCCCAGATGCTGCCCTGGGCGCTCGCCACCCGGGTCCGTATGTCGCGCATGTGGACAGAGGACCCGGTCGAGGTGTGGAGCCGGTGGGCCGAGCAGGGGGGCACCTGGGACACCTCGCCGGCCCGTTCCTGACCTTCACCGGCCGGCCGGCTGGGGGCCGGCGGGGTGGCCGGTGCGGCGGTCCTGGTCGCCGACATGCGGCGTCGGCCCGGACCGGAGGGTTGAGCCGTTCCGGTTGCGGCGCTCGGGTAGCCCTGGACCCGGCGCAGAGGGCGGCGGGTTCCCAGGGTGGCCAGGGACACGCCCATGGTGGTTGTCTCGGTCCGTGTTCCTGACGAGGCGGGGATCCCGGTTCGGTCCGGCGCGCGGGATCGGGCCACAGTTGCGGGGGTGCCGGTCGGGTGGACCGCCAGAACGTCGAATTGCGCGCTCCGGCGGTCCAGATGGTCCCCGGCGCGACAACTGTGGACGGATCCGGCGCGCGACCTGGCCGACGCGGCCCCCAGGCGGGGCCGCCGAGCCCGGGCCCTCTGCGGGGCGCCGCCTCCAGTGCCACCCTCGACCACCCGGCTGCGGCCGATCGAGTCGTCACTCGCGCCCCGAGCCGTCACTAGCGGTACCGAATCCGTACACCTAATGACGTCTCGGGCACCGAGTGACGACTCGATCTACCCGCCGGGCTGGGCCGCCGGTCGGGTCAGCCGGATCCGGTCCGGGACACCAACCGGTGCTTCGCGCCCACCAGCCGGGCCCGGATGACCGGGGCGCGGGCGCCGAGCAGCCGCCGGGCCACCAGGCCGGCGACCCGGCGGGGCTGCTCCGCCGGCCGCACCTCGGGCGGCCCCAGCACGGTGACTCCGGGTATGGCCGGCCCGGCGTCGACCTGCGCGACCTCGGCCACCGCCGGCCGGAGGCGGGCCAGGGCCGCCGCGGGTGCGGCGTCGGGCCCGGCGACGACCAGACGGGAGCCTGCGAATCGGCGCAGGGCCCGGGCCAGGAGTTCGGCGGTGACGATGTCCTCGGCGCGGGACCGGCCGAGGAACGGGAAGCCCCGCTCGACGACCAGGACCACTCGGTCGGCGCCGGCGACGCGGGCCACGTTGGCCAGGCGGCGACCGGCCAGCAGCCCGGCCACCGGTACGGCCAGATGGGCGGCGGACAGCCGGGGTGAGACGACGACCACCTCGTCGCCGGCCGCCCACGCCCGCCGTACCTCGGCGATGGTGACCGGTGCGCCCGGGACCGGGATGGGCGGGTAGCTCCCGACGATGAGCACCGGGTTCATGAGCACTTCTCCAGGTCGGGTTCGACGGAGTCCAGGACCACTGGCCTCATGAGCACTTCTCCAGGTCGGGTTTGGCGGAGTCCAGGACCACCGGGCTCATGGGAACCCCTCCAGGTCGGCCTCGATGCGGTCCAGGACCACCGGCCAGGCGTACTCCCGGATCACGTACTCGCGGCCCCGCGACGCCATCTCGGCTGCCCGCGCCGGGTCGTCGCGCAGGGCCCGGATGTGGGCGCCCAGCTCGGCGCTGTCGCGGAATATCAGCCCGCCCCCGGACCGCCGACAGTGCCAGTCGACCACGTCGCTGCCGTCGATGGCCAGGACCGGGGTGCCGGCCAGCCACGCCTCCATGACCGTACGGGAGAAGCTCTCCATCCGGCTGGGTTGCACGTAGGCGAGGGCGGCGGCCACGGCGTCATTGCGATCGGTCTCGCTCACGAACCCGAGGTCGATCACCCGATCGGCCAGGCGATCGGGGACGGCCGCGTCGCCCGAGCCGAAGGTCACCAGATCGACGTCGTCGAGGCCCGATGAGACCGCTTCGGAGAACGTGCCGAGCAACCAGCCCCATCCTTTGTCCCGCTCCCGACGGCCGGCGTAGAGCACGAACGGGCGCTCGATGCGGTGCCGGGCCCGGAAGCCGTCCGGATCGTAGGAGTCGGGGACGTGCATGCCGGCGCCGGTCACGGTGTGGCGCTCGGCGACCGGGCCGAGCCGGTGGGCCAACTCGTGCTCCGGCTCGGACAGGAACCACACCGACGCCGGGTCGGACAACACCGGTCGCATCACCGCCATCCGGGCGTAGGACTCGTCGTGCAGGCAGGGCATGACCACCGCATTGCCGGAGACGGCGGACAGGCACGCCGTGGTGTTCCAGAACATGTAGGGGGAGAAGACGACCGCCCGGTAGTCGGAACTGTGGCGCAAGAGGTGGTGGAAGAGGTCGGGGAGGCTGAAGCGCCAGCTCACCCACGTCCACTGGTCATCGACGGGGGGGATGGTGCCGTCCTGGACCAGTTGCTGGGCCCGGTAGCCAGGTAGTGACCAGTGCGGGCTGGTCGAGAACCGGCGGATGGTGAGGCCGTCCTCTTCTGACACGCCTTCGGGCAATTCATCGGCCATGGCCTGGTGGTCGATGACCCTCGTGGTCAGGATGTCGACATCCCAGCCCCGATGGGAGAGCCCGATGGCGATCTCCCGGGTGAGCGCTTCGGAGCCCCCGACGATCCGGGGCCCGTAGCGGAGCGGTACGAAGGCGACACGTCCCGGCATTGGGCGGCGAAGGTATCAGCCGCCCGGCATGAAACCGCAGCGGCGTCCGGCTGCAATATCGTTAGGGGCTTCATGATCACATCCCACCCGGTGGGCTCCAGGCGGCGGGCTCTACAACTGGGGATGACGGCCCTTGCGGTCGCCCCGCTGGTCGGCGGCGCGCTCGCGCCGTCCGCCTCAGCTGCCACCGCGCCCGTGAGGTCGGACGCGGCGGCACCGGCCGGGCCGGGATACGTCACGGTCGTCGCCCAGTTCGCCCCCGGAACCGGACCGGGCCGCCCCTCGGCACTGCGGGCCGCCGGGCTGGCGACGGCCAGCGTCCGGTCGGCGTCGGCCGGCCGGTACGTCGTCAGGGTCCCCGCCGACCAGGCCGCTTCGGTGATCGGGCGCCTCCGGGCCCAAGGCGGGACCCGGTACGTGGAGGTGGCGACGCCCGTGCACTCCACCGGCGGGCCGGCGGCCCCGCCCAACGACACGACGCCCAACGATCCCTGTTACGTGCAGAAGGGGTGCGTCGCCTTCGAGGAGAACGGCAACGGCCAGCAGGAGCCGATCTCCAACCCCAACCAGCAGTACCTGCAGACCATCGGCGCCCCGGCCGCCTGGAAGGTGTCCAAGGGGCAGAACGTCACCGTCGCCGTACTGGACACGGGGGTGGACGCGGCGCATGAGGATCTGGCCAAGAAGGTGGTCCGCCAGACCAACGTCTGCGCCACAGATGACATGTGCGGTGACAGTGACCAGAGCGACGACAACGGCCACGGCACCCACGTGAGCGGGATCCTGGCCGCCGACACCGACAACAACGCCGGTGTGGCGTCGCTCGGGTGGAGCGTGAAGGTCGACGAGTACAAGGTCCTGAACAGCCAGGGGGACGGCGACACCGCCGACGTGGCCACCGCCATCTACGACGCGGTGGCGGCCGGTGACCGGGTGATCAACATGTCCCTGGCCAACTACTCGTGCCAACAGAGCCCCAGCGACTGCGGGCCCGATCCCGACGAGCAGGCGGCGGTTGAATACGCCATCGCCCACAACGTCGTGGTCGTGGCCGCCGCCGGCAACGGGCTCGGGTTCGAGCCGGGCGACAACGGCCTGACCTACCCGGCCTCCTACCCGGGAGTGCTCTCGGTGGCGGCCACCGATGACAACGGGGCCGTCCAGTCGTTCTCGCAGTGGGGCCAGGCGGCCGACATCGCCGCCCCCGGCCTCAACATCATCTCCACCTGGAACGACGGCACCTACTGGTCCGACAGCGGCACGTCGATGGCCTCCCCGCAGGTGGCGGCGGCCGCCGCCCTCGTGATCTCGCACGCGCCGACCCTCACCGGCCAGCAGGTGACGGAAATCCTAGAGGCGTCGGCGGCGCCGACCCGCGGGGGCGAGCCGATCAACGGTGGCCTGCTCGACGTCCCGGCTGCCCTCGCGGCTGCGGCCCATCCCCCGAGCACGTACCTCGGTTACGACCTGGCTGGATCGGACGGCACCGTGTACTCGTACGGCTCGGTGGGGGCGTTCGGCGATCTGTCCGGCGTCCATCTGGCCAAACCGATTGTGGCCGAGGCGCTCAACAGCAACGGCCAGGGCTACTGGTTGGCCGCCTCCGACGGGGGTGTCTTCTCGTTCGGTGACGCCAGGTTCTACGGGTCGACGGGTGGGGTGCAGTTGGTGAAGCCGGTGGTGGGGATGGCTTCCACGCCGGACGGTAAGGGCTACTGGATGGTGGCGTCGGACGGGGGTGTCTTCTCGTTCGGTGACGCCAGGTTCTACGGCTCGACCGGGGGGGTTGCGCTGACCCGGCCGGTGGTCGGGCTCACCGC
>DASZNC010000156.1:0-48499 GCA_035551615.1 Acidimicrobiales bacterium
GCTCAAGAGGGCGTCGATGTCCGCATGCCAGTTGTCGATGAACGTCCCGCCCTGGTTGTACCGCTCCTCCCGCTCGACGACGGCCCGCTCGGCGATGCGCTTGACCACCTCCCACATGAGGTTGTCGATCGACTCGAAGTAGTAGTGGATGAGCGCCTGGTTGGCGCCCGCCCGCTCGGCCACCCGTCTGGTCGACACGCCGACGACGCCCTCCTCCGAGAGCACCTCGGCGGCGGCGATCAGTATCCGTTCCCGCGTTTCGCGATTGTGCTGGTTGGACTTTCGACTGGCACGGCGGGGCAAGGCGACCTCCTTCTGTACCGATGCCGGGGACCCCTTCGCCAACCGGTCAGAGACCGGAGACCAGCATCGCTGGTCAGGTTATTACTTGCGCCTCCTTCAACTCGACGATGTCGTCCCATGCGCACCCCAACTCGAGCAGCAGCTCCTCGGTGTGCTGGCCCAGTTCGGGCGCCGGGGCGATGGGGCCGGCCGTCTCGTCGAACTGGGCCGGCGCGCTGACCAGGTGGGTCGGCGCGCCCGGCACCGATTCGTGACCGGGTAGGGCCTGCAGGTACCCGTTGGCCAGCATCTGGCCGTCGGCTGCCACTTCCGAGAGATCCTGCACGGTCTCCCACACGCCGCGCGTGTTGTGCAGCCGGGTCTGCCACTCCGTGAGGGTCGCCGTCCGGAACACGTCGTCCAGCGCAGCCGTGACGAGAGAGGAATGGGCCATGAGCCCGTCATGGGTCGAGAACCGGGTGTCGGCGGCCAGGTCGGGGCGGCCGATCCGGTCGCACAGCTCCGGCCAGGCCCAGTCGGTCTGCAGCAGGCACAAGGCGAGGAAGCGGTCGTCCTTGGTGCGGAAGATGTTGACCAGCGGGTTGGCCGGCCGGTCGCGATCGGCCTGGGAGTGCAGCCGGAGCGGATGGCCCCCGGCGGCGGCGGCCACGTTGAGCCCCATCATCCAGGCGCCGGTTGCCAGGAGGGAGACGTCGACCACGGAGGCCTCGCCGGTGCGTTCCCGCTTCAACAACGCGGCGCTGATGGCGCCGGCCAACACGGCGCCGGTGGTCATGTCGCCCATGCCGCCCGATGCCATGACCGGCGGGTAGGACAGTTCGCTGGTGAAGAGGGCGTCGGCGATCCCGGTGCGGCACCAGAAGGTGGCGTAGTCGTAACCGGCCCGGTGGTTCTCGGGCCCCCGCGGCCCGAGTGCGGTCGACCGGGCGTAGATCATCCGGGGGTTGACGGCCTGCACGTCGGCCACGTCCACCCGTAGCTTGGCCCTGACCGCCGGCAGATAGTTGGTGAGGAACACATCGCCCCGCTCGACCAGCCGCATGAGCAGGGCGTGGCCGGCGTCGGTGGCCACGTCGATGCCGATACTCCGCTTGCTGCGATTGGCGTGGTGCAGGTTGACGTTCAAAGGAACGGACGTGTCGACCGCCGAGCGGTGCCGCAGATGACGCACCGGGTCGCCGGTCGCCGGCGGCTCGACCTTGATCACGTCCGCCCCCCACTCGGCCAAGACACCACCGGCGGTCGGGCCCATGACCCAACTGGCCAACTCGACGACGGTGAAACCGGCCAGCGGGAGCGCCACTACGCCGCCCTCAGGAGACCTGAGGGATCTCTGCGGGGGTGAAGCGGAAGACCCGCTCCGCATTTCCCCGCAGGATCTGGTACTTCTCGGCGTCGCTCAGGTCGGCGATGGCCAACTGCTTGTGGGCGTGCTCGATGCAGTTCGGCCACGTCGAGTCGGAGTGCGGGTAGTCGGTCTCGATCATCACGTTGTCGACGCCGATCTCCCGGATGCTCCGCATCCCATGGGCGTCGTCGATGAAGCATCCGTAAACGTGCTTGCGGAAGACTTCCTTGGCGTCGTAGGTGAACAGGTCAGGCAGCACCGGATCGGCCGTCGGCGCGCTGTAGCGACCAGCGGCGTCCCGTACGAACCGGGTCACCCAGTCCTTGTGGCGATCGACCACGTAGGCGACCCGCTCGAGGTAGTACGGCATCCACCCGATGGAACCTTCGGACAGGGCGATCTTCAGGTTGTCGTACTTGGCGAACGCCGGTGAGAGCATCCACTCCACGAATGCGTACGAGATGCCGACCGGCGCGCTCGTGATCATCTTGGCCACATGGGGCGATTCGTCGTTCGGGTAGTAGTTGTGGCTCGACGAGCCGATATGCATGCAGACGACGACCTCGGCCTCGCTGCACGCCGACCACAGCGGATCCCAGTAGTGGTTCGCATCGAAGATCGACGGCAGCCCGAGCTGGGGCGGGTTCTCACTGAACGCAATACCGCGAGCTCCTTTGTCCGCCGCCCTCAGCACCTCCTCGGCCGCCAGCTTGGGGTCCCAGAGCGGAACAATGATCAGAGGGATGAACCGGCCCGGCGCCGATCCGCACCACTCTTCGATCATCCAGTCGTTGTAGGCCTTGACGCACTCGAGGCCGACCACCTTGTCGTGGCCTTCCATGAACACCTGCCCGCAGAACCGGGGAAACGAGGGGAAGCACAGGGACGCCAGGATTCCCGCCTCGTCCATGTCGGCCAACCGGGCCTTCGAGTCGTAGCAGCCGGGCCGCATCTCGTCATAGGTCATGGGCAGCGGGCTGAAGTCCTGCGACTTCTTGCCGGCCATGGCCGACAGTCCGGTGGTCGGCACCCGCTTACCCAGGTATTCCCACCACTCACCCCCATCGTCGCGAATCTGCTTCGGTGCTGCGTCGCGCATGGCCGCCGGCACGCGCTCCTGCCACAGGTTGGGCGGCTCGAGCACGTGATCGTCGACCGAGATCAACCAGTCCAGGTTCGGGCTCATTCGGACGCCGATGGGTCGAGATTGACCACGATGTTGTCGGGCCGGCGCACGGTGATGAACTCCACCGGCTCGTCCCAGAGGTTGCGCTCGATGTGGGGGACGAAGGCGGGCACGTAGATGAAGTCGCCCGGACCCAGTTCCACCTTCTCCGAGTAGTCCTCCCCGTACAGCAGCTGGAATCGCCCGGACAGCACATAACCGACCGTCTCCGCCTCACCGTGGTGGTGGGGCCCGCTGTCCATTCCAGGTTCGCCGGTCACCCGGCCCACCCATACACCCTGGGACTGGCCACCCGACTCGATCGGCCAGATGGCGGCGCGCCGGGGCAGGCCCGCCGTCTGGGCCGTCTCGGTGGACCAATCACCGTTGCGGACTACGTGGACACCGGCTGCGTCTGTTCTCAGCAACGGAACTCCTATGTCAGGTTGCGATGGTTGGTTGTGCGATTGCCTTAGGCAAGTGTTTAGCAAAAATACGGTTCTGACACAAGGAGCTCAGACGAGCAACCAGAGCTCGTCGGTCCCCCGGTCGGCGCCCGCATGACGGACGATGGGCTGCTCCGGCTTGGGCCGGTACCCGGGGATCTGGCGGTGGATTTCCTCCAGCGAGATGATCAGTTCCATCCGGGCGATGTTGGAGCCGATGCACCGGTGCGGGCCGACGCCGAACCCCAGATGGCGGTTCGGGTTGCGATCGAGGATCACCTCGTCAGCGTCGGGGAAGGCCTCCGCGTCACGGTTGGCCGAGCCCAGGACCACCTGCAGGACCTCGCCCTCGAGGATGTCCCGGCCGCCTACACATGTGTCCACCGTCGCCGTCCGGGTGAAGGTTCCGATGGAGTCGTACCTCATCAGTTCCTCGGATGCGAGGGGGATGATCTCCGGCTCGGCGGCCAGTCGGTCCCGATCCTCGGGATGGGTGGCCAGATGGACCATCATGTTCCCGAGGGTGCTGGTCGTGCTGTGCAACCCGGCGGCGAACAGGAGCATGCACATCCGGAGCATCTCGTTCAGGGTGAGCGGCCGTCCATCCACCTGCCCGGCCACCAGATGGCCGATGACATCGTCGGTCGGTCCGCCGCCTTTCATCCGGGAGACCAGAATCTCCTCGAAATAGGCGTTCATCTGCTCCTTCAGCGCAACCGACCGCTGCCGGGCGCCCGGGTCGGAGGCGTGCAGGCGCAGCCCGGAGTCCTCGGCCTCCATGATCATGTCCCACCCATCGCGAGGGATGCCCAACCAGGTGAGTATCACCTCGAACGGCAACGGGATGGCATAGTCCCGGATGAACTCACACTCTCCCCGCTCCCTGATCTGGCCCACCAGGCGTCGGGCCACAGACCGGGTCAGCGGCTCGAGGTTCCGGGCGACCGTCGGGGAGAACAGCGGTAGGAGCAGATGCCGGTACCGGGAGTGCTCCGGCGGATCGGACTGCAGGGGGATCCGCGGCCCGGCCGGCTCGACCATGACCGGCACCGACATCTGCGAGTTGGAGAACCGGCCGGGGTCGCGCATCACCTCGAACACGTCCTCGTAACCCATGACCATCCAGTAGCCGAAGCGCTCGTTCCAGAGGACCGGGCAGGCCTCCCGGATCTGGCGGTAGTACGGGTGCGGATCGTCAGCCAGTAGGGGGTCGCCGGTCGGGTCGATCTGACCGGCCCAGGCCGCCACCTCCCCGGCTCCCGGTGCCGGCCGATGGCGATCCCCATCGCGGACGTCTGTCATCGGGTCCCCCTAGGTGATCGTGTCTTGTGCGATTGCCTTAGGCAAGTGTTTAGCATACCCACCTGCTCCAGGTGAGGGTACGGAGCGGTGTGACCGAGATGGCCACCCGTCGGTGCAGGGCCCGCGCCATGTCCGCTTCCGTGGCCGGCGGACCGGCGCGGCGAGCGAGAAACCGGCGGGCCAGCGGCTCCAGGCGGACCGGATCGTCGACGATCTCGGCATGACCGCGGATCTGGATCCCCCCGTCCGGTGTGGATGCGGCGACGGTGACCCGGGGATCGCGTTCGATGTTCCGGACCTTCTGCGCCCTCTCCTTGGTCAGGAACACGACCCGCTCCTCGTGGGCGACGGCGAACATGGCCACGGCGTGGATGGAACCGTCCGGGTTCATCGAAGCCAACGTGACGGCGCGCTGCTCGTCGAACATGGTCGCTACTCGACCGAGATGGCCTTCTCCGGGCAGTTGCCGGCGGCCCGCTCGGCCCCGGCGACCTGGTCCGGATCCAGTTCCTCCACTACGGCGACGGCGAAGCCTTCGTCATCGGGCTCGAACAACTCAGGCTCCAGCGCGTAGCAGCGCCCATGGCCGGTGCACACGTCCCGGTCGATTCTGATTCTCATGTGACTGCTCCTGTCGGTGTCAGAGGGAGCCGGCGGTCGGCCGGAACTCGAGGGGCACGGAGTCCACCAGCCGCCAGGTGGCACCGCTGGCGCCGACCCGCGTCTCACGCCGGCCGACCGGGAAACGGAAATCCGTGGCGCGGGCGAGCAGTTCCTCCATGAGAATCCGGAGGGTCAGGCGGGCCACGTTCGAACCAACGCACCGATGGATCCCGGCTCCGAACGCCAGATGCCGGTTGCGGGGCCGGTCCAGGTCGAACTCCTCGGGCCGGTCGAACTCCGCCGGATCGCGGTTGGCGGCGACCAGATTGACAAGCACCCGGTCGCCCTCGTGAACGACGTGACCGTCGATGGTGGTCTCGTGGGTGCAGCGCCGGACCCGCGCACCGACCGGCGGATCGAGCCTGAGCACCTCTTCTATGAACCGATCGATGAGCTCGGGCCGCTCGCGCAGCCGGTGTTCGAGCTCGGGGTGGTCGACCAGCGTGATGACCATGTTGCACGAGGCATCGGAGGTGGTCATGAACCCGCCGAGGATCAGCACCTGCAGGGCGCCCACGATCTCGATCTCGGTCGGGGGGCGCCCTTGGACCCGGCCGAAGAGAAGAGCGTCGACCACGTTGTTTCGCCGGTCCCGCCGGCGCCGGGCCATGAAGTCGACGGTCCAGTCGTTCCATGCTCCCTGGAGGGCGCCGAGCACCTCGCCGGACTCCGTGAACCGGCCGTAGATGATCCGCTCCACCCAGGAGCGCACGGTCTCCGCCTCATCCCGGTCGGGAATCCCGAACAGCTCGCTGAAGGTCACCCGGGCCGGGAACACCTTGGCCACGTCCCGGGCGAAGTCGGTCCCCATCCTGGCCACGTAGGCCTCGACCAGTTCGGCGATGATGCGACGGAACCCCTCGGCGTGCGCGACCAGGGCGCTCGGCGAGACGTGCGGGTTGATGAGCGCCCGGAAGTCGCGGTGGATCGGCGGGTTGACATCCTGCGGGGGCATCAACGGTCGGTTGAACCCCACCGGGTCGGGCGGGATGCGGACCGCCCGGGTCGGCCCGCCGACATGGAACCCCTCCCGATCCTGCAGGACGCCGAGGGCCGGCTCACGCCCGGCGGCCACCCAGAACCCGCCGTCGCGCTCGCTCCAGCCGAACGGGCACCGCTCGAGCAGGGCCCGGGCGGTGACGAAGGCGGTCTCCGGCTGCTGCAGGGGATCGAAGCCGGCCGGTAGGTCCTCGGTCATGGCCATCTACCAGCTCGTGACGACAGAGCGGGCCACCTCGCCCGCTTCCATCGCCCGGAAGGCATCGGCCACGTCATCGATCGCTATCTCCCGGGACACCATCTCGTCGAGCAGGAGCCGGCCCTGCTGGTAGAGCTCGATCAGCTCGGGGAACGCCCGGCGGAAAGGGAGCATCCCCATGTAGTTGCCGCGGAGGGTCTTGCCCTGCCGCAGGAACGTCACTGTCTCCAGGGTCCAGGTCGGATCGGCCAGTCCGGTGAACACGCAGCGGCCGCCCCTCCGGGTCATGTTGATGGCCTGGACGGCCGTTGCCTGGGCACCGACGAAGTCGAGGGCCACATCCACGCCCTCGCCGCCCGTGAGTTCGAGCACCGCCTCGACCGGATCGGTCGCCGATGCGTCGACCGTATCGGTCGCCCCGAGGGCCGTCGCGTAGCCGAGCTTGGCCGGCAGGCGGTCGACGGCGATCACCCGCTCGGCACCGCGGATGCGGGCCCCCTGCAGCCCGCTCAGGCCGACACCGCCGCACCCGATGACGGCGACGGTGTCGCCGGTCGCCACCTCACCCAGCACGGTCGCCGCCCCGTAGCCGGTGACCACCCCACAGCCGATGATGGCCGCCTGCGGCATCGGCATGGCCGGATCGATTCGGATGGCGACATCGGAGGGTACGACGGCCTCGGCCGACCAGGTACCGAGGCCGGCCATCTGGCCCACGGCGGTCCCGTCGACGCTCAGCCGGGTGGTCCCGTCACGGAGGCGGGCCCCCCGGCCGAACCGGCCCAGGTCGCAGAGGGTCGGTTGCCCCTTGAGGCAGTAGCGGCAGTGCCCGCAGGACGCCACGACGGCCAGGACGACATGGTCGCCGACGGCCACGTCCTCGACCCCGGCTCCGACCTCTTCGACTATTCCGGCGCCTTCGTGGCCGAGTACCGCGGGTAGGAACATGCCGGTCCCGCCGCGATGGACGACGTTGAGATCCGAGTGACACACCCCGGCGGCGGACATGCGCACCCGGACCTCGCCCGCCTCGGGAGGTGCCACCTTGAGGTCGAGTATGTCGAACCCTTCGGGCCCATGGATCACCGCAGCCCGGGCCATCAGGCGGGTCCGACGTGAAGGTTGACGTTCTTGACCCGGACGAACTCCTTCAGCCCGTCCAGGCTGCCTTCGGTCCCGTATCCACTGTCCTTGAACCCGCCGAACGGGGCGTAGGGGCCGTTGACGGACGTCCCGCCGTTCACCGCCACATTGCCGGCATCGAGCCGGTCGACGACCCGGAACACCCGCGACAGGTCGCCCGTGTGGAGATAGGCGGCCAGCCCGAACGGGGTGGCGTTGGCCAGAGCAATCGCCTCCTCCTCGTCCTCGAAGCGGCCGATCGACAGGACCGGGCCGAAGACCTCCTCCTGGGCGATGGGCGAGGAGTTGTCGACGTCACCGAAAGCGGTCGGGGTCACGAAGAAACCACCGGCCAGATCCCCGCCCAGACGCTCGCCCCCGATGAGCAGTTTGCCGTCGCCGCGATCCTGGGCCCCCTCGATGAGCCCCAGTACCCGGTCGCAGGCCCCTTGGCTGATGAGGGGGCCCATAGTGGTGGCCGGATCGAACGGATCGCCGACCTGGATGGCGGCCATACGGTCGATCACCCGCTCGAGCACCTCGTCGTATACGGAGTGCTCGACAAACAGCCGGCTGGGGGCGACACAGATCTGGCCGGCCAGGCGGGTCACGCCGTCGGCCGCCGCGTTGGCGGCCCGTTCGAGGTCGGCGTCGGCGAACACCAGGTTCGGCGATTTTCCGCCCAACTCGAGCACCAGAGGGGTCAGGCTCTCGGCGCAGGCGGCCTGGATGGCGCGGGCCGTGCGCGGTCCTCCCGTGAAACTGATCTTGTCGACGCCGGGATGCCGGATCAGGGCGTCGCCCGCATCGGGCCCCCCCGGAACCACGTTGACCACCCCGGGCGGCAGCCCGGCCTCGAGGCAGAGCCGGGCGAACAGGTTCGACCCGAAGGGGGCCAACTCCGGCGGCTTGAGCACCACCGTGCATCCGGCGGCCAGGGCGGGCGCGACCTTGTTGCCGATCGAAGCGGTCGGGCCGTTCCAGGTGAGGATCACGGCGATCACGCCGAACGGTTCCGGGCGGGTGTAGTTGAACCCTGGTACGGCCGGCACGACGGCGCCGTCCAGCTTGTCGGCCCAGCCGGCGCAGTACTCCAGCCAGCCTGACAGCTTGGGCCCCATGCCCGGCGCGACCGACTGGATCATGCCGCACTCGAGGGTGGCGATGGTGGCGAACTCGTCGGCGTGATCATCGACCAGGGCCGCAATCCGCTTCATGACCGCCCGCCGCTGCAGCGGCGTCCACCGCCGGTACTCGGTCAGCGCCCGGCGGGCGGCGGCGACAGCTGCGTCGATCTCCGGCGGCCCGGCCACGGGGAAGGTCTTCTGCACCTGGCCGGTGGCGGAGTAGACGTGATCCATCGTCCCGGCCGACGACTGGTGGACCCACTCCCCGCCGATGAGCAATCCGGTCGGCAGGATGTCCGAGGGCGGAGCTATCACCTTTTCCTCCCAAGCATTTTGTTCGGCAAATGTCTTAGGCAAATGTTTAGCACTTTGCCCGACGCCGCATCAGGCCGGTTTCATCGCCATCAATGCCGTGCGCCGCACGACGCAGATGACCTCTCCCCGTTGGTTGGTGCCCCGATGGGCGAAACTGACGATCCCCTCTCCCGGGCGCGACTTCGACGGTCGTTTGTCGAGGATCTCCGTCTCCACCGAGATGGTGTCGCCGTGCAGGACCGGCTTGGGGAAACTGATCTCCTGGAAGCCCAGGTTGCCGATGGTCGTACCCAGCGTGGTCTCGAACACCGGGATCCCGGTCACCAGGCCGAGGGTGAACACCGAGTTCATGATCCGCGTGCCGTAAGGGGAGCCCTTCGAGAACTCCTCGTCCACGTGCAGCGGTTGGGGGTTCATCGTCAGGGCGTTGAACAGCACGTTGTCGGTCTCGGTGACCGTTCTCGTCTGGGCGTGCTTGATCACCAGACCGACTTCCAGCTCCTCGTACCACATCCCGGCCATCGCCTTCTCCTTGTCTCGTCGGGTTCCAGAACGACGAAAGGGTCCCCGGAGCGTCGTTGCCCCGGGAACCCGTTCGTCAGCGCAGCCGGGTCAACCGGCGGCCTTGAGCATCCCCTGAAGCGCAGTCACAGTGGCCGCCGGAAGGCAGGTGGACTGGTCGTTGTTCAGGGGCTTCCACGCTCCGCTGCTCTCCTGGTAGGTGAAGTAGCAGCTGACGAACGTGGGCTGACCCTGCGTGTAGGTGACCGCCGGCATGATGCCGCCGGCGTCGAAACCCTTCAGGGTGTAGAGGGCGGTCTTGACGTCCTGGGAGGTCGATGTCGGTCCCAGGTTACCGGCCTTGGCGGCCGCCTCGAAGACCTGGGCGGCGGCCCAGCCGAGGAGGGCGTGCTGACCGAACTGGGGGTTCTTCTGCAGGCCGGAGATGTACTGCGAACCGACCGACAGGAACTGGGCCACCGCCGGCAGCGACGAGTCCGTGTAATCGGCCACAGGCGAGATCAGCACGGCCCCATCGAGCGACGGGGTGGTGAGCCACGCCGCATCAGAGGTCTCGGATGCGTTGATCTGCTTGGGCTTGACCCCCAGCTGGGCGCAGGCGGCCGCCACCCGGATCGGCACCGACGGGACCGACGCCACTTCGACGGCCTGGACGCCGGCGCTCTGCATGGCCTCGCACTGGGAGGTGTAGGTCGGCGACGTGGCCGCCACCTCACCCACGTAAGGGACGGTCACTCCGCCGACGATCCCGGCGACCGCCTTCGACGCCGGGCCGAGGGAGGCACAGATCGGGGCTTCGGCGCAGTACAGCATGCCGAACTTGGTGAGGCCCTGGGACTTCATGTACTCGAGCTCACCGGCGATCTGCGGCACGGCGCTGAGACCGATCGGGAAGGCGTTGGTGTCGGTGTAGTTGAACGGGTCGGACGGGATGCCGCCGATCAGCGGGATACCGGCCTTGTCCATCACACTGGTCCACGAGGTCGGGATGATGCTGTCCTCCCCGACGACGGCGACGACGTGGTCGGCCACCAGCTGGTTGGCATCCTGCAGCGCCTTGGACGGGCTGCCGGCGTCGTCGAGCACGACGACCTTCACCGGGTGGCCGTTCAGGCCGCCGCTGGCGTTGATCGAGCTGGCCCAGGCCTGCACCAACTGTCCGGCGCCGGCACCGTTCTCATCGTTGGCCCCGGTGTAGGACCCGATGTTGCCGATCATGATCGGCGAGCCCGACGCGGCCGCAACCGACGAGGGGCTGGAACTGGCGCTCGAGTTGGATGAGCCGGCGGTCGTCGACGACGTGGCTGCCGGCTTGCTGCTCGAGCTACAGGCGGTGGCCAACGCAGCCACCGAGGCCACGGCGACGAGCGCCCCCTTACGAACCGATTTCATTTCTGTCCTCCTCATGGATTGGTTTCCCCCTCAGGTCCCCCGTCCCCGGCGGGACCGGCTGGAGCCGGTCCCGTAGGGGCGAGATCACTCATTTCTGCTGACGCGCCCAAGTAGCGCGACATCATGTCGTGGTCCCGCATCTCCTCCGCGGTGCCCGACACGGCCACCCGGCCGCGCTCGAGCACGTACACCAGCTCGGCCATCTGCAGGGCGCGGTGGATGTACTGCTCGACGAGAAGCACGGCGGTGCCGGTGCGGGCCAGCTCAGCTATGCGGCTGTAGATCTTGTCGATGACGATCGGCGCCAGTCCCATCGACAGCTCGTCGAGGAGCATCAGGCTGGGGTCGGCCAGGTAGCAGCGGGCCAACGAGAGCATCTGCTGCTGGCCGCCCGACAAGGTTCCGGCGACCTGCGCCAGGTGCGGGCTCAGCTCCGGGAACAGGTCGATGGTCGGCGCCAGCCGGTCACCCCGTCCGGCCCGGCCGCGCCCGATCATCAGGTTGTCGCGCACGGTCATGCCCCGGAAGATCCCCCGCCCTTCGGGGACTATGGACAAGCCCTGACGGGCCCTCTGGTACGGCGGCCGCCGGGTCACGTCGACGCCGTGGATCGACACCGTCCCCGACGCCGGCCGTAAGAGACCAGCGGCTACCCGCAGCAGCGTGGTCTTGCCTGCGCCGTTCGATCCGAGGAGGGCGACCACCCGTCCGGACGGGACCGTGACGTTCACGTCGCGTAGGACCGTCGTCCGGCCGTAGCCGGCGGTGACCGCGGTGATGGCGAGGACCGGCACCTCGGTCGGCGCCGGACGGGCCGGGCCCACCGGCACAGTCATGGCGGGGCCGCTCATTGGGCCACCACCGAGTCGAGGGTCGGGACCAGCCCGGAGTCGCCCAGGTAGACCGCCCTGACCACCTCGGAGCTGATGACCTCGTCAGGCGTGCCCTCCATCACCAGCCGACCGAAGTCGAGCACGTAGATGTGCTCGCACAGGCCTATCACCAGGCTGAGGTCGTGCTCGACGAGCAGTACGCCCACGCCGTGTTCGGCCACCACCCGGCGGACGGCATCGCCCAGCTCTGCTGTCTCGTGATGGTCGAGACCGGAGGACGGCTCGTCCAGGAGCAACAGGTCGTAGCCGCCGGCCAGGCACCGGGCCAGATCGACCAAGCGCTGCTGGCCGGTCGATAGGGAAGCGACCGGTGTATCGGCCAGTTCCCGCAGACCGCAGACGTCGATGGCCTCCTCGGTCCGAGCATCGATCTCAGCGCGCATCCGGCGGCTGGTGATCATGTGCGAGAGCGGGTTGTAGCCGGCATAGCGGCCTTCCCGGCCCATGGCCACGTTCTCGCGCACGCTCATCGACGAGTACAGCTGCATGATCTGGAACGTCCGGCCCAGGCCGTGGCGGCCCCGTACACCGGTTCCAGCAGAGGTCACGTCGGTTCCCCGGAAGACCACCCGTCCGATCTTGGGTCGGACCAGCCCGGAGCACGAGTTGAACAACGTCGTCTTGCCTGCCCCGTTCGGGCCGATCAGACCGGTGATGCGCCCTATCGGGGCGGTGATGGACACCTTGTCGAGGGCGGTGACGCCGCCGAAGCGCACCGTCAGACCGTTGACCTCGAGCGATCCGGCACGGGCCGCGGCTGCGGCCGGGGCCGACCGTGGGGCCGGATCGGGACGGCGCCGTGCGGAACGGGCCACGAGCACCTCCGGCAGCTTCACCCGCGGCTGTGGCAACACACCTATGGCCAGTGCCGCCAGTCCGAAGATCAGTTGGAGAACAGTGGTCACGTGGCTGCCGCTCCAGTAGGACGGTATGACGTCCAGGGGTAGGGCGGCCAGCAGGGCGTTCCACGGCTCACGGCCGACGACCACGATGATCACGGCGAAGTAGGTGAGCGAGATGAGCGGCGGGTAGTTGCTCTCCGAGACGGTGCCCTGGGCGACCGCCCCCAGTGCGCCGGAGACCGCCGCGAGGAAGGCGGCCAGGCAGAAGACGAGCACACGGGTCACCATCACCGACGTTCCCGTGGTCTCCAGCGCCATCGGGGCATCACCGATGCCCCGGAGCAGGCGACCCAAGCGGGTACGGCTGAGCCACATCACCCCGAGGGAGCAGACGACGACGGCGATCAGCACCAGGTAGAAGAAGCCCTTGTTGCCCAGGCCGTGACTACCGAAGATGGCCGGGGTCGGCTCGCTCAGGCCCTGCTGGGTCGAGCCGAACATGTAGCTCTGGGAGTAGAAGAGGTATTCGACGAGGATCCCGAACCCGAACGTGGCCAGAGCCAGGAACAGGCCGGACTGGCGTACGGCCGGGATGGCCAGGATGGCGCCGATCGGTACGGCGATGGCACCCGCCAGCAGCAGGGCGACGAACCAGGGCACCCCCAGGCCGACCGACAGGTGCGAGAAGGCGGCTGCGCCGATGGCGACGAACGTCACCTGGCAGAGCGACACCTGCCCCGAGGTCCTGACGAGCAGGGCCAGCGAGAGGAACATGATGACGTCGCACAGGGCCAGGGTCCAGTCCGTCAGGTGGATGCCGGCCCACATGGGGACGGTGCTGAGGGCGGCGATGACGACCACTCCACCGGCCGCATGTACCGGTAGGCGCATGCCCTGCTCCGACCCGATCCGCCGCTCGATCACCGGCCGGACGGTGAACCGGCTCCTCGGCAGCACGCAGATCACCAGGAAGAGGACCAAGAAAGGGACGGATTGGGAGATACCGCCGAGGGCCGGTGACGTGATGTACCGGGTCGCCAGCGATCCGAGGATCCCGATCAGCAGGCCTCCGGCGCAGGTGGTCGGCAAGCTCACGAACCGGCCCACGGCGGCCGCCCCGAAGGCAGCAACGACGAGGAGGGTCAGCTGCCCAGGGTCGAGGGGGAGCAGAGGCGCGAACAGGACGCCGGATCCGGCGGCCAGAGTCGAACCGATGATCCAGGCGATACGCCGGACGGCGTTGGGGTTGATGCCCGAGACGTTCAGCAGGGCGGCATCATCGACCACCGCCCGGGTCGAGCGGCCGGAGGCGGTGCGGCCCAGCCACACCGACAGGATGATGGTGACGACGATGGCCACTCCGAGTGTCATCAGATCGAACTCGGGCACCTTCGAACCGAACAACTCGGTGGTCCCGGTCATGGTGAACTCCGGCACGTTGCGGACGATCACAGTTCCGTAGATCAGGGTGAGGGACGCCTCGATGGCCAGCAGAAGACCCACCGTGCTGGCCACCTGCATGGTCAACGGCGCATTGCGCAGGCGGCTGGCGAGGGGTTCGACGAGCAGGCCCAGCACGACACCGACGGCGACAGTGGCGACCAGGGCCGCCAGCTCCCAGGACCAGCCGTGGGTGACGAGCAGTGTGTAGAACACATAGGCGCCGATGCTGGCCATGGCCCCGTGGGCGAAGTTGAAGACGCCCGACGTCCTGTAGGTCAGGACCAGTCCGACGCCCCCGAGGGCGTACACGGCCCCCGACCCGAGGCCGGCGACCACGAAGACTAGGAACTCAGACAACTGAATCCCCGCGCTTCTGTCCTGCCATCAACCTTCCCCCTCGGCGCCGGAACCCGGCTGATCAAGCATCCGTCAGTTCGACTGCCTTAAGCGACTGCCTTAGGCAGATGTTTAGCACAACCTCCCACCCCTGGCAAGGAATGGGATCACCCTTAGCTGAGCGGGAAGAAAAACTCCGACGGCAGCTTCGGCATGTCGCCGGGTCCGTAGAACCGCCCGTCGACCGGGAATGTGAAACCCTCCAACTCGGCGGTGTCCTTCCCCAGTATCCGCCCGCTCGCCTCGTACTCGTCGTAGACCGCTTCCAGGCCGTAGCGCTGGACCGGGCACACCTTCATGCAGACCCCGCACCCCGAGGCCTGACCAACCAGCGGCAGGCACCGCTTGGTGTTGATCTTGGCCTTCTGCACGCCTCGGTATTCCATCCGCCGGCGGGGGATGGCCAGGCCCGGGCACCGGCGCACGCAAATCTGGCACTCGTCGCAGATGCGGTCGATGCCGTAGTCCCGGGGTTGGCCGCAATCGAGCGGCGCGTCGGTGCTGATGGCGATGAGCCGGCAGCGGGAACCGGCTACCGGGGTGAGCAGTTGACCGTTGAACCCGAGCTGGCCGAGCCCGGCCTGAACCGCATAATGGATGATGACACCGGTTCCTTCGGACCCGTACGACTCGGCTCGGTAGCCGAGCCCCTGCAGGTAGGTGGCCAGCCGAGCGGCCCGCTTCATGCATTCGGCGTAGGTGATGAGAGCCGCCCGCTCGGCCACCGGTCCCGGCACCAGCTGGGTCGACTCATGATGCTGCTCGAGGACACAGACGATCACCCGGTCACCGAGTTCCTTCCCCAGGTTCGGGGCGAACGTGTACTTCTCGTCGTAGCGGGCGATCCCGATGGCACTGAGCCCGATCCGGCCGGCCTGGGCCTGGACATCGGCGGTCAGCCGGGCGGTGTCGGTGACCGCACCACGCGAGGGGACCGCATCACGCGAGATGGCCGACCGGCGACGGGCCCGGGCCTGGGTCCGCTCGGCCGCCGCCACGCCCCGCATGTAACGGGGCGATGTGGGCAGGACCGAGTGCCAGAGGTGGCGGTACACCCGCTTGATCGCGGCCGGGTACAGGTGGTTGTAGGAGGGCAGCGGCGCCACCTCGAAGGCCTTCTGCTCGGCGTCGGCGTCGCGACCGATGCCGGCCTGGCCCCTCAGACCGTCCGGGACAGGCGCCGTCCATGCCGCCCACGGGCGGCTCGGCGGCCGGTACCGGCGGCGGTAGCGAACCGGGTGGACGGGCGGGATGAAGCGCATCTTCTTGCGGAAGTTGCGGTTCGAGCTCATCCAGCCGAGAGCGTTCTCGATCATTTCGGTCACGCCGCCTGATCCCCCTTGTCGCTGATCGTCAGGCTATGGGGAAATACTCTAGTGGTCAATACCTTTGTTAGCGACTATTGGTCGCTCAGCCAACGTTCAGGACGATCTTGCCGAACGCCTCACCCGACTCCATGACGGTGTGGGCGGCGACCACCTGGTCGAGCGGGTACTGGTGATCGACGGGAGGGGGCCGCAGCACGCCCTCGTCGACCAACTTCAACAGCGCGACCATGTCCGCCCGGCTGCCCATGGTCGTACCGAGGAGATCGAACTGGCCGAAATAGAAGCGCCGGGCGTCCAGCTGCTGGTCGGGGGTGCCCTTGGCCCCCAGCACCACGCACCGGCCGCCCGGCCGGAGGGCGGCCAGTGAATCGGCCCAGCATCCGACCGGATCGATCACCAGGTCGAAACCGATCCCGCCCGGAGAGGCGGCCCGGGCCGCCTGAGGCCAGTCGGGCTCGGTGTACAACACCCCTCCTGCGGCACCTAGAGATCGGGCCCGCTCCAGCTTGGTCGGGCTAGAGCTGGTGACGAACACCGTCGACCCGACCGCAGCCGCCAGCATGACCGCCATCACGGACAGGCCACCACCGGCGCCGAGCAGCAGGACCGACTCGCCGGGGCGAAGACGACCCCGCCCGAAGAGGGCCCGGTGGGCGGTGACCCCGACCAGCGACAGTCCGGCGGCGGAGGCCCAGTCCCACCCTTTCGGTTTGGGGAAGAGGCATTCCGTCGGTACGTGCGTGACCTCGGCATAGGTACCGGGACGGTGGTCGCCGAGTATCTCGAACTCGGGACCGGGTACCCGCTCATCGGTCCCCCATCCAATGGACGGGAGCACGACCACCTCCGTGCCGTCGTCGGTTATGCCGGCCCCGTCGGCTCCTGGGATGTGAGGTAGGCGGACAAAGGAATACACCCCGCGCCGGACGAGCACATCGTGCCAGTTGAGCGCGGCCGCCTTGAGCCGGACCCGGCTCCACCCCGGTTGCCGCCGCCGCTCGGGCCATTCCTCGGTCTTCAGGACCGAAGCCGGACCGAACTGACGCATGACGGCGGCGTGCATCCGGGCATACTCTAGACCTCGACAGATGACAATCCGACTATCGGGCTAGAATCCAGCGCTGATATGTCCCCTCGTAAGCCCCCTCCGTCGCCCGCCCCCGACACCCTCAGCGATCCGGTCGACTGGGCCAAGCACTACTGGGAGCAGCAGGGCCTGGAAGGCGACGAACTGCGGTTTCTGGCCATGAGCTCGCTCATGCGGTACCAGCGCATCGTGGTCGACACGATCGAGGAGCAACTACGGCGACTCGGTATCAACACGACGGACTATCTCCTCCTGATGACCCTCCAACTGAGCGAATCGGGCACGCGTGTCATCAGCGGGCTGGCCCGCAGCCTGATGGTGCACCCGACCACGGCGACGCTGGCGACCGACCGCCTCGAGGCCAAGGGCCTGCTCCGACGCACGCCCCACCCGACCGACCGGAGGGCCACGTGCGTGACCATCACCGATGACGGGCGGCGGTTGGTCCACGACACCACGATCGCCCTGGGCGAAGTGGAATTCGGCCTGATCGGCGCCTCGGGTCCGGAGGTCAACCGGCTGATGTCGGTGCTGTCACAACTACGCACATCGGCCGGTGACACGGGCCGATCCAAGGCCCGACCCGTCGCCAGCGCCGGATAATGAGGCCCACCCCGTCCGAGACCATCGCCGGGGTGCGCAGGCTGCTCGGCGAGGTGTTGGACACCTGCGAGATCGACGACTACGCCCGGTCCCGACTGTCGGAGATCGATGCCGCCCTGGGCCAGGTCGACTGGGACGACGCCCTCACCGAGGTGGCGGCCGCCAACGCGGCGACGGCCGAGCTGATCCGGTCCGGCCTGGAATGGATGGACAGCCATCCGCCGGCCAACCTGCATGCCATCCGGTCCGGATGGGAACGGCGGTACCGGGATGCGGCAGCCGGCGCCGGTGCCGCCCGGACCGGGCCCGAACTGGAAGCGCTGCTGTCCGAATGCGTGGCACCGGCCGAGACCTTTGCCCGCCACAACGCCCGGTTCGCGGCGACCCAGGCGACCGCCGTCGATTTGTCGGACTACGTGGCGGAATGGTGCCGGGCCCATCCGGGCGATGCCGCCGCGACGGCCCTCCTCGACCGGTTCACCACCCACTACTCGGCTCGCCGGAAACGGTCAGCGGCACCCGGCAAGTAGACGGGCGGCGAACGCGTCCACCGGTTTGGCCGGTCGGTTGCTACGCCCGTCGACGAAGCTGGATACGCCCGCCAGTCCCATCACGGCCAGGCGGAACCCGGCCATCACCGCCCAGTACCGTACGGCTTCCCGGTCGACGGCTCGACCCGAACGCTCGGCGTAGCGCCGCAGGAAGTCGTCCTGCTCCCACACCCCGGGGATGAAGTGCTCACTGCGGTACATGTCCGTGCAGTACCAGCCCAGGTCGTCGTGCCTGTCGCCGATACGGGCCAGCTCCCAGTCGAGCAGGTGGCCGATACGGCCGTTGTCGACCAGCACATTGCCGGGTCGGAAGTCGCCGTGGACGAGGACCGACGGGCCGGCTGCGGCGGGAATGTGATCCCGGAGCCAGCGTCCGACCAGGCGCAGCGCCGGATGCGGCTCGAGTTCCTCGCGGTCGAGCTCGGCGGTCCAGTACCGCAGCTCGGATGCGGCGGCCGACCCGGCCGGACGAACCAGTACGGAGTCGGCCCCGGTGGCCCGCAGGTCGACGGCATGCAGGTCGGCCAACAGATCGCACATGTCGACGGCCAACCGGGCCCGGTCCGCCCCCAACGCCAACGGGTCGGCCGGCCCCAGAACACCGCGGTGGGCCCGCCCCGGATGCCGCCCGACGACCATCGCCGGGCGGCCGAGCCGCTCACCGGATTCGTCCATCCAGAGCACGGTCGGGACCGGCAGCCCGGTGGGCGCCAGTACCGACAGGAGGTCGAACTCCGTCCGGCGGGACGTTTCCACGACCCCGCCGGTCGGGTCCCGACGCAGGAGGAGCCGGGCCGGCCATGGTGACCCGATCGACCAGTCCGCATCGAAGGCCCAGTTCTCCCGGGAGCTGCCTTCGCCGGCCCGGTGCAGGCCGCGCACCTTCACGGCCTCATCGCCGGAAACGTCGATCAGGAACGAGGTGAGCGTGACGGCCAGCCGCTCCACGTCCGCCTGCCGGGCCGTCACCGCGGTCTGCGGGGCGGCACCGATACGCCGTATCTGCGATGGCTGCCGCGCACGACGTACTCGATCACGCCGTAACCGCGCTGGTCCTCGTGGACCACCTCGATCAGATGGTCGCTCGATGCGCTCGCATACCGGTAGAGCACGGACTGGTCGGTGAGATCCCAGTGATCGTGTTCCAGGCTGTTCTCCCCCTTCCAGTGCCCCTGGTACCAGCCGTTCCACCCGTTGTACCCGCCGCCCCGGAGGTGGGCCCGCCCCGGCCGGGCCGTCATCTCGAACGACAGCCGTTGGCCACCGGCCAGCACGAACGTGAGAGTCCCCGAGGCGAGCGTCAGTACTGACGCCGACCGGTCCCAGACCAGGTCGTGCTCGACATCCACCACCCGTGGCCATGTGCCCGTCCCGCCCCGGCGGGCCGCCAGCCCGGCTGACACATGGACAGGGGCGCCGTCGTCGTCTTCGAACAGGTAGACGTGGGCGCTGAAATCCTCGAACTGGATCGGGCAGAACATGAGGAAGCTCCACGCCGGACGGTCGAGAGGCGGAGCCGAATCCTGATGGGGCAGCGGCCGGGTGCCCCAAGAGTGATCGCGCTCCGACCACCATGTCTCCGGGTGGACGGTGATCTCGCCGGCCGGCGAGCTCAACACGCCCTGCACCCGGCCGAGCTGCACATAACGAATGGCGTCGTAGGTGACCCGGGCCCGGTCGTATTGGAAATGGCGTTCCTCCAGGATCGGATCCAGCTGCGACTCCCAGGTCAGGTCGAACGCCAGACCCGACTCGTTGTCGTCGAGGACCATATGGAGCTCCTCGAACGGCCGGACCACCTCGATCGAGAACGGACCAGTCCGCAGGTGTTCTCGGTCGGGCCGGAGCTCTCGGCTCAGCCTCAGATTCCACTGCGAGCCACTGGAGGAGAAGACGGCGAACGCCTCCTGCACGTCCTGGTTCGGGTACTGGCCGAACCCGCAGGTCAGCACGGCATCGCCGGTCGTGTCCTGGGCGCTGATCCAGTAGCGCTCCCGCCAGCTCGGATCGCTCGAGCCGACCATGGCGTGCGGCAGTGCCACCTGGTGGGTGAACGCTTCGTCGGACGGGGACAGGCGCACCGGTCAGGCTCCTTCCGGCGCGGTTCGTGACCAGCGATCGACGAGCCGGTCGAGGTCCTCCGTTTCCATGCGGTGCAGGGCCGTCGGCGTGGCGTCGGCCGCCTGACTGAAGCGATACGGCATGCGCACCACCGGGCGCGTACCGCCCTCCCCGTCGGGCACCTCGACATACGGCGGCCGGGCGGCCAACGTCGGCTGAGTGAGCAGCTGACCCGACGAACGGGGGTCGGCCCACCCGATCTTGGCCACGTCGAGGGCGGCGAGCAGTTCGGCCCGAGTGGCGAAACCGCCGATCCATTCCGCCATCAGCCGGCTTCGGGCGGCGAACTTCTCGGCCTGGGGGGCCTGGCGCGTTTCCTCGCTGTCGGTCAAGCCGAAGGTGCGGCTCAGGCGCATCCAGGTGGCCCCCATCTCCAGCGCGATGAGGATGGGGCCGCCCGGTGCCGCCCAGATCAGACCTCGCGACGGCATGGTCCGGGACTCGCCCTCTATTGCGTGATGGGCGTGGTCGTCGCTGGCCACCACCGCCTCCAGCATGCTCATGTCGATGTGCTGTCCGGTACCGGTCGAGGCTCTGAGCTGGAGGGCGGCCAGCACGGCGATGGTTCCGTGCAGGGCGGCCAGCGTGTCGGCCAACGCCAGCGGGAGATCGGGGGGAGCGGATGATCCGTCCACGGTGTTGCGCAGGAGGAGGCCGGACTCGGCGTGGATCACCGGTGCGTACGCCCGCCGGTCGGCCTCCGGCCCCGAGGCGCCGAATCCCGAGATGGACAACACCACCACGCCCGGGTTGACGGCCGATATGGCGTCGAAGCCGATGCCGAGCCGGTCGAGAACACCGGGCCGGAAGTTCTCGATGACCACGTCGGCGTGCTGCAACAAGCCCAGGGCGGCCTCCCGGCCGTCGGGTGTATGCAGGTCGACGGTCACCGCCGTCTTGCCCGCATTCATCTGCATGTAGAGCCCGGAGTGGGGCCCCTGTCGGCGGCCGAACTGATCCGACAGATCGCCTTCCGGCGCCTCCACCTTCACCACCTCGGCGCCCAGATCGGCCAGGATGCGCCCGGCATAGGGCCCGGAGACAGCCCGCGACAGGTCGACGACCCTGAGACCGTGGAGGGTGAGCGGTGCCGTCATGGTTTCGGGTCCGGCCGGTCGTAGCGGAGATCCGGGAGCAGCGGGGACCGCTCCTCACCGGGGTAGTAGCCGAGCATGTCGGCCCTCCCGGATGCGCCGTCGACCAGCTTCGGCACGATGCTGTCCAGCTCGTCGACCGTCCACGGCTCCTCGCGGTCGGCGGCCGGCCCGGTGTGCCACCCGTTGACGACCGATACGTGACCGCCGCCCACGTTGAACACCTGCCCGTTGACGCCGCCGGCCTCGGCGGAAACCAACCAGGCGACGAGCGGGGCTACCGCGTCCGGCCCGAAGTGGTCGGGTATGGCGTCGATGGCCATCCGGGTCCGAGCCGTCGGTGCGATGGCGTTGACGGTGACCCCGTAGTGGGCCAGCTCGTCAGCGGCGATGAGGGTCATCGCGGCGATGGCCGCCTTGGCCGCCGCGTAGTTGGCCTGCCCGTTGCCGTACAGGCCGGAGCCCGACGACGTGTTGACCACCCGACCGGCGACCGGCCGGCCGTCCCTCTTGTACCGGGACCGCCAGTGGACGGCGGCGAAGTGGGTCGTAGCCAGCGTGCCACGCATGTGGACCCGTATCACGTCGTCCCACTCGGCTTCGGTCATGCCCACGATGGTGCGCGGGCGGAGGATCCCGGCATTGTTGACCAGGGCGTCCAGCGCTCCGTAGGTCGTGACCGCCCGCTGGACCAGCGCTTCGGCGCCCGGCCACGTACTGACATCACCGGCGTCGGCGACGGCCTGACCGCCGGCGGAGACGATGGCGCTCACCACCTCCTCGACAGCGGTGCCGTCCCGACCGGCCCCATCGACCGCCGATCCCAGGTCGTTGACGACGACGTTGGCCCCGAGCCGGCCCAGCAGGATCGAGTAGGCCCTCCCCAGGCCGCGACCTCCGCCGGTGACCGCCACCGTCCGCCCGGCCAGGCGGGGCGGCATCAGCTCTCCTCCGCCACGAGGAACCGTTCCCGCAGTACGGGCTTGTCGATCTTGCCGGTGGCATTGGTCGGCAGTGGCTCGGAGACGAGCAGCCACCGGGTCGGTACCTCGAAACGGGCCAGGCGGCCCCGGGCGAAGTCGATGAGCTCGAGCTCCGACACCGGTGCGTCCCCTACGGACACGACGGCGCCCAGCTGCTCGCCCAGATCGGAGTCGGGCAGGCCGACCACGGCGATCTCCACGACCGCCGGATGGGTACCAATGGTCTGCTCCACATGGGGGCACGAGATGTTCTCGCCGCCCCGGATGACCATGTCCTTGACCCGGCCCGTGATGTAGATGAACCCCTCGTCGTCCAGCCGGCCCCGGTCCCCGGTGTGGTACCAGCCTTCGCCGTCGATTGGTTGCGTTTCGGTCTCGTGGTAGCCGATCATCATGGCCGGCGACCGTCCGATCACCTCGCCCTCACCATGCTCGTCGGCGTCGGCGATGGCCACCTCGACCAGCGGGATGGGCCGGCCGACGGTACCGGGCCGGGCTTCGACCTGATCCCCGGTTGCGATCGAGATGAACGCCATCTCCGTCATCCCGTAGCCGACACTCATGCCGGTGCGGGCGTCGGGCAGGCCTCGTCGGGCCAGAGCGAGGAACTCCGGTACGACCATCGTCCCTCCGGTCGACGGCGACGCCAGGCTGCTCAGGTCGAACTGGCCGGCCCGTTCGTGGCGCAGCAGTCGCGAGTACATGGTGGGCACCGCGTTCCAGGAGTTGGCCCGTTCCCGCTCGATCAGCTCCATGGCCTCCACGGCATCGAAGCGGTTGCGGAGGAAGACCATCCGGTTCCCGTCGACGAGGGCCGTGAGGCTGGCGGTGACGCCGCCGTTGTGGAACATCGGTGTGGTCATCAGGGCCACCTTCTGCTCCTCCGGTCGGGTCGGCGCTGGGGGCCGGCCGCCGGCCATCTGGTGGAGGATCTGCTGGGTGATGACCAGGTTGAGGTGCGATAGCTGCACACCCTTGGGCGCTCCGGTCGACCCGGCGGTGTAGACGATCAGCGCCACCTCGGTTTCGTCGACGGCAGGCGGCGGGGCGACCGGGGCCGGCGCGGCGTTCCACCATCCGGCCAGTTCACCCATGCCCATGACCGGCGCCCCGGCCAGCACCGGGTGGTCGAGCGCGTCCGTGACAACCACCGCCGGGCGGACGCTGGCCATGACGTCGTCGAGCTCCCGGTCGCTCCACCAACGGTTGGCGAGCGTGGGCACGGCGCCGACCCGCCACACGGCCCACATGGCCAGGAGGAACTCGGCGCAGTTGTAGGAGAAGATCATGACCCGGTCGCCGGGTCGCACGCCCGCCCTGGCGAGCTGGGCGGCACCGGTGAGGGTGGCCGGCACGAATTCGCCGAAGGTGATCCGTCGGTCGCCGTGGACCAGGAGGACCTGATCGGCCTGGGCAGCCGAGATGTCCAGCAGATCGACCACATTGTGCAGGCGTTCCCGGTACAGCTGCGTGGGGCGCCCGTGGATGACCTCGGTCACCACCTCGCTCCACCCCGGGGTACTGAGGTACTCGTCGGCGGTGGTCATCGGCTCGACCCGGAAGGTTCGTGCACCGGTTCGGTGACGTAGTCGTCGAAGTCGACGTGGCGCAGCCGTGACCAGTACTCGAGAACGGTCCACGGGACGTTGACGACCACTCGCCCCCGGCTGTTCCGGTAGTAGGTGGTCAACCCCGGATGGGTCCAGATCATGCGGGCGTGGGCGGCGTCGACCTCCTCGTTGTAGCGGTCGTGCACCTCGACCTTCGGTTCGATGGCGCCGAGACCACGGTCCACCATGCCGACGATGAGCTGGATGATGTAGCCGACCTGCGACTCCGACCAGGCCAGGAAGCTGCCCCCCGAGCCGTTGGTGTTGGGTCCGTACACGAAGAACAGGTTGGGGAAGCCGGGGCTCCCGATACCGAGATAGGCGCGGGCGTCGTCGTCATTCCAATGCTCCCTCAGGTCGACGCCGTCCCGGCCGATCACCGACATCGGGAACAGGTACTGCGTCGTGTGGAAGCCGGTCGACATGGCGATGATGTCGGCCGGGCGTTCGGTTCCTCCGGTGGTGCGCACGCCGTGCGGCAGGATCTCACTGACCCCTTCGGTGATGAGCTCGACGTTGTCGCGTCGGAGGGCGGCGTACCAGCCGTTGTCGATCAGCATGCGTTTGCCCCACGCCGGGTAGTCCGGGAGGCATTTGGCCAGGAGGTCGGGACGACCGTCGAGTTCCGCCTCGATGTACTCGGTGAAGCGGGCCCGGTGCCGGTCGTTGGTGCGGTTGACGCTGCGCTCCGGATGTTCCCAGTCCGGGTCGACCTGGAGTGTCGGGTGCAGTTTGTCGTTGAAGGTCCACGCCAGCGAGAACCGGTACCACCCGTAGTAGAAGGGCACGTTCTCGAACAGCCAGTGCAGGTCCTCGGGCACCTCGTCGAAGTAGTTCGAGACCGGGATGACCCAGGCCGGCGACCGCTGATAGACGGTGATGTGCTCGGCCTGGTCGACGATCTGGGGGAGGATCTGCATGGCGCTGGCACCGGTGCCGACCAGGGCGACGTGCCGGCCCTCCAGGCTGAGTCCGTCGGGCCATCGGGCGGAGTGGAAGATCGGCCCTTCGAAGCTGTCCAGACCGGGCAGGTCCGGGACTTTCGGCCGGCTGAAAATCCCTACCGAGCTGACGACGACGGGAGCCTGGCGGATGCTCTCCCTGCCATCGGCGGACCGAACCGTCAGGGACCACCGCTGCTCCGTCTCGTCCCAGCGAGCACCGGTGACCTCCGTCTCGAACTCGATGTGGGACCCGAGCTCGTAGTGGTCGACGAAGTTCTCGATGTAGCGGACCACATCGTCCCGCCGGGCGAAGAACGTGGGCCAGTTCTGCGGGAAGAATGAGAACGAGTAGAGGTAGCTGGGGGTGTCGACCCCGGCTCCGGGGTAGCGGTTGGCCCACCACACACCACCGACGTGATCGCTCATCTCGAGGACGTCAAAGGGAATGCCGGCCTGCTTCAGGCGCAGCGCGGTCATCAGGCCGCCGAGGCCGGCGCCGATGACGACCACCCGGAAATCCGGTCGCCCGTTCAGATCGATCGGCCCGGTCGCAACCTGCTCGCCGAAGCCCATCTGCTGTGCCAGCATCGGCTCGTAGTCGGCGGGGACGTCCTCGCTCACGACCAGGGACATCATCTGGACGAGGAGCTCGCCGGTCGGCCGCGGATCGGCCGGTGCCAGACCGCGGTTCCAGTCCACGATGGCGTCCCGGGCCGCTGATCGGATCTCCTCCTGGATCTCCTCACTGAAACCCCCGGAGTCGTTCGGGTCCATGCCGAACCGGGCATGAGGCCGGTACGGCGGCTCCAGCCACCGGCGGTCGCCGGTCAGCTGGTAGAGCACCATCAGGAGAGCCGGCAGGTTGGCGCGGCGCAACCCCCGCTCGAGACGGGGGATATCCACCGCCGGGCTGGGACTCGGGTCGGTCAGCATTCAGGCCCTCACCATGGGTCGACGTACGGAATCTTCTTGGCTCGCCGGGGCACCTCGGCGACGTGTACGGCCATGGCGGAGCTGATCCACGACCTGGTCTCGGCCGGGTCGATGACATCGTCGACCTCGTAGTGGGTGGCCACGCTCACGGCGTGGCCGGTCTCGTATAACTCGGCCACCTTGGCGTCGAAAAACGCCTGGCGCTCGGCCGGGTCCTCGATCCGGGCCATCTCGCCGCTGAAACCGAGGACCACGTTGCCCTCGATGTTCATGCCGCCGAACTCCCCGGTCGGCCAGCTCAGCAGCAGGCGCCCGGCCCGGAACCAGCCGCCGGCCATCAGCTCCGCCCCCAGCCCGTAGGCCTTGCGCAGCACGACGGTGTAGAGCGGGACGTCCAGGTTCGAGGCGGTGACGAACATTCGACCCATCTTGCGGACGGCGGCCTCCCGTTCGGCGTCGGGGCCGACCATCATGCCCGGGGTGTCGCACAGCATGAGCAGCGGGACGTCGAAGGCGTCGCACAGGCGCATGAAGCGCGATGCCTTGTCGGCCGCATCGCTGTCCACCGCACCGCCCAGGTGGTACGGGTTGTTGGCGATCACGCCGACCGGCCGGCCTTCTATCCGGGCCAGGCAGGTGACCACCCCGATGCCGAACTGCCGGCGCAACTCGAGCACCGAGTCGCTGTCCACCAGGGCTTCGATGACGGACCGGATGTCGTAGGCCCGTTGGCGGTCCTCGGGGATGCGGTGACGGAGAGTCCTCTGGTCGGCGCACGCCCAGTCAGCGACGGGTCCCTGGAAATAGGAGAGGTACTTCTTGGCGGCGGCGACGGCGGCGGCTTCGTCGTGGACAATGAGGTCGACCGTCCCGTTCGGCCCCTGGACGCTCATGGGACCGAGTTCCTCCGGGGTGAACGTCCCGAGTCGGCCGCCCTCGACCATGGCCGGTCCACCGACGCCGATGTTGGCGTCGGCCGTGGCGATGATGACATCGGCGCAGGCGAGGAGCCCGGAATTGGCGGCGAACGTCCGGCCGGCGGCCACTCCTACGAGTGGCACCAGCCCGCTGAGACGGCTGAACTGGTAGTAGACGCTGACGTCCATCGTCCAGCCTGTGACGAACACCTTGCCGTCGGAGTCACCGGCCCGGCCGCCACCGCCTTCGGCGAACAGGACGACCGGGCGCCGGTCGCGGGCCGCTACCTCCAGCGTGCGCTTGATCTTGTCCCGGCCCTGCTCTCCCATCGTGCCGGCCAGGACGGTGTCGTCGAACGCGATCACGAGAGCACGGGCCCGGTCCGCCGCGAAGTGGTCGCCGTTCACCAGCCCGAACCCGGCCACCACGCCGTCGGCCGGGGTGCGCCGGATCAGGTCCTCCATGGACCGTCGCCGGCGCTGGTTGGCGACGACCAGCGGGCCGTACTCGTGGAAGACACCCCCGTCGAGCAGATCGGCGACGTTCTCGCGGGCTGTGCGCAGGGACTTGGCCCGCCGCCGGGCCACGGCATCGGGCCGGGCCCCGTCAGTCACGTTGTCATGGCGGGCCCGGACCTCGTCCAGGTCGGCCCGGGGTCGGTCGAGATCGATGGCCGCCGGACCGGCCGCTTCCTCCCCGGCCACTCCACTCACGGCCACCACGGCGATCCGGTCCCCCGGCCGGACGGCGGCACCGATGGTCGCCAGCACGTCCTGTACGGTGCCGGGCATCGGGCTGGTCACCGGATACTGCATCTTCATGGCCTCGACGACGGCTATTTCCTGCCCGGCGACGACGTTCTCACCCGGCTGAACCGTGACCTGGACGATCTCGCCCTGGACCGGAGCAGTGACGGCGACCGTGCCGGTCGGCAGGTCGTCGCCCATCTCGGGGGCGGCTGCGTCCAGCGGTTCGACGGCGGCGGCCGCTTCCACCAGCTCGGCCAGACGGTCGTTGACCCACGTGGTCGACACCTCTCCGACCGCCAGTTCCGGCCGGTCCAGAACGGCCCGCAGAAAGGACAGGTTGGTGGCCACGCCGGCTATCTCGAACTGGCTGAGGGCGAGGACCAGGCTGCGCCGGGCCTGATCGAAGCTCGATCCGAAGGACCCGACGACGACCTTGGCCAGAAGCGAGTCGAAGGCGGTGCCCATCTCCAGGCCGCGATGGCCGCACGTATCGACCCTGACTCCGGGCCCGGTCGGCACGGAGAACTCGGTCAGGGTCCCGGAGCCGGGTAACGGCGGCCCCGACGAGGGCTGGGTCTCGGCATTGACCCGGGCCTGTATCGCGTATCCCCTGGGCACTACGGCGTCGAGGCCCATCTGGGCGAGTGTCTGGCCGGAGGCGATGGCGATCTGGGCCTGCACGATGTCCACCCCGGTCACCTGTTCGGTGACTGTGTGCTCGACCTGGAGGCGGGGATTGGCCTCCAGGAAGTAGTACTCGCGTCCCTCGGCGTCGACCAGGAACTCGAAGGTGGCGGCGCCGCACAACGCCAGCGACGCGGCCATCCGGACGGCCGCCCCGATCAGCGCCGACCTGAGGTCGCCACCGATGAACGGACTGGGGGCGATCTCGATCAACTTCTGGTTGCGCCGCTGCAGGGTGCAGTCGCGCTCCCCCAGTTCCACGACCGCCCCGGTGCCGTCGCCGATGACCTGGACCTCGATGTGGCGGGCGCCGGTGAGCAGCTGCTCGACGTACAGGCGGCCGTCCCCGAAGGCCCGCTCGGCCTCCGACCGGGCGCGGGCGAAAGCGTCGGCCATGTCCGCTTCCTTGTCGACGACGCGCATGCCCCGTCCCCCGCCGCCGGCTACCGCCTTGAGCATCACCGGGCTTCCGGTCCCGGCCAGGAACTCACGGGCGCCGCGTTCGTCGACCGGTCCGCCGGTGCCGGGGAGCACGGGCACTTCGTTGAGGCGGGCCAGGTTCCTGGCCCGGGTCTTGTCACCCAGGTCGGAGAGCTGGTTTGGTGTCGGCCCGATGAACGTGGCCCCCCGAGTAGCGCAGGCCCGGGCGAACTCCGGGTTCTCGCTGAGGAAGCCGTAGCCGGGGTGCACCCCGCAGTCGGGTAGTTCGCCGGCAATGGTGGCGAGGGCCTCTATCTGCAGGTAGGCCGCCGGGCCCGAACCATCTAGTCGGCGGGTCTCATCGGCCATGCGGGTGGCCAGCCCGGAGCGGTCGTCGTCGGAGGCCACGGCCACCGAGCGGAGACCGAGCGCCGCCGCCGCCCGGATGACGCGGACGGCCACCTCGCCACGGTTGGCGACCAGGACGGTCTTCACGAGGGCCGTCCCCCGACCAGCCGGTTCAGGTGGTCGCGGCGCACCTGCCTCGTCGTCGCCGACACCGCCGCCTGAGGCGCGAAATGCTCGAACCCGTGGAAGGCCCCGCTCCACAGGTGCATCTCCACCGGCACGCCCGCCTGCGCCAGCCGGCTTCCGTAGTCGAGCACCTCATCGCGGAACAGCTCGGCGCTCCCTACGTCGACGTAGGCGGGAGGCAGGCCGGTCAGGTCACTACGGCGGGCCGGGGCCGCTTCTGCAGGAACGCCCGCCTCTCCGGTCCGACCGGCCAGGTAGGCATCCCAGCCGGTGCGGTTCGACCGGCGGTCCCAGACCTGCCGCTGCTCCGACCGGGCCGAGGGAGCCACCATCCGGTCGTCGATCATCGGTGACATGAGGACCTGGGCGTCAACGGCCGGGCGACCACGATCACGGGCGAGGAAGGTGACGGCGGCGGCCAGACCACCACCCGCGCTGGTGCCGGCGAGGACCAGCGGTGATGGGCCGGTCCACCATTCGGCCAACCAGCACACGGCGGCGTAGCAGTCCTCGACCGGCGCCGGATAGGGGTGCTCGGGAGCCAGCCGGTAGCCGACCGACGCGCACGCCACGCCGGTGTGAATCACCCAATCGACCAGCAACTCGGCTCCGGTGCGCTCATCGCCGGTGACCAGGCCGCCGCCGTGGAAATAACAGACCAGCCCGGTGGCCGGGCCCTGGACCGGGCTGAGCAGAAGGATCGGGACGGCGCCGGCGAGCAGCTCGGACACCTGTACCCGCCCGCCGGCCGAGAGGTCCTCGTCGGTGGGGCGCGCCCGGGCGGCCCGGCGCCGGATCTGCAGCAGGTTCTCAGGGAGTACCGGCGCTGTCAGATGAGGCATGGTGGTCAGCACTTCTGCCAGTTCCGGGTCCAGCGCCGGGCGCTCCGCGTGGTTCACAGGTGCCATCATGCCCAGCCGCCTAGAACGTGTCCCGCAGGTCCTGCTTACGCACCTTGCCGCTCGCCGTCAGCGGGAAACTGTCGACGATCCGCCAGTGTGCCGGCACCTTCTCCCGAGACAGCAGTCCGGCGGCGAAGCCGCGCAGATCCTCGATCGTCGCCCGACCGGCCAGCCGGACGACGGCGCCGACCACCTCGCCCAGGCGGGAATCGGCCACGCCGACCACGGCCACGTCGGCCACGGCCGGGTGGCGGCGGATCACATCCTCGATCTCGGCCGGGAATATGTTCTCCCCGCCGCGGATGATCATCTCCTTGACCCGGGAGACGATCCGGATGTAGCCACGCTCGTCAGCCGTGCAGACGTCGCCGGTCCGGAGCCACCCGTCCTCGTCGAGCGCCTCCTTCGTCTCGACCGGCATATCGCAGTACCCGTGCATCACCTCGTAACCGCGCACGCAGAGCTCGCCGGGGGCGCCGCAGGCGACGACCTGGCCCTCGCGGTCCACCACCTTCACATCGATCTGGGGCATCGGCCGGCCCACCGTCCCGGCGATGTCGGCCACCGTGTCATCCCCGACGGTGGTCGCGATGATCGATCCGCACTCGGTCTGGCCGTAGACGTTGCGCACGCTGGCCCCGAAGACGGTCTGGAGGGTCTGGATGAGGTCGGGCGAGGCGAGGGAACCGCCGACCATGACGACCCGGAGGGAATCGGTCGGGCGCGGCCGGCGGTCGTGCTCGGCCACCAGATCGATGTACATCGTCGGCACCCCGATCATGGCGTCCACACCGAGCTCGGGAATCAGATCGAGCACCGTCGCGGCATCGAAGCGTTGGACCGGCACGAGGCACGCGCCGGCGTTCAGTGCGGTCAGGTTGGCCAGTACGGCACCGCCCACGTGGAACATCGGGGTCGGGTTGAGAAAGATGTCGCCCGGGACCAGACCGAGTCGGTCCTTGTGGAACCGCATGTTGTTGGTGACGCCCCGGTGGTGGAGCATGGCCCCTTTGGGGCGGCCGGTGGTGCCCGACGTGAAATGAATTTGCACCAGGTCGTCCGGTCGCACCTCCGGCCACTCCACCCCGTCGCGGGTCGTCCCGGCCCACGACTTCCAGTCGTGCAGCGGCAGCACGTCCCGCAACCGTGGCAGTTCGCCGGAGACGAGATCCAGCCACTGCCGCATCGGGTTTCCCCGGAACTCATCGACCAGGATGATCCCGACGGCGCCGGACTGTTCCAGCACGTAGCGGAGCTCTCCGGACTTGAGCCCGGGATTGACGGTGACCAGACCGAGGCCGGCGAGGGCGGCGCCGTACTCGATCTTCAGCCATTCCGGCGACGACGGACCCCAGATGGCGACCCGCTCGCCGGGCTGGAAGCGGCTGAGCAGGCCGGTGGCGATGCGCTCGGCGTCACCCAGCAGCTGGGCGTACGTGCACCGACGATCCGGCGCGTCGCCGTCGATGACGGCCCACGCGTCGGGTAGCCGGGCGGCGGTGTCGCGCAGCACCGATCCGATGGTCGTGTCGAGCACCGGGCTCGACCGGTCGGCCGGCCAGTAGGACAACTCGGGCATGGCCGGGCGATGCTCAGCCGGCGCCCGGCAGCGGGTGGCGGTAGAGCTCCGACGCGTTCTTCCACGCCACCGCCTCCGCCTCCTCGAAGCTGAGGTCCTCCAGGCTGATGTCCATGAGGTTCTGGGCATCGGGCCAGGTGGAGTCCGGGTGCGGGAAATCGCATTCGAGCAGGATGTTCTCCACCCCGATGTCGTAGCGGTGGTACTTGAACGCGGACGGATCGTAGAAGGTGCAGAACCAGAAGTTCCGACGGACCACGTCCACCGGGGTCATGTCCTTGACACCCCAGGCATCGCCGAACCCGCCGGGCTGCATCCGCTTGACGGTCATGTCGTAGCGGATGCGATCGAGCATGTACGGCACCCAACCGATGCCGCCCTCCGAGATGACGAACTTGATGCCGGGGAAGTTGACCGGCACCTTGGCGAAGAGGTACTCCAGCGTCGACGCCATGCCGTTCACCCCGAAGAGGGGCCCGTACACCTCGCTCGGCGATTCGAACGACGGCTTCATCGTGAAGCTCGACGACCCGACGTGCAGGTTGACGACCGTGTCGGTCTCCTCGCAGGCACGGAAGAACGGGTCCCAGTACCCGCCCCACAGCGACGGCAGGCCGAGCATGCTCGGATTCTCGGAGAACGAGACGCACTTGAACCCGAGTTCGGCGTTCTTGTATATCTCGCCCGCGGCGATGTCGGCGTCATTGAGCCAGGGCACCTGGTTGGCGATGATCCGGTCCGGATACGGGGCCGCCCACTCCTCGATGACCCACCGGTTGTACGCCCGCATGGATGCCAGGCCCAGCTCCTGGTCCTTCATGCGGGAGAACTCCTGGCCGGCGAACCCGAAGGGACTCGAAGGGAAGTTCAGTGAGGCGGAGATGCCCCCGATGTCCATGTCCTTGACCCGGGAATGGATGTCCCACATACCCGGACGGACCTCGTCGAAGTTGATCGGTCCGCGGTACCAGTCGGTGCGCTCCCATGACATCTCGGCGTCGGTGCCGGTGATGGGAATCCGCTTGTCCTCGAAGACCCAGTAGTCCCCACCGTCCTCTGAGCGTTCGACCCGCGGCCCGGCCTCGATCAGGTGGGACGGCATCCGGCCGACGAAGGTGGTCGGGGGCTCGAGGAGGTGGTCGTCGACCGAGATGAACGGGTGCCGCATCCGGGTCGGCTCCGGGTCCTTGCGGGTCGGCGCCGGCGGTCGTTCGCGCTTCCATTTGGCCCGCATCGCATCGATGACGTCGGCCGAGGGTGCCTGTCCTATCGCCATGATCCCCCCTTAGTGATCGTGACCAGATCCTACGGTCAGGAACTCTAGTCGTCAATAAGTCAGTTCCAGAGTATAGGGTGTTAGAGAAGCGACGCGAGGGGGGAATCAAGTGGCTCGAAGTGGCGCACAGGCGGCGACGGCCGAGACACCCGACCCGATCGATTGGACGCGTGAGCGGTGGCGGGCCTCCGGTCTCGGCGAGGACGAGAATGCGTTCCTGGCCATGGGTTCGATGATGCGCCTGCACCGGCTCATGGCCGAATCCATCGAATCGATGCTCAAGCCGCTCCAGCTGAACCTGACCGACTTCATGCTCATGGTCACGCTCGAGCTGAATGAAACCCACACCCTCCTGATCAGCCGCCTGGCCCGCAGCCTGCTGGTGCATGCCACCACCGCCACCCTGGCCGTCGACCGCCTCGAGGCCCGCGGCCTGCTCCGGCGCAGCCCCCACCCCACCGATCGCCGGGCCATCGAAGTCTCGCTCACGAGCCGCGGCCGTGAACTGGTGCGGGAGGCCAAGGACCGCCTGGCCGAGGTGCAGTTCGGCCTGCCCGGCGCCCCGCTGGAGGCGCAACGGCGGCTCCTGAAGGTCCTCGACCAGACCCGTCAGCTGCTCGGCGATCGCTGAGCGCCGAACAGGCCCCGCTCGACGGCCAACCGCCGCCGGTGCCCGGCCGGATGGCCGAGCAGCACCTCATCGGCCTTGGCCCGCCGGTAATACAGGTGGGCATCGTGCTCCCACGTGAATCCGATACCCCCGAAAACGTGCAGTGACTCGCGGGCGACAAGCGTCGCCATCTCCCCACAATGCCCGGCCACCATCGGTGCGGCCGTCCGCAGCCCGTCCGCGTCTCCCGTGTCCAGGTAGGCGTCTGCTGCTTCCACGGCCAGGTCCAACGCGGCCCGGCCGATCTCTACTTCGAGCAACAGGTCGGCCAGCTTGTGCTTGACCGCCTGGAACGAACCTATCGGCCGACCGAACTGCTGCCGGACCTTGGCGTAGGCCACGGCGTCGTCGAGGATCCGGCCGGCCAGGCCCACCTGCTCGGCGGCCAGCGAGACCAGCGTCAGGTCCGTGTTGGGCCGGCCCAGCGCCTCGGTCCGGACGAAGTCGACCTCGGCCATCCCCCGGGTCAGGTCGAGCGTCCGCATCGGCTCGATCCGGGTGGCCTCGACCGCCCACAGCTCGTCGCCGGCGACGGCGAGCATCACTCCCGGGGCGGCCCCGTCCAGCACGAACGACGCCGACTCCGGTTGCCGATCGTCACACCAGGCAACCGCAGCTGTCACCCCACCCGCTGCGATGCGGCGCAGAATGGCATCGGCGGCCGGCGTGCCTGCGGACCTCAGCAGGGGCACGGCGAAGCCGGCCGTCGACAGCACCGGCACCGGCGCCAGCACGGCCCCGGCTTCTGCCAGTACGACAGCCAGCTCCCCGAAGGTGCCGCCTCCCCCGCCCAGCTCCTCGGGTATGAGCAGCCCGGCGACACCGATGTCGCCGGACAGGAGCTGCCACAGATCGGCATCGATCTGCGCCGGTCGGTCCTCGTCGGCCAGGAACCGTCTCCGATCGGCGGCACCGGCCAGGCTCCGGCGGACCACCTCGCGCAGTTCATCGGCGACGCTCACCGGGACTCCCTCGGCAACCCGAGGGCCCGCTCGGCCACGGTGTTGCGCATGATCTCGTCGGTTCCACCACCGATCCTCATACCGGGCACACCCAACACGAACTCGCTCCATGCGAAGGTGCGGTCCCGGCCCAAGTCGGCGACCAGTTGCCGGCCCAGGGCCAGCGTGACCAGGTCGCCCAGGAGATTGAGGTTGGACGTGAGCAGCAGCTTCCCGAGGGCCGGGTTCGACGCGGTGCGGCGCATCGCCTTGGCGGCAGTGACGCGGGTATAGAGGCGGCCGTACATCTCGGCCACATCCGGGTCACCACCGCAGCCCAACTCCTCGAGCCACTCGGCCAGGTCGTCCATCCGGAGGATCCCGGCGCCGCCGCTGCTCGCCCCGCCGATGGCACTGCGCTCGAATCCGAGTGTGGCCATGGCCACCTGCCAGCCCCCGTCCACCTCGCCCAGCCGGTCGGAGTCGGCGACGACGACACCGTCCAGGAACACCTCGTTGAACTCGGCGCTCCCCGTCATCTGGCGCAGCGGCCGTACCTCGACCCCGGGCGCCTTCATGTCGACGAGGAACATCGTCAGGTTCCGGTGGCGATCGCCGGCGGACGTCCGGGTCAGGGCCAAACCGACGTCGGCGTAGTGGGCCCCCGACGTCCACACCTTCTGGCCGTGCAGGACCCAGGTATCCCCGTCCCTCGTCGCCGATGTCGCCACGGAGGCCAGGTCCGACCCGGCGCCCGGCTCGCTGAACAACTGGCAGCCGACCGCATCGGCCCTCCTCAAGCTCCGCACCCACCGGTCCTTCACCGCATCGGTGGCGAATGACAGGACGGTCGGGGTGACCATGCCCATACTGATGGTCAACGGTCCCTTGGCCGGTACGTCGTATTCCCGCTCGAGGCTCAGGTAGGCGCGCTCGTACGAGACCGGCAGATCCCGGCCGCCGTACTCGGCCGGACCGGTGATCCACCCGAATCCGGCATCGAACACGGTTCGCTGCCAGACCCGGCTCCGTTCCACCTCATCAGAGGTCGATGAGCTGAACAGTGTGATCCGGGCCGCCGGCCGTTGCTCCACGGTCCTGCGCCTCTCGGCGTGACCGTCCAGGAACCGGCGGGCGCCCTCGGCGAACTCCTCGGGTGTCACAGCCGTACGTCGTGAGCCAGACGCACCTTGTCGATTTTCTCACCGGGAAGGGTGGGTAACGGCTCGGTCCGGAAGAACCACTGTGCGGGGATCTCGAAGTAGGCCAGCCGGGAGGCCAGGTGCTCTCTGAGGCCGCCCTCGTCGAGCGGTCGCCCGTCGGCGGTGACGATCACGGCCACGACCGTCTCGCCCAGATCGGCGTCAGGAGCACCGAAGACCGCCGCCTCGAGCACGTCCGGATGCTCGAGCAGGGCGCCCTCCACGTGGGCGCAGGCGACGTTCTCACCGCCACGGATGACGATGTCCTTGGCCCGCCCGTCGAGGAACAGGTAGCCGTCGTCGTTGATGTGGCCGATGTCGCCGGTGTGGAGCCACCCATCTTCGTCGACCGTGCCGTCGGGACCGCCGAGGTAGTGGAGCATGACTGTCGGGGACCGGACCAGCACCTCACCCGAAGGGCCGTCGGCGTCCGGGGCGATGCGGATCTCGGCACATGGGTACGGGCGACCGACCGTTCCCGGGAAGCGGGCCATGTCGGCGGAATTGCCGGCCGTCACGTAACCACCGGACTCTGTCATCCCCCAGGTGTTGGCCAGGCCGCGCCGGCCCAACTGCGGGACCTTGGCGGCCAGGCGGTGCAGCAGGGCCTCTGCCACCGGAGCGCCCCCGAGCGGGAAGGCCCGCAGGCTGCTGAGGTCGAACCGGCTGAACTCCGGATGCTCGATGACCCGTATGGCCATCGTGGGCACCCCGCCGAACACATGGATGCGCTCCCGCTCGATCAGATCCAGCACCTGTCGTGGGTCGAACCGGCCTTCGGTCAGAACGAGCGTCCCACCGGTGATCAATGGAGTCAGCATGTGCGAAACGCCACCGATGTGGAACAGGGGCGTGCACACGAGCAGGACGGTCGGCGGGGCGTCATCGCGTGGCCCGCCGGGCATCCGCCCCTGGCGGACGAGCAGGTTCTGCTGGTTGGCGACGACCGACCGGTGCGACAGGACGACACCCTTCGGGGCGCCGGTGCTCCCGGAGGTGAAGACGATGAGCGCAGGCGCGTCCTCATCATCGGGCGGCGCCGACGCGGCTGCCGGGCCCGCCGGGTGCCCGAGATCGCTGATCGGGACGGCCGGAACCGGCGAGGCGCGGTCCGACCGGTCCGTGATCAGCAGCCGGGACCCGGTCTCGGCCAGGGCTCTCTCCGTCTGGCCCGGATGCCACCAGCGGTTGCCGAATACAGCCACCGCGCCCAGCCACCAGATGGACCAGAGGGCGATGACGAACTCGGGGCTGTTGTAGGCCAGGATCATGACCCGGTCGCCGGGACCGACGCCGGATGCGGCCAACCGACCGGCTGCGGCCGGGATCGATTCGCGTAGCCGGGCGTGGGTGATCCGGCGCTCTCCCTGTATCAGGTACTCGCGGTCGGGCCAACGGTCGGTGCCGTCGAGCATCTCCAGAGCCGAACGGGGCCGGGACGAGTACACGAGGCCGGGATGACCCTGGAATTGCCCTTCGACGACGTCCGCCCCCCATCTCATCCGGTCAGTAGGACCGGGGCAGCCCGAGCACGTGCTCGGACACGTAGGCGAGAATCAACTCCTGGCTGATCGGGGCGATGCGGGGCAGTCTCGACTCCCGGAAGTAGCGCTCTACGTGGTACTCCGTCGCATATCCGAACCCGCCGTGGGTCTGAACGGCTCGATCGGCGGCGAAGAACCCGGCTTCGGCGGCCAGGTATTTGGCCAGGTTGGCCTCTTCGGCGCACGGCTGGCCGGCGTCGATCAGGCGGGCCGCTTCGGCGACCATGAGGCCGGCCGCCCGCAGCTTGGCGTGGGCCTCGGCGAGCGGGAAGGCGATGCCCTGGTTCTTGCCGATCGGCCGGTCGAACACGACCCGCTCGTTGGCGTAGGCGACGGCCCGCCGCAGGGCGGCCCGGCCGATGCCGACGGCCTCGGACGCAATCAGGATGCGTTCCGCATTCAGACCGTCGAGCAGGTAGTAGAAACCCCGTCCCTCTTCGCCGACCCGATCCGACTCGGGGACGACTACTTCCTCATAGGTCGTTTCGCAGGAGGCCACCGCGTTACGACCCATCTTCGAGATGGGCCGGGCATCGACTCCCGGAGCGTGACGGTCGACGAGGAAAAGCGTCATGCCGTCGGTCCGCTTGCGGACCTGATCGAGCGGCGTGGTGCGGGTCAGCAGCAGGATCCGGTCCGCCTCCAGTGCCTTGGTCGTCCAGACCTTGCGGCCGTTGATGACGTAGCCGTCGCCTCTCCGTTCGGCGCGGGTCGAGATCTTGGTGGTGTCGGTGCCGGCGTCGGGCTCGGTGACTCCGAACGCGACGTGCAGGCTGCCGTCGGCCACCGGCGGCAGGTAACGGGCCCGCATCTCGTCGGTGCCGTGCATCACTACGGGGTGCATGCCGAAGATCGACAGGTGGACCGAGGAGGCGCCGTTCATGCAGGCACCCGACGCGGCGACCTCCTCCAAGACGGCGGCCGCCGCCGTGATGCCCTGCCCCCCGCCGCCCCACTTCTCGGGTATGGCGATACCGATCCAGCCGGCCTTGGCCATGGCGTCGTAGAACTCCGAAGGGAACCGGTGCTCCCGCTCGCACGACGACCAGTAGTCGTCGTCGAACCCCCGGCACAGCGTGGCCACCCCGGCCCGGATCTCCGGTATGAGATCGCCGGTCACAAGCGGGCTCCGGGAAGGCACAGCATGGCCAACCGGGCACCGGCACCACTGGCGGTCAAACCGTCGAGCACCTCGTCTGGTGCGACGTAGCGGAAACAGCCGGGACCGAGCGGATCCTCGCCTTCGTCGGCGACCTGGCCGGATACGACAATGGCGTAGGCATCTCCGTGAGGAGCGGCCCAGCCGGCGACCGGTTCTCCGGCGCCGGTCTCGATCAAGCCGATGCACAGCCCGTCACAGTCATCGACGAGGCGCGTCCACTCGCCGGCGCCGTCGACCGGCGTGGTGGCCAGATCGAAGTGGACGTTGCGACCGGGTGTGGTGCGAGTGGTCCGCCGCTCCTTGAGGTCCGGCTGGGCGCCCGGCATGTAGAAGGCGCCGTGATCGCTGGTGCCACGGAGGGTCAGGAAGGTGACACCGCCGTCGCCGGGTGAAATGGGGCCGTAGGGGCGGAGATGGTCGGCATAGTGCACGACCCCGGATCCGACCGGCTGGCCGGCGAAATGGCCGTTCCCGCCTACGAAGTACTGGAACTGATCGACGTCATGGAAATGCACGCCCACCTCCCCGCCGTCGTGGCCGGCGATGGCGAGGAAGGCCTGCGGCTCACGCCGGCCGACGGGCTCCTGCCCGGCCCAGGGCGACGGGCCGAGATACCGCTCCACCGAGCGGAGCGATTGATCACTCGGTCCGTCCGGACTGGGCCTGAACCACATTCGACACTCCCCCTCCATTCGTGATACCCGGATAGTTTATCCCTAGACTTTATCTTCCTCTGACAGCCGCCGTGCGGACTGGTCCATGGCAACGACCGTCAGTCGAAGACCAGGCCGCCGTCGATGTTCAGGGATTGCCCGGTGGTGCTGGCCGATGCCGGCGACGACAGGAAAAGGACACCCGCCGCGATCTCCTCCGGACTGGTCAGACGCGACAACGGGACGGTGGCGACCAGATCCTCATGGGCCTCCGTGGTGGTCACCCCGCGGCGGTCGGCCACGGCTGCGATCGTGCGACGGTACAACGGGGTGTCGGTGATGCCCGGACAGATGCAGTTGACGCGGATCCCGAGCGGGGCCAACTCGACTGCGGCGCGACGGGTCATGATCACCACCGCGCCCTTCGACGCCGAGTAAGCCAGGCTGGAGGCGCCCGGCCAACCTTTGCCGCCTATGGACGAGATGTTGACGATCGAGCCACCCCGCCCGGTTTCTCTCATCACCGAGGCGGCGGCCTTGAGGCACAGGAACGACCCCCTGGTGTTGATCTGCATCACCTCGTCCCAGTGGTCCGGGGTGATGTCGAACAGACTGGTGGCCCGGGTGATTCCGGCACTGTTGACGACCACATCGATCCGACCGAGTTCTCCGGCGACCTGCGCGAATAGTCCGGTCACGTCGTCCGGTATCCGGACATCGGCCCGGATGAACCGGCTGTCCGGGGTGGCACGCCGGCAGGCGGCGGCCACCGCCTGACCGCCGGGCTCATCGATATCCGCGATGACGACCGTCGCTCCAGCCGCAGCGAAGGCATGGGCGCAGGCGGCCCCGATGCCGCTGGCCCCGCCGGTGACGACGGCGACGTGCTGGTCAAAGGTCATGCCGATAGCTCCCCGACCGATCAGCGAACCGTGCCCGTGTCCCGCTCCCCATTGGTCGGCACCGGGGCCGATTCCATGGCCGCCACCAGCTCGTCCATATCCCATCGGCTGTCGCTCTCGACCCGCCAGTCCGGATCGAGCGTCCACGGGGCGGCCCGCTGGATCAGGCCCCCGTACACCAGGAAGAGCTGACCTGAGATGGCACATCGTTCGCTGAGCAGATAGGCCACGAACGGCGAGACGTTGGCCGGATCCCACTTGTCGAACACATCGGGTCTGGGTCCCCGCACCAGGCTCTCGGTGAGTCGGGTCCGGGCCCTCGGAACGATGGCGTTCACCCGCACCCCGTACCGTCCGAGCTCCTTGTGCCACACCTCGGTGAGAGCGGCCACACCGGCCTTGGCGGCCGCGTAGTTGCTCTGCCCGGCATTAGCGAAAATCCCCGATTCGCTGGAGGTGTTGACCACGGATGCGCTCACCGCCGCGCCCGCCTTGGAGCGATCCTTCCAGTACCGGGCGGCGGCCCGGGTCGGAGCGAAGACGCCGCGCAGGTTGACCCTGATCGAGGTGTCCCAGTCGTCGTCGTCCATCGACGCCAGGGTCCGATCCCGGAGGATGCCGGCGTTGTTGACCAGGCCGTGCAGGTCGCCGAAGGTGTCGACCGCCAGGTCGATCAGATGCTGGGCGCCCTCGGGCTCAGCAACGTCGTCGGTGCTCTCGACCGCGGTGTAACCGAGGGCGATCGCTTCGTCGACGACCTGGCGGGCCGGACCCCGGTCGCTCCCCGAGCCGTCGGTCCCGCCGCCCAGATCGTTGACGACCACCTGGGCACCGAGAGACGCCAGCAAGAGGGCGTGCTCGCGCCCGATACCCCTACCGGCACCGGTCACGACAACCACCCGACCGTCCAGAATGCCCATTGCTACTCCCGTGGAGAAGATCCGAAGGTAGATAATCTACCCAGCAGCACGCGACCTCTCAATAGTCGATAACCAGACTATTGAGAGCGATCGAAACGGGCCCCACCCTTGTTGCTCACCCCTTTGACCCTAGGGAGAGGAGTATTGCGTGATCACCCCCGAGGACCTGACCGTGTACGCGATGGTCGCAACCCCGTTCACCTCCGACGGCGACATTGACCTGGACGCCTTCTCCCAACTGGTCGACCAGATGTGCCAGGCCGGCGTCGGCATCTACCTGGGCAGCGGTGGGGCCGGGGAAGGCCACGCTTTGACCCTTCCCGAGTTGAGCGCCCTGTACCGCACCGGGGTCGAAGTCGTGGCCGGACGCGTCCCGGTGGCCGCCAACCCACCGGAGCCCCGTACGGCCAGGGCCATGCTCGGCGTGGCCACGGCTGCGGCCGACGCAGGCGTCGACCTGGTCCAGCTCTACTCCCCTGATCCCGGTCATGCCATGGAGCCGACCCGGGCGGAACTGGACGGGTACTACCGCTTCCTGCTCGAACGGCTGGACTGCCGTATCGCACTGTCGGTCCACGCCAACTCCTCCTACCGGGTACCGCCGGACCTGCTCGCCGCGCTCTGTGGCCAGTTCCCCAGCATCGAAGCCATCAACATCGTGATGCCGATCGACTATCACCTCGAGATCCAAGACGCCCTCGCCGCCGCCGTCGACCGGGAGATACGCCTGTACACGTCGATGCGGACGATGGTGGACGGTCTGTTGATCGGGTGTCACGGCCTGCTGGCCGCCGAACCGAATCTCATCCCGTTCACCATGCAGCGCCTGGCCCGCAGTGTGATCGGGGACGGCACCCGGGAGGAGACGGCACGTCTCCACCGGTTCGTCCTGGAACTGGGCCGGGGGGTCAAGCGGTGGCACCCGTCCACCGCCCGCTGGATCAAGATGGGGCTACTCGTACTGGGTGGCCCCGGCGGGAACGGCGTCCTGCGGGAACCGTATGTGCTGCCCCCGGCGGCGGAGATCGACAGGATGCGGGAGCTGTTCGACCGGCTGCGGGTGGCCGAGATCGAAGCGGAGTCGCGCGCGCACCTCTAGGGCCACGGTATGCGGCGGGGCAACAGCTCCCGGTAGCGGTCCTCCAAGACGGAATGGACCTGCACCAGATGGTCCCGCATCGTCCGGTTGGCGTCGTCGGCCCGCCCGGCGACGATCGCTTGGGCAATGTCGACGTGGGCCCGGTTGATGGCATCGGCCTCGGCCGGCAGGAACACCACCCCCTTGGCGGTGTGCGAGTACACCTCGCTCATGGCGTGGGACATCAGCCGGAGTGGCCCGTTGCCCAGACCTTCGGCCAGCGCCCAGTGGAAATCGCTCGGCGTCGGGACGAACGGCAGCTCCGCCACCTGGTCGCGCGACCGCCGATTCTCGGTGGCGAACGGCTCCAGGTACTCCGAGATGGCTGGTTCGACGTGGACCCGTAGAGCGGCGGCGTGGGCCAGGGCCGGCTCGAGTGTCAGCCTGGCCTCGAGCACCTCCTGCACGGTGGTACCCAGGGCATGCAGGTACATCCCTGTCGACGCGCCGAACCGGTCGCCGGTCACCGCCCCGACGACGGGGCCGCCGTACCGACCGGACCGGATGCTGAGCAGACCGTGTATCTCCAGGATGCGGACCGCCTCTCGCAACGAACCCCGCCCCACACCGAACATTCTCAGGAGATTGGCCTCGGACGGTAGCGGGGCACCCGGTTCCAACCGATTGGACGTGATGTAGTTGAGAATCGCGGCGGCCACGTTCTCGGCCAGCTTCTTCGGCCGCTCCGCCCTCAGCAGGCTGGGATCGACCGGGGTCAACTCGTCACCGCAGCCGAGCTGAAGGCCGCCCGCCGGCCGAACACCAGAGCCATTGACAGGCCGCCGGCATAGCCCTCGCTGTAGACGCCGCCGGCGTCGGCCCCGGCGGCCAGCAGGCCGGGCACGGTCCGACTGCGGCGATCCAGGACCTCGGTTCGATCGTTGATGGCGATGCCTCCATGGGTGAAGGTGATCGCCGGTTGGACTTCGACAGCGAAAAAGGGCGGGGCCACCAGGGCCACCCGGTTGTGGGACCGAGCCGGGGTCAGGACGTCGGTGCCGCCCGACACGGCCCGGTTGTAGTCGGCCAGAGTGGCGGCCACCGCCGGCCCCGGGTAGCCCCATTCGGCCACCCGCTCGGCCAGGCCGACCGGGTCGTCGGCCGAAGCGACGCGGCACCCCTCGGCTTCGGCTTCCTTCGGGCGGTCCCAGTGCTCCATGCCCGGTGACGTGCGCTGGGTGGCGTAGGTCTCCCGGACCCACCGGTCGCCGATCACGATGGCGCGCTGTTGCGGCTGGCCCACCAGCGCCTGCGCGTTGCGGTAGTAGCCCCGACTCTCGTCCACGAAACGCCGGCCCTCGACGTTGACGATGATGCCGAAGCCGCTGTAGATCGACTGCGACAGGCGGATGAAGTCCCTCGGCTCGAACGCCCGGGCGAGGGGACGGGCCAGCACGTGGCCGTAGAAGCCGTGCATATCGGTCGAGGTGGCGGCTCCGGCCGTCGCCGCCAGGCGCAGACCGGCCCCGTCGCTGTACGGATTGGACCGCACCACGATGTCGGCCGCCCCGGCGCCGATGTGGTCCCGGCGCAGTTGCCGGTCGCCCTGGAACCCGCCGGTACACAGGATCGTCGACCGCGCCGACACGACGAGGTCGCCGTCGCGATCCGCCACCACGGCGCCGGCGACGGCGTCCCGGTGGAAGCGCAGGCGACGGACGCGGGCGTTCAGGACCACGATGCCGTCGCCATCGAGCACGACTCTCCGGCAGGCCTGCAGGTAGCCGATGATGTCGACCACCCGGCCCCGCCCGTGTGGAATCTGGAGCGGGGTGGTCTCCGGACCCACCTCGATCCCGAGCGATCGGATCCATTCCACCCCCTCGGCGAAACCCTCCATCAGGACCCGGCCCAGCTCGGGTGACCCCCGGGGGTTCTCGGTCCGGAGCGCCTCGAAGGAGCGGGCCGTCCAGAGCAGGCCGCCGGACAAGGCGGCCGACCCGCCGACATCGGTGGCCGCCTCGACGACGACCACCCGGCCGCCGTATGCGGCGGCGGTGGCGGCCGCCGTCAGGCCGGCCATGCCGGCCCCGATGACCAGCACATCGGCGTCGACGTCGACATCGCTGGCGGCCGCGCCTCGAGCGGTCACCTGCGGCACCGGGCCCCGAGAATCATATAGGTGTATATTAAGACTATATCGATCCCGGGAGGTGGCCAGCCATGAGCGAGCCCGCCGATCTGCCGCTCGTCGACAGCGACAGCCATGTAACCGAGCCGGCCGACCTGTGGACGTCCCGGGTCAGCCGCAAGTGGGGCGACGACGTGCCGCACCTGGAGTGGGACCAGGCCACGGGCCAACGCAAATGGCAGGTCGGCCGGTACCGGCTGTTTGGAGAAGCCATCTACGCCATGGCCGGGTGGCCCGACTTCCCCCCCTCGCACCCCAAGTCCCTCGACGAGGCCGACCGGGGGGCGTGGGATGCCACTGCCCGGCTGCAGCGCCTGGACGAGTACGGCATCTACGCCCAGGTGCTCTACCCCAACCTGGTCGCCTTCTCGACCCATGCCTTTACCGCCTTGGACCCGAACCTGGCCATCGATTGCGTGCGGGCCTACAACGACTTCATCGCCGAGTTCGCGGCCGCCGACCCGGCCCGGCTGATCCCGATCATGATGCTCCCGTTCTGGGATGGCGACGCCTCGGCGGCCGAGCTCGAGCGGGCCACCGCCCTCGGCCACCGGGGTGTGCTCCTGGCCGCCGATCCGACCCGGGCCGGGTTGCCGCCGCTCTGGGACGACTACTGGGCCCCGGTCCTGGCCATGGCCGAGGAACGGGCCCTACCGATCAACTTTCACATCGGATTCAATCAGGACCCCGAGGAACTGGCGGCCAAGGCGGGGGCCGACGGCCCCCACCACACGCGGATCAACAGTGTCGGGATGCTCAGCAACGCCCGCGCCGTCAGCGACATGATCTGCACCGGTGTGTGTGCCCGGTTCCCGGACCTGAAGATCGTGTCGGTGGAAAGCGGTGCCGGGTGGCTTCCCTACTTGCTGGAGTCGCTGGACTGGCACTGGAAGAGCTACGGCGGATTCCGGGACCGGCCCGATATGGAGCTGCCCAGCTTCTACCTCCGCCGGCAGATCTATGGCACCTTCTGGTTCGAGGAGGAGGCGTTCCGGCGGTGCGCCGAGGTGCTGCCCGACAATCTCATGTTCGAGACCGACTTCCCCCATCCGACCAGCCTGTCGCCCGGTCCGGCTTCACCAGCCGACCGACCCCGCGAGATGGCCGAACGGGCGACCGCCGGCCTGCCGGACGCCCTCGTCCGCAAGGTATTCTACGAAACGGCTGCCTCGCTGTACCGAATTCCGATCCCGGTCGGCGCCGCCTGATCCGAGCCGATTCCCGACGGCTCAGGCTCCGTCTACCGGCCGCCGGGCCACCCTGAGCGTCTCGCGACCGGACATCACCACCTCATCGTGCTGGTTGAGCACCTCGACATCGTGCACAATACGGCCGGAGTACGGATCTGATGCGGTGAGCCCGTCGATGCGCCGTCGGCAGCGGAGGGTGTCGCCGATGAACACCGGTCGGGTGAAACGCAGGTCCTCCCAGGATTCGGTCTCGTCTGCGCCGCTCGGCCAGTACCAGTCCCACTGGCCCTGACCGAAGAGGCCGACCGAGAGGTTGAGGGCGATGAACCCGGCGGCGATCCGGCCGCCGAACGGTGTCGACTCCATCATCGGTTCGTCGAAGTGGATGGACGCGTAGTCGTGTTCGATTCCGGCCCAGGCCAGGAAATCCGCGGCGCTGAGGGTGCGGCCGTGCGACACGATGGTCTCGCCCGCCTCGAAATCCTCCCACCACCGCTTCATTCTTCGATCTCTGTCGGCTCATCGAGCAGGCGGGATGTGACGACCGGATGCTGGTCGTCGCCGCCCACTTCCAATACGACCCGGGCCCCCGCCGCCAGCCGGCTCGGGTCCACCCCGGTCATGAGGCTGGGCAGCCGCAGGTCCTGCGTGAGCGCGTCGGGTTGCACGAACACCGAGCTGTACGGCGTGTCTGCGAGCAGCCACTTCGGGATCGTGAACCCGTCGGTGGTGGTCGAGGTGTGGACCGGCACCCAGGTCCTGATGGAGCCGCTCCCGCCCACGTCTCGCCAGTCGATCTCGCTCGAACCGCACTGCGGGCAGATCAGCATGGGAGGGAACTGGGCCCGGCCGCAGTCCCGGCAGATCGGGCAGATGGGCCGGCGGCGCTCGGCCAGGAGCCGTCGGTACTGGATCGCCATTCCGTCGCCGCCCGATCGCACGTCACAGGCTTCGATCATCTCGCCGGTCAACTTGGTCCCTTCCGCAGGATGAGGCCGGAGGTGACCGACGCCGGCGGGCCGCACACCAGGGCGAACTCGGCATCCGGTACCTGCTGCTCGGCGTCGCCTCGAAGTTGGCGAACGGCCTCCAGGGTGTTACGGAAGCCGTGGGTGTACCCGGCCGCCAGCTCGCCGCCGTGCGGATTGAGCGGTATCGATCCGCCGACCGAGAAGTCCCCGGCGGTGATCCGTTCGGCCGACTCTCCGGGCCCGATCAGACCGAACTGTTCGGCCCCGTACAGCAAGGTGAAGCTGGTGCAGTCGTAGACGAGCCCGACGTCGATGTGGTCGGGTCTCAGACCACTCTGGGCGTACAGCGAACGGGCCACCGAGGTACCGGGATTCTGCTCGTTGCCGGTGACGGCGCGCGAGTCGAAGTAGGCCTGCGGGCGGGGACCCTGGGACTGGGCCGATGCCTCGATGAGGACGTATGGACGGCCGGTCGCTCGGGCCCGGTCCTCGCTCGTGACCAGAATGGCGCAACTGGCGTCGGCCAGGGCGAACTCGTCGTGGCGGGTGAAGGGACCGACGGTCAGCGGGGCGGCCAGGTACTCGGCGGCCGTCAGGGGTCGGGTCTCGACCGCGTACCGGTTCTGCGAGGCGTTGGCCCGCATCAGGTTGATGGCCGCCAGGAGTGCTTCCCTCGGCATGGAGTACCTCGCTGTGTACTCCGAGTAGCAGTTGGCGAAGATCCCGAGATAGCCGACCCAACCGACCGGCCGGAGATAGTTCGCCGTGTCCATGTAGTACGGGCGAATCGGGTCGGCGGTGGACAGCTGCTTGATCCAGTCCTGGCCCAGCACGGTACGGGTGCAGAGGACGGCGTCCGCCCGGCCCGACTCGATCGCCATTCGGGCCACGTCGGTGATCGCCGCGCAGGAGCCACCGCCGAAAGGGACCTCGACCGCGATCCGCATGTCCTCGGACCCGAGGTTGGCGAGCAGGGCGTAGGTGTTGATGGCGGTGTCGTACGTGTACTTGATGGCGCCGTCGGCCGCCGATGGCGGTAGGCCGGCGTCGGCCATGGCCGCCAACGCCGCTTCGACCGTCATGCGGTCACCGGCTCGCATCGACCCGGCTGGCGTCAGCGGTACCTCGCCGATGCCCGCGATCACTGCTCTTCGGCTCATGACCCGAGCCTCCCTTCCACGGTCAGGAACGGCGGCGTCACCGGGTGTCCGCCCGGCGATCGCCGGGAGCCGCATTCGAGAAGCGGCCCGGGTCGGAGATGAACTCGTCGATGTTGTGCCGGTTCAACGAATATCCGTGCTGCTCCCGGTCCCAGCCCGGAGCCGAGGAGTGCATGTCGCGGAGCAGGAACTTCTGGACCCTCCCGACGGCGCTGCGGGGCAGGCTGCCGAGGATGGATATGTAGCGGGGCACGGCGAAGTGCGGCATCGTGCGGGCCGCATGGTGCAGGAGCTCGACCTCACCGATCGGGGCGCCGTCGCGCAGCACCACGTAGGCCTTGACCTCGTCCTCGCCCAGTTCGCTCGGCACCCCGACCACTGCGATCTCCGCCACCGCCGGGTGGGTGGCCATCGCCGTCTCCACCTCGAACGAGGAGATGTTCTCGCCCCGCCGGCGGAGGTAGTCCTTCTTGCGATCGGCGAACGTGAGGTTCCCGTCGCCGTCGAAACGGCCCAGGTCGCCGGTGTGGAACCAGAGGTTGCGGGTGGCGGCCACGGTGGCCTCGGGATTACCCCGGTACTCCTCGAACATGACATGGGGGCGACGGGGCCGGACCACGATCTCGCCCACTTCACCGGCCGGCACCGGTGTGTCACCGTCGTCCACCACCATCACCTCGTGGGACGGCATCGGTCGGCCGGCCGTACCCGGCGCCACCGGTTCGTCGACCGAGGAGAACGTGACCTGGCCCGCTTCCGAGGAGCCGTATCCGGCCACGATCGTGAGCCCGAATCGGCGCTCGAAGGCATCGTGAATCTCCGCCGGCACCGGGATGGCGACGGCGGCCCGCAGCGGGTTGCCGGCTTCCAACTCGTCGACCGGGCGCTGCCAGAGCATCTGGGGCATGCCCCCGACCAGCACCGTGTGGGTGGCGCCCACCTCGTGGACCCGGGGCCAGAACCGGGACACCGAGAACACCGGGTCCACCACCGTCGAGGCCCCCGCCACCAACGGCACCAATGGGGCGACGATCGTTCCCGACAGGTGGTGCATCGGCAGCGGCCCGTAGAAGACGTCGCCCGGTCCTATCCCCAAGGCCGAGGCGTACACCTCGGCCATGT